>NZ_JAPDNR010000001.1:0-600000 GCF_025989125.1 Chitinophaga nivalis | reverse complement strand
AGATTTCTTTATCGGCACAGGTTTACTGTATTCCGGTAAAGGAGGTAAAATGAAAAACTCCGATATCAAAACTACGTTGTCGTACCTGCAGTTACCGGTGAACTTCATGTTTAAACCAGAAGTAGGAAGCGGTAAACTGGTATTGGCGGTAGGTCCTTACTTCGCGTATGGTATATCCGGTAAGGTTAAAAATACCCTGTTGGGAGATTTAAACGCTTTCGATGATGAAGCGTTGCTCTACAAAATGAAACGTTTTGATGCAGGTGCAGGTATCAATATCGGTTATGAAATACCGGCAGGATTGTACTTCGGATTGAATGCAGACCTGGGTTTGGTGAATGTCGCAGATAAGACAGATAACAGCCGTAGCTTTAAAAATACTTCCTTTGGCGTTTCTGTTGGATATAAATTCGGTGGACGCTAAATGTAATTTCATTAACATTGAACTTCTTGGGAAGGCTGTCAGTTATAAACTGACAGCCTTTTCTTTTTTATGAGAATCTTGTAATCTTTTTCTAATTTAGCCCCCAGTAACCGAAGAATGCAAAGTAGCTTGAGATATAATAGTATAGTAGCTTGAGATATAGTGGTCGTGTATATTTATCCCTTTGTACATTAAGACAGTAATTTTTCTAATCCCAACAGTGCCGAACAAATGAAATTTGTCACAATTGCTGTAGCAGCAGCATTACTTGTTGCCGCTACCTCGAACGCCCAGGTGAGCTTAGGCTTGCGTGGAGGTTATGTGAATGCCCGTATGGATGCAAAAACGTCCGGTAGTAATTCACGGACGTTGCAAACCAGCCCACTGGATAAGTGGCAGGCTGGTTTTTATTTGAATGTCCCGCTGGTTAAAAACCTGTATCTGCAGCCAGGCCTCAGTTACATCGTGAAAGGAGCTAAACTGGATAATACGCCGCAATTCTCAGATGTTAAACTACCGGGTGTATCTGCCATCAAGTTGCGATACCTGGAACTGCCGGTGAACCTGGTATATAAAGTACCGGTTTCTTTCGGAAAAATAGTAGCCGGTGCTGGTCCTTATGTATCCTACTGTTTACGGGGAAGTTATGATTTGTCGGTATACGATGCCGGTGAAGAATGGCAAAAAAGTACCCAGGAGGTTGATTTCCGTCAGTTCCCCAATGTGAAGACGACCCAGCTGAGTTTACAGCGCTGGGATGCCGGTATTAATTTTTTAGCCGGAGTGGAACTGAACTGTTTTGTGACGCTTGGTGTCAATTACAGCCTTGGTCTGATGGACATCGACAAAGCTGCCAATAGCCGTATCCGCCAGCATTACCTGGGTGTAAACATAGGAGTGTTGCTGGATCGCGAAGATTGGTAATTAAAATACTTTACCGGTTTCTCCGGTACATACTATCGTGATGCTTCCCGCTCCGGGAAGCATTTTTTTTGCCCGCCGGTAGCCGAAACCAGGTAAAGGGAACCGGGCAAATAAGATTTTATATTTTTTTTTTAATCGGTATAGGGGACAAGTATATCCTGTGCGTCATATTATCGAAAGTAACAACCATAGCAGGTTGAAACGATCATTGGACAGTTAAAATTAAAAGTGTGACAGTTATAGGGATATGCCACTACGTATCTACGTGATGGCATTTTTTTTATATGAAAGAAAGCAAAAAAGGGAGGACTTTCGTCCTTCCCTTTCCTCAAGCGAAATATCTTTTTCTACTCTTACATAATGGTTTCCACCGCTTTACGTACAACTTTCGGCTTGCCCAGTGTATAATAATGTAACACAGGTACACCAAAAGCTTTCAATTCCTTGGATTGAGCAATCAACCATTCTGTACCCACCTGTTCCACATCTTTGTCAGTTTTACACTTTAAAATTTCAGTAGACAAATCAGTTGGGATATCCACATGGAAAATCCGGGGCAGTGTTGTCATTTGTTTTTTAGAGGTAAGCGGTTTTAATCCCGGAATGATGGGAACGGTAATACCCATTTCCCGGCATTTACCCACAAAATCGAAGAACTTCTGGTTATCGAAGAACATTTGTGTTACGATATAGTCGGCGCCATTTTCCACCTTACGTTTCAGGTGACTCATATCTGTTTGCATGTTAGGCGCTTCGAAATGTTTTTCCGGATAACCGGCCACTCCGATACAGAAATTGGTTTTTACCCCGCTTTGCAGGTCATCTTCCAGGTAAATACCGTTATTCATGTGTGCCACCTGATCCAGCAGGTCTATCGCATAGCTGTTGCCATTGGGTTCCGGTTCAAAGAAGGTTTCGTTTTTAGGCGCATCTCCCCTTAAAACCAATACGTTATCCACACCGAGGAAGTTGAGGTCTATCAGTGCGTTTTCTGTTTCCTCCCGGCTGAACCCGCCACAAATCAGGTGAGGAACCGCATCTATATTATAATGGTTCATGATAGCCGCACAGATGCCTACTGTACCCGGCCGCTTGCGGATCTCCACTTTTTCAAAGGCGCCATCCGCCTTTTTCTTGAACATATGCTCACTGCGGTGATAGGTAACATTAATATAAGCTGGCTTGAACTCCATCAGGGGGTCCAGGTGCTCATAAATAGACTCTATGCTTTTTCCTTTGAGGGGGGGAAGGATTTCAAATGAGATCAGGGTATCCTTTGCCTGAGCTATATGTTCTGTTACTTTCATATATGTAAAAGCTTTATGGAATAATCGGCTGGTTGGTAAAACCGGTATTCCTGCTAAAAATTATGCGGACAAAAATAAGATATCCCCTTATCAATATCATATCATTTTTAATCTTAAGAGAAGTATAACTAGGCCAAGTGGATGAATTGTTTATTTTTGCTAAGTTTGAGCATATGGCATTAAGAATACATACAGACCAGCTGGTAAAGCGTTACGGCAACAGAACGGTGGTAAACCATGTATCTGTTGAGGTGTCTCAAGGTGAGATAGTAGGGTTGCTGGGCCCGAACGGGGCTGGTAAAACCACCTCCTTTTATATGGTAGTAGGCCTTATTAAGCCGGATGAGGGCAATGTTTATCTGAACGACCTTAATATTACCAAGCTGCCGATGTATAAAAGAGCCAAAATGGGTATTGGTTACCTGCCTCAGGAGGCGTCCGTATTCCGGAAGCTGAGTGTGGAGGACAATATCTCTGCAGTACTGGAAATGACCAATCTTAAAAGAGCCGAACAAAAAGAAAAACTGGAGCAGCTGTTGTCTGAATTCCGGCTGCAACACGTCCGGAAAAGCCCTGGTGATGTATTGAGCGGGGGAGAACGCCGCCGTACAGAAATTGCCCGTGCCCTGGCAGTAGATCCCAAGTTTATCCTGTTGGATGAACCTTTTGCGGGTATCGACCCTATTGCTGTGGAAGACATTCAGTCAATTGTTGCCAAACTGAAATATAAGAACATCGGTATCCTGATTACGGACCATAACGTACAGGAAACCCTTTCTATTACTGACCGCGCCTATTTATTGTTTGAAGGGAAGATTCTCAAGTCCGGATCAGCAGAAGAACTGGCAGAGGACGAACAGGTAAGAAAAGTGTATCTTGGCCAGAATTTCATTTTGCGCCGGAAAGATTACCTGGACGAAGCAGCTAAACAATAAAAACATTCTACAGTATCCTATATGAGAATTTTAAGTCCTGCAATATCACAATTGGCAAGATTGCGCATGGGGCGTATTGCGTATTTTATGCAATACCCTGTGCAGGTGCAGCAGCAGGTATTCCAAAACCTTATCAGTGCAGCGCAGTATACCGAATTTGGTAAACAGTACGGCTTTTCGAAAATTTATAAGATAGACGAATATAAGCAAAGGGTTCCGGTACATACATACGATACCATTAAGCCTTACATACAGCGCACGATGGAAGGGCAGCAAAATGTGCTCTGGAATACCCCGATAAAATGGTTTGCCAAATCCAGCGGTACCACCGCGGATAAAAGCAAATTCATTCCTGTTACAGTAGAAAGTCTGGATGAATGCCACTACCGCTCTGGCCGGGATGTGGTATCTCTTTATTATAACAACTTCCCTGACTCCGACGTATTTACCGGCAAATCGCTGGTTATCGGCGGCAGCCACCAGGTAAATAAATTATCGGAAAACAGTGATTCCTATTGCGGGGATCTCAGTGCGGTAATGCTCCAGAACATGCCCTTCTACGGCAACATGATCCGTACCCCGGATCTGGAAATAGCCCTGATGGAGGAATGGGAGGAAAAGATTGAGCGCATGGCCAATGCGGTTATTCACGAAAACGTGACTTCCATAGCAGGGGTACCTACCTGGACAATTGTACTCATCAAACGCATTTTTGAACTTACCGGAAAAGATAACCTGGCCGACGTATGGCCTAATCTGGAACTGTATATGCATGGCGGTGTAAGCTTCACTCCTTACCGCGAACAGTTTAAAAAGCTGATTCGCAAGCCATTAATGCATTATCAGGAAACCTACAATGCATCAGAAGGATTCTTTGCCGCACAGGATGTCATCGGAGAAGAAGGCCTGTTGCTATTCCTCAATCATGGTATCTTCTACGAATTTATGCCCATGGAAGAAGTGGGTAAAGAAAATCCACGTACCCTGCAACTGCAGGAAGTGGAGCTGGGCAAAAACTATGCTTTGATTATCAGTACCAATGGTGGCTTGTGGCGTTATATGGTGGGAGATACTATTCAGTTCGTATCTTTAATACCCTATCGTATCAAAATCAGCGGCAGAACAAAGTCATTTATCAATGCATTCGGAGAAGAAGTAATTGTGGAAAACTCTGATACCGCTATTGCCCGCGCCTGCGAAGCTACCGGTGCAGTCGTAAATGATTATACCGCAGCCCCGGTTTATTTCAGTGACAACGGAAACGGCGGACATGAATGGCTGGTGGAATTTGAAGTAGCTCCGGACAACCTGTCGAATTTTACGGAAGTAATGGATCGTACCCTGAAAGAAATCAATTCAGACTACGAAGCGAAAAGATATAAAGATATTGCCTTACGCATGCCGGTAATACATGTATTACCCCAGGGCACTTTCTGTGAGTTCCTGAAAAGCAAGGGAAAACTGGGCGGACAACATAAAGTCCCCAGATTAAATAACGACCGCAATTACCTGGAGGAGATCCTGAAATTTGTAGCCGATTATATGAACGCTTAAAACCTATCAACTATAACATGAAATTACTGGAGAACAAAGTAGTAATTGTAACAGGCGCCAGCCGCGGTATCGGAGAAGCCATTGCTTTAAAATTTGCAGCGCAGGGTGCTGACGTGGCTTTTACTTATGTAAGCTCTGATGAAAAGGCAAAAGCATTGGAAGATAAACTGACTGCACTGGGTGTAAAGGCGAAAGCCTATAAATCCAATGCTGGTGCTTATGAAGAATGCGAAACACTGGTAACAGAAGTGTTGAAAGAATTCGGGAAAATAGATGTCTGTGTGAATAACGCAGGTATCTCCAAAGATAACCTGCTCCTGCGTATGAGCCCTGATCAATGGGATGAGGTGATGAATATCAACCTCAAAAGCGTATATAACATGACCAAACATGTGATACGTCCGATGATGAAGGCTAAATCAGGTAGCATTATTAATATGAGCTCTGTCATCGGTATTATGGGGAATGCCGGCCAAAGCAGTTATGCTGCTTCCAAAGCAGGTATCATTGGTTTTACCAAATCCATTGCACAGGAACTGGGTAGCCGCAATATCCGCTGCAATGCCGTTGCTCCTGGTTTTGTAGAAACAGATATGACGCAATACCTGAAAGAAGGGGAAGGCGCCAGCAATTATATTCAGCAGATTCCACTGGGCCGCTTCGGTACAACGGAAGATATTGCCAATGTATGCCTGTTCCTGGCTTCTGATATGAGCGGCTATGTAACCGGCCAGACGATCAGCACCTGCGGCGGTTTATGCATGTAATCTCTGAAAAAAAGATAGTAAAACGCGGGTAATTTACCCGCGTTTTTTTTTGCTGTGAACTTATCGTACTTTCCATGACGGGGAACGTTTTCTATATATAAATAAATAAAAGGTGAACAATGATGTCGGTTTCCTGTCCAAATGCAATAATTTGAGACCGCAAACTGTTACGCGTCGCCGGTTACACATTGGAGGAAATAAGCACAAATATTATACATCAGCATCGACAATTACCTGTTTTTGAATCTTTATTCAAACAGTATTATGCTGCACTCTGTGCGTTCGCATTTGAGTTCGTAAATCGTCATGAGCTGGCAGAAGAAATTGTGCAGGACACCTTTGTAAAAATCTGGGAACGTTATGAAGAACTGGATATACAAGTGTCTGAAAAAGCCTACCTATACAGGGCCGTGCAAAATAATTGCCTGAACTTCATCAAACAGGACAAAATAAAAGCGCAGTATGGCAGCGAATTAATGCAGCAGCTGGAATCGCGTATATCCTTACTCGGTATGTCATCCTTCCATTCTCCGGTAGAAAAGCTGGAACATTCGGAACTGGAGCTGCTGGCAGAAAAAGCCATCCGCAAATTACCGCCTCAGTGTCAGGATGTATTTCGCTTAAGTCGCTTTGAACAATTAAGTTATCCCGAAATATCCCACCGCCTGGGTATCTCCATCAATACCGTAAAAACCCAGATGACCCGTGCCCTGCAACGGTTACGAGCCGAATTACTGCCGCTGCTGAAGTGATGTGTTAAAAAAAAGAGAAATTTTTTTTGGGAGGTTGTCACCCGGTTGCCGGCAAAAAATTGTCTTAATAGCTGTTGTCGAAATTATGGGACCTATCTATACTGATGAGCAGGCGGAAGACCTGATTGTACGTTTTTTATCCGGGAATGTTTCGCAGGAGGAGCAAAAAGAGCTGGAACAATGGATAGCTGCTGATGCAGCCAATCGTGTTCGTTTTTTGCAGTTGCGGGATACCTGGATGGCGACGGCGCCATCAGCTGGATACCATACAGACAATGCCTGGCAGACATTATCCTGCCGGATAACAGCGGAGCCGCAAATACCAGCCATTAGCTGGAAACGGTATATGCAGCAGGCAGCAGGTTATGTATTGCCTTTTATCATTGGTGGCGGATTGGTATTTGCCTGGTTTGCCGCCGGCCGGAAAAAGCAGGATCCACGACTGGTAACGATTACCAGTCCGAAAGGAGCTACCACCCGGATATCGCTGTCTGATGGTACGGAGGTATGGCTGAATGCCGGCAGTAAGCTGCAGTATGCACAGTCCTACAATAGGAAAGACCGGGAAGTGAAGCTGGAAGGGGAAGCATTTTTTAAAGTTCAAACCGATGCGGAAAAGCCGTTTACGGTAAAGGCTTCGGATCTGCAAATTCTGGCGCTGGGCACATCCTTTAATGTAAAAGCCTATCCGGAAGATAAAACCGTTGTCACTACGCTGGTAGAAGGAGAAGTGAAGATAGATGGTAGTAACACGGCCCGTCCGTTTGGCGTAATGATGAAACCACATCAGCATGTAGTATATAAAAAACCTATATCAGGTATTCATAGTGAACAAATGAAAAGTACTGCCGTTGCTGCCGATAGTGCTGATAAAACACAGGTAGAAAGCAGTGAAGTGAACAATACGGAAATATATACCGCCTGGAAAGATGGCAACTGGATCGTTGCCGCACAAACCATGGAGGAACTGGCCGTAACGATGGAACGCAGGTTTAATGTAACAGTGAAATTCAATGAAGAAGAACTAAAAACCTATCAATTCAGTGGCACTTTTCGTCAGGAAACCCTGGAACAGGTATTAGGAATTCTGCAACTGACCGCACCGCTGAAATATCGTATAGATAACGGTGTGGTGACCCTGGGGATTGATAAAGTACTCCGGGAAAAGTATGCAAAAGCGTTAAAAACCGGCAAATAACCGGTACCATAGACAATCATTCTATCACCTGTAAACCAATATACATGCACGATATGAACGACTAAAAAAAATTGGGGTAATGCGACTTACCCCAATCAACGAAATCCACTTATGACAGTCTTTGCGACGGACTGCCACTGTAAACAATCGTTTAAACTAAAATCTATACAAGTTTATGAAATCCACTTCAAACTTGGAGGCATTTGTATGCCCCAGGCGAAAATTATTGCTCATGATGAAAATGACGGGTCTGCTGATTTTCGGAGGGTTCTTACAGGTATCAGCTACCACCTATGCACAGGATAGAATCAGTGAACTACATGCAGAAAATAAAAGCGTGCGCGAAGTTTTTAAGCTTATTGAAAACAATACCAACTATCGCTTTTTCTACAATGAAAACTTTTCCGACCTCAACAGGGCGGTTACCATTAGTGTAAAAGATAAAAAAATCAACGATGTACTGGGACTGCTTTTTTCCAGCTCCAATGTTACGTATCGTGTACTGGACAATAACCTGGTAGTGATTACTCCCGTAGGTGCTGCCCAGATAAAAGTAACCGGTTTTGTAACCGATGCAGTTACCAAAGATCCGCTGCCAGGGGTAACCGTGGCTGTGGAAGGTACCAGCATTGGCGCCGTAACCGATGCTACCGGTAAATTTACTTTACAGGCGCCGGCAGAAAATGGCACCCTGGTGTTCTCCTATATTGGCTATATCCTGCAGAAAGTAGCGATAGGTGGCCGGTCTGAGATCAACATCAAACTGGAACCAGATACTAAAAAACTGGAAGAAGTAGTGGTCATGGGATATACCACCACTACCACCAAAAACCTGACAGGAGCTGCACAGGCGGTATCCGCAGTAAAACTGAAAGATGTTACTGCCACCAGTGTAGATAAAATGCTGCAGGGTAAAGTGAGTGGTGTGTTTGTTGGTAATGGTTCCGGAGACCCGTCTGCAGCGCCGGTAATCCGTATCCGTGGTAACGGTACCTTAACGGCCGGTAATGCTCCGCTGGTAGTAGTAGATGGTATCATCGGCGGTTTACCGAACCCCAGTGATATTGAAACAGTAACCATCCTGAAAGATGCGGCTGCCACCACACTGTATGGTGCCAGAGCTGCCAACGGGGTAATGGTTATTACCACCAAACGTGGTAAAGCCGGTAAAACACAGGTAAACTTCCGCACCAATATCGGTACGGCTCAACTGAATACAGGCCGCTTCCACCTGATGAACAGCGCCAGCTTATATGACCTGCAGAAAGCTGCCGGCAATGACCTGGACCCTGCTTTACGGAATGTAGGCACCAACTGGGAAAAACTGGCCTTCCAGAATGCCTCTAACCAGAACTATGAATTATCTACCAGTGGTGGAAACGAAAAAACGAAATTCTACCTGGGCGGTAACTACTATAAAGAAGATGGTATCCTGAGAGGTACAGGTGTCGAACGTTTCAGCGCACGTTTGAATCTGGACCATAACATTACAGACAGACTGCGGGTGAGCGCCAACTTCGCCGGTGTACAATCATCCAACCGCGATAACAATAATGGCTCCCTGTATCAGTATCCCCTGAATATGCCATGGGATAAGCCTTACAATGCCGCCGGCAAACCTGTGAACCCCGCTGTAATAGACGAATGGTACGGGCGCGATCGTTCCAACTTCCTGTTTGATCAGCAGTACAATTACAATAAAGACGTAAGACAAACCCTGGAAGGTTTGCTGAAACTGGAATACGACATCACCAAATGGTTGGTATTCAGCACCACCAACCGGGCGCAATACTATCACTACCGCAATGAGAGTAACGGAGATCTGAGAACAGCTGCCGGCGCTGATGATCGTGGTAACCTGTATAACAGCTACCAGGATTCTGTTGCCTATATCAGTTCCAACCTCCTGAAAGCCAGGTATACCTTCAATAAAGTACACAACATCGACGGTTTGGTAGGTGCGGAGTTTCAACAGGTAAACCTCAACGATATCAATGCCAAAGGAAAAGGTATCCTCGATGGTAAAGATGTACTGGATGTAACATCCACACCGCTGAAAATTGGTGGTACTAAAACAGACCGTGCTTTCAATTCCTACTTTATACAGGCGAACTATAACTACAACTATAAATACTACTTCACCTCTTCCTTCAGAAGAGATGGTTCTTCCAGATTCGGCGCCAACAAACAGTATGGTAACTTCTATGCGTTTGGAGCTACCTGGGCTGCCTCTGAAGAAACCTTTATTAAGAATATCAAAGCCATCAGCAACCTGAAAATCAGGGCCAGCTATGGTACTACCGGTAATGCGGAAATTGTGGATTATAACGCCATCGGCGCCTATGCGGTAAATACCCAGTACAATGGTTATCCGGGCGCTTATCCAAGCATTTATAATGTACCGGATCTGTCATGGGAAAAATCCTACAGTACCAACATTGGTTTCGACCTGGGATTATTTAACCGGATCAACCTGACGGTAGACCTTTATCAGAAAGATAACAAAGACCTGCTGTTCAATGTGCCATTGCCTGGTACGGCCGGTTATGCCTATATCCTCCGGAACATTGGCTCCGTGCGTAACAAAGGGATTGAAATCAACCTGAGTACAGATAACCTGGTAGGTGAATTCAAATGGTCTACCGATTTCAACATCGGCTTTAATAAAAACAGCATCCAGGATTTATATGGTGGAAAAGATTACATCACAGATCCGCTGAGCAGCTACTTTATTTTAGAGAAAGGACAGGATATGCGCAGCTTCTACCAACGTAAATGGTTAGGAGTAGATCCTGCTACCGGTACGCCACTGTGGGAAAAACTGATCAAAGACGATAAAGGAAATGTGGTGGGCAGCACAGCTACCGGTGTGTATAACGAAGCTTCTCTCCAGATTACAGGTAGCGCTTCCCCGAAATTCTTTGGTGGTATCCGCAACGTATGGTCTTATAAAAACTTCCAGCTGAGTGCATTCATCTCCTTTGTATCCGGTAATAAAGTATACAATACTACCCGTGAGCTGATGGATAATGATGGTGCTTACTTCTCCTATAACATGATGGAGCTGGACAAAAAATGGACCCGCTGGCAACAACCGGGAGATAATGCTACCCATCCGCAATATAAAATCGGTGGTAACAAAGAAGCTCATAAACCATCTTCCCGTTTCCTGGAAGACGGTAGCTACCTGCGCTTAAGGAATGTGAACCTGAGCTATACGCTGCCAAAAGAATGGCTGAACCGTATGCGTGTAAACAATGTACGGATTTCTGCCGGTGGCGATAACCTGTGGACCCTCACCCGTTTCTCCGGTATTGATCCGGAAACAGATGACCGTGGTATCAGCAATAACCGGTACCCATACAGTACCAAATGGTTTGCTGGTCTTGAAATCAATTTTTAACAGGGGCGAAAAAAGAAATTAACATGAAGCATATATCCAAATATATTGCAGGACTTTCACTGGTGGCGCTGGTATCTTCCTGTTCGTTGAATAAAGAGCCACACAATGGTATCAAAGATGAGGATATTCTGAACGATGAAACCAAATGGCCTGCTGCCACTGCCGGTAACTATTCTTTGCTGAAAGAGCAAAACTTTACCCGTAACTATTTCCAGATGGGAGAGTATCCCAGTGATGATATTGCACTGAGCGGTGCTACCACCGACCCATTGTTTTATTCCTACACTTACGGCCACCTGGTAAACCAGGGAAATGGCAACCAGATATGGCGGATGGGGTATAAAGCAATTGGTGGCTGTAACCGCCTGATGGCCGTTATGCCGGAAGGTAAATCTGCCGCTATTAATCAGCTGATAGGGGAAAACCTGTTTATCCGCGCTTTCGTACATTTCAGTCTGGTAAGGACTTTCGGACGTCCTTATTCCCAGAGTCCGGAAACTAACCTGGGCATACCAGTCATAACAAAATATGATGTAACGGAACTGCCTAAACGAAATACAGTAAAAGAGGTGTATGCACAGATCATTGCAGACCTCACCCGCGCACGCAGACTGATGAACAACGACAATACCAACAGCTACGCTTCCAAAGATGCAGCGATGGCATTGCTCGCCCGGGCATATCTCTACAGAGGTCAGAACGATTCTGCCCGCATCTTCGCGGATTCCGTGATACGGGGTGGCCGTCATCCGCTGGTACCTACCAGTGATCTGCCTACCTACTATACAAAAGGAAATGAAGGCAATAAGGAAACCATCTTCGCCATCCGGCATATGGTGAGCGACGACCGCGATTGGAGCTCTATCGGTTCTATGTATTATATGTCTCCGGGCGGATTGGGCTACGGAGAAGCATATGCATCTGAATCTTACAGAAAGCTGCTCGACAAATATCCGACAGATGTAAGACACGCCTTTGTTCAGCCGGTATACCTGAAAAACCAGTTTGGCAAAGACTCTGTGAATCCAACTACCGGTAAAAAAGTACTGGCTACCCGTGGTAAAGAAAATAACAAGGTGGAAAAATGGTATATCCTGAAATATTCCAACCAGGATAATATTCCTACACTGAGTTCACCGGTAGTACTGCGTGCTGCAGAAATGTACCTGATCCGTGCTGAAGCCTATGCCAAAGAAGGTAATAAAGAACTGGCCCTCGAAGATGTAAACACCATCCGTATGAGAGCTGGTTTAAGTGGTGATGCGCTCTTCTCCACCAGCGACCTGAAAGGATATGCTTCCGTACTCGATGTGGTACTGGACGAACGCCGCCTGGAGCTGGCATTTGAAACACACCGTGTTTTTGATCTCTTCCGCAACAACAAAAACATTTTCCGTGACTATAACGGCGTACATCCAGATCATCCGCAAACCATCCGGTATACGGACGCCAGGGTTGTACACTATATTCCGGAGCAGGAAATTTTGCTGAACCGGAACCTGGAACAGAATCCATAATCCAGAAGAACCTGAAAAGCCCCGCTAAACGGGGCTTTTCCTTTTATCAAAAAAGAGAGTAAAAAAGCCGGTATCCGCTGTAAATTTATTCCCGGTGAACAGGAAAAATAATTATCTATAAAAACGTATCTTCTTACATGCATCAGATCAACCAACATGCCCGCTTGATAAAACAAGCATTGATGCTGGCCGGATTTACCGTTGGCCTCTCGGGCAGCGTGATGGCCCAGCAGGTAAAGTACACTGTCGGTAACAACAGCTGGAATGCTGATTCTCTGGGCAACCACCGTGCGGTGGTTAGCTTTAATGGCAATGGTAAAGTGGCCCGTGTCATTATTCCGTGGCGTCGCCGGGATGAACACCCGGAACTGAAACGCATCATTATTCAGGATGCACAGACCAAACAAAAGATTACCAATGTAAAAACCGGTACGCTAAACCGGGAACAAGGCGATATTTATTTTGAGCCGGTTTCAGGAAAAGGCAATTACTATATTTATTACCTGCCGGCTAAATCCGGCGGTAATCCCAATTATCCGCAAGACGCTTACCTGGCGCCGGAACAAACGGCAGATAACAGCTGGTTGCAGGTGGCAGCAGCTCCCGTGAAACCCAATGCTATGCTGAAAGAGCTGGAGGCGATAGATACCTTCAACACTTTTTATCCGATGGAAGTAATAGCCACGGCTGCTGAAAAACAACAGCTGCTGTTAAAACATCCGGGTGCGGGATATATGATATTTCCGGAAGACAGACAGTTTCCGGTGAAGATGACAGACGACCTGCCGCAACGCTGGATACAGCAAGGCCCTTCCCAGGCTTTTGCCGGCCAGGCAGATAAAGGAGAATACTACGCTTTTCAGCTGGGCGTGTATGCCCGTAAAGACCTGAAAGATATCCGGCTGTCTTTTACAGATCTGAAAACAGCCGATGGGAAAACCATTCCGGCGGCCTTATTAAACTGTATCAACACTACGGGTACTACCTATGATGCACAGCCTTTTACGGCCAGTCTGCAGGTAGGCGCCGGAAAAATACAGAGCATATGGTGTGGTATTGATGTACCGGCAGCAGCTGTTGCCGGTGTGTATAAAGGCATCGTGACCATACAACCGGCAGGTATGCCGGCGATGCCAGTACGGATTACGCTGACGGTAACCGGTAAAACAGCGGTTAACGGCGGCTTTAATGAGCCCTGGAAACAAACCCGGCTCAAGTGGCTCAACTCCACGCTGGCGCAGGATAATGCTGTGATTGCACCCTATACGCCGCTGGAAATGAAAGACAGCGTTATCAGTTTACTGGGTCGTAAAGTAGGTATTAATAAAGCAGGCTTCCCTGCACAGATTCAGACATTTTTTACCCAGGAGATGACCTCCTTATCTGCCAATGCCAGAAATATACTGACTGAACCTGTACACTTCCATTTTGTGGATGCAGCTACGGGGAAGGATCTCAACTGGGATAACAAAGGCTGGCAGGTAACGGCTAAAGATGGTGGCAAAATCAGCTGGAAAGCGATCAACACCACCACCGGACTGCAGATGGAAATCAATGCCTCTCTCGAGTTCGACGGTTTCATGGACTATACCGTAAAGGTTACTGCACTGGACGACGTAACATTGAAGGATGTAGCGTTGCACCTCCCTATGGAGAAAAGTGCCGCCCGGTATATGATGGGCCTGAACCAGAAAGGTGGGGTACGTCCGGAGCAAATTGACTGGAAATGGGACGTGAAAACAAAGAACCAGGATGGCGCCTGGATTGGTGATGTAAACGCCGGATTGCAGTTCACCCTGCGCGATGAACATTATGTACGGCCGCTGAATACTAATTTTTATCTGCAGAAGCCTTTACAGTTGCCCGTTTCCTGGGGTAATGGCACTAAAGGAGGTATCACGGTAGGTGAAAAAGGCAAGGCCATACTGGTAAACAGCTACAGTGGAGAAAGAACCATACGCAGGGGAGAAGTCCTGTATTTCAACTTCCACCTGATCATTACGCCGTTTCATACCATCAACACCGACTTCCAGTGGTCTACGCGTTTTTATCACAAGTATGATAACCTCGACACGATCAAGGCTACCGGTGCTACCGTGGTAAATATTCACCATGGTAATGAAATCAATCCCTGGATCAACTATCCGTTTATTGAATGGAAGAAGATGAAGGACTATATTGATGGCGCGCATCAGAAAGGATTAAAGGTAAAGATCTACAATACCGTCCGGGAATTATCCAACCACGCGTGGGAAACCTTCCCGCTGCGCAGCCTGGGGCATGAAGTATACAGCCCTGGTAAAGGCGGTGGCTTCTCTTGGTTACAGGAGCACGTGGGCAAAGATTACATTGCTGCCTGGTTTGTACCGGAGTTCAAAGATGCGGCTATCATCAACAGTGGTATGAACCGCTGGCATAACTACTATGTGGAAGGAATGAACTGGTTGGTACAACAGGTAGGTATCGATGGTATCTATCTGGATGATGTGGCCTTTGACCGCATTACCATGAAACGTATCAAAAGGGTATTGACACAGGACGGACATCCTGGTATCATTGACCTGCATTCTGCCAATCAATATAACAAGTCCGATGGTTTTATCAACAGTGCCATGTTGTATATGGAGCACTTCCCGTATCTCAACCGCTTGTGGTTCGGAGAGTATTTTGATTATGAGCAAAACAGTCCTGATTTCTTCCTGACAGAAGTGAGCGGTATCCCGTTTGGCTTAATGGGTGAGATGTTACAGGATGGTGGTAACCAATGGCGGGGTATGGTGTATGGAATGACCAGTCGCATGCCGTGGAGTGATAACGCAGATCCGCGTCCTATCTGGAAAGTATGGGATGATTTTGGCATGCAGGGCGTAAAAATGATTGGTTACTGGGTAGATAACAACCCGGTTAAAACCAGCGATCCGCTTGTTCCGGCTACCGTGTACAAAAAAGACGGTGCTGTATTGGTGTCCCTTGCTAGCTGGGCCAAAGAAGATACTGGTATTAAGCTGAACATCGATTGGAAAGCATTGGGAATTGATCCGGCTAAAGCTGTGATAACGGCGCCGGATATACGGAATTTCCAGAAAGGACAGGTGTTTGCCAAAGATGCCACGATTCCGGTATCCAAAAACAAAGGCTGGTTACTGATTATTAAATAAACAGAACCTGATTATAAATAAAAACAGCGAAGATACCGGAAGGTGTCTTCGCTGTTTTTTTATAGGAGTTGCGTTTAGTATTTTTTACCGGGAACGGCTACACGGAATGTTTCCACACATTTCCTGTCCTGCAGGGTCACATATACGGTTTTACCGTCTTTATCGCCGAAGATGAGGTTACTGCATTGTTTGCCTTTGAGGGCTACTTCCCGGATCAGTTTCCCTTGCGGAGACAATACAGCAATGGTTCCTTTACCCCAGCGGGCAATGTAGAGGTTACCAGCTTTATCGCATTTCATGCCATCGAAGCCAAAATCGGGGAAAGAGGCGAAGAGCGTTTTACCGGAGATATTGCCGGCTTTATCTACCTTATATTTCCACACTTTACGTTGTACACTTTCATTTACGTAAAGGGTTTTTTCATCCGGACTCAATTCAATGCCGTTGGTGGTACCCATGTTGGTTTCCAGCAATACGGGTTGCCCGTTGGTATCAATACGCCATAGTTGGCCGCCGTTGTTTTTCCAGTCGGGATCGGAGGCAAACAGCTGATCTTTTTTATTGATGCACAGGTCATTGGGTTGGTGGAAGGAGGTGGAGTGTGCATAAACACTGATTTTTTTTGTTTTCATATCCACCATCAGCACATTATGCCCTTTAAAGTCAGGCAAAAACATATATCCTTTACTGTTAAAATTAACGCTGTTGCCGATGCTGCTATCGGGAAGAGTGATAAAAACTTCCCCGGCGCCGGTGCGGGTATTTATTTTTCCTACGGTGCCATCCTGCTGGAAATTAACCACATAAAAATTACCGGCTTTATCAAAGTTGGGTCCTTCAATGTTTACGGAGAACATATTTTCTGCAGTGAGGTCGCGGGCTTCATACAGTGGACGGGGGCCAGGCTGTTGCTGGGCCAGGGATTGCAGGCCATAGCCAGCCAACAGGGCCATCAGGTATATGCTTTTTTTCATGATCCATGAATTTAGGAGGCTTAAAATAAGCAACAATTCCTGATTTTTATACCTCTTTATGCGGTAATGGAGGATGGGCGCCGGTTACCGGGAGACCGTGTACGCTGTCAACTAATTCATTAATTTTGCGCCCATGATTCATGTTTCGGAGTTTAAAGATTTAGCGCAGCTTACCATTCATAAGGTAGGTAATTCCTCTAATGAAGAGTCGTTGATTTGTTCCAAGGCCCCGTTGCAGCTGGAAGATGAAACGATTGGTCAGTTGCTGATCACCTATTTTATTCAGCCATTTACCAATGCAGCCGAATATTTCAGGTTTTATCATGAATCGGATCTGCAGTTGAATGAGGTATTTCAATATTGCCGTCGTATATTTAATAATCCGGATGATTTCCAGGAGCAGTCTGTCAATATTGCCAAACATCTATATAAACATTCCACCCATCCCAAAATAAAAGGAGGGGAGCTATACATAGCCTATTTTAGCAACTGTCAGGCAGACGGAGAGGACGTAGAAGCCATCGGCATATTCAAATCCGAAAACCGGGATACTTATCTCAAAGTATTTCTGGATGATGAAAATTACCAGGTTAATTACGACGATGGGATTAACATCAACAAGTTGGATAAAGGTTGTCTTGTGTTTAATACCGAAGAAGAAAACGGTTTTAAGGTAAGTATCGTAGATAGTATCAGTAAACAAACAGAAGCTGTTTACTGGAAAGATGCTTTTTTACAGGTACAACGCCGGGAAGATAGCTACCACCAGACAGAAACAGCCGTGAATATGTGTAAGCAGTTTATCCACAATAAGCTGCCTACCGAATATGAGATGGACCGGGTGGATCAGGTAGATCTGCTGAATAAATCAGCCGCTTATTTTAAAGATAAAGAGCAGTTCCAGCTGGATGATTTCGCACAGGAAGTACTGGGTCATCCCGATGCCATTGCCTCCTTTAAGGAGTACCGGAATGAGTATGAGCAAGCTAATCAGCAAAGTATTCCGGACGAATTTGATATATCGGCGCCTGCAGTGAAGAAGCAGCAAAAGTTGTTTAAGAGCATTCTGAAGCTGGATAAGAATTTCCATGTTTATATTCATGGCAACCGGGAGATGATTGAGCGTGGGTTTGATGAAGCGACGAATATGAACTATTATAAGCTACTGTTTGAAAATGAATCGTAGATAGGTGTAACAGAACAGAAGCGCCTGTGTGGTTGGATGTTGTGAAGAGAGGATAACAAATAATTATAAGAATTTCTCATAAGCAAAAACCAATTATTAACAAAGGCTGCTTCATCTGGGCGGCCTTTTCTTTTATGCGTAATTATGGCTTTGCTGTAAATAAAAAAGACAACCGGTCCGGTTGTCTTTTTTATTTGAATTATTTATTGTTGTTGTTATTGTTGTTCTGCGGATTATTCGGATTGCCGGGTCTGGGTTTATGCCTTGGAGGACGACGGTCCTGTTTGGGCTTTTGTCCACCGGGTTGTCCCTGTCCTTGTTGTTGTTGTGCAGATGGTTGTGGTTTGTTGCCGCCTTGTTCCTGGCGGGGTTGTTGTTCACGTCCCTGCTTCGGTTGCTGGCCGCCACCACCTTGCTTTTGCTGCTGCGGACGGTTTTCGTGTTTGGGCTTCCGATCCTGAGTGGGGCGGTTGTCCGGTTTCTGGGCAGTACGCTGTTCAGGTCTGGCGGATTCGTTTTTAGCGCCCTGGCCTTGTTTCTGATCGGCGTTTTTCTGCTGTTTGTGTTTGTCTTTATCTTTCTGTTTGCGTTTCTGCACTGTTTTTTCCAGGGATTTCAGGCTGATCAACCCTACTACATCCGCGAAGCCGAGATCTGCTTCTTTCGGTTTGGCAGTCACTACTTCCACTGGTTTCAGATCTTCCGGTTTAACACCCTGACGGTTCAGCAGGCGTATTTCTTTGGCTCTGGTGATCGTGAGTGGGTATTGTTTGTTGCTGCCTTCGTAGGAGTACCACATGAGGCATTTGAAGATATCCCTTTTCTGGAGGGTAGCCACGCCGGCAGCAGTTTCAATGCTGTCTGCATCTTCCGGAAATTCTTTCAGCGCATCCAGGTAAGTATCCAGTTCGTAGTTGAGGCAGCATTTCAGGCGGCCGCATTGTCCGGATAATTTAGCCTGGTTAATAGACAGGTTCTGATAACGGGCAGCGGTGGTATTCACGCTTTTGAAATCAGACAGCCAGGTAGAGCAGCATAATTCCCTGCCGCAGCTACCGATACCACCTACTTTGCCGGCTTCCTGGCGGGCGCCTATCTGGCGCATTTCCACTTTAGCACGGAATTCGGAGGCATATACTTTAATCAGTTCACGGAAATCGACCCGGTCATCAGCTGTATAGAAAAAGGTGGCTTTACGGCCATCTGCCTGGATTTCTACTTCAGCGAGTTTCATTTCGAGGCCCAGGTTGCGGGCGAGTGCCCTGGATTTTATCAGGGCTTCTTTTTCCCGGGATTTGTTGTCGCTCATCCTTTGCAGGTCGTCATGGGTGGAGCGACGTAATACTTTTTTTACTTCGGGGGTGTCTTCAGCGCGCCTTTTTTTCATTTGTAGTTTTACCAGTTCGCCGGTGAGGCTTACTGTACCAACGTCGAAGCCGCTTACTCCTTCTACGGTTACCATTTCTCCTTTATCAAAGAGTTGTTTGGTAACGTTCCGGAAAAAGTCTTTACGACTGCCATTGTTAAAACTTACTTCTATAATGTCAAATGGTGCTAAGCTATCGCCAAGGGGAATATTGGACAGCCAATCAAATACGTTAAGTCGGTTACAACCTCCTGTACTGCATCCTCCATTACTCTTGCATCCTGACGGCTTTCCTTCCACACCCGTACCACATCCGGCACAAGCCATATTATTAATTAGTTTAAATTTTATAAATAAGCATTTCAGGTCATTCCAGTCCTTCAAAATACGTTTTTCCCTACAGAAAAACAAAAAGACAGGAAGCAACAAAGATAAGGAAAAGGAGCTGATAAGCCCCGGCAGCGTTCCCGCCCGTTATAAGGCTGGTAGAGGTTTCTTTTTAAATATATGTTGTAACTTGATTGACAGTGCATGAAACAGCATTTTGCCGTTGGCATTGCGTTCTATGTAATAACTGGCATTATTCAGCTCTTCCACAATCTGCTGAATCTGGTCGAGATTGGCCAGCTTGGCGAGTTTGCCGGCAAAGTCGATCTCTTCATCGGAGAAAGCCAGCTGGCTTCTGTCCAGGTACTGCAGGCGGAGGGTGTGTTCCAGCAGGTTAATAAAGTAACGCAGGAACTGCTTTTGGTTTTCCCTTCCGGTTTTGGCGCTGGAAATGCCTTCGATCCATTCCTGTAATCCCACACGATTGCCGGTAAACAGGTGGTTCAGCCAGGAGCGTAGCAGCTCATGGTAGTCATCGTCGGAGTTTTGGAGCAGAAAGGTGGCCTCCCGGTAATTGCCGGCAGTAATGGTGGCTACCTGCCGGGCTTTGGCCGGCGGCACATTGGCCCTGGATATCAGGGCCGCTATCATGTCTTCTTTGTCTAAAGGATTTATTTTAATGAGATGGGTTCTGGATAGAATGGTGGCCAGAATCTGTTCCTGGTTTTCTGCTACCAGAATGAAGAGTGTGTTGTGTGGCGGCTCTTCTATCAGTTTCAGCAGCCGGTTACCTTCATTGCCGAGGTATTCCGGCATCCACATCAGCAGAATTTTATACCCGCTCTCAAAACTTTTAAGATTTAGTTTACGGATAATGTCCTGGCATTCGTTGGCAGTAATATTCCCCTGTTTATTTTCCGCACCTATAAACTGTAACCAGTCATAGGCG
Source organism: Chitinophaga nivalis (assembly GCF_025989125.1). Lineage (NCBI taxonomy): Bacteria > Pseudomonadati > Bacteroidota > Chitinophagia > Chitinophagales > Chitinophagaceae > Chitinophaga > Chitinophaga nivalis. The sequence continues at coordinate 579,259 of NZ_JAPDNR010000001.1, read as the reverse complement.
TTGCCATAGGGATGTGTGATCACAAATTCCCGCCACTCTGTGAGGTAGTCGGTACTAATGGGCTTATCACCTGTTTTGCGTGGTATAACCGGAAACGAAAAATGAATATCCGGATGTACGAACTGGCTGGCTTTCATACAGGCGGAACATTTACCGCATGCATCGTTTTCTTGTTTGTTTTCGCAAACCAGGTATTGGGTAAAAGCCAGGCCCAATGGCAGGCCGCCGGCGCCTTCCGGCGCCAGTAATATCATGGCATGACTGAGACGGTTCTGTTGTACAGACTGTATCAATTGTTGTTTCACGCCGGTTTGTCCTATGATACTGGAAAATAACATGGGCGCAAGATAATGAAAAGGGGAATAATGGTTTTTAAGGTAATGACAGGTAACAGGCATTCTGGAACTTGCCGCTGCCGGTAATCGTGCGGCCACCGGCTGCAAAATAGAAGTATCCGGAAATGGTTTTGCGTTTCACATTCACCTGTGTAATGGTAATACTGGCGGTATCGGTAGACAGCAGATCATATCCGTTGCCATTGCGAATACTGGCAACTACGGTGGCGTTGTTATGGCTGGAAGCAGTGGTAAACTGATAGGTTTTGAGATGCAGGCTGTCATTTACCAGGTTTGCTTCGTCGTAAGGTGCATCTACTATATTCAGTGCTACTCTCAGGCTGTCGGAGAGCGCCTCTATGCCGAGGTACTTGGTGCCGCCGGTATCTGTTTCTGACCGGAAAATAGTGGCGGAAGCCAGGTGCAGGGGTTGTGTGCTGCCTTGTACAGTGACGCTGATGACTGCCTGTGGGCAATCCATATAGGGAGGCGTAGTTTCCTGCTGGCAGGAACTACAGAAAAAAGAGGCGATGAACAGTATATAGGCTGGTGTTGCGGTGTAAATAAATTTCATGACAATATCTCGCTTTATATAGAATAAATAAACGGTTACTAACGTGTAGGAATACACGTTAGTAACTGTATGGGGTAAATAGATGATGAACTACACTAAGTTGGTGAGGGAAAGGTTACTGGGGAAAGTGCAATTATTTTTCGATGGCTTCTGTGACTTCTTTTGCTTCCGGTTGTGTTTTTGGAGAAAATACAGCTACCAGGTTGCCTTTTTCATCCAGCAGGTATTTCTGGAAATTCCAGGTTACTGCAGCCGGTTCGAGGTGTTTAGCCTTGCTTTCATCCAATAACCATTTATACAGCGGGTGTATATCCGCGCCTTTCACAGATACTTTGGCCGCCATCGGAAAAGTAACGGCGTATTGTTTGGAGCAGAAAGCTTTGATTTCTGCATTGCTACCGGGTTCCTGAGAGCCGAAGTTATTAGCCGGGAAACCGATGATGACCAGTTTATCGTGATACTTTTTATACAGTTTTTCAAGCCCTTCATACTGTGGGGTATTGCCACAAAGGGAAGCTGTATTGACGATAAGGATTTTTTTTCCTTTGTATTTAGCAAAATCAATTTTTCCGCCGTCAACTGCGTCTACTTTGAAGTCGTAAATATGAGAGGAAGAAAAGAACATAACCAGTGATAAAATTGCTAGTTTGAACATATGTGTTTTTTTAGAGAAAGCGATCTGGAATATCGTATGTGACTGCTTCGTAAAGTTAATTATCCGGGATGAGAAATGTGTAATTTTTTCAGACGCCGCCTTGGTTGTTTAAAAAAAGATAATACAACAGGGGCGTTCCGGTATTAGTGGTAGGCAAAAGCCAGGCAACAGATACTGACCCGTGCGCCGGCAGCAATGAGTGCGTGGCTGCAGGCTTCTGTTGTGGCACCGGTAGTGATGACATCATCAGTGAGCAGGAGGTGCTTCCCTTGTAACGGCATATTACCGGCCCGGAATACGGTAGCTACATTTGCCCATCTGCCGGTTCGTCCTTTCCGGGTTTGTGTATCGGTATATTGTTGTCGCAGGAGTGCGCGGGTATATACGGGAGTGCCGGTGATCTGTGCAATACCATCGGCCAGCAGGGCTGCCTGGTTGTAACCACGTTTTTTTTCTCTTGCAGGAAAAAGTGGTACTGGTACGATGGCATCGATGGTAGTCATCCAGGGAGATTCCTGCAAGAGGTAGCCGGTTTGCCTGCCCAGGTAGGTGGCGATGTCTTTTCTTTGTTTGTATTTAAAGCGGTGAATCAGTTGCTGCAGGGCCGATGACTGACTGTAGTAGTAAGTGGCAGTTGCCTGTTGTATGGGTACCCGGCCGGTAAAAATATTTTCCACGGGATTACCGGCGTATAGATGAAAGCGGGTGAGGGGTAATGCCTGCCGGCAACGGAAACACAGTATTTCATGACCGGCCGGCAGATCGTTGCCGCATACTTCACAGCAATGCGGAAAAAAAAGATGCACCAGTGGGGATAACAAACCGGATAACATACAAACAGGTTTTAAAATAAAGAGATGGATACCTTATCAGAATAATTGCTGGTAAACTTCTTCCACTCTTCCTACAGCAATTACTTCAATATTAAATTTACTGAAATCGATGCCCTTTTTATTATAACGGGAGATGAATATTTTTTCGAAACCCAGTTTTTCTGCTTCAGCTATTCTTTGTTCGATTCTGTTTACCGCACGTATTTCTCCGCTGAGGCCCACTTCCCCGGCAAAACAAATTTTGAAGGCGATGGGATTGTCTTCGTAGGAAGAAAGTAAAGCGCATAGTACAGCCAGGTCAATGGCGGGATCTTCCACCCTTATACCGCCGGCGATGTTGAGAAAAACGTCTTTTACACCAAAGTGGAAGCCACCTCTTTTTTCCAGTACAGCCAGCAGCAGTTGCAGGCGACGCAGATCAAAGCCGGTAGCAGTACGTTGTGGGGTGCCATATACCGATTGGGTAACCAGTGCCTGTACTTCCACCAGTAGTGGACGTAGTCCTTCCATGGTAGCAGAAATGGCTACGCCGCTGAGCAGATCTTCCCGTTGGGAGATAAGAATTTCAGAGGGATTGGTTACTTGTCTGAGGCCTGTTCCGGTCATCTCATAGATACCCAGTTCGGCGGTAGAGCCAAACCGGTTTTTGATGGTGCGCAGAATACGATAGGTGTAATGCTGATCACCTTCGAACTGCAGTACCGTATCCACCATATGTTCCAGTACTTTCGGGCCGGCGATGGAGCCATCTTTGGTAATATGACCGATCAGGAATACGGGTATATTACTTTCTTTGGCAAACCGCTGCAGCTCTGCTGTGGTTTCCCTGATTTGTGATACGCTGCCGGGCGCCGATTCAATAAAAGGAGAGTGCAGGGTTTGAATAGAATCTACAATGACCAACTGTGGCTGTAGTTTTCTTATTTCCTGAAAGATGGTTTGGGTAGATGTTTCTGTCAGGAGATAAAACTGTTCATTGGTATTCTGAATGCGGTCTGCCCGCATTTTTATTTGTTGTTCGCTTTCTTCACCGCTGATGTAAAGTGTTTTGATATGTTTCAGCTGAAGCGCATTTTGAAGAAACAACGTAGATTTGCCTATGCCGGGTTCTCCACCAACAAGTACCAGCGAACCCGCCACTATACCACCTCCGAGCACGCGGTTTAATTCGTGATCGTGGGTGAGGAGGCGTTCTTCTTCCTGGGTAGTGACAGCGGAGAGGTTGATTATTTTTTGTGTACGTGCAGCAGTAGGTTCATTGGTTTTCCACTCCTGGTGTTTCAGCGGCACATCTTTTTGGACTCTTTCTTCAACGAATGTATTCCATTCACCACAGCTCGGACATTTTCCATTCCATTTAGCAGATTCATATCCACAATTCTGACAGAAAAAAGCGGTTTTTATTTTACTCATAATTTTTAAAAGAGGATCAGTACAAAGTAAATGGTTTTAATAATTATGGGGTGGAAATGTTAAAAGAGGGGGATAAAAATGCAGGGTAGAAATGCCTGAAAAGAGAAAAGAGCCAAACGGAGGATTCCGCTGACTCTTTCTACTTACTAACCCATTAAATTCAGGTCTAAATTACAAAATGGCTTCAGAATAAAAAAGTTTATTTAATTGATGTGAATAACTTTTGAGCTATTTTCCTAATGTAACAAAGTGGCTGCCATCGCTTGTTTCAGCGCCTGTTTTTGTCTAATATTACTTTCAATGGCACCCCGTAAAATGTTGATAAATAGGCCTGATGTTGAGGAATTTTGCATATAAAAAACCAATAATAAGAGCAGGGCGGGTTGGTGACAAATAGACGCTTTTTGAGGTTCTTTTTTCTTAAATAATGACACAATGTCAGTGTTAAATTTCTTGTTCTTTCTTAAAAGGAAGGGTTGGCAGAGAAGTGCTAAATAAAACTTAAAACGTCAGGGTTGGATAGAAATTTGTGCCTTTTTTCTCCTAAAATATCTGAAGTATGACTCCTGGAATTATGTTTTTGTCGCTGTTTTTTGTGGGGATCAGCATGCTGGTAAGCTATATTTTAAAAAGTAAGTTTCGGGCTTATAGCGAAATACCCACCTCATCCGGACTGACTGGTAAGCAGATTGCAGAAAAAATGCTGCTGGATAACCAGATCCGGGATGTGCAGGTACTGATGGCCGACGGATTTCTGTCTGACCACTATAATCCGGCCAATAAAACCGTCAACCTGAGTCCCGATGTATATAATGGCGCCAATGTAGCTGCTGCCGCGGTAGCTGCCCACGAATGCGGGCATGCGGTACAGCATAAGGTAGCCTATCCCTGGCTGGGATTAAGATCCCGGTTGGTGCCGGCCGTACAGGTGAGTGCTAACCTGGTACAATGGGTACTGCTGGGAGGAATTCTCCTGATTAACGTATTCCCGCAGCTGTTGCTGGGTGGTATCATCCTGTTTGCGGTAACTACCTTGTTTGCCGTTATTACCCTGCCGGTAGAGTTCGACGCCTCCCGCAGGGCGTTGGCCTGGTTGGATAATGCCCGGGTTATGCGGCCACAGGAACATGATAAGGCCAAAAATGCTTTATGGTGGGCTGCTATGACATATGTAGTGGCAGCAGTAGCCTCACTGGCTACCCTGTTTCAGTATATCCTCATATATATGGGCGCCCGGAATCGCAATAATTAAAATATTAATATAATATATGTCAAGGATCACTTGGGATTATCCAGGTGATCCTTTTTTCATTTTATAAGCGATTGATTATTAATTTTTAACAAAATAGCGCAGTGAAATTTTAACATTTTTTTAGGGGTTTAAAAAAATATTATTATATATTTAACATGTTTTTGCAAATGTTTACATATTAAGCGATTCTCAGTCGGAATGAAAAGTTCAACCAACTTTTAAGTAGAAAATCAGCCAAATTAAACTCGTGTAGTACATTTCTGATAAAACTGGTTTCAACTAAAATCTCCGGTCCCAGTCTACTGAGCCGCTCTTTGATAATATCATGTTCACTTAAGTTCACTTATCAAAATCTAAAATCCCATAGCCATGTTGCGATTCTATTCGTTGACAACCATGCTGCTGCTATTATGCATGTTTTCTTTTGCCCAATCAAAACAAATTACCGGTAAGGTGACCGATGCGAAAGACGGATCCCCTTTACCGGGAGTAACCGTAAAAGCCAAAGGTTTTAATACCGGAACTGTAACACTGACCGACGGAAATTTTAAACTGAGCTTGCCCGGACAGGCCAAATCAATCATTTTTTCTTTTATCGGATATGCCGATCAGGAAGTGATCCTGAACGGTCAGTCTGAGTTTAACGTAAAACTGGCTTCAGATAAAAAAGAATTATCTGAGGTAGTGGTACTGGGTTTCGGTACACAGGTGAAAAAAGATGTCACCGGTGCCGTAGCCAAGGTATCCGCCAAAGAATTTGAAAACCAGCCGTTACCCACCATGGAAACTGCTTTGCAGGGAAGGGTAACCGGGGTATATATCACTGCTGGTAGTGGTAAACTGGGACAAGCTGCGGATGTTAAAATCCGTGGTACTTCTTCTGTAAATACCAGCCAGCGCCCACTCTATGTAGTAGATGGGGTACCTATCATTATTGCGGATCTGGGTACTGCCGATTCAGAGCCTATCAACCCGCTCTCTACGATAGACCCTAACGAAATAGAATCCATCAACGTATTGAAAGACGCCTCTTCTGCAGCGATCTACGGTGCGAGAGGCGCCAACGGGGTTATCCTCATCACCACCAAAAAGGGTAAAGCCGGTAAAACAGCCGTAACCCTGAACGTATCTGGTGGTACCAGCAAACCTACGCACCTGCGTAAATTCCTGAATGCAGCCCAATACCGTGAACTGTTCACAGAAGCGGCTAAAAACAGCGGAGCTGATATTGCGGAAGAATTTGCCGGCAATACGGCTACCGATGACTGGAATAAAAATTATGATACTGACTGGAACGACGCGGCTTTCCAACGGGGCAACTTTAAAGAAGTAACCCTGTCTGTAAATGGTGGCGATGCTAAAACCCGGTATTATTTCAGTGGTGTTATCAACAAACAGAAAGGTATTATCGTAGGAAATGACCAGGACAGGGTAGGTGGCCGTTTGAATGTGGAGCACAATATCAGCTCCAGAGCGGTTATCGGAACCAACCTGAATGTGATCAAATTATCAGGTAACAGGCTGCCAAGCGATAACGCATTCGATAACCCGGTTCAGCTGAATGCCATGCCACCGCTGCATCCTTTATATGATAATCTGGGCCGCTACAACAGTGCTACCCTGTATTATAATAACCTGATTAACCTGACTGATGGCGCCAATACCATGAGCCAGTTTATGGGCGTAGGTAATGTGTACCTGAGCTTCGACATCTTGCCTAACCTGACCTTTAAAACAGATTATGGTTTCAACTACCTGAATCTGGAAGAAGAGCAATATGCTGGTAAAAGAACACAGAACGGTGGTGGTAAAAATGGAACTGCTTTTAATTCCTCCGCAAAAAGTGTAAGCCAGGTATTTACCAATACCCTGAACTATACTAAAAACTGGAATGAAAAACATGACCTGGGCGTATTGCTGGGTATCATGTATGATGATAATATTGAGCGGAATAACAATGTAACGGGAGAGAACTTTCCGAACGATCAATTCAGAAAAATACAGAACGCCGCTAAAATTGTGGGCGGTAGTTCTTTTGAATCCAGTTATTCACACGTGTCCTACATTTCCCGTGTAAACTATAAATTCCTGAACCGCTATTTACTGCAGGCGAACCTCAACGTAAATGCTTCCTCCAAATTCGGTTACTATAACCACGCTAAACGGTATGGTATATTTCCCGGCGCCCAGTTGGGCTGGGTAGCCAGTGAAGAAGCTTTCCTGAGAAATTCCAAAGTGATCAGTTTCCTGAAAGTAAGAGCGGGTTACGGTCTTACCGGTAATGATAACATCGGCAATTTTGACTCCCGTAAATTGTACGGTACCTTGAACTATGCAGACAAAATTGGTTTAGTGCCTTCCCGTCTGGCGCCGGATAATCTGTCCTGGGAAAAGATGCGTGAGGTGAACCTCGGGGTAGATTTCGGATTCTTCAATGATCGCTTGTCTGGTAGTGTGGATGTGTATCGTCGTAAAACAGTAGATATGTTGCTGGATGTAAATATTCCTGCAACAGGCGGATATACGGCCATTCGTCAGAACCTGGGTTCTATGGAGAATAAGGGGATTGAAATTGGCCTGAACTCCAAAAACCTGACCGGTGAGTTTAAATGGAGTACCAATTTTACTTTTACCATCAATAGGAACAAAGTGCTGGATATGGACAATACCAGCCTGGAACCAGCCTCCCGTACACTTGGTCGTGTAATAGCCGGTGAGCCATTTGGTTATTTTTATGGCAGAAAGTATGCTGGCGTTGATCCGAACAACGGAGATGCTTTATACTTTAAAGCAGATGGTACTACTACCAATGACTGGAATGCTGCTGCAGACATGAAGATTGGTGATCCGAATCCTAAATTCTATGGTGGTTTCGGTAACAACTTCTCCTACAAAAATTTCTACCTGGATGTACAAACGCAGTTTGTATCCGGTAATGATATCTACAACCAGGCCGGTACCTTCCAGGCTAACAATGCCAACTACTTCGATAATCAGACAGTAGATCAGATGAACCGCTGGCAGAAGCCCGGTGATATCACCAACGTGCCACAGGCTAGATTAGGAGTAGACAATGGTCTCAAAAAATCTTCCCGTTGGGTTGAAAAAGGTTCTTTCTTCCGGGTGAAGTCTATTACATTCGGTTACAATGTGCCTAAAAAATGGCTGTCTTCCATCAAGCTGCAAAGCGCCCGTGTTTATGCAGCAGCCAATAACCTGTTTACGATTACCAATTATACAGGATACGATCCGGAAGTAAATACCTCTTATCTGGGAGCGATTCAGCTGGGACATGATTTCTATACGCCTCCACAGGCTAAAACCCTCACTTTCGGTATTAACGTTGGATTCTAATCTTCTCTTCAAAAAGCAATCGTCATGAAAATCAAAACATATTTTAGTGCTACAATGATGGCCCTGCTGGTGACGGGGAGTGCGTGTAACAACAAACTGGATATCGAACCCAGACAAAATATTGAAGCCTCTTCCGCTATTAAAACAGCGTCAGATGTTGATCAGCTGCTGGTAGGCGCCTATGCGGTGCTGGGCGGACCTGGTCTGTATGGTGCTACCCTCGTCATGTTCCCGGAATTATATGCTACCGATAAAGCCTCCAGTGCAAAATACCTGGGCTGGATCGGTACTTTTGATACACCACGGGAAGTAGCGAATAAAAACATCTCTATTACCAACAGTGATATCAGCCGTACCTGGATACAGGCTTACCGTGCTATCAACATTGCCAATACTGTGTTGGAGTCACTGGATGTGGTAACCGATGATACCCAGAAAAAAGCATTCCGGGGAGAAGCACTTTTCCTGCGGGCAACCATGAACTTTGAACTGGTGCGTTTATTCGGGCAGCAGTGGACTGGCGGTGTTGGCGGTGCTAACGGACAGCTGGGCATACCACTTATTACAAAAGCCTCTTCCAATGATGAAATCGCCCGGCAGCAACCGGCGAGAAAGACTGTGAAGGAAGTATATGCGTCTATTATACAGGATCTGAAAGAGGCCGGCAGCTTAATGCTGGCGGAAAATCAGAACCGTGCTACCAAGTACACAGCTATTGCATTATTGTCCAGGGTATACCTGCAGCAGGGCGATTATGCCAATGCACTGGCCCGGGCCAATGAAGTGATCAACGATGGTGGATTCAGTCTGAACCCCAGCGTAGTATCGGTGTTCCGTACGCCTAATACCAGTGAAAGTATCTGGGAGCTCCAGCAGAATGACCAGAACAACGCCGGTAATGCCAATGATGGTCTGGCTACTTTTTATGCCAACCTGGCTGGTGGTTTAGGTCGTGCGGACTTTAACGTTTCACCTGCCTTTAAAGCCACCTTTGACCCGAACGACACCAGGGGCAATGAGCTGATTTATGTAGGAGCAGGCGCTAAACCAGGCAACCTGGCCTGCGGTAAGTATACTGCCTATGGTCAGAATATTCCGCTGATCCGCTTGTCCGAACTGTTCCTCACCCGTGCAGAATGTAACCTGCGGTTGGGTTCTGCAGTAGGGGGAAGTCCGGCGGATGATCTGGCAGAAGTAAGAGGCCGTACCGGCGCTGCTGCGATACCGGCACCTACCGTAAATGATATCTTAAAAGAACGCGTGTTTGAGTTCTTCGGAGAAGGGCTGGCTATACATGACCTGAAGCGGGTAGGTAGTCCTACTTATGGCGGGGTGGTCTTTAATGCCAATGTATTGGTATTCCCGATTCCGCAGCGCGAAACCAGCGTGAACAAGAACCTGGAGCAGAATCCGGGTTATGGTAAATAATAATAGATAAGTGCTTTATAGGAGCGGGCTGTTACCGGGAGGTGACAGCCCGCTTTTTTTGTCTGGAACAGGCTGCTTAAGGGCGATAAAATAAGCTGGCCCAGGCGTATGTTTATCTGGTGTTAATAACTTTTATGCAAATTTTTTATTGAAAATCAAATAGTTGCAAATGAGTGTTGTAAAAAAGTGGTTAAAATGTATGGTTATTAAAAGAGAGGAATGTACCTTTGCACTCCTCATAATCGAGGAATTGTTTACAAGACGTAATCTTATCGTATACAACAATGAACACATTAAGTTTTAAAACTAAATCGGCTAACGACGCTTACGTAAAGCGTGACTGGCATATAGTAGATGCTACTAACCTGACTCTTGGAAGAGTATGTGCTAAGATGGCAGCTATTTTAAGAGGTAAAAACAAACCTTACTATACGCCTCATACTGATTGTGGTGATTATATCATCGTAATCAATGCAGAAAAAATCTCTTTGTCCGGTAACAAAATGCAGGAGAAAGAATACATGCACTACACTGGTTTTCCTGGTGGTCAGAGAATCGAATTGGCTAAGGATCTGATCCGTCGTCGTCCGGAAGTATTGATCGAAAAGGCTATCAAAGGCATGCTGCCTAAGAACCGCCTGGGTCGCGCGATGTACAAAAAATTATTTGTATACGCAGGTGCTGAACATCCTCATGCTGCACAGAAACCACAACCATTAACTTTCTAATTTTTCTCTGATACATGGAAAAGCAAAAAAATACAATAGGTCGTCGTAAGGAAGCTGTTGCCCGTGTTTATATCAACAAAGGTACCGGTAACATTACTGTAAACGACAAAGATTATAAAAACTACTTTTCTTTGATCTACCTGCAAAATCAGGTGGAGCTGCCTTTCAAAACTATCGATGCAACTGATAAGTTTGATGTGAAAATCAATGCACAAGGTGGAGGTATCAAAGGTCAGGCAGAAGCGATTAAGCTGGGTATTGCCCGTGCACTGTGTGAAGTGAACATTGAATTCCGTCCTGCACTGAAAGCAGCTGGTCTGCTGAAACGTGATCCAAGAGGCGTTGAACGTAAGAAACCAGGTAAAGCGAAAGCAAGAAGAAGCTTCCAGTTCTCTAAACGCTAATATTTGTGCAGTTGGTCGATGGCTTTATGCATTATTTGCGAACAGCTGGTCACCAACAAGCTAATAGCTAAACATTATTTGATCCTTTTAATTGAGCAATATAAACATGGAAAATAATACCTCATTGCAGCAGCAGTTACTGGAGGCAGGTGTTCACTTCGGTCACCTGAAGAAAAAGTGGAATCCAAAAATGCTGCCTTTTATTTTCGCAGAAAAGAAAGGTATTCACATCATTGATCTGAATAAAACCGTAGAAGGATTACAGGAAGCAGCAGCTGCCCTGAAATCTATCGCTAAAAGCGGTAAAAAGATCATGTTCGTTGCTACTAAAAAGCAAGCGAAAGAAATCGTAGCAGATGCTGCGCGTAACATCAACATGCCTTTCGTTACTGAAAGATGGTTAGGTGGTATGCTCACTAACTTCTCTACGATCCGTAAGAGTGTAAAGAAAATGCAGAGCATCGAAAAAATGCTGCAGGACGGTACATTCGACAACATCACTAAGAAAGAACGTCTGACTTTAAGCCGCGATAAAGAGAAAATGGAGAAAGTGCTGGGTGGTATTGCCCAACTGGCACGTGTTCCAGCTGCTTTATTCATGGTGGATATCAGCCACGAGCACATTGCACTGGCTGAAGCTAAACGTCTCGGCATCACTACTTTCGGTATGGTTGATACCAACTCTGATCCTACTAAAGTAGATTTCGCTATCCCTGCGAACGATGACGCTACCAAATCTATTGCTATCATCACCAGCTACATCTGCGCTGCTATCGCAGAAGGTCTGTCTGAAAGAGCTACTGAGAAATCAGAAGAAGTAGAAGAGGAAGAAGAAGCAGATGACAAAGCACGCAAATTTGAAGTAGAAGGTGGTGAAGACCGCGAAAGAGGTCGTAAACCAGGTGCTCCGGGCGGAAGAGGCCAGGGCGGCGGCCAAGGCGGTGCTAACCGTGGTGGCGGCGGCAGAGGTCCAGGTGGTCCGGGTGGCGCTAACCGCGGTAGCGGTGGTCCTAACCGTGGCGGTGGTAATGCAGGTGGCGGTCAACGTCGTCCTTCCAACGCTGGCGGTGGTGCTCCTAGAAAACCAGGAGGCGGCAGATAATATTAATTGTATAATGGTTAACTGTTAAGCCGGGTAGCATTGATTTTTCAAGCACTGGTTTAATAGTTAACCATTAGCTAATATATCGCTTCTATATTTGCATTAATTTTTACAACAATTAAACTAATTATAGCACATGGCAACAATTACAGCAGCTGATGTAAACAAACTGCGTCAGCAAACTGGTGCTGGTATGATGGATTGCAGAAAGGCACTGGTTGAAAGTGATGGTGATTTCGAAAAAGCAGTAGACTACCTGCGTAAGAAAGGTCAGAAAGTAGCTGCACTGCGTTCCGACCGTGAAACCAAAGAAGGTGTTATCATCGCTAAAACTTCTGCAGATGGTAAATCCGGCGTTATCGTTGGGTTAGGTTGTGAAACTGACTTCGTTGCTAAAAACGAAGACTTCGTGAAATTTGCGCAGTCTATCGTGGATCTGGCACTGGCTAACGGTACCCAAACTGTTGAAGAGCTGAATGCTGCTCAACTGGATGGCGTTACTGTAGCTGATAAAGTAAACGATCAGGTAGCGAAAATCGGTGAAAAAATCACCCTGAATAAATTCGAATTCGTTACTGCTGGTGGCGTAACTTCCTACATCCACGGTAATTACCGTATGGGTGTACTGGTAGCTTTCTCTAAACCTGTTTCTGAAGAAGTAGGTAAAGACATCGCTATGCAGATCGCAGCTATGAGCCCGATCGCAGTTGATGCGGACAGTGTTCCTGCTGAACTGGTTGCCCGCGAAAAAGAAATCGCTGTTGAACAGGTGAAAGCAGAAGGCAAACCAGCTGAAATGGCTGAGAAAATTGCTGCCGGTAAAGTGAATAAATTCTTCAAAGAAAGCACCCTGCTGCAACAGGCATTCGTAAAAGACAATAACAAGTCTGTAGGCGACTTCCTGAAATCAGTAGATGCTGATCTGAAAGTAATCAGCTTCAAGCGGATTGCTTTAGGTTAATAAGATCCTACTATAAAAAAGGAGAGAATTATTTCTCTCCTTTTTTTTGTGCATTACACAAAAATCACAGCTGGCAGAAAAGGAACCCGTAAAACAACATGCATTTTACCTCCGTTTTTTAGCTTTCTGTATTTAAGTTGTATCTTGAGACCCAGTCATTACATTAGGAATATTACAATCTTACAATATTTTATAGCGTCATGTTGCCAAAGTATAAGCGTATTTTGCTCAAGTTGAGCGGTGAGGCCCTCATGGGGGATGCAAATTATGGTATTGATCCGAAGGTAGTTTCTCAGTATGCCTACGACATTAAATCAATCACTGATTTAGGGGTGCAGGTAGCAATCGTCATCGGCGGTGGAAATATTTACCGTGGTATGAACGAAGCCGAAAGTGGTATTGAGCGGGCACAGGGTGACTATATGGGGATGCTGGCCACAGTTATTAATGGTATGGCTTTACAGAGCGGACTGGAAAAAGTAGGACTGTATACCCGTCTGCAATCTGCCATTAAAATGGAACAGATCGCAGAACCGTATATCCGCCGCCGTGCTATCCGGCACGTGGAAAAAGGCCGTGTGGTGATATTTGGTGGTGGTACCGGTAACCCTTACTTTACTACAGATACCGCTGCTTCACTGCGCGCCATAGAAATCCAGGCAGATGTTATTCTCAAAGGAACCCGCGTAGATGGTATCTATACGGCAGATCCGGAGAAAGACAAAACAGCCACCCGTTTTGAAACCATTACTTTTTCTGAAGTATATCAGAAATCGCTCAATGTAATGGATATGACGGCATTTACCCTTTGCCAGGAAAATAAACTGCCTATCATTGTATTTGACATGAACAGACCAGGTAACCTCCTGAATGTAATCATGGGCAAAAATGTAGGTACACTGGTAAAAGGATAAACAAAGAAATAATAGAAAAACGGGTGCTACATACACACAGTACACACTGTGGGAAAGCAGGTTTTTCATTGACATAAAAAAGACAGGGGATAAAAAACAGTATATAACTGTTTTTTATCCCCTGTCTTTTTATTGCCGGCTTCTCCCGGCTATTATTTATTTCAGGATGCTTTTGAGCTGCGCAGCAGGAATAAACAGGGTAACCTGTCCCAGTGCATACGGGCCTATTTCATAAGGCACATAACTGAAGGCAACTCCCTTACCGGTAACAATCAGGTTGTTGTTGGGCGAAATGCTTTTCACCAGCAGGTTTTGTCCCAGCGGTTCATCTTCCGGGATCTGGTATTTCTCGCGATAGGCTTTATCCAGCAACCCACTCAGCACTTCTTTATAACCCGGTTTGAACAGGTCATCGGGAGTAATCACCTTTTTCTTCGACCGGTCAATGCTGATATAAGTAGCGCCCCAGTTGCCGTGAGCGCCCCCGGTGAAATCGTAATTGTATTTTTCCAATACCAGCATGGGCCAGGTATTCCAGATTACCCGCATATAATTATCGGTACTCCAGTTCCAGGACATCGCCTGGGTAGCGTCATTGAGCTCAGTGCTGTCGGCATCCCGGGCAGACAGCTGATAACTCATGATAAAGGAGTCGATTTCCTTTTTCAGGTATTGCTGCGGATCATGGAAACGGGAACTGCCTGTAATGTTTTGCTGCAGTAAGGTGGCCAATACGGTATCTGTTCCGGCTACAGGCCATACAATGCTGTTGGAAACAATACCTACCGGCGACTGAGGATGTGCAGGAAGTAACCTGGCAGAATCGCTGGCATAATATACTGTTAGAGGAAGGGCATTTTTCAGGTCTGTATGCAGCTCAAAATGATGGGAAGTACCATCACCATGCCATACCCCTTTGAAGTGGCCGTCGTCGGTTAAATGCCCGCTGAAAACCCGTTCTTCCTCACCGCTGTTTTCTTCATACAGTTTAACCAGTCCGGAATCAAGACTACCCCATAATCCGATGGGAGATCCGGTGCTGTCAAAACAATAGGATCCGCGGTATAACTGAGGGGCTGTTTTAAGCAGTTGAAGGATAATGTCTTGCCCGTTTAGCTGTCCTTTCAGCTGCGTATAAAAGTAAGGCGTGGATACCAGTGGAACAACCAGGGAGGCTGTGCTGTCATCTGCCGTATTGCTGTGGTTATTGCCGCCACTATTACACGACAATAACAGGGTAGCTGCCAGCAGGCATAATATGGATACGCGTTTCATATATGATTTATATCAGGTCAGCAAAATTACTATTATCCTTCCATACCTTTGTTTACAGGTTTAAACCCATAAATGAACAGATTATGCTGAACCAGAAAGTAGCTGATTTACGTAAGGATTATATAATGGCCTCCCTGGATGAAAGTGATGTAGCATCCGATCCGTTGCAACAGTTTGGGAAGTGGTGGCAGGATGCCATCAGTGGTGAAATTGATGAAGCCAATGCCATGACATTGGCTACCAGTACGCCTGACGGCCGCCCTTCTGCCCGCATTGTATTACTGAAGAGTTTTGATGAAGAAGGTTTTTTGTTTTTTACCAACTATGAAAGCCGCAAGGGGCAAGAGCTGGCGCTGAATCCGCATGTAACATTATTGTTTTTCTGGCGGGAACTGGAACGGCAGGTACGTATAGAAGGCACGGTCAGCAAGGCTAGTGCGGGTATCAGCAATGAATATTATAATAGTCGTCCGATAGGAAGCCGGGTAGGTGCCATTGCTTCTCCGCAGAGTAAAGTGATTCCGGACCGTTCTTTTCTGGAACAACAGGTGAGTCTGGTTGCTGCCAAATATGAAACAGCAGTACCTGAGCGGCCCGATTACTGGGGTGGTTATGTGGTGAAACCTGCGGTAGTAGAGTTCTGGCAGGGCAGGAGCAGTCGCTTGCACGACCGGATATTATATACTTTAACAGCAGCGGGAGACTGGAACATTGAGCGCCTGGCGCCGTGAGTACCGGTTTCCGGATAAAAATTACGCATTGTACAGCAGATAAAAGCAAAGGATCTTTGCTGATTACTCCGGTACAATGCGTAATCTGAAATGTGTAATTTCTTTCTCTTATGCTTTTGGCTCAGCTTTAGGAGCAGCAGCAGCAGCAGTTTTTCTGGTTTTCGCAGATCTTACTTTACCAAATGACTTGCTGAAGATTTTACCTCTTTTGGTTTTTATATCTCCTCTACCCATAACGAATAATTGAAGTTTGTTGTTTGTGAATATATGATGTTATCAGGCTGCAAATTAATATAATTCGCTGAAATAGTTTACAGCAGGCCTTCTTATATAAAAAAAGCAAGAAACATAAATTGTTCCTTGCTTGAATAAGTTGTGCTAACTGATTAGAGCTTGTCGGATAAAGCTTTACCAGCTTTGAACTTAGCAACTTTCTTAGCTTTGATCTTGATGATCTGACCGGTTTGTGGGTTTCTACCGTTACGTGCAGCACGTTTGGAAACGGAGAAAGTACCGAAACCAACCAAAGTTACTTTACCACCTTTTTTCAGGGTATCAGCAACAGCTTTGGTGAAAGAATCCAGAGCTTCGTTAGCTTGGGTTTTGGTAATGCCTGCATCTTTAGCAAGCTTGTCGATTAATTCGGCTTTGTTCATAGTTAGTAAGATTTAACTAGTGAAAAAATGTTTGATGTGAGCAAATATAGCGCGTTTTATCAGATTACCAAATTTTTTACAACTTTTTTATACAAAATTTTATCGGCTGAAAAACGCTACTGGTAACGGTTACAGCTGATTGGTGTTTTGCGTGCTAAAGCATATAACTTTAGCAGGATCACACAAAACCCTGTACCGTAGCCTATTTGCTTGTTTTTTTAGTATTAACGCGGCTTAGGACCAAGTATTGTACCAAACTCCCGATGCCTTGAAAATAGTGAATTTCGTGTGGATAAGTTTAGTAAGGACTGCTTGTTTAAACCTCTTGCATCACGGTGGTAAAAGCAATAAAACGATCGCCGAAAACGTCGTACCCTCTTTGCCGCAGGCCTTGTGCATGCGTGGTTTTAAAGGTCTCGTAGTTTTCAAAACTATCTGTAAAATATTGCACAGAATAGGTAGGTCCTTCCGTATCATCCTGTTCAAGGAGCCTGCTCATGCGGTAATTCACGAAAAGACCTGTTTGCAACATGGCTGGAATATGTTCTTCCCTCATCCACTGTAGCCACTCAGAATGCTTATCTGCGGCCACTTTTACGGTTACATTGTATATGATCATATGCCTTCTTGATTTGAATAGTTTTGTCAACAACCGGTCAGGGCGCCAGCTCCAGGAATACCGGGCAGTGATCAGAATGTTTTACCTGTTGGAAAATAGCGGCATGTTTCAGCTTCGGCATCAGCGGCGACGTTACATTGATGTAGTCGATACGCCAGCCTTTGTTATTGTTCCGTGCATTGGCGCGGAAGCTCCACCAGCTGTACTGGTGCGGATCGGCATTGAAATGCCGGAAGGTATCCACAAAGCCGCTGGCAAAGAAGCGGTCCATCCAGGCGCGTTCTTCCGGTAAGAAACCCGTTGAGTTTTTGTTGCTCACCGGATCATGTATGTCGATAGGTTTGTGGCAGATGTTATAATCCCCGCAAACAACCAGCTGCGGCCGTGTTTTCTTCAACTCATCCAGGTAACCAAAAAACTCTTCCAGCCACTGGTATTTGTAGGTTTGCCGTAAATCGCCGCTGGTGCCGGAAGGGAAGTAGGTATTGATTAAGGTGATATCCCCGAAATCCAGCCTTATAAACCGGCCTTCGGTATCACTTTGCATATAACCATTACCATACTGTACATGATCCGGCTTAATACGGGTTAATACGGCTACGCCGCTGTAACCTTTTTTTTGTGCCGGAAACCAGTAGTGTTCATACCCCAGCTTTTCAAACTGCTGGAAATCGATGTTTTCCTGATGCGCTTTGATTTCCTGCAGGCAGATAATATCGGCAGGATCAGACTGCAGCCATTCGGTGAATCCTTTGGTCATGGCCGACCGCAGGCCGTTTACATTATAAGATACGATCCTCATGTTGTTTGGGCTATATGGTGGGGAATTACGGACAACAAATAACAATACAGTGGAAAGCGGCCCGCGATGGCAGGCTGCTTTCCACTGTGACTATCATATATTTATTATTCGCTGTTATTATCACATGCTATATATCATATTCCAGGTTCGGGCGCAGCCACTTTTCTGCGTCTTCTACTGCCCAGCCTTTACGGTTGGCATAGTCTGTAACCTGGTCTTTTTCTATTTTACCTAAACCAAAATACTTGGATTCCGGGTTGGCAAAGTACCATCCACTCACGCTGGAGGCGGGATACATCGCCAGGGATTCGGTGAGGGTGATCCCGGTGTTTTCGGTGGCATTCAGCAGATCAAACAGTTTATACTTTTCTGTATGTTCCGGACAGGCCGGATAACCTGGCGCTGGCCGGATACCCAGATAGGCTTCTTTGATCAGCTCTTCGTTGCTCAGGTGTTCTTCGGTAGCATAACCCCAGAATTCTTTCCGCACCCGTTCGTGCATCAGTTCTGTGAAGGCTTCTGCCAGCCTGTCTGCCAGGGCTTTCAGCATGATACTGTTATAGTCATCATGTTCTGCTTTGAACTGGTCCAGCCATTTTTCGATACCAATACCTGCGGTGACCGCAAAGCCGCCGATATAATCTGTTTTACCGGTTGTTGCGGGAGCAATGAAATCGGCCAGTGACAGGTTGGGTTGTCCGGGAGCTTTTTTAATCTGCTGCCGGAGGAATTCCAGTTTTACCGGTGCAATATCTGCTTGTTCCGGCGTTACCTGTATCGTATCAGACGCAATGACATTGGCCGGATACATACCGATAACGGCGTTGGCTTTCAGCCATTTTTCATCGATAATTCTTTTCAGCAGGGCCTGTGCATCGGCAAACAGGCGGGTAGCTTCCACGCCTACTACCTCATCGCTCAGGATCTGCGGGAATTTGCCATGCAGTTCCCAGGCAATAAAGAATGGCTGCCAGTCTATGTATTGGGCTATTTCTCCCATGTCGTAATCCTCAAACTTCCGGATACCGGTAAAGGTTGGTCTGACAGGGGTGAAGGCGTCCCAGTTGATGGATGTTTTATTTTCCTGTGCAGCTGCCAGCGACAGGTATTGTTTGGTCGGTTTTTTATTCCGGAAAGCATCATTGAGCTTACGGTATTCTTCCTGTATATCAGCCAGGAAGTTAGGTTTGAGCGCCTTGTTAAGCAAGCTGCCGGTTACTGTTACACTCCGGGAGGCGTCCAGTACGTGTACTACGCCGTGTGCATATTCCTGGGCGATTTTAACCGCTGTATGGGTACGGGAGGTAGTAGCGCCACCGATGATCAGCGGGATGTCAAATTCCTGCCTTTTCAGTTCCCGGGCCACATGTACCATCTCATCCAGACTGGGGGTAATTAATCCGCTCAGTCCAATGATATCTACTTTTTCCTGCCGGGCTGCCTGCAGTATCTTTTCTGCCGGCACCATTACCCCGAGGTCAATGATTTCATATCCGTTACAGGCCAGTACTACCCCTACAATGTTTTTACCGATATCATGTACGTCTCCTTTTACCGTTGCCAGCAGGATCTTTCCGGCGGATTTAATCTCTCCGCCAAACTCTGCCTGCATGCGTAGTTTTTCTTCTTCTATATAAGGAGTGAGTACCGCTACCGATCTTTTCATTACCCGGGCGCTTTTTACTACCTGGGGCAAAAACATTTTACCACTGCCAAACAAGTCTCCCACAACGTTCATACCGGCCATCAGCGGGCCTTCGATCACATCCAGCGGACGATCATATTGCTGGCGTGCCTCTTCGGTATCTGCTTCAATATAATCGGTAATACCATTGATCAGGGCATGACTCAGTCTTTCTTCTACTGTACCTAAACGCCATTTTTCGTCTTTCTCTATCACTTTGCCTTTGGCCTTTACGGTTTCGGCAAACTGGATCAGTCTTTCGGTAGCGTCTTCGCGACGGTTTAGTATGGCATCCTCACAAAGGTTACGCAGTTCCGGTTCAATGTCATCATATATCTGTAACATCCCGGCATTCACGATACCCATGTCCATCCCTGCTTTGATGGCATGGAAGAGGAATACGGAGTGCATGGCTTCCCGCACGGTTTCATTTCCGCGGAAAGAGAACGATACGTTACTGACCCCACCGCTTATTTTAGCCAGTGGCATCAGTTCTTTAATCCGGCGGGTAGCGGAGATAAACTCCACAGCATAGTTGTTATGCTCTTCAATACCGGTAGCAATAGCGAAGATATTAGGATCAAAGATGATATCCTGTGGATCAAATCCTACTACTTCGGTTAATATTTTATAGGCACGATGGCTGAAAGAAACTCTTTTTTCTTCGGTATCGGCCTGTCCGTATTCGTCAAAAGCCATTACCACTACAGCGGCACCATAGCTTTTGCAGATATGGGCCTGCTCAATGAATTTGGCTTCTCCTTCTTTTAAGCTGATAGAGTTTACAATACATTTCCCCTGTACGCATTTCAGTCCGGATTCAATCACACTGAATTTGCTGGAGTCTATCATGATCGGGATACGGGAGATATCCGGTTCTGCTGCGAGGAGGTTCAGGAAGGTAGACATGGCTTTTTCGCCATCGAGGAGGGCATCGTCCATATTTACATCCAGGATCTGGGCGCCGCTTTCTACTTGCTGGCGGGCTACAGACAGGGCTTCTTCATATTGTCCTTCCCGTATGAGGCGGGCAAACTTTTTGGACCCGGTTACGTTGGTACGTTCCCCTACGTTAATAAAGTTGGTTTCAGGTCTTACTACCAGCGGTTCCAGACCACTTAACCGCATGAAGGGCTTAATCACTCTCCGCTGTTCATTGTCTGCACCAATAGATTCCCTGATGGTATCTGTGTTGTTTGTAATGGTTGCGCTCATTGTTGCTGTTAGTCGGATTAAAGAAGAATGGCTTCCTGTGTTTGTTTATGCCAGCGTGCTAATCACTTCCGGTAAGGGGCGTGGCTGAATAGGTTTGACGTGTGCGGCGATGTGACGGATATGATCCGGTGTGGTACCGCAGCAGCCACCAACAATGTTCACGAAGCCGGATGCGGCAAAATCTTCAATGATGCAGGCAGTATCTTCCGGTTCCTCATCGTACTCCCCAAAGGCATTGGGCAGGCCGGCATTCGGATAACAACTCACATAACAACTGGCGATGTTGGACAGTTCTTCTACATAAGGGCGCATCTGCTGACCTCCCAGGGCGCAGTTCAGCCCGATGGAAAATGGTTTGGCGTGCATAACCGATATATAAAATGCTTCCAGGGTTTGCCCGCTGAGGGTTCTGCCGGAGGCATCTGTAATAGTACCGGATATCATAATAGGTAATTCCGGTTTGCCTGATTCGCGGAAATACTTTTTGATGGCATATATGGCCGCCTTGCAGTTCAACGTATCAAAAATGGTTTCTATCAGCAGAATATCCACGCCACCTTCTGTCAGTCCTTTTATCTGCTCTTCATAAGCAGCCGCCACTTCATCAAAATAGACGGAGCGGAAGCCCGGATTGTTCACATCCGGTGAAAGGGACAGGGTTTTGTTCAGCGGACCAATAGCACCTGCCACAAACCGGGGTTTATCCGGATTTTTAGCTGTGTACTCTATAGCGGCCGCTTTGGCAATGCTGGCAGCGGCAATATTCAGCTCATAGGCCAGGTCCTGCATGTCATAATCAGCCATGGCAATGGAAGTACTGCTGAAAGTATTGGTTTCAATAATGTCAGCACCCGCTTCCAGATATTCTTTATGAATAGCTGATATAATATGGGGTTGCGTAAGGTTGAGGAGATCGTTGTTGCCTTTTAGATCGCTGGGGTAGTTGGCAAAACGGGTACCCCGGTAATCTGATTCCTGGAGTTTGTATCGCTGTATCATGGTGCCCATAGCACCGTCAATGATAAGCACGCGCTCATTGGCGCAGTCTTGTAAAGATTTCATGTGTCTTAAGTTGTTTATTAGTTGCTGTTTAAGAGAACAGGGTCGAACAATAAACAAATCCACCCTGTATAACCCTGCAAATATAAAGCTTTCCGGGTAATTTTTTGTTTAAGTAATTTATGCGGCAGGCAGTCTGGCAGCACTTTAGAATGTTATTATATCCCCCCTGACAAAAGGTGTATATGTTTTTTATTTTGAATAAATTTTGTCTATATCTAAAAATTAATTTGGAAGAAGTCTATAAAGTCTACTATATTTGTAGGGTAATAGAAAATCACCATGCAACAAAATGATGTACATACAGTAATATACCCGGCTACGGCTCCCCACCAGCCCTGCGCCTGTAGAAATTCCTGCAATGGTTGCTGTTGACAATCACAGCCCTTATCATTCGTTCTTCTGAAAATTTTATTACAACAAAAAAAAGTCAGTCATGACCATATCAAAACACATCCATGCCCTGCGTGAACATCTGGCCAGTCTTGGTTTACAACCAGTACCCGATGTAAACGACGAAAGTCAACCCGAAGTGTTTAAGGTTTGTTTCTTAAACAAGTATGAAATGCAACGGTGGAAAGAGTTGCGGGAACAACAAACATCAGAAACCAATCATACAATATTGCAGGGGCTTCCCTCGAAGAAAGAAGCCTGCTGAAACTTTTCATAACGTGGAATTACAGGTTAAACGAAGACGGGTGCTATACAGCACCCGTATTTTTTTATATTTAACCGTGGATAATCGCGTGAATCATCCACCTGTATTTTAGCTATTTTATTGCTGCTGTACATACTTTTCCAGCGGCAGCCGGTTGGAAATAGACCGGGCCAGCGTCATCTCATCTGCATACTCCAGCTCGCCGCCAAAGGCAATCCCCCTGGCAATAGTGGTAATTTTTACCGGAAACTCCCGGAGCTTTTTGGAAAGGTAGTAAATGGTAGTATCTCCTTCAATAGTGGGACTTACCGCCATAATAACTTCTTCAACGCCCTGCAGCCGCACTCTTTCCACGAGAGAGTGAATGTTCAGCTGATCCGGGCCGATGCCGTCGATCGGAGAGATAATACCGCCCAGCACATGATACAACCCGTTGAACTGCTGGGTGTTTTCAATAGCCATCACATCCCGGATGTTTTCCACTACACATACTACCTGCCGCTGCCGGGAATGGTTACTGCAGATACTGCATACTTCCTCATCGGCAACATTATGACAGACTTTACAAAATTTTATCTGCTGCCGCATACGTGCGATCACGTCTCCAAACTGCTGTACCTGGGCAGGCTCCTGTTTCAGGAGGTGTAATACCAGCCGGAGGGCCGTTTTTTTACCAATGCCCGGCAGCCTGGAGAATTCATTTACTGCGTTTTCAATCAGTGCGGAGGAAAATACCATAGTGCAAAGTTAGGAATATTGCTGTCGCAACAGGCATCCCTGTTGCGACAGCAATCATTTATATTTCTAGTTTTTTGCTGACAGACCAGTAGGCTTTCAGGTTTTCTTTACCAGGAAGCAGAATGACTCTTTCCGGCTGTTTTTTCGGTGTCCTGAAATATACACCACGGTCCCAGACGCCATTTCCATTGGCATCCAGTAATACCCGTACTTCATATTCTCCCGGCGTGATAAAGGTTTGCTGCCATTTACCATTTACGGCGGTGCCGGCATATTTGATCGTTTTATCCTGCACAAGTTGTATCACATAGTGCATGGTGCTATCGTTGATGGCGGCCCGGGTACTGTCACTGATTTTCAGTTCGGCCCGGAATATGGCATAGTCACTGGCTTTTTTACTGCGGAAGCTGATGGTATCGGCCCGCACCAGCTGTTGCCCCGAGGTATCTGTTGGTGCATCTTTTGGAATAATCAGCCGGTAAGGCATGCCTTCTTTCCATTTATAATGCAGCGATAGTTTGGTATGGGTAGAATCCAGCTGACTGCTGAAGGCAACCGGATTATAGCTGCTGTCTTCACCCAGTATGAGCCGGGCACTGTCCAGGTTCCGCAATGGCAGGTTGAAGGTGAGGCTCATGGGAGCCGGCAATTCCTGTAACCCGCCTTCCAGTGTGGCGGTAACCGTCAGTTTGGGATGTTTCTTTTTCTTATCTTCCTTAACAGGCTCCAGGTCTATATCGGTAGAGTCTACCGGCTCCGGCGGCGGTTTGATGGTGCTGTCGGTTTCCATAAACAACAGCAGGTTTAAGTTACCCAGGTTGGCTTCTTTCAGCACAATCGGGGTTTCCTGAAACGCAATCATCTCAGCAGGCTGGTTGTACTGGAGGTCCCGGTCTTCCTCTTTCAGGGCAAATATCTTATAGGTGCCCGGTGCAATATTTTTAAAACGGAAAGTGCCATCCCCCTTGGTTTTGGCATAATAAACCGGTTTTTCTTTGGTAACGATGGAATCATCCATGCCACGGTACAACATGACAGCCACGTTACTGTCCAGCTGACCTGTTTCTGCACTCAACAGCCGGCCGCTCACCTGTAAGCTATCGAGGTAGCTGCCTGTGGAAACCACATACTGATAATCTTCTACGATATTTCTTTCGTTGATGTCACGGATGGCATCTGCAAAATTGAAGGTGTAAGTCGTATTGGGCGCGAGTGTATCCCGGATTTCCAGGGTAACCGTGTGCAGTTTGGCTGTCACAATCGGAGAACGTTTCAGGGTAGGAGACACGATCAGTTTATCATTCACATTCTCCAGCTCAATGAACTCATCAAACACAAAGTATACTTTCCTGCTGTTGAAGTGAAGCGAGGAGTCTTTAGGCCGGGCCTGCAACAGCAAAGGAGGAATACTGTCCCGCGGCCCGCCGCTGGGCGGTACAATATTGGCGCAGCGCGTTAAAGAGATCGAGACGATAATAAACATCAGCCAGAATAACCAGCTCCTGATATATTGATTCATGTTGCCTGGGTCGGATTAAAAAAATATGCTGCAAACTTACGAAAAGCGGCGAAAGACTAACGGTCTATTCGGGGATTGGCGGGAATAATTTCCCGGCCCGGGAGGCCGGTTTCGCCGATCCCGGAATTTGCTGCTGTAATTCTTATTATTTTGTTAATGTTACAATATGGCAAGCATTTATTCATTGCAGCAAATACAGTTGATTCCGGCTACACTGGAAGAGGTGTGGCACTTTTTTGCCACGGCCAATAACCTGGCGCGGCTAACCCCCGCCTATATGCGGTTTAGGGTTACCTCTGCCCCGTATCACGGGCATATCTATGCAGGACAATTCATTACTTACCTGGTTAGTCCGGTACCAGGTATTCCGTTGGAGTGGGTAACTGAAATCACACAGGTACAGCCACTATCTTATTTTGTAGATGAACAAAGGGTGGGGCCCTACCGGATGTGGCATCATCAGCATCACTTTGAAGCAGTACCGGGCGGCGTGCGGATGACAGATACGGTGCATTACCGCCTGCCGTTGGGAGTGTTGGGAAAGCTGGCGCATTACCTATGGGTAAAACGCCAGCTGGATGGAATTTTTTCCTACAGAAAAACAGCCGTAGAACAGCACTTTGGCCGGATGTAATCCGGCGATGTTTGTTTAGGGCTGCTCGTGAACAGTTGTAGAGAGATGCTCTCCGGTATATAGTTTAATAATGCTTTTACCTGTTTTAGGAATGGCTCCCAGCCATAAAGGCATAATAGCAGCACTCCCTTTCTCCTGATTAGCCGGCGCTTCGAAACGCAGGGTGGCATTGTTCGTTAAATTATCTATGGTGGCAGATGATAACTCGATCTGTGTACCATAATAGGTGGCCGGCATGGTGGCCGCTATCACCAGTTGGGTACCGAAATCAGGTTGATCGATGGTGTTGTTCATAGTTTTACCGACGCCAAAGAGGCTATCAAATGTTTTTGCATTGTCTATTACCCAGAAGGTGAGGCTGTCGTTCACCGTGATGGTATTTTTTACAAAATACCCGGATAATGGCTTTACGTCCAGGCTCCCGGAAGGAGATGCCTGTGGATCCAGGGTGCTATCCGTACTGCCGTTGTGGTTAGTTGCCTGGTTATTGTTGCAGGAAACAGCCATCAGTGAGCAGAGAACGACTGATAAAAGAAAACGGTACTGCATGAAAGAACATTTTATGGTCAGCTTAATAACAGCAGGGAGCTGGAAATGTTGTCGGAGATAGCGGGGTCAGTAAGGTAATATTACCAACGGCGTATTTTCCGATGTAGCTCCCTCCGGCAGGGAGCCTATATTTTCCCGGTACCGGAGCAGCTGTAAAATTATCCTGTTGGGTGAAATAAGGGATTATCTCTCATCTTCCTATAATTTTAAGGGGAGGTGAAACGTTGTAATAGCGTTTCAACAGATAGCCGGCATTAATTGTTGGAGCGGAGACAAAGGAAATAACGCATATGGATACACTTCACTACCGGTTGGCAATAACAGCAGACATGGCAAAGATCACAGCGCTTTCCCTGTTGAGTTATAGACAGTTTGCAACCGTGCTGGAACCGGAAAACTGGCAAAGGATGTATAATAGCCAGGCAGATGAATCAGCATTACAGGCTTTGATGCAAATATCCACCACCACTGTGTGCGAAGTGGGAGAGCAGTTGGTGGGTGTTATTTTTCTGGTATCTTCGGGCCATGCAACGGATATTTATCCGGCTGACTGGGCCTATATCCGGCGATTAGGTGTAGATCCGGCTTTCAGAGGTAAGGGTATCGGCCATCAGCTTACTGTAATGGCGATTGAACAAGCCCGGCAAAATGGAGAAAAAACAATTGGGTTGCATACCAGCACGATGATGCCTGATGCCCGGCATATTTATGAAAAATTGGGATTTAGCCTGATGAGGGAACTGGATCCGATTTTAGGGCAACAGTACTGGCTGTATTCGATGCCGCTGTAGTTTATCCGATTTAGCTATTGTGTTAACAAATTTCATCACAATGGCGTCATCAGTTATATGGGTAATTTTTCTATATTAGCAATTTAAACCGAGTACATAACATCTTTGGGGAGAGATCTGGCACATATAAGTGAGCAAGTGCTCATTGAGCGACTGGTGATTGGTGATCCCGCAGCGAGGGAGCTGTTATATGACCGGTATGCAGGCGCACTGTACTCAATAGTGTTGCAATTAGTGCCCATCAAAACGAGGGCAAACGATGTAATCGTGCGGGTTTTTACCTGGGCTTTTCATCATATAGAAACGTATGAAACCTCTGGCTACCGTACTTTGTTTGCCTGGTTAATGCGTAAGACAAGGGAACTGGCCATTCAGGAAGCCTTGCCTGATACAGCGCTTACCGGTACGGAGCTGATGGAAAGGGAAGACGGTGTATTACAACAATTTTACCTGATATTGCCGGCCAATGAACAACAGATATTCCGGCTCAGTTATTTCAAAGGATTATCCATTACAGCGATCGCTCGGTTACTGGCTTTGCCGGAAGAGCAGGTAAATGACATCCTGGGAGCTGCTATGAAGGCTTTCAGAAAATACTTAAAAGATACTTGGAACTAAAATTTTACATAGAGAGCGGTATCATTGAAGCCTTCGTGATGGGGCTGGCCACGGAAGACGAGGTGGAGGAGCTGCGGCATATGAGAAAGCTGTATCCGGAACTGGATACAGAAGTCGCATTGGTAGAACGTCGTTTGGAAAAGGCCGTTTTTGATGAACCTGCTATGCCTCCGGTTGAAGTGCGTGAACGCGTGTTACAGCAAATCAGATGGGAGCAGGGAGGTGGAGGAGCTGGTGCTGCCACGCCTCCTAACTATACTTTTATCAATTTACAGCCAAACGACGGCAATCATATTACTGTACACCGCTGGTGGAAGATCTTCTTTATCATCTTCTTTATTATGTCAAAGATCTTTCTATTCCTTGCCATCTTTTATTATCTCAAGTATCGCCAGGAACAGGAAAGAGCCAAAACTACCGGGTGCAACGAAATCATTTATCAACAACCAGACAGTAGCGGAAATACTTTTCTTCTATAATAGCAACGGAAGAAAAATTTTTTAAAATATTTCCCATTTTGAGAATCCACAGACAGTAAGCTTTCGTATCTATCTAAGATATATTATTTATTAACCATATTTTACAAATGGTAAGTTTTCGTAAAGTAACGTTTTGAACATCCAGGAATACATAGAAAGCGGTATAATTGAGCGTTATTTGCTTGGACTTGCTACACCTGAGCAGGAAGCAGAGCTGCATCATTTGCGTCGGCGTTTTCCTTTGTTGGAAACAGAGATTGCTGCAGCAGAAGTAAGAATTGAAAAACAAATGCTCGGGGAAGCCGTATTGCCGCCCATAGAGTTGAAAGGCCTGGTATTCCGGCATATCCGGGAAGATAACCGGTACCGGGAGAACGACCATCGCCAGGGACATAACGGCAACGGACATACGCGTGGTGGTCCTACCTACATCAACATTCAACCCGGCTGGAACCGGAATATTACTGTAAGTATCTGGTGGCGCTGTGCCTTTATTGCCTTGGTTGTACTGGTGATGTCACTCGCGGCCAGCACCTGGTATCTTTATCAGCGCACGACACATCTTGAAGAAATTTTACTCCAATCCAAATTCCCTGCGACCGCTGCTCCGGCGCCAGGCCCCCGTTAAGCTTTCACTTTTCATTTGGTACGTTTCTTGCAAAAGCTGAACTTGCCGCTGTATTTTCGTTGTTATAAAACCTTATTTGACAGCAACGTGTTGAATACACGAGCATTTTAACACACAAATTCATTTTCCCATGAAAAATTTTTCATTAACAGCATTATTTCTGGCAATGATAGCCATCTTCGGATCATCCTGTTCTCCCAAACAAGGTGTAACACAGGACATTAATAAAGCCTCCGTAAAAGGCAACTGGGAGTTAACAGATATCCGTTATGAAGGCATTCCGGAAAATGCTAAAGTGACTGTTTTCGATGAAGCATCGGCCAAATGTTTTGTCGGCAGCAGGTGGGTTTTACCGGATAACAATGCTAATGGCTCCTACACTATCTCTTCTACTCAGAATGGTTGCAGCCCGGTTACACAGAATATCGTATGGTCTCTCAGCAAACAAGGAGGCGTTACCATGTTCGGTTTCAAAAAACTGCTGACTGGCGTGAAAGCCAAAAACGTAGCAGATGGTTATAGAGTAGAAGTTACCGGCGCCGGCAGTGTGATGACCTGGAGAGCTAATTTAAACTTCGAGAACAAAGCTGCTGCTATCATCTATACATTACAACGCAGATAGTTTTTACCAGCTATATACAGCAAAGGCCTGCCGGTATCACCGGCAGGCCTTTGCTTTTAGGGACTACCCTGGCGTAGCATGATGGTAAATGTTATGCTTACATTATTATAGTATCCGTTTCTAAAGAAGAATCTCCCGTGTTGTATTTTCAACCCCGGAAACCAATGCAGCGGGAACAAATTACTATGAGAAATAGTATATTTAGAAAGTAAACCATAACCAAGTATCCTTATGAATATGCAGCACGCCAGCATTCAATTCCTGGGGCATTCCAGCTTTCAGATCACCACACCTGAAGGTCATGTGATATTAATAGATCCCTGGTTTACCGGGAATCCGGCACTGCCGGCCAATTTTGTCATACCCGCAAAAGTAGACCTGATTCTTGTTTCCCACGGCCATAGTGATCACCTGGATGCAAAACTGGCGGAAGTAATCCGTTCCAGATCACCAAAGGTGATAGCCAGTCCCATTGTACGTTGGTACCTGTTGGAACAGGGCATACCGGACTACGTTTTTGAGCCGATGAATGCAGGTGGTACCCTTAATATCCTGGATGTTAAAATTACCATGACGAATGCATTCCATTTTTCACAGATCAATCTTCCCGGTGGCAAAATTGGTTATACCCATGCTGCCAATGGTTTTATTGTGTGGATGAGCGACGATATTTCCGTGTATTACTCCGGAGATACCTCTGTATTTGGCGATATGGAACTGATCGGAGAAATTTATGAACCGGATATTGCTATCCTCCCGATTGGCGACCGTTTTACAATGGGACCACTTGAAGCGGCTTTTGCCACCCGATTGCTGAAAGTAAAACATGTCATTCCCTGTCACTATGGTACGATGCCTTCCTTAACAGGTACGCCTGAACGCTTTAAAGCCCTGACGGCAGATATAGAATGCCTGCAGATACATCTGCTGCAGCCGGGAGAGGTGCTGGATACGGCAGCTATAAAGCTGCATCACAGGTAACCTTCCTGTTAATATTTATTGTAAATTTTTGTTCATGTTACCCCTTAGGACAGATCGACTACTGCTATATCCGTGCAGGT
Organism: Chitinophaga nivalis; assembly: GCF_025989125.1. Classification (NCBI taxonomy): domain Bacteria; kingdom Pseudomonadati; phylum Bacteroidota; class Chitinophagia; order Chitinophagales; family Chitinophagaceae; genus Chitinophaga; species Chitinophaga nivalis. The sequence goes on along the minus strand of NZ_JAPDNR010000001.1, from coordinate 548,968 downwards.
TGCCGCTGCTGACGGAAATCTACCTGCAGAATCCACACGCTGCGGTATCATTGCAGGCAGTTATTCCGCCGGAATGGCCACAACCGGAACTGAAAGAACAGTTACCGCATTTTATTGAACAGCTACAGCATGATCCGGGATCGTTTCCCTGGATGCTGTGGATCATTGTATCACAGGCAGATAATACGGTGTTGGGAGATATCGGATTTAAAGGCCGGCCCGACCCGGAAGGGATGGTAGAAATCGGATACGCCCTGTTGCCGGCTTACCGGCGGCAGGGGTTTATGCAGGAAGCTGCTACGGCACTCATTAACTGGGCCTTCGGGCAGCCACATGTGGAAAAGGTAGTGGCAGAATGCCACGTGACCAACATCGCCTCCATGCGGGTACTGCAGAAACTTGGAATGCGGGAAACCGGGCGCTCTCCGGAAATGATTTACTGGCAGATACTGAATAACGTATAGGTATATACGTTATTCAGTCATATTTTGTCTGGCAAAACGGATAAACAGCTGACACAGTTTATCCTGTAATCCCTGCAGATAAGTGAAGTGCAGCTTGCGTACTACCCGGAAATTCTTTACTGGCAGAATGGTAAATTCACCGGCTTCGAGTTCCCGTTGTACGGCCTGTAACGAAATGAAAGCCGCACAAGGTGCGTAATGCAGATAAGATTTAATACTTTCTGTACTGCCCATATACATGGCTACATTCAGGTCTGTAATTTTTAATTTCAGCCGTTTCAGTTCGTCGGTAATGACTTCCAGTGTGCCGGAACCATGTTCGCGCATCAGCAGCGGAATGGTGCGAAGGTCAGCTGCTGTTAATGGCTCGCCGTTGCCATATTGATGTTTGACATTGCCTACCAATACAATTTCATCTTTGGCAAACTCCACATACTTCAACAACGGATTTTTAGAACTGCCTTCGATGATGCCCAGCTGGATGCTCTTTTCAAAGAGGGCCTGTTCAATCTGTTCGGTATTGCCATTGGTAAGCGAGGTTTTCACATCCGGATACCGTTGGTTGAATTTCGCCAGCAGGGGCGGTATGAGATATTGGGCAATGGTGGTGCTGGCGCCTATCGGCAGCAGTCCACCCTGCATATGTTTTAACTGATTAATATCGTACTCCAGGTTGCGGTAGTCTGTGAAAATAATTTCTGCGTGCCGCATCACCAGTTGTCCTGCATTGGTAAGTTTGATTTTATTGCCGATTCTTTCAAATACGGCCATGCCCAGTTGCTGCTCCAGCTCATGGATATGTTTGGTTACAGCCGGCTGCGAAATATATAATTCCTCCGCGGCTTTTGTAAAGCTGAGACGTTTGGCGACAGTATGAAATACTTTGAGTCGGAAGTCGAACATAAATTAAATGTACAAAATTAGCTTACAACTCGGGCGGCGTAAACCCAAAATGAGCATAAATACGTTGCCCGCGGGTACTCATCAGGAAGGTCATAAAGTCTTTTGCTGCCTGTGGATGTGGAGCTGATTTCAGGATGCCTGCCCAGTAGGAAGCCCGGATATTTTCCGCTGGAGGAATCGTTACCATCGCTACCGGATGTCCGATCATTTGCTGATAATAGACTTCCGTATACCATACGGGGCCAGCATCTGCCTGATCATATAAAATCCGGAGCGGAGTTTCGCGGTGATGTATTTTGGTCAGGTAGGTGGTGCCTTTTTGTATTTTATCTGCCATAATTGTTTGCGTAAGCGCCGTACCACCGGTTTTTTCCCAGGCCTCTATAATACGTTTGCCAATACCTTCCCAGGCCGGATTGGGCATGCTGGTTCGCACATCGCTGCGTCCCAGGTCTGCCAGGCCTTTCACCTGTTTGGGATTGTGCTGTTGTACCATGATAGCGAGGGTATTGCCTGCATAGTTTTTTACTACGGAGAAGCTATCACGGAGCTGATCAATCCTGTTTTTGCCGGCAGTGTAAATATCCGGCCTGATGTCGATACGGAGGTTGCCGGTTACCAGCGACCCGGTGAGTATTTGCTGCGCCAGGATGCCGGGTGGCAGCGTTTCTGCAAATACCCTTTTATATTGTGGATAATACTTTTTGAAATCCGTGATCAGAGAGTCGATGACCATAAACTGGTTACCGGCGAAGAAGATCACCAGCTGCGGATCAATAATGTCGCCATACAGGTCTGGTATGTTATCGATGCCGGGTACGGTAAAGGATACACCTGCAGCCGGTGGCACGTTCCAGGGCGGGTCGAAGCGGTGTTGCTGGGCATGTAGTGCCCCTGCCGATAGCAGCGATGCTATCAGCCATATGGTTATCTTTTTCATGTTATTTTCGTTTATGGGTGTACGTAAGACCAGCCTTCCTGCTGGCGGATAATTAATTCGCCGTTACCGCTGGGGGTATAACTGATGAAAGGAAACAGTTCTTCTTTTTTGATGTTCCTTTCTTTCAGGGTATTCTCACATTCTACCAGAATCACACCCCGTGCTTTCAGGTCCTGCAGCAGTTCTTCGTAGGGATGATCTTTTTTGAATACAGTTACGCCACCGCCATGCGCTACCAGTTCAATGGTAATCTTTTGCTGCAGGCGCGGATCTTCCAGGGCATTTTTAATATTGCGGAGGGTACCGCGGATGATTTTATCATCGTCACTGTTGAGCTGATAGACTGCTTTGTATTTTGTCTTTTGCTGGCTGATAGCCTGATGGGCAGCCAGGATACAACAACAGCAAAGCAATAGCAATGTTTTTTTCATGGTGGTTTACAGTTTAACGTTTAAGGGTGCATATGTTGATAAGGTCCGTATTTATGCTGTTGTTCAGAAAAAGCATCTGCATAGGGACCAAAAGGAAAATCGATGGGTTTTTGCCGGAGGTCATGCCAGTCGCCGCCCTGGTCTTTATGCGGCCGGGGCATGGAATTGATGTAGGCGGCTACATCCCAGGCTTCTTCATCAGAGAGCCGGGCACTGTTGTAGTCTACGCCAAAGGGCATGTTGTATTTCACATAGCCGGCCAGGTTAAACAGCCGGTAGATGCCTGCCCCGTCGTTGTAACTGGCTGGTCCCCATAATGGCGGATAGAGGTAAGCTACTTTATCCGGTTGCAGCTGACCTTCTCCACCGGCGCCATGGCAGCTGCTGCATTGTTGCTGATAGACCAGCCGGCCTTTCTTGGGGTCGGCAGCACGGGCCAGCAGCGGCACCTTTTTGATGCCAGCGCCAGTGGGTGGCGTATCTTTTGTTACCTCACTGCCGAGCCATTCAATATAGGCTTTTATCGCTATCATTTCCCGGCTGGAAGAATCGGGTGCAGTACCATTCAGGCTGCGTTCAAAACAGTCGCTGATGCGCTTATAAATGGTTTCGCGGCTGTTGGATCTGGCCCGGAACAAGGGATAAACGCTGGCCACCCGGCTATAGTTATTGCCAAATGGTTTGGTACCCGCTTCGAGGTGGCAGTTCTGGCAGTTCATACCGTTGGAGAGCTGCAATACGCTGCCCTTAGGACCCAGATAGCGCGCCGTTTCGCTGATGAGTGTATGCCCGTAACGGATCATATCGCCCGCTGTGCCGGCGGGTATCGTGGTGCTGTCTGGTGGTTGCCACATCTTTTCGGGTGTGAAGGTCCTGGAAGGTGGCGGGTTGTTGTGTGTAAGCTGTTCCCATAACGTGCGGTAATAAAGAAAAAAAGTTTCAAAAAAAATCACGGTTCCCATTAAAAACAAACACGTGAAAAGTTTAAATACTAGCCGTTTATAGCGTTCTACGTTGTGATTGTTGGTCTCCATCTAAAATTACAGGTTGGTATATTTCACTACAAAAGTAGCTGACCACCAATGTGTTGTCAAATAACTAATCACTATGGGCGATAACCGGTTGTTATACACCAACAAGCGGCGAAAAGCGTGCATGCGAAAAAACGAAGTACTAAAAATATAAAAATTCCTTTTGCGGGAAGAGATAAAATGATGAAGAGAACAGGAGAGCAGGAACTAAAATAAAAGATCCCGGATAAATTATTATCCGGGATCTTTTATTTATTAAGTAGCAGGTAATTTTTCTTTACCCTTTTTTAACTGTTTTTTTGTTATTGGCTTTGTACCGCATATCAGGCGTGCCATCTTTTTTAGTGGGACCTGCTGCTGGTACTACTGATTTATTCTCTTTAAACCTTTTGTCAGGAGTGCCATCTTTTTTTAATTTGGCATCAGTGGCAACAACTGCAGGTGCTGCTGTTTGTTTAACATCCTGTTTGGTTTTTACTGTTTTTTCTTCGGCGCGCGCATGTACCGCTTTACCTTCTTTTTTTACAACTGTGGCTGGTGTTTGTGCTACGGCAGCAGTTAAACCCATGAACAAAGCCAGCATTCCGGTGAGAAGCTTTTTCATAAAAAGATAATTTATCAAAAATTAATGCTTTTTATTCATTGACAAACGCGCTGCTTACCATTTTAAGTAATATTTAATAATTAATTCTTTTCTACCCACATGCCGTTTTCCCGGATCAGGTTAATGAGTTCATTTACGGCTACATCACTGTTGAGGCCACGTTTTACGATCTCTTTTCCTTTGTACAGGGTAATTTTGCCCACGCCGCTGCCGACATAGCCAAAATCGGCATCGGCCATCTCTCCGGGGCCATTCACAATACAGCCCATGATGGCGATCTTCACGCCTTTCAGGTGGTGGGTGACCGCCCGGATGCGGGCCGTGGTTTCCTGTAAATCAAACAGGGTACGTCCGCAGGAAGGACAGGAAATATATTCTGTTTTTGAGATACGGGTACGGGTGGCCTGCAGGATACCAAAAGCGACGTTGTTCAGCGTGGCCTGATCGGCTGGTATGGCGGGGTTGTTGACCAGCCAGATACCATCTCCGAAGCCATCGAGGAGCAATGCGCCGGTTTCTGTAGCGTGGTGAATCAGGTGTTCGTCGGCATTCGCCTGCGGACTCACAGACTGAATGATCACCGGCACCGTGATGTTTTTATCCAGTAACCGGATAAAGAAACGTCTGACAGCCGTCATCGCATTACTACCGGTAGCAGTGGCCACGAGTATGGTGTGGGCTGCCGCATCGGGTTGCGCCAGTTGCGTCAATAGCTCGTCCCAGGCAGTGATAGCTGCTTCATTACAGTTGACCCACACAAAATTGATACGGGCGAGGGTACCTTGCCGGCAGGCCTGCAGGTAACCAGGTGTGTCGTAATAGGGAAGGCTGTCTGCCCGGTTTTCCAGGGTCTCCCAATAATCGGCATCCACGATGGGACGCAGGGTACCCGGTAACCCGAAGGCGGGTAATTGCCGGCCGGTATAGATATAATCTGCGGCGGCATCCCCGATATTCCATTTATCGCTGGGTGCATCATAGGTGTACCCAATCGCACGGAGATCATCCGGTTGCAGGTGCCCGGCATGACTATAGTCTGCTACTACTACGGGTACCTGTTTGTCGCCGGTATTTTCCACTACGATACTTTCTCTGCGTTTATAGGAGAAAGGAGAGTAGGGCAGCTGTTCCACCGGTGGAATAGCCGTATAGTCGTTACGGTTAGTGTATCTTTTGATAATATCGCGGCATACCGGCAGCTCAAATTCGGGATCTTCCGTCAGGGATACACGGATGGTATCGCCCACGCCATCTTCGAGGAGGGTACCAATACCAATGGCCGATTTGATACGGCCGTCTTCTCCGTCGCCGGCTTCTGTAACACCGAGGTGCAGCGGATAACAATGTCCCAGCTCCTGTTGCATGGTTTGCACCAGCAGGCGGTAAGCCTGTACCATCACCTGCGGATTGCTGGCTTTCATACTAAGTACAATATTGCGGTAATGCAGGTCTTCGGCAATGCGGAGAAACTCCATGGCGCTTTCCACCATGCCCATCGGGGTGTCGCCATAACGACTCATGATACGATCGCTCAGGGAGCCATGGTTGGTGCCGATACGCATAGCAGTACCATACTCCCGGCAGATGTTGACCAACGGCGTAAATCGTTCCCGGATGCGGTCTATTTCTTCCTGGTATTCTACATCCGTATAATCGATGGTTTCAAACTTCTTCTTATCCACATAATTACCCGGGTTAACCCTCACTTTTTCCACGATGCGGGCTGCTACTTCAGCGGCATTGGGGGTAAAATGTATATCAGCTACCAGGGGAGTGGTATATCCTTGTTTGCGTAATTCATTTTTGATGAGGAGCAGATTTTCAGCTTCCTTTTTACTGGGGGCGGTAATCCTGACCAGTTCTGCCCCTGCTTCAATACAGCGGATGGTTTGGGCCACGGTACCTGCTGTGTCCATGGTATCAGTAGTCGTCATGGTTTGCACCCGTATCGGATGGTTACTACCAATCAGTAAATCGCCTACCTTTACTTCCAGTGTGGCCAGCCGCTTGTATGTTGTAAGATTGTTGCAATAAAGTTGCATATGTTTTTGTTTTCCTGCAGTGCAAAGGTAATAAACCTGCGCGCAAAGTGCCCGCAAGGCTTAAAGCTACATTAAAATCCACAGGCGGTATCACTGACCCGGCATTTTAGCGTAATTTTAAAACGTATTATGTTAACAAACAGGGGAGTAGACATACCTTATCAGCAATTACCGTATAAAGACCACTTCAGTCTTTTTCCACTCAACGCGTTTAAAAATGAACTGACCAATCAGCCGCACCGGCATGACCACTTTCAGGTGATCTGGTTTACCAAAGCCAAAGGCCGGCATATGGTGGATTTCGTCTGGTATGAAGTGGAAGATAATATGTTATTCCTGCTGCGCCCCGGCCAGGTACATCAGCTGGACTGTGAACGGGAAGGCCACTTTCTGTGTTTTACCGAACAATTCTATTTTACCAATAAACACGACCGGGAAACCCTGTACGATTTCACCAACCTGTTCGACAACTGGCAAGGATATGGCCCTATTGGAGTCCGGGAGGAAACTACGGTGGCTTTCCATCAGCTGATTGCACTCATGAACCTGGAAATGAGCGGCGCCGCTTTCAGCAGCAGTATCATCAAACACTATCTCAATGCATTTCTGTTGCTGGCAGAACGTGAAAAGAAACGTAATGCTACAGAAAACATGATGCCGCTGAACTACGATGGCAGAGTGTTACAACTGCGCCGCCTCCTGGAACAGCATTATAAAAAAGAACACCAGGTGGCCTTTTATGCCAATGCTTTTGCCCTTACGCCCAAGCGGCTGAATGAAATCACCAAGGAAAATACCTCCCGTACAGTTACGGAATTACTCCACGACCGCATTATTCTGGAAGCCAAACGGAACCTGGCATTTAGTCACAAAAGTGTCAAGGAGATCTGCTATGAGCTTGGATTTGAAGACCCTGCCTACTTTAGCCGCTTTTTTAAGAATAACACCGGTATCTCTCCACAGGATTTCCGGGACATGATGTTCAAATAGTACAAGTCAATAGCTGAATTGTCCTAACAGGCAGGCAAGACCCCCTGTTATCTTTGCATGCTTATTCGCCTCCGCCAGCATCAAAGGCTTTTTTAGACGCTATAGATTAGAGTATGAACATCTGGAAACCGCTTTGCCTGCTTGTATTTGCGGCAAGTAATACAGTGGCTGTAATGGGACAGTCTGACCCGCTTACCTTACAGGAAGCACTGCAAACAGGATTGAAAAATTATCAATCAATAAAGGCAAAAGAAAACTATGCCAAAGCAGCTACTGAAAATATCAGCGCTGTAAGAAGAGAATACCTGCCAGACCTGAACCTGGCTGCACAAAACAGCTATGGTACCATCAATGGCCAAAACGGACCTACCTGGGCTTACAAAGGCTGGTCTACCGGTGCATCCGGCCCGGCGCTGCCCTCGCAGAACTGGAACGCGGCATTTGGTGGCCTGTATCTCGCCAACATCAGCTGGGACGTGGTAACCTTTGGCCGCCAACGCGCCAAAGTAGTGGCTGCCCAGGCACAATACAATACCAACATCGCCGACCTGGAACAGGAAAAATTTGAACAACAGATCCGTATTGCCGGCGCTTATCTCAATCTGCTGGCGGCGCAGCGCTTACGGGGCTCTATGGAATCCAACCTGAAAAGGGCGGAAGACCTGCGGCGGATTATCCTGAACCGGGCGCTGAATGGCCTGAGTGCAGGAGTCGACAGCTCCATTGCCAACGCAGAAGTATCCAAAGCCCGGCTTACACTGGTAGATGCTGTCAACTACGAAAGTGTGCAGAGCAACAAGCTGGCAGAGATGATGGATGTGCTGCCACAGACATTTGTGCTCGATACGACCTTTGTTACCAGGATCCCGCAACAACTGCTGGAAACCGTATCGGCAAAAGACACCGCTACCCTGCAGCAACAACCCCTGCTGAAATTATTTAATCAACGGGTATTATTGAGTGAAGCCAACCAACATTCCCTCAGTAAAAATGCCATGCCCCGTCTCTCTTTTATGAGCGTGCTGCAAACCCGCGGATCAGGGTTTGAATCGGATTATAGTGCTGCCAATACCAGCAGCTACAGCAAAGGCTACTGGGACGGTATTCATCCGCAACGCACCAACTACCTGGTAGGACTTAATTTATCCTGGACGGTAACAGACCTGTGGCGTACCAAAGCGCAGGTAGCCCGGCAGGAGTATACAACAGCAGGTTTAAAAAATGAGTACACCCAAACCTACAACCGTTTACAGCACCAGCTCTCGTTATCGGAAGAGCAGATAGAAAACGCGGTCCGGAAATACCGCGAGGCACCGGTAGGCCTGAAAGCCGCCAGTGACGCTTTCCTGCAGAAAAGTACCCTGTATGAAAACGGACTTTCCAACATTGCTGACCTGTCGCAGGCACTGTATAACATCAACAGGGCCGAAACAGACCGGGATATTGCTTACAATGGCGTATGGCAGGCTATCCTGTATAAATCAGCTACCATTGGGGATTTGCAGCTCTTTTTGCATCAACTGTAATACTGTGCGCCGTGCAGCTGCCCCCCAACATTTATCTGAACTCATTTGCAATATAGAAAAGTATGAATCTGATTAAAACCGCCTTACAAAAACCAGTTGCCATCGTTGTGATGGTAGTAGGACTGTTGTTCTTTGGCGTTTCTTCCCTGAGAGATATAAAAATAGACATCTTCCCGGATCTGAACCTGCCTTCTATCTACGTATCGCAGCCCTATGGCGGGATGTCGCCGCAACAGATGGAAGGATTTATTGCTACCAACTACCAGAACCTGTTCCTGTATGTTAGTGGTATCAAAGACATTGAAACAAAGAATATACAAGGGTTAACCATGCTTAAGTTGTCCTTCTATGAAGGCACCAATATGGCACAGGCAGCAGCAGAGGTAACCGCCATGGCCAATCGTGCATTTGCATCGATGCCTGCCGGTACACAGCCACCGTTTATTATACGGTTCGATGCCTCTACGCTGCCTATCGGCCAGTTGGCACTGAGCAGCGCTACCCGCAGCAATAATGAGCTGCAGGATCTGGCCATGACTATCGTCAGGCCATCCTTCTCCCGTATTGCGGGGCTCAGCTCCCCGGCACCTTTTGGTGGTAACTCCCGTACTGTACTGATTAATGTAGACCCGGCCCTGATGCGCAGCCATCACCTTACCCCGGATCAGATAGTAGCGGCCGTAAAAGACAACAACCAGATATCCCCCGCCGGAAACGTACGTATCGGCGATATTACTTACCTCACGCCCAATAATACCGTGATGCGTAAGGTGAAGGATTTTGAAACCATTCCCCTGGTGATGGGAGATGGCCCTACCGTATACCTGAAAGATGTGGCCCGCGTAGAAGATGGCGCTGATGTGACCACCAGCTATGCCGTTATCAATGGCAAACGATCTGTATACCTGCCGGCTATTAAAACAGCGGATGCTTCCACCTGGACAGTTGTAAAAGACCTGAAAGCAGCCCTGCCCAATATCCAGAAATTATTACCGGAAGATGTAAAAGTATCTTTTGAATTTGACCAGAGTACCTATGTGATCAACGCGGTGAAAAGCCTGGTGAGTGAAGGTGCTATTGGGGCTGTACTCACCGGTTTGATGGTATTGCTGTTTCTGGGAGATAAACGTAGTGCCTTTATTGTTATCCTGACTATTCCTGTCTCTATTCTGATTGGTGTCATGTGCCTGAAACTGGCCGGACAAACCATCAACATTATGACCCTGAGCGGCCTGGCACTGGCCATTGGCATCCTGGTGGATATGGCTACGGTGACCATTGAAAATATTCACCAGCACCTGGAAATGGGCAAGCCCAAAGCCAAGGCAATTTTGGATGCCTGCCGTGAAATAGCCTTCCCGGAATTGCTGATACTGTTTTGTATCCTCGCGGTATTCGCCCCTTCCTTTACCATGAGAGGCGTGCCCCGTGCCATGTTCCTGCCGCTGTCGCTGGCCATCGGATTTTCTATGATTGCCGCTTACCTGCTGGCCCAGACATTGGTACCTATTCTGGCAAACTGGATACTGAAAGCAGATCATTTTAAAGGACATACCACCCATCATGCTACGCTGGCGCTTACGCACGAAGAAGCAACGGACCTGGAAAAAGACTTAATGCACGAGCGTAAGCATCCGGCGAAGCTGAAGGGTTTTGAGAAATTCAAAATGCGCTTCCTGGGTCTATTGGAAAGCCTGATGCGCGTACGTAAAGGCGTTGTGATTGGTTACCTCGGAGGTATTGTGGTGGTGATTGTATTATGTATGAGCACCATCGGCCGGGATATTCTGCCGAAGCTCAACAACGGACAATTCCAGCTGCGCCTGAAAGCGCCCGAAGGCACGCGCATAGAGCGCTCCGAAGCCATGTTGCTGAAAGGTGTGAGCATCCTGAAAGAAATGGTAGGAGAAAAGAACATAGAAATCACTTCTTCTTTCATTGGTACCCATCCATCCTCTTATTCCACCAACCCGATCTATCTCTTTATGGCTGGTCCCAACGAAGCGGTGATGCAGGTAAATCTGAAAGAGGATTACAAGGTGAATATGGATGACTTCAAGGAGAAGTACCGGAAAAAATTACACCAGCAGATGCCGGAAGTGAAATTGAGTTTTGAACCGATTGACCTGACCGATAAGGTAATGAGCCAGGGTGCTGCTACCCCCGTGGAAGTAGCCATCATGGGGAAAAACCTGGCAGAGAGCAAGCCTTTTGCAGAGAAGGTACTGGCAGAGATGAAAAAGATTCCCTACCTGCGGGATGTACAGATTAATCAGCCGCTGAACTATCCGGCTATCCGGGTAAATATTGACCGGGAACGTGCCGGACAGCTGGGCGTGAGTGTAACGGATATTGCCAAATCACTGACCGCCGCTACTTCTTCCAGCCGCTTCACAGAAAAGAACGTGTGGCTGGATGAGAAAAATGCGACCTCTTATTTTGTACAGATATCCGTACCGGAAAACCAGATGAGCAGCATGAATGATATGGCGGCCATCCCGGTTTCAAAGAACCAGACCAGGCCTTTTCTGGGCGATGTGGCTACGTTGCAGCCGGATACCGTTATCGGAGAATATGACCGGGTAGGCGCTGTGCGTATTATTTCTATCGGCGCCAATGTGCATAAGAAAGACCTGGGCCGCGCGGCAGATGCTGTGGATAAAGCCATCAAACGCGCCGGTGAACCACCGCGTGGTATGAGTGTGGAAAAACGCGGTTTGATGAATCTGTTGACAGAAACACTGGACAGCCTGCAATCCGGTTTGCTGGTAGCCATTATCGTGATCCTGTTATTGCTGGCGGCCAACTTCCAGTCGTTTAAAGTAGCGCTGGTGATTGTATCTACCATCCCCGCAGTACTGGCTGGCTCCCTGATCATGTTGCTGCTCACCGGTTCTACGTTGAACCTGCAATCCTATATGGGTATCATCATGTCGGTGGGCGTATCGGTGGCCAATGCGATCCTGCTGGTGACCAATGCAGAGAAGCTGAGACTGGAAAACAGCGATGCCCGCAAATCGGCCCTGGAAAGTGCCGCGGTAAGGTTACGGCCTATTCTGATGACCAGCATCGCGATGGTCGTAGGTATGATACCGATGGCTTCCGGTTTGGGTGAAGCCGGTGATCAGACGGCGCCACTGGGCCGCGCAGTAATAGGCGGATTGATTGCCTCTACTTTCGCGTCCCTGCTGATATTACCGCTCATCTTCTCCTGGGTACAACGTAAGGCTACTGTTAAATCGGCCTCACTGGATCCCGAAGATAAAAACAGCGAATTTTATATCCCGGACGCCACACACGCATAATACTAACTACAATGACTATACGACATATTAATATCATGAACATAAAAAATTACAGCCTGTTGTATCGTAGCATGACGGCTGCTGCATTACTGCCATTAGGTTTGTTTTTCGCCGGCTGCCATAATACCCAGGCAGAAGATGAATCAGGTAAAGAGAGTGAAGGTGTACAGGTGAAAATGATTCACCTGCAGAAAAGTCAATTGGAAGCCAGCCTGAAATTACCGGGTGAAATAAAACCGTTTCAGTTTGTAGATCTGTATGCGAAAGTGAATAGTTATGTGAAAAGTGTACAGGTAGATTTAGGTAGCCAGGTGAGTGCCGGTCAGGTACTGGCTACGCTGGATGCACCGGAAATGAATACCCAGCTGCTGGAAGCGCAGAGCCGCCTCCATACCAAAGAAGCGATGTTCAGGGCCAGCCGCGCTACCTACGAACGTTTACTGAAAACCAGTAAAGTACCCGGAACCATTTCTCCCAATGACCTGGATATGGCCTTTGAAAAAATGAGCGCCGATAGTGCAGAGTTGTTGTCTTCCCGGTCATCCTATCACGAAGTACAGCAGATGCTGGGCTATCTCACCATCCGTGCACCATTCAGCGGGGTAATCAGTCAGCGTAATGTGCACCCGGGTACCTATGTAGGCCCCGCCGGCAAAGGTTCTGATAAACCGCTGTTCCGGCTGGAAGAACAACAAAAACTGCGTCTGGCAGTGGCGGTGCCGGAAATCTATACCGATGATGCACATCATGCCGGAGATGTACATTTCACAGTGAAGTCGTTGCCGGGAGATACTTTTACCGCGCATGTATCCCGTATCGCAGGTAGTCTGGATACCAAACTGCGTTCCGAGTTGCTGGAAATGGATATTGCTAACATCAACCGGAAATTATTACCAGGTATGTATGCAGAAGTACAGGTACCGCTGCCCGGAAAAAAAGATGTATACGTTGTGCCGAAAGGGGCGATTGTGAGTAATTCAGAAAAAGTATTCGTTATTAAATCCGTGAACGGAAAAGCAGTATGGGTGCCGGTGCAAAGAGGCAATGAAGCCAACGGCCAGGTAGAGATTTTCGGTAACCTGTCCGACCAGGATATACTGGTGCAGAATGCCAGCGATGAAATTAAAGAAGGCACCTCATTGCAAGCTGCCGCGAAATAATTTGTGTGTTTAAGATAGAGGAGTGGAGTCTCTGGTATAGGAACAGCAGCAGTATGGATAGTACCATGGATCAGCCAGGGTTTCATCAATAAGGCATTCAGTAATGGGACTTCCTCCTCAAAGTAATTGGCATCGCGGCGCTTCCTGACAAAGGAGGCGTTGCTGCTTTACATCATTAAAGATAATTGTTACGTGCGCGTAACAGTTGTAGGTTTAGGTAAAACAACCGGGGTAGTCTTATCCCGGTTTTTTTATGGGCAAAAAAAAATTACGCATCTCCCGGAAGTTGAAGCGGAAATATCCGATGTGAGCTACCTGAAAATGCGTAATGCATGACTGCCTGTAAAATACCTTACCAATCTTTCTCTACCTGACTTGGCTGGCCTTTTACTTTTTTGGCTTTATCCTGTAATTTCTTTTCTTCCTGTGCTAGTGCCTGCAGCAAACGTTCTGCTTCTTGTTTATTCAGTTTGCTGGGCTGTGGTTCGGGCTTTTGCTGCTCTTCCTTGTCTTTGTCCTTATCCTTATTTTTATCCTGCTGGTCTTTGTTCTGATCTTTGTTTTTATCCTTGTCCTGCTGGTCTTTATCCTTGTCTTTATTCTGATCCTTGTTTTTGTCGTCTTTGTTCTTGTCCTTGTTTTTATCTTTATTCTTATCGTCTTTGTTCTTGTCGCCGCCACCGCCTTGCTGTTGTTTTTTCAGCATGGTTTGCGCATAAGCCAGGTTATAGCGGGCATCTTCATCTGCAGGATTCAGTTTCAGTGCCTGTTTATAGGACTTAATACTTTCTTCCCACTTTTTATCTTCCATGAAGGTGTTGCCGATGTTATAATCTGCACTGGATTTCAGGTCGTTTTTTTCTCCCAGTTTCGCGCTGTTGGCATATTGTTTACGGGCATCTTCATAGCGTTTTTGCTGGTAAAGACTATTGCCCAGGTTATAGTTGCCGATGGGAGATCTGGCATTTTGTTCCAGTGCTTTTTTGTAGTTGGCCTCCGCATCTGTAAACTGCTGCTTCTGATACAGCTCATTCCCTTTGCGGATATATTTGTTGGTGCCATTCTGTGCAAAGGTGTGTAAACCTGCGAACAGTGCTACCGTAGTGATAATAGAATATCTGATAAATGTAATTTTCATGATCCTTTTTTAGATTAAGCTGGCTGCGAATCAGTGGAAACGCGTTTGTGGCGTATTTCCGGAATAAAAAACTCAATCAGCAGCAGTGCCAGGCTCAGGCCCAGGAAATATTGAAAATAACTATTGTAATCTGTAAACACGTTTTCCCCGAATTCTTTTTGTTCCATGCTGTCTATCTTGGCAACCAGGGTGTTGACTACATCATCTGTATTGTTATCCAGGTGTTGATACATCCCTTTACCTGCAGCGGCAATGGTTTTCAGCTCTTCTTCATTCAGTTTGGAGATAACGGTATTACCCTGACGGTCTTTTTTATAGCCGCCGGTTTCCGGATCGGGCAGGGGAGAACCGCTGACAGAGCCGATCCCGATGGTATTGGTGACTACCCCGTTTTCAAAAGCCGCTTTGGTTTTCTGTATGGCGGTTTCGTCATGATCTTCCCCATCTGAAATGAGTACGAGGGCTTTGTGTTTGCGTTCTTTTTTATTGAAAGCATCGTCAGATACCTGTATTGCTTGCCCGATGGCGGTACCCTGTGTAGGAATCATATCGGGCGATACGGTGCTGAGATACATTTTGGCAGCAGAATAATCTACGGTGAGGGGCATCTGGAGATAGGCATTGCCGGCAAAAACCACCAGACCTACGCGATCGTTATCCAGTTTGTCCATCAGTTTGCTGATGAGTTGCTTGGCGCGGGTCAGCCGGTCCGGTTGAATATCGGTAGCCATCATACTTTTGCTCACGTCCAGCGCAATCATTACGTCTACCCCTTTCCGGGTGATCTTTTCCATACGGCTACCTTTCTGGAGATTAGCCAATCCCAGTACTCCGAAGAAAAATGCCAGGAAGATCAGGAGAAACTTCAGTACAAACAGTTTGCGGGAATAACCGGTGAATAATTTTTCTACCAGTGCCGGATCTCCCATCTGCCGTATCGAACGGCGTTTCCACCAGGATACGCCCAGGAAGGCTACCTGTAAAAACAACAGGAAAATCAGCGCCCATAAGTATTCACTATGTTGAAATCGTAACATACTCGTTTTTAAGATATCCGATGCCGGTAATGGCCGGCCAGGAGATCAAAAATAATTTTTTTGTCACGTATTGCAAGAGGGGGAACAGGGGTTTATCGTTTTTTTAACGATCGGGGAAGGGGGTGGGGCCGGAGACAGCGGCCTGCAGCCATTTAAACGCATGAGAAAGCGGCTAAATGGCTGCAGCAGCGCTGATAGCTTACATTTCGCCTTTAAAATAACCGGCATCTGTCAGGATATTCCGGAGAATCTCCATGCGTACTTCCGGCATATTGAGCTGGGCATTTTCTGTTTCTATATTGAGTACAAAGAAGCTGGGGTGGCGGTTTTCTTCGATCCAGCCTACGATCCAGCCAATTCTTTTTACATCATTGGTGGTGCCTAATCCTGTTTTGTAAGACAGCTCATATTTAGGCGTTTTTTCCATGAGCATCACTTCTCTCACCGTTTTCATGGTGGTTTTGGCAAAAGGAAGCTGATCGAAGTACAGTTTCTTTACAAAACCCAGTTCTTCGTCAGGGGATATCTGCAGGGAGTTGTCCAGCCAGAAGGTATCTATCCGGCTGATTTTCATGTTACCGTATTTAATGGAGTCCAGCCACATCTGCATGGTAGGTTTACCGATACGACGGGCTACTTCCTGGAAATAAGGAACTGCGGATGCTTTGAACGCTGCCTGCATGCTCAGGTCATGATTCCATGCTTCAATGGGGCGGGTTACGCCATCCCAGGGAATCACCATGGCAGTGTCGCGGATAGCGCCGGTGTGCAGGCCTACCAGGGAATTTAAAATTTTGAAGGTAGATGCTGGCAGGAAGCGTTTTTTAGCTCGCTCCAGATTGTATACCCTGAACGTACCCTGGCTGTTGTTGAACAGCATAAAAGTGCCTTCTACTTTGTGTTTGGCAAAATACTGTTCCCAGTTTTTTTCCTCTTTAACATTATTCGGTGCACAGGCTGCCAGAGATAAACCTATCGCAGCAAGCATCCAGCCAAGTCGTTTTATCAGCATAATGATTGATGATTATGAGCTGCAAAAGTAAGGATAAAGTGAAAAGCAAAAAGCTATTACAAGAGAGGGTTCTCCTGTAATAGCTTTTATATATGAGGAATGGAATTACTTGATAACGCCTAATTCCTTGCCTATTTTAGTGAAAGCTGCAATCGCCTTGTCCAGGTGGGCCTGTTCGTGGGCGGCACTCAGCTGTACGCGGATACGTGCCTGACCTTTGGCTACTACCGGGAAGAAGAACCCGATAACATAGATCCCTTCCTGCAGCAGTTTGTCTGCAAATTGCTGGCTCAATACCGCATCATACAGCATTACGGGCACAATCGGGTGATCACCGGGTTTAATATCAAAACCGGCTTCGGTCATTTTGGTCCGGAAGTATTGGGTATTGTATTCCAGTTTATCGCGCAGGGCTGTGGTTTCACTCAGCATATCCAGTACGGCGATGGAAGCGCCTACGATGCTGGGAGCTACGGAGTTGGAGAACAGGTAAGGACGGCTGCGCTGACGCAGGATGTCGATCACTTCTTTGCGTCCGCTGGTGAAACCGCCGGAAGCACCACCCAGGGCTTTACCCAGGGTACCGGTGATGATATCTACCCGACCCATTACGCCACAGTATTCGTGGGTACCACGACCCGTTTTGCCGAGGAATCC
The DNA here is from genome assembly GCF_025989125.1 of Chitinophaga nivalis. NCBI lineage: Bacteria > Pseudomonadati > Bacteroidota > Chitinophagia > Chitinophagales > Chitinophagaceae > Chitinophaga > Chitinophaga nivalis. Next base: position 531,728 of record NZ_JAPDNR010000001.1, on the reverse strand, counting down.
GGAAGAATGGCTTTCATCCGTCATGACAATGGCGTCATATTTATCTGCCAGTTCACAGATCTTATCCAGCTGGGCAATAGTACCGTCCATGCTGAAAGAGCCATCTGTAACGATGATACGGCTCCGGCAGTCTTTCGCTTCCTGGAGTTTAACTTCCAGATCGGCCATGTTATTGTGTTCGTAACGGAAGCGCTGTGCTTTACACAGGCGTACACCGTCAATGATGGAGGCATGGTTGAGGGCATCGGAAATGATGGCATCCTGCTCGCCGAAGAGTGGCTCAAATACGCCACCATTGGCATCAAATGCGGCTACATAGAGAATGGTGTCTTCGGTGCCCAGAAATTTGGAGATCTTATCTTCCAGTTCTTTGTGCAGATCCTGGGTACCGCAGATGAAACGAACACTGCTCATACCGTAACCATGGGTGTCAATAGCTTCTTTGGCAGCCTTTACCACAGCCGGGTGGGAAGATAAGCCAAGGTAGTTGTTGGCACAGAAGTTAAGCACTGTTTTACCACCTACCTGTATTTCGGCTCCCTGTTCAGACGTGATAATACGTTCTCTCTTGTACAGGCCAGCTTTGTCGATGTCGCCCAGCTCTTCCCGCAGGCGGGTTATAAACCTCTCATTCATATAAATTGCAATGTTTTAAAACTATTTGTCAAAGTTATGGTCAATAAATGTATTACGATTATATATCCTGTACAGCGATATAGCCGGGATAAGTAAAAAGTTTGACGGAGGTGTAACATTTAGGAGTAATGCTCCGTCATAGTACTATCATGATTGTAAATGCCATGAAGTGATAAACTGAAGCATTAACCTTTACTGCAGTATAAAGAAAGATGGTGTGTGGGGTAAGAGGTTGATGATCAGGTTTGTAGAAAAATGTTCCTGCAACTGATTTTGAACAATAGATGACATCTGATGGATGTGGGTAACAAGATTGGATTTTGTCAATGATAGGTATTGAACTATTTGTCGGATCTTAGCACTAAAATCCCACACCACCGGAATGACGGAAAAGGAGTACAATAAATGTGTGGATCTGTATTCGGACAACCTGTTTCGCTTTATTGTTAAAAATTTGGAACATGCGGAAGATGCCAGGGATGTAGTACAGAATTCATTCGAGATATTGTGGAAGCACTGTAAGGACGTGCCTTTTGAAAAGGCAAAGTCCTACTTATTTACAGTTGGCTACCACAATATGATTGATCATGTACGTAAGGTAAAGCGGATTACACTGGTGGATCAGTTTAAGGATGAAGAGAAAATATCGGAAAACAGGGTGCATAACGCAAAGGAAGTACTCGAAAAGGCATTATCCAAGTTGAGTGAGGTACAACGGTCACTCATTCTGCTCAAAGACTATGAAGGGTATAGCTATGATGAAATCGGTGAAATGATGGAGCTGAATCCGTCCCAGGTAAAGGTTTACCTGCACCGCGCCAGAATACATCTCAAAAATTATCTGGTGAAAATGGAAAATGTAATATGATATTTTTATAATTGTTAATTAGAATAATATTTAAATAAGACTTTTGTCGGTAGATATCAACATATCCAATTACGAATCTTACCTGCTCTCCTTTATTGATAAAGAGTTGAACGGGGAAGAGCTGGCAGCACTGGAGCTTTTCCTGCAAAAGCATCCCCAGATCCGGCAGGAGCTGGAGCTGTTGGAGAGTACGTGTCTGATGCCCGATGAACAGATCGTGTTTGATAACAAAGCTGCCTTGTATAAATCAACGGCTTTCCGGTTATCAGCAGCGGATGAAACCCGCTTGCTGGACTATATAGATGGAGAGCTGCACACCGCTGCCGAACTGGAGCTACAGGAATACCTGCGGCAACATCCGGCTGCACAGAAAGAACTGGCCCTGTTTCAGGCCGCAAAATTACAACCAGATACCAGTGTGGTATTTGAACATAAAGCCGGCTTGTACCGGCATGAGCAGCGTAAACCGGCTGCTGTATACCGGTTAATCGGATGGGGCGCCACAGCGGCGGCTATTATAGCCGGATTAATTATCTGGTTACAGCCTGCCGGACGTCAGACACACCAGGAGCCATTGGTGGCAGACAACGTGATTCCCGTTAAGCGGGCGCCACAGGCAATACCTGTTACGCCAGCTCCGTTTACTCCCTCCGCACCTGCTCCGGCAGATGCGCGGATCGCCACAAAAAATACTAAAACAATTATAACACATGCCCCGGCAAAGAAAACAACGGTACCGGCTGCACCAGATGAAACACCTGTAGTAGCCACAAATAAAGTCACACAAACAGATATTCCTGTAATCGCACAGTTACCCCCACCCCGCAACACCACGGAAGAACTGGTGGAAAAACGACTGGAAACAGTTGGTAACAGACAGGTAGCAGCCATCGGCAGTACCCCGGAAAATAACCGGGAACCAGTACTGGCGGCAGCCAATACCAGTAGTAGTACCACTGTTACTGCCGCTCCGGCCCCGGCTCCGGTGAGAGGAGAACTGATTGCATCCGTTAGTGGTAGCGACAGCAAAATACTGGATAAAGTGACCAACGTAGCTAAATTTTTCTCCCGGAAAAGGAATAAATAAAATTATGGTAATAGCATATGAAGCATAAAATTTTACTCATTTTGTTATTGGTATTGTGTGGTGGGTGGGTACATGCGCAAAATGCAGGTATTACCCCATCTGCTTCGGCCACACCTCCGCCGCCGGATACCATTCAGATCAAAGGTCTGATCATCATAAAAGGCAAAAACGAAAAAGGCCGTAACAGCTATAAGTTTTACCGGGATACCGTTTACGCCCGCAACAAACTCAAGAAAAACCTGCAAACCAAATGGTTCGTTTTCGACCTGGGATTCAATAACTATATTGACCGCAGCGACTACTATGGCGCCGGTTTCATGAATTTCTATCCCAACCATACCACGTATTTCAATGGCGCATTGGCCATGCAATCCAAGGTATACGACGGCTATTCTGCCAGTAGCCTGGCTTCTTTCGCACCACGGGCTGCCAGCGCGCCGCTTACGCCGTCTGAGTTTAAACTGATTACCGGGAAATCCATCAATTTTAATATCTGGCTGTTTCAACAGCGACTTAATATAACAAAACACAAACTTAACTTGTTATATGCTTTGGGACTGGAGATGAATAACTACAGATATGCTAGAAATATCACCTATCAACCAGGGTATCCGACACAGATCGTACGAGACACAGTAGAATTTTCAAAGAACAAGCTTTTTGCCGAATACATTTCAATACCGGTAATGCTAAACTTTAATTCTAATCCTGCCCGCCCGGGTCGCGCGTTTCAGGTAAGCTTTGGTGTCTCTGGTGGTTATCTGCTCAAGTCCAGAACCAAACAAATAAGTGAAGAAAGAGGTAAAGTCAGAAAAACAGACGATTTTAATCTGAACAAGTGGCGCTTCGGGCTCACCAGCGAATTAGGTTACGGACCTGTTAAGTTGTATGCAAATTTTGCCCTGACACCGCTGCATGATTATGGATTGCAACAATATCCCTTCTCAATCGGATTACGCCTGAATGGATTCTGAGTTTTTTAGCCATACTCAAAATTGTGTTTATGCGTTCAATTGCTGCCTTCATGGCATGTATTGGTTGTATCGCATGGCTTCATTCCTGTGACAGGCGGTTACTGGGCGTGAAACCCGAATTCAGGGAAAGCGGAAAGATTCCGTTGCCACCCGTTACGATACAACCTGCTCCCACACCACAATTGTTACCCGTTGATGTCAATAGTCCCGGCACAACCTATCCCGGATTACCAACGGTAACAGCTACGGGGAAAATTACCAGCACCCGGCCGGAGAAAAAAAATAATAACATCCGGAAAAGCAATATCATCCCTTCACTACCACATGTGATCATTGTGAAAACCCAGCCAGTACTCATTAACAGCCTGACACCCTGGGTGCCTCATTACCGCGAAAATATCTGATCTCACCTCCATATCATCGATAATGGCAATCGATTGCTACTTTTTTGTGCATACCATTCATACAATTCTGTGTTATTTTCCTGCTATATTTTTTCACTTCCGGTTATATTTGATATAACAATAAAATCAATCACCAGCTAAAGTTTCTGTATGCTCAAAAGAGTCGTATTAGTATTTTTGTTAGCTACCTCGCTGTATACAGCCGGAGCACAGGGCAAATACCAATGGAAAGACGCTGCTTCTGGGGGATATACCTACAGGTATGTTACCAATGATCCTATGAAGGCACGTTTCTACACCCTGAAGAACGGATTGACCGTTATTCTAAGCGTTAACAACAAAGAACCCCGTATCCAGACATTGATCGGTACCCGTGCCGGGAGCGACAATGACCCTAAAGACCACACTGGCCTGGCACACTACCTGGAGCACCTGTTATTTAAAGGTACCCAGCAATATGGTTCACTGGATTGGGCAAAAGAAAAACCACTCCTGGTACAGATAGAAAATCTGTATGACAAGTATAACCAAACCACCGATCCGGCCGCCCGTAAAGGCGTATACCGGCAGATAGACAGTATTTCCGGTGTGGCCGCCAAATATGCCATTGCCAACGAATACGATAAAATGATGTCGGCAATGGGCGCTCAGGGCACCAACGCACATACCTGGGTGGAAGAAACGGTGTACGAAGAAGATATTCCTTCCAATGCCATCGATAAATACCTGACCGTTCAGGCAGAAAGATTCAAAGACCCCGTATTCCGCCTGTTCCACACAGAACTGGAAGCGGTATACGAAGAAAAAAACCGGGGACTGGACAACGACGGCCGCAAAGTATATGAAGTACTGCTGGCTTCTTTATTCCCTACCCACAATTACGGACAACAGTCTACCATTGGTACTGTGGAACACCTGAAAAATCCAAACCTCAAGGTGATCCGCCAGTTCTACAATGAATATTATGTACCCAATAATATGGCGATCGTGATGGCGGGTGACTTTGATCCGGATTATGTGATCAAAACCCTCGATCAGAAATTCAGCTATATGAAAGCTAAACCGGTTAAAGAATACAAACCGGCACCGGAAGCTCCGATCAAGGCGCCTATCGTGAAAGAAGTATTCGGTCCGGATGCAGAAAGCGTAGATATTGCTTTCAGAATGCCCGGTGCCTTAGATGTAAAATCCACCGTACTGCTGGGGGTATTGTCTGATATCCTGCAAAATGGAAAAGCAGGCCTGCTGGATCTGAACATCAACAAACAACAGAAAACACTGAATGCCAGCGCTGGTACCCTGAACTGGAAAGACTACTCCTTCCTGAGCCTCAGCGGAAAGGCCAAACAAGGCCAGACCCTGGAAGAAGTGAAAACGCTGTTGCTGGGTCAACTGGATATCCTGAAAAAAGGAGAGTTTGACGAAACCCTGGTGAAAGCCATTGTGAATAACGCCAAACTGTCTCAGTTACAGGGCCTGGAAAATAATAACAACCGCGCTTCCTCCATCATGGATGCTTTCATTAAAAGCAAAGGCCAGAACTGGCAGCATGATGTAGCTTTCGTGGATGCCATGAGCAACGTTACCAAACAGCAGATCGTTGATTTCGCCAATAAATACCTCAACGATAACTATGTGTTGGTATACAAACGTAAAGGCGAAGACAAGAATATCGCAAAGGTGGAAAAGCCCACTATTACACCCATAGAGGTGAACCGCGAAGCACAGTCTACTTTCCTGCAGCAGGTAAATGCCCTGCCGGCTACACCGGTAAAACCACAGTGGCTGGACTACGAAAAGGATATACAGAAAGTACCTGTTGGTAATACTGAATTAATGTATGTGCAGAATAAAGACAATGGTTTATTCCGCCTGTACTACCGTTTCGACGTAGGTAACTGGAATAACAAAAAACTGGCGCTTGCTGCCCAGTATCTGCAGTTCCTCCGCACGGACAAATACACTTCCGAAGAAATCAGCAAGGCGTTCTATAATATTGCCTGCAACTTCAGCGTGTCTGCCGGCAGCGAAAATACCACCATTACTATCAGTGGCTTGCAGGAAAACTTCGACAAAGCAGTAACCCTGTTTGAGCATGTAATAGCCAACTGTCAGCCGGATGAAGCAGCGCTGGCGGCATTAAAAGGCCGGATACAGAAATCCCGGACAGATAGTAAGCTCAATAAAACGGCTATCATGAAAGGAGTGGTAAGCTATGCCATGTATGGCGCCAAAAATCCTTTCAATAACCAATTGAGCCAGGCCGAACTGGATGGACTGACCGCTGCAGAGCTGACTAATATCCTGCACGAGTTACCATCCTATAAACACAGTATCATTTATTACGGCCCTCAGCCGCTGGCTGATGCAGCTGCAGATATCAAAAAACTGCATACCCTGCCGGCAAGCTTTAAACCAGCCCCGGTAGCCGCTGTATTCCCCAAAGATAACCAGGATAAAAACCAGGTATACTTTGCAGATTATGATATGGTACAAACAGAGATCAACTGGTTGAGAAATACAACGGCCTATGATCCGGCAAAAACCGGCATTATAAGCCTGTTCAATAACTACTTCGGTGGTGGTATGGGCTCCATTGTATTCCAGACCATCCGGGAATCCAAAGCGCTGGCATATTCTACCTACGCTATTTATTCTTCCCCGGATAAAAAAGGCGAGCGTTATTCTGAAGTGGCTTATGTAGGTAGTCAGGCAGATAAAATGAATGATGCTATCTCCGGTATGAATGAGTTGTTGAATGACATTCCCCGTTCTGATAAATTACTGCAGACTGCCAAAGAAGGCATGAAACAGGATATTGAAACAGAACGTATCACCAACGACGGTATCATTTTCAGCTACCTGGCTGCACAAAGACTGGGACTGAATACAGATATCCGTAAACAGGTGTATGAGTCTATTGACAAGATGAATTTTGACGATGTGAAAAAATTCCATGATGAGAATATTGCTCATAAGCCTTATACCTACTGTATTGTGGCTTCTGAAAAGAAAATCAGCCTGGATGAACTGAAAAAATACGGAGCTGTGAAAAAACTCTCTATGGAAGAAATCTTCGGATACTAATTTTTCCATTCCGTATAAAAATATAAAGCTATCAGTGTGGGATTTTTCCTCCCATATTGATAGCTTTATGCTTTATACAATAAATATTTATCCTGCTGCGTTATCAGCATATTTTTAATCATCCTATGAGAAGATACCGACACTATTGGTATGCAGCCCTGTTATTGGTGCTGCCGTTAGCTGGTTTTGTCAGCAACAATGATTTGTATAATGTAAGGTTAACGACTGCCAACATTGATCCGGATAAAATTTTTCTACTGATAGACAAGAGTGACTACCGTTTATATTTATATGAAGATGCCACATTGCGGAAAATCTACAAGGTAGTATTCGGCAACCGCGATCAGACAGATAAAGTGTCGGAAGGCGACCGCAGAACACCAGAAGGTACCTTTCATATTTTAAGCAAAAGAGTAGATAAAAGCTGGAGCCGGTTTATGTTGCTCGACTATCCCAATGACATATCCTGGCAGAAGTTTCATGAACGCCAGTCAGCCGGTACCTTGTCGGCCAACGCCACTATTGGCGGCGGTATTGGCATTCATGGGGTAGAATATGATTCCGGTATCCGGGATAACTATGTGGAAAGCCGCATTAACTGGACCCTGGGTTGCATCAGCATGAAAAATGCGGATGTGAACGAGTTGTATGAAATTATAAAAGTGGGTACGCCCGTTGTAATACGCCGGTAAGGTTTTTGTGAAAAATAAAAGGGTGAGTGGTGGTGGCAGCCAATGAGAATATCTTTGTTTTAGTGTATAACAGCGAACAGATGAGCGGCATCTAGTGGCGTAGTGAAACCCCCAAAGGCTTTGCTGCGTCATGACTCCAATATATATAGCGGGTCAGTTCCTGTGAAGAGCGCGCCCCACTCGTATGGTGCGCGCTTTTTGATTTTATTGCAGGAAGGTGGTCACCTCCCGCATCCACACAGGGGCATCCTTGCCACAAAATGACTGGTGTCCGGCATGTGGGAATATATGCAGCTTCTTTTGCTTGCTGGCCAGATTGCTGAATACCGCCTGCGTTTCCTGCGCGGTTACCCGTATATCTTCTTTCCCATAAAAATATAATACCGGCATATGCAGCTGCCGGGCATATGCCATTGGTTTAAATGCTGCTCCCCGGAAACCCAGTTCCAGTCCGCCCCAGAAAGTGAGCAGCTGAGATAAGGGTACAGGTGGTATGTGTACCGCGCGCATCCTGCTTTTTACGGCATCGGTGAGCGTCGCAAAAGGACACTGCAGGATTATTTTCTGTGGTGTGAGCTGATATTCCGGTATCGCTTTCATGATAGCGGCTGCACCCATACTTACGCCCCATAATACCACCGGTTGTTTGCTTTTATGTTGTACATAATCCCAGGCGAGTTTTACATCTTCCGCTTCCCGGTAGCCAATGGTGCAGGTGAGGCCTTCGCTGTTGCCATGCGCCCTGAAATCCACCAGGAAAGTGTTGTAGCCAAGGGCCCGGAAACGGTCTGCCTCCGGGAAAAGGGTGCCTTTGTTACCATTGTAGCCATGAAAGAGAATGACGGTCCCCAAGGGTTTGCGTACAGGTATCCACCAGCCTTCGAGTCGCAGGTGATCGGAAGTGTGCAGGATAACGGTTTCGTATGGAACGGTTGGATGGGTAGTAGTGGCAGATTTGGCGATGCGTACACCAAAGAGGATCATTTGTACTTTTTCACTGACACTCATTTGTTCGGGCAACTTGTTTTTCCGCCCGCCGTCATCATAAAAATGGGTGAATTTCCAGGCATGAAATGCCGCTATAAAGTTGATCAGTAGCAGTAGGGACAAGAAAACCCAGGCTATTCTTTTCAGGAAGGTCCGCATGCAGTAAAATTAAGGATTCAGGAGAAGATAACAGCCTGTGTGCTTCTCCTGAATCCTGCAGGATTATATTTTTCCGCGTTTGATTTCCTCTACAACAGCAGGATCAAGCAACGTACTGGTATCACCTAAATTATCCAGGTCGTTTTCTGCAATTTTGCGCAGGATACGACGCATGATTTTACCGGAACGGGTTTTGGGCAGGCCGCTTACAAACTGAATCTTATCCGGTTTGGCGATAGGGCCAATGATACGGGATACCGTTTGGGCAATATCCTTTTTGGTCAGTTCCGGATCATGTGTTAACCTTTCGGTGATCACATAGGCGTAGATGCCCTGGCCTTTAATATCGTGCGGATAACCTACCACAGCACTTTCCACAACACCTGCGTGCATGTTGATGGCATTTTCTACTTCTGCAGTACCAATACGGTGGCCGCTTACGTTGAGTACATCGTCCACACGGCCGGTGATGCGGTAATAACCATCTTCATCTCTCAGACAGCCGTCGCCGGTGAAGTAAAGATTTTCGTAGGTAGAGAAATAGGTTTTGCGGAAGCGTTCATGATCGCCATAGGTGGTACGTAACATACCTGGCCATGGGAATTTGATACACAGATTACCGTTTACGCCATTGCCTTTTACTTCTTTTCCGCTTTCATCTACCAGAATCGGTTGTACGCCTGGTAAAGGGAGGGTGGCATAACCAGGTTTTTCATTGGTCACACCGGCAATCGGTGTAATCATGATACCACCGGTTTCTGTTTGCCACCAGGTGTCTACAATCGGGCATCTGCCTTTTCCGATATTATCTTTAAACCAGTGCCATGCTTCCTCATTGATTGGTTCGCCTACGCTGCCCAGTTTTTTCAGGGAGCTGAGGTCTTTATGATTTACGGGACCCAGGCCATAGCTCATCAGGCTACGTATAGCCGTTGGCGCGGTATAGAGGGTATTTACCCGGAATTTATCGGTGATTTCCCACAGTCTGCCGGCATCCGGATAGGTAGGTACCCCTTCAAACATCAGGGTAGTAGCGCCTGCGCTGAGCGGGCCGTATACAATGTAACTGTGACCGGTAATCCAGCCTATGTCGGCAGTACAGAAGTATACTTCGCCGGGCTGGTACTGGAAGGTATTGACAAAGGTATAGTTGGCGTATACCATGTATCCGCCGCAGGTATGTACCACGCCTTTGGGTTTGCCGGTGGAGCCGGAGGTGTAAAGGATGAAGAGCATATCTTCCGCATCCATTTCTTCTGCAGGGCAGGGAGGATTACCCAGGGTTTCCACCTGTTTGATTTCATCTTCCCACCATACGTCTCTGCCTTTCAGCATACTTACCGGTGTGCGGGTGCGGGTGCATACGATTACTTTTTTTACAGACGGGCAGGTCATCAATGCGTCGTCTATCACAGCTTTTAAAGGAATATCCTTACCGCCGCGATAGGCGCCGTCGCAAGTGATTACCAGGCTGCACTGCGCATCCTGGATTCTGTCTGCAATAGATTGTGCGCTGAATCCGCCGAATACTACGGAGTGGATGGCGCCGATGCGGGCGCAGGCCAGTACGGCGATCGCCAGTTCCGGGATCATACCCATGTAGATGCATACCCGGTCGCCTTTCTTAACGCCGTGGTTCTTCAGTACGTTGGCAAACTGACATACTTTATTGTATAAATCGCGGTAGGTGATGATGCGATGATGTTCTTCCGGGTCGTTGGGTTCCCAGATGATGGCAGGAGAGTTGCCAAGTGTGCCCAGGTGCCTGTCGAGACAGTTTTCGGTGATATTGAGTTTACCACCAGTGAACCATTTGATTTCCGGATCCTTAAAATTCCAGTCCAGTACTTTGTCCCACTTTCTGCGCCAGTAAAAATGGTCTGCTACATTAGCCCAGAAACCTTCCGGGTCGATTACGCTCTGCTGATAAGCCTGTTGATATTCCTCAATAGTTTTGATCTGGTATGGGTACGACATAGCACCGTATATTTTTATTGGTTAAGTACAAGCATTTCCTAACGGGGTTTAAATTTAAGAAAAACCGGGTGCTTTAGGTAGAGGAATTCTAAAAAAATGTGTTAAATGCAAATTATTTTTCAATGCGGGCGCGTAAATATTTATAAATATCTGCTTCGTTTTCGTTAGAAGGCCTTCCCACCTGCAGGTAGCGTTTGTAATAACGGTCGGCGACAGGCTTGTTTTTGAGATGTACCTCATAGATACGACCAATGCTATACTGGCGCAATGGCTGGTGAAACAGGTACCACGCGGTATCCAGGCTGGCTACTGCCGGTTTGTATTGCCGCATGGCTTCATAGTTGGCAGACATGCCGGAATAATAGTTATCAAGCCCGGGTGATTTGGCCATGCTGATGCATAGCTGCAGGAGCGTGTTGCTTTCCCGGAATTGTTTCAGCTGGGTGTGTGCCATCGCTGCGTAGTACAGAATATTTTCCGCTGCTGCATTGCGGAGCATCAGGTAATCCTTTACAGCAATGCACTGCTGGTATTGTTTTAATTGAAAATAGGCCGCTGTAACGTAGCTGAAAGTATTGGGAGAAGCAATGTTCAGGCGCATGAGTTGTTCTCCCAGTGCCGTGCAGCGAACATAGTTTTTAAGAAAATAAGTCGCTCTGACGGCTACCATGATAACAGGAGCCTGCGTAGAGTCGGAGCGGAGATAGGCCTGCAATAGGGAATCAGCCGTAGTATAATTCTTCCGGTCAAGCCATTCTTCTCCCAGGCGGGCAGTTACTTTAGGATCGGCGGGGTTGAGCTGCCAGGCTTTCTGGAGCAGCGGAAAAGCGGTATCGGGTTGCTGCGCGGCAAACCAGGCGAAGCTGAGTTGTTTAAAGTGGCCGGCATGGTTGGGTTGCAGCCGGGTGAGTTGCTGGTAATGATCGATGGCGGCAGGGTATCGTTCCTGCTGCATATAGAGGGCTGCCAGGTATTGGTGTGCGGCAATATGATCCGGGTTGAGAGTAAGCACTTTTTCATACTGCGTAATGGCCTCTGTGGGTTTGCCTGCCTGATAGTAGGTATAGGCCAGCAGGGCTATTTGCCCGGCATCGGTAGATTGTACTTTGGGCAGGAGGTAATCCACTGCCTGATTGTATTGTTGATTTTGCAGATAGTCCATCAGTTGATGCCGGTCAATTGGTTGTTGGGCCATTAGCTGGCAGCAGACCAGGAGTAGGCTGGTGAGCAAGACGCCTGTTTTATGCATAGGAAAATATTTATCTTAAAACTAAATATTTAGTTTTAAAAAGAAAAATTTAGTTGATGAGCATAATAAAAAACGAAACCCCGCATCCGGGGGAGATGCGGGGCCTGATGGATGGGTAAAGACTTTGATAAAAGAAGCTTTCACATACAAAGGATGAGCGGGTAGGAGGGGAAGTTATCGGGCGAAGATTTTTTTATGTTTTTCCAGGTATTCGCCGGCGTTGTTGTACACCTCTTCCATAATTTCTATGATTTTTTGTTTTTCTGCGTTACTGAGTGCCGGAATGATTTTTCCGGGCTCATTTGGATTTGGCTTGTCTTTTCCACGCATTTTGCGGTAAAAGGTAGGTGTACTCCAATTGCATTCTTCGCAAACTTTTTCCCGGAATAAAACAGGAAAGATGGAAAACCTGGTGTGGATGTCAAGTAACACATTCAGTGGTTCCTGGCTCATAATAGGTATGTTTTTTTGATTGAACGGATATGGTTAACAAATAATGATATCATGTTTTTTCGCATGCTGTTTTCATTTTTACATGTAAGCAAATATATTTATAATCATGCAAATTTTAGTGATAAAATATTACTTTATCCGAAAAAAACAAATAACCTGTAAATCCTTTATAGTAAAGGATTTTATCGTTATTGTAAGGTAGGCTGACTAATAAAAGTAATTGATAATTTTTTTATTAATTGTATATCTGTTTAGCCTCACTGTCACTTTGTTTTTTACATTGTCAGTTTGAATAAAATTTTATTGGATATTTTATTCGTATAGACGTTTATGTTAGTTGGCATAGCTGCGTATCTCCTGCGATAATACCTGCTCCAATTTTTGCAGTCTGATATTTTTATTTACGAAATGAAATATTAATTGTTAAATTATACGGCAATATGGCAGGCCAGTCCTGTTTATAGCGGTATAATTAAAATTGTAAATGATGCAGTCGAGCCTGATACACATGGGTCAGCGGTTAAAGCAGATACTCAAACAGAAGAAGATTAAAATTGTTGATTTTGCAAAGATGGCAGGTTTTACGAACCAGATAGCCCACTATCATCTGCGCAAAGGCGATATGAAACGGGCCACCATGGAGCGTTTTTGTGGCCTGATTGGTATTACGATAGAAGAGTTTGTTCGATGGAACGGCGCTATGTTATTGACCAATGGGAAAAGCATTCACCATGGAAACCGGTTACAGGCCATTATCGCGGAGAAAGGACTCAACAAAAGCAAGCTGGCAGGGCGTTTAAACATGAGCCGCCGCACGATGTACAACCTTTTTGAAAAAGAAAACTTCTCGCCCGATGAACTGGACCGGGTAGTCAAAGGGTTAGACACTACCACAGATGCCTTCCTGAATCCGGGACTGGTACAGGAATCCCGTAATACCGACAGTGAAGAAATGATGTTGTTGCGGGAAAAATATTATAAACTGCTGGAAGAGCATAATCAGCTGTTGAAAAATTATGCCCTCCTTAAAGACGAAGTAATGCAGCTGAAAAAAGAAATGACAGCGCTCCGGAAGCAGCTGTCTGATAAGCACGCCTGAAAAGTAATGGTATTATAATGATTTTTGTTTACAGTTTGTGCCCACTATGCTTTACGAATTCACACGACAGCCCTGATTTTGATAAGAAATATTTTGATAAGCAATAAAAAATATTATATTTGTATACACACGTGTGACCCCTTATCTCTTCATACAAAACAGGTGTATATTCATGTCGCTACCTTATTACATGCATGCGGGTGCCAGGTTAAGACGTATACTGCGGCAACAGCAAGTGGTGATCCTGCACTATGCTAAAAAAGTCGGACTGACCCCACCGGGCCTGTACCGTTATTTCTGCCAGCCGGTTATCAAAAGAAAGAAGCTGGAGGTATTACTGGCGGCCGTTCCTATAACACAGGAGGCATTTAGCCAGTGGGGTTCACTGAACACGGTACCTTTTCATCAGGGAGAGCTGTTGCTGATTTTTCTGGCGCAGCAGAAAATCAGGGAGAAGCAGCTGGCAGCACGATTGAACATCACCCTGGCTACGATGCAGGAATGGTGCGATACGGCGCAATTCAGCCAGGACCAACTGCAACGGCTATGTGAAGTGCCAGGACTGAGCCAGGCGTATTTCGATAACCCGGAGCAGGCACGAAAAGGCGTGAACTGGCTGGAAGCCTACCTGGATAAATGTATGGAAGTACAGCAGTGTAACCGTAAAATCAGCACCCTCGAAAAAAAGATTTACAGCCTTACCGTAAAAAAGGCAGGATAGCCTTGTGCTATCCTGCCTTTGGTGCAAAATTTCTGTATACTATAGTTATATAGCCGTTACTGTGTCCAGCGCAAAATACGCTGCTACTTCCTGCCAGGTATTCACCCGCTTGTAATCTGTCAGCAGGGCGTTATGCGGTGCTGTAAATAACAGGGGCACTCCCTTGAAATACCGGAGGTTCTTGTCGTGGTCATCTATCATGTAATCTGCATCCACAATGGTTTTACTACCGCAGAATACAATGTTGCGCCAACTGATGAAGGGAAAATGTTCCTGCAGCCACGCCAGTTTCTCTGCTAAAGAAAGCGGGAATTCCATTGCTGCAGACACAATGAATATTTCATGTTTTTCAGATAATGCTTTGATGACTTCCTGGCTGCCGGCAATAACCGGTGCTGTTCTGAAAAAGCCAGGTGAATGTAAAAAACCGAGAATAGCATCTTTTTCCGGAAACCCGCTACCTTCCGGAATGCCTTTCAGGGTGGCCGGATCCACCTTAACGCCATACGCTGCTTCATAATAATTCAGGTAATGGGTCGTCAGGTCGGCCATAACATTGTCCATATCGATTGCTATCCTTGCCATAATTTGCTGTTTAGTGCAAAGTTATGCAGTTTTCTGCAAATTGTTGCAAAATATTTCATAATATTGCAGAAAATAGCATCTTTTATGTTGAGAGAAGAAAGGTTGGATTATATCCTGAAGAAACTGCAGACAGATCATAAAGTATTGCAGACAGAGCTGAGCAACGATCTGCAGGTATCGGAAGATACGGTACGGCGTGATCTGGAATCCCTGGCGCAAAATGGGCAGCTCATTAAAGTGAGGGGCGGCGCTATTCCCCATTCTCCCAATCCGTATTCCTTTAAGGAAAGGATAGAATACCATGAAGAAGATAAACGCCATATAGCCGGCAAAGCATTGTCATTCCTGCACGACGGGCAGACCATCATCCTGGACGGTGGTACTACTACCTTAATGCTGGCCCGGTTGTTTCCGCCCAATCTGCGTATTACTGTTGTCACCAACAGTGTACCGATTCTGGCGCTGCTCATAGAACATCCGCTTATAGAAGTCATATTTACCGGAGGCCGTATCGGCAAAGACTCCCGGACTGCCGGTGGTATGGATACCATCCGTATGCTCGAAAAACTGCGGGCAGACATCTGTTTCCTGGGTATCTGCAGCTTACATCCGGATGCAGGGGTAACTGGTTTGGATCTTGCAGAAGCAGATGTAAAGAGTGTGATGGTAGCAGCAGCCAACAAAACCATTGCCTTGGCCACCAGTGATAAAATGGGTACAGCCGAACCTTTTAAAGTATGTGAAATTACCGGTTTGGATACCATTGTCACGGATAATCCGGAGCTGCCATCACTAAAACCGTATATTAATCTGGGCATCCAGGTGATCTAACCCGACAAATCAAGATGTTACAAGAATTGCCGATAGTAATAATGAATAAGAGAAGCATACGGATAGCCGTGAGTGCTTTGTTTTTCCTGACCGGACTTTGTTTTGCCAGCTGGGCTTCCCGTATTCCGGATATCCAGCAGGCGATGGGGTTGAACGATGCCGGTCTGGGCGGTGTGTTGCTGGCATTGCCGGTAGGTTCCCTGATTTCTTTGCCTATTGCTGGTATACTGGTATCCCGGTTCGGCAGCAAACAGGTATTTATCATCGCCGCTGTGGCCTATGCCTTGATTCTGCCGGCACTGGGCCTGGCACGGGAACCGTGGGTGTTAATGCTTTTCCTGGTATTGTTTGGTTTCTGCGGTAACCTGGGCAATATTGCTGTGAATACACAGGCAGTGGCCGTAGAGGCTATATATGGCCGTTCTATCATGGCGTCTTTTCACGGATTGTGGAGTGTGGCCGGTTTTACCGGTGCGGCTATCGGTACCCTGATGGCGGGATTGAACATACCGCCGTTCTATCATTTTCTGCTGATCACAGCCATGTCCTGGACCATCGTATTGCTGACCATGCGGTATATGGTAGCACAGGATCATAATGTACAGGAAAATCAGCCTTTGTTTGTAAAGCCAGACCGTTTCCTGCTGATACTGGGAATTATTGCCATGTGCTCTATGATATGCGAGGGTACTATGTTTGACTGGAGTGGTGTATACTTCAGAAGAGTCGTACATGTACGGGACGGTATATCCGGCGCAGGGTATGCGGCATTTATGAGTACCATGGCTTCCGGCAGGTTTGTGGCCGATTGGCTGACTACCCGTATTGGGGTGAAAAAGATGTTGCTGCTGAGTGGGGTGTTAACCGCTGGCGGCTTGATGGTCGCTGTTATTTTCCCTTACTTCATGACCGCTATGCTGGGCTTTATGCTGGTGGGAGCGGGCGTGTCGGCAGTGGTGCCACTGGTGTACAGTGCTGCGGGCAAATCTACTGTGATGTCGCCGGGAATGGCGTTGGCAGCTGTTTCTACCATCGGTTACCTGGGTTTCCTTTGTGGCCCGCCATTGATCGGATTTGTGGCGCAGGCCAGTAGTCTGGCGATGTCATTTTCCCTGATAGCCATAATGGGTCTGGCTATCGCGGTCATGTCTTCCCGGATAAAATTATAAAACAAAAGATAATAATTACGCCCTTACGGGCAGATGTATGCTGAGCATCTGCCCGTAAGGGCGTAATGCTGTCGGAACAGGTGTTAATTATCTATCGGAATAGAATAATATGTTATATAAAAGGATTGCGATCTGATCGCAGTAGAAAAAAATCTTCCCCGAATTTGAAATTTTTTTCGAATTATCCCATTCAAAAGCCGTAGCTTTGCACGATTTTTTTGTTCCCTCGTACGGCAGAAAGATCAATTTGGTTTTTCATTTTCAATAGATTACACAAATGCCAAAAGACTCATCTATCAAATCTGTTCTCATTATCGGTTCTGGTCCCATTATTATTGGTCAGGCTTGCGAATTTGACTATTCCGGTTCCCAGGCAGCACGTTCGCTGCGGGAAGAAGGAATTAAAGTGATATTGATTAATTCCAACCCGGCTACCATCATGACGGACCCTATGATGGCTGATAAGGTTTATTTGCTACCACTGACCGTGGAGAGCATTGAGCAGATTCTGGCAGAAAACCAGATAGATGCCGTACTTCCCACGATGGGTGGTCAAACAGCACTGAACCTTTGTAAAGAAGTAGACGAGCTGGGAATATGGGAAAAAAATAATGTGCGCCTGATTGGGGTTGACATTAAAGCCATCGACAAAGCAGAAGACCGCGAACAGTTCCGTCAGTGGATGATCCAGCTGGGTATACCTGTCGCGCCGGCCAGAACAGCCAACTCTTACCTCGAAGGAAAAGAGTTTGCACAGGAAATCGGATTTCCGCTGGTAATCCGTCCTTCCTTTACACTGGGTGGTACCGGTGGTGGTTTCGTACACGGCAAAGAAGATCTGGATGAAGCCCTGGACCGTGGTTTGAAAGCATCTCCCATTCACGAAGTACTGGTAGAAAAAGCAGTACTGGGATGGAAAGAATATGAACTGGAACTGCTGCGCGATAAAAACGACAACGTTGTTATTATCTGTACCGTAGAGAACCTGGACCCAATGGGTATCCACACCGGAGACTCCATCACTGTAGCTCCTGCCATGACCCTGAGCGATACCGCTTTCCAGGACATGCGTAACAAAGCCATGATGATGATGCGCGACCTCGGCAACTTCGCCGGTGGTTGTAACGTACAGTTCTCCCTGAATCCGGAAAATGAAGAACTGATTGCCATTGAAATCAATCCGCGTGTAAGCCGCTCCTCTGCGCTGGCTTCCAAAGCAACCGGTTATCCGATTGCCAAGATTGCTGCCAAACTGGCCATCGGTTATACCCTGGATGAACTGGAAAATCAGATCACCAAAACCACTTCCGCTTTCTTTGAACCGGCACTGGATTACGTAATTGTAAAAATGCCTCGCTGGAACTTCGATAAGTTCAAAGGAGCTGATGATACCCTGGGCTTACAGATGAAATCTGTAGGTGAGGTAATGGCCATTGGCCGCACCTTCCCGGAAGCATTACAGAAAGCTTGTCAAAGTCTGGAAAATGATGCACTCGGATTAGGTTATTATGGTAAATCACTCATGAAGAGTGAACAACTGGTGGAGAAACTGAAACGCCCGACCTGGGATCGTATCTTCCGTATTAAAGATGCGCTCATGGCCGGTGTTTCCGTAAAACATATTCACCAGCTGACTTTCATTGACCGTTGGTTCCTGCACCAGATACAGGATATCGTGAATCTGGAAAAACAATTACTGGAACACGACCTGGAAAGCGTACCTACCGATATGCTCAGCGATGCCAAGAAAATGGGCTTCTCCGATAAACAGCTGTCAGTATTGTTTGGTAACTGCGAGGAAGATGAAGTATACGAAAAACGTAAAGCGCTCAACATTGTACGTACCTATAAAATGGTAGATACCTGCAGCGCGGAATTTGAAGCAAAAACACCTTACTTCTATTCTACTTTTGATACAGAAAATGAAAGTAAAGTAACAGATAAGAAGAAGATCATTGTACTGGGTTCCGGTCCTAACAGAATCGGTCAGGGTATTGAATTCGACTACTGTTGCACACACGGTTTACAAGCCATACAGGATTGCGGATATGAAGCCATCATGGTAAACTGTAACCCGGAAACTGTTTCTACCGACTTCGACATGGCAGATAAACTGTACTTCGAACCGGTATTCTGGGAACACCTGTGGGAAATCATTGAGCTGGAAAAACCAGCAGGGGTGATTGTACAGCTGGGTGGTCAAACAGCCCTGAAACTGGCTAAGCGCCTGGAAGAAAAAGGAATCAAAATTATCGGTACCTCTTTCGATAACATGGATATTGCAGAAGATCGCGGCCGGTTCTCCGACATGCTGAAAGACCTGGGTATCCCTTATCCTAAATATGGTACTGCCTATGATACCGACGACGCGATCGAAGTAGCCAAAGAAGTAGGCTACCCGGTACTGGTGCGTCCTTCCTATGTATTGGGCGGACAACGTATGCGTATTGTGATCAATGAGGAAGAACTGGAAGAATCTGTACTGAGCCTGCTCAGACATCTGCCCGGTAATAAAATCCTGATCGATCACTTCCTCGATCGTTGCCAGGAAGCAGAAATCGATGGTATTTTCGATGGTACCGACTTCCATGTAATGGGTGTAATGGAACATATTGAACCGGCAGGTATTCACAGTGGCGATAGCCATGCTTTGTTACCAGCCTTCAATCTGACGCCTATTGAAGTAACCACGATGGAATACTATGCAGAGAAAATCGCACGGGCACTGGATATCCGCGGATTGATCAACATACAGTTTGCCATCAAAAATGGTCAGGTGTATGTGATTGAAGCCAACCCACGTGCTTCCCGTACAACACCGTTTATTGCCAAAGCATACCAGGTGCCTTACCTGAACATCGCTACCAAAGTGATGCTCGGCGCCAATAAACTGAAAGACTTTACCATCGAAAAGAAACTCACTGGTTTTGCGATCAAGGAGCCGGTATTCTCTTTCAATAAATTCCCTGGTGTAAACAAAGAGCTCGGACCTGAAATGAAATCTACCGGAGAAGCGATCCGCTTTATCAAAGACCTGCGTGATCCTTACTTCAGACAGTTATACAAAGAGAAGAGCATGTACCTGAGTAAATAATGACTTCGTACAATAATTTAAAAAGAGACCCTTCCGGCTTATGTTGGAGGGGTTTTTCTTTTTGATGAAGCCCCGGAAGAAAGTAGTATAAATAAACAGAGCCTGATAAAAATCAGGCTCCTTCTTTTCCCTCAAAATAACCATTAAAGACACGACTATTGAATCTTGTTCGATACAAATAGCGTGACCGGTAATGCATTTTACAAATAATATTATATTTAAAAGAGATGTTAACTAATCAATAACAGATGCAATTAATTATAATATTATATGTATTGATTATTATATACTTAAGAGAAACGAATGTTAACGAACACATGAGTTTTGTAGCGTAAAAAAATGAAAGTTTTCATGATATAATATATTCATATTATATGTAAAAAAGCACCTTTCCTTAACATGATTTAAACACTTATACTGTTGGCAGTGACTATTTTAGCACATTGTTTAGCAAGCATAAATGTTAACCCGCCATGCAGTTTGAATCATCCCTGCCGGAAACCACCTATTGGAAACGGGTGCCTTTCCTGCGTTTGGTAACACCTCTTTTAGCCGGAATTACGGCACAATACTATTTTTCTTTTTCCCCGGCGTGTATATGGCTGTTGCTGGTATTTCCGGCGACCGGGTGGTTGCTGTTTCGCCTGTTGCCGGTGCACCGGCGCTTTGCCATTGCCCTGGTACCGGGCATATTGTTATGCGTTGCTATAGCTGCCGCCGGCTGCTGGTTGGTGCATCAGGCAGATATACGATACCAGCAAGGCTTTTTTGCCACCATGACTACAGACAGTACTTTACTGGTATTACGGGTAACAACACCGCCGGAAGAAGATCCCCGCTCATTTAAAGCCACGGGCGTTGTTACTGCTATTGGGTCTGGCGGACATTGGTGGCCGGCGAAAGGGAATATCCGTTTGTTTGTCAGGAAAGACAGCAGTAGCAATATGCTCCGGTACGGAGATGAAATACTGGTGAAGAATCAGGTAACGCCCATCCGGAGCAATGGTAATCCGGGTGCATTCGATTACCGGCGCTATTGCGCTTTGCAGCAATGCTATCATCAGCTCTACCTGCGGCCGGGCGAATATCGCAAATTGTTGCAGCAGCGAGGAAATCCCATTATGCGCGCTATCATACACCTGCGCAGGTATTGCCTGGATAACCTGAAAAAATATATCGGCAGCGGTCCGGAAGCAGGTATGGCAGAAGCTTTGCTGATTGGTTACCGCCGCGATCTGGAGAAAGAAATTGTACAAAGCTACAGCAACACCGGTATCGTGCATGTAATTGCCATCTCCGGTATGCACCTGGCACTCCTGTATGGTTCACTGTTATGGCTGTTGCAATGGTTGCCGGCTGCGAGGTGGGCGGATAGCCTGAAAGCAGTTATTGTATTGAGTTTCCTTTGGGGATTTGCCTTGTTAACCGGTGCTTCCGCTTCTGTACTACGTTCTGCCGTTATGTTTACCGGCATTACGATCGGTCGTTTTGTGTTGCAACGATATACCTGTATTTACAATACGTTGGCAGCATCTGCGTTTGTGCTATTATGTTATGACCCAAGTCTGGCTATGGATGCGGGTTTTCAGCTTTCCTATCTGGCGGTGCTGAGTATACTGTTGTTTTATACACCCATATACGAACTATTATCCTGCCGGCA
Organism: Chitinophaga nivalis; assembly: GCF_025989125.1. NCBI lineage: Bacteria > Pseudomonadati > Bacteroidota > Chitinophagia > Chitinophagales > Chitinophagaceae > Chitinophaga > Chitinophaga nivalis. Next base: position 509,996 of record NZ_JAPDNR010000001.1, on the reverse strand, counting down.
AAAATGGTTGGATGTATGCTGGCAGATGGTGGCTTTATCATTGGCTGCGCAGTTATTAACGACTCCCATCAGCCTTTATTATTTTCATCAGTTTCCGGTTTATTTTCTGCCGGCCAATCTGATAGCAGTACCCTTATCCACCCTGATTATTTACGCGGCAGCAATCCTGTTGTTCATCGCTCCCATGGCTGCACCGGCAGCCTGGTTGGGATGGGGCATCAAATACCTGATTCTGCTGATGAATACCTGTGTGGAGTGGCTGGGTAAATTACCCGGCGCTGCTATCCCTGCTATTCAGCTGAACAACTATCAGGTGGTGAGTATGTATGTGCTGATGGGTGGCCTGGCGTTGTGGATAATGGTAAAATGGCAGCCAGGCTGGTGGCTGTTTTTAGCGGGTATTGCCGGCTGCATCGCGCTGCATGCCGTGGAGATAATAGCATGCAACAGGCAGCGTAAATTGGTCATCTATAACGTTGGCGCCTATACGGCTATTGATTATATGAATGGCCGGCAGGTACAATTTATAGGTGATGACAGCATCTGGCGGTCGCCGGTTGCCGCTCAACTGCAAGCTGCCAGAAATACCCGGCGCGTATCACCTGCGCAAATACCCGGCTGCACGCAATATGGGCGGTATGTGCGTTTGGGTAACCGGCAGCTGGTGATGATCGACAGTGCTTTACCCCGGCAGCTACCCCATAAAAAATTTGTAGCCGATTACCTGCTGTTAGCCCACAATCCGCGGGTGCAGATTCCGCAGCTGCAGGCGCATTACGATTGCCGGCTGATTATTTTCGCGGCCTCCAACAGTCATTATCGCTTACAGCAGTGGAAAAAGGAATGCCGGGAGCTGCACCAGCTATTTTATGTGATCGGGGAAGAAGGGGCTTTTATCAGGGAGCTGTAAGTAATAATCTTCTCAGTCACAAGTATTTATAATGCCTGATCCGGTATCTGATGGCCTCGTCAGGAATCGGCAATGGAAAAATGAATGTTACGTATTAACTTTGCGCTTCTTTTCGGTCCCCGGTCAGGGAGCCTATGTTATTAATTTCTAATGTTTTCCATCCATGCAAAAGCAAATTAAATCAGCGCTGATCTCCGTTTTCTATAAAGATAACCTGGAGAACATTGTTAAAAAGTTAGGTGAACAAGGTGTTACCATCTATTCTACCGGTGGTACACAAAAATTTATTGAGGAGCTGGGTGTTGCCTGCGTGGCAGTTGAAGACCTGACAGCTTATCCTTCTATTTTAGGTGGCCGTGTGAAAACCCTGCACCCTAAAGTATTTGGTGGTATCCTGGCCCGCCGCGAAAATCCGCAGGACCTGGAACAGCTGAAAAACTACGAAATTCCTGAAATAGACCTGGTGATCGTAGATCTCTATCCGTTTGAGGAAACCGTAAAAACCACCAGCGAAGAACAGGCCATCATTGAAAAAATTGACATAGGCGGTGTTTCCCTGATCCGTGCAGCCGGCAAAAACTTCAAAGATGTAGTGATTGTGGCTTCCAAAGATCAGTATGCCGACCTGGAAAAAGTGTTGACAGAAAATAACGGAGCTACTTCCCTGCAGGATCGCAGAAGCTTTGCTGCAAAAGCATTTGAGGTATGTGCACACTATGATGTAGCCATTTCTCAATACTTCCTGAATAACGAACCTGGCGCTAATTTCCAGTTGTCTGTTCCGGAAGGACAGGTAAACCGTTATGGCGAAAACCCGCACCAGCGTGGTGTTTTCTACGGTAACCTGACAGAAGTTTTCAATAAATTACATGGTAAGGAACTTTCTTTCAACAACCTGGTGGATGTAGACGCTGCCTGTCAGCTGATCCAGGAATTTGAAGCTACTACTTTTGCCGTGATCAAACATACCAACGTATGTGGTATTGCTTCCCGCGCTACCCTGAAAGAAGCCTGGGACGCTGCTTTGGCCGGTGATAAGGAAAGTGCATTCGGTGGAGTACTGGTGACCAACAAAATCATTGACGCAGTAACCGCTGCATCCATCAGCGAAATATTCTTCGAAATACTGATTGCTCCTGGTTTTGAGCCGGAAGCCCTCACCATATTACAGGCTAAAAAGAACCGTATCCTGCTGGAACAAAAACAGCCGGTAAAGAGCAAATACATGTTCAAGAATGTACTGAACGGTGTACTGCTGCAGGATAATGATAACGGTAACTACAAAGAGTGGAATGAAGTAGGCGCACATGCTGCTACTGCCGCACAGAAAGCCGACCTGGAATTTGCCAACATTGTGTGCAAACACCTGAAATCAAATGCCATTGCACTGGTGAAAGATCAGCAACTGGTAGGTAAAGGCTGCGGACAAACTTCCCGTATCGATGCCCTGCGTCATGCGATTGAAAAAGCCGGACAGTTCAGCTTCGACCTGAAAGGGTCGGTAATGGCATCCGATGCATTCTTCCCGTTTGATGACTGTGTACGTATTGCGCACGAACAAGGTATCAACGCCGTGATTCAGCCAGGTGGTTCCGTACGTGACAATGACTCAGTAGAGTTCTGCAAACAGCACGATATGGTGATGGTAATGACCGGCATGCGTCATTTCAGACACTAATAAATAATCGCATCAGCTATACAAAAAAGAAGCACCGTCACCGCGGTGCTTCTTTTTTGCGATAATATTCAGAAAAAATTAATAGTATTGTCCGGTTGTTTTACTAAAACCGATTATTAATAGCTAACAGCTTGTCATTCATTCATCAAAATATTATGCAGGATGCAGATGATGCAGATTTGATCCGGCAGTATAAAGCTACCGGCAAACTGGATTTTCTGGCTGCCCTCTACCAGCGTTATATGAACCTGGTATATGGGGTTTGTTTGCAATATTTTGATGAAGATGCCAGCAAAGATGCTGTCATGCAGATCTTTGAAGAGCTGATCAGCAAACTGAAAGCACATGAGGTCCAGAATTTCAAAAGCTGGCTGCATGTGTTGTCCCGCAATCATTGTCTGATGAAGCTGCGGGCTATGAAAAATAAAGAATCCAGGCAGGTTTCGATCGATGATCATCCCATTGTGGAAAACGGAGAAATCATGCATCATGACAACGGAATAACACTGGAAGACAACCTTCAGAGCATGGAAAAATGCCTGGAAACCTTACCGGAAGAACAGAAACGTAGTGTAAACCTGTTTTATTTACAGGAGAAAAGCTACCGGGAAGTATGCGTTATTACCGGATATGAAATGAATAAGGTGAAAAGCTATATCCAGAACGGAAAGCGTAACCTTAAAATATGTATGGAGCAACAACATGTCTGACAACCGACATATAACACAGGCTGAAATGGCCCAACTCATCCGCCAGTACCTGGCTGGTGAGCTGGACGATAAAGCGATGCATGACCTGGAACGCCGGGCTCTGGACGATCCGTTTTTAGCGGATGCGCTGGAAGGGTATGCCCTGCACGCACCGGATCAACAGGCGCAGCAGGAGGAATTATCCCAACGGCTGGCCGCGCGTATTGCGCCGCAGCAAACCAGGGTGCGCCCGCTGTATACCCGCTGGGCCGCTGCCGCCGCTATCTTACTGCTGTTATTTACGGGCGGATGGTTTTTGTATCATGAGCAGCAACATATTGCGCCTATTGCACAGCGAACCACGCAGGATTCATTTGTCAAAGAAATACCTCAGGCTTCCGCAGTGATGGATAGTGTGCCGCAACCCGCCGCCATAGCTATTACCTCATCTGACCAGCCACCGGTTACAGCAAAATCCCGCCCGGTTCCGGTTCCGGCCCCTGCGGCCAGTGAACCTTCACCTGCCTTTACCTCCGCAGATGCACCGGTTGCCCGAGCCATGGCGCCGATGGCAGCACCGGTTCCTCCTTTGAAACAGGCCGCACCAGCAACTGATATGACAGCAGACCGGGTGCAGCCCACGCAGGAATTAGCTACTGTAACGGCAGATCAGCCGGCGATGGCAGAGAAAAAAGCAGTCTTGAAAAAAGGGGAATACCCTGTGCAGGAGGTTTCACCGCCATCGGTGTTAGCCAGCAAAGCCAACGTTCAGCGCAATGCTCAGCGGTATGGGGTAGCAGGAAGTATGTATAACGATAGTCTGTATAAAGATATCCTGCCGGCGCCTGTAGGTGGTTTCCCGGCTTTTGAGCGTTATCTGCAGGAGCATACGATCAACCCGGAGAATCATTTTGAAGGTACCGTGCGTGTATCCTTTACCGTGATGCCCGACAGCACTTTACAGCAGTTTAAGGTATTGAAAAGTATACACCCTGCCTGTGATGCAGCAGCCATCCGGGTAATAAAAGAAGGGCCGAAATGGCAACCGGCAGCCGGTGGTAAAGCGGCTACCGTGGAAGTAGTGGTTCCGTTCCGGAAAAAGGGAGAATAAAGCTTAGCGCTTTCTCTCTTTCCATTGCTGATTGAATGATTTGGCTGCAAAAACAGGCAGCTCCCGGTTATCTCCCCAACTCTTCGCAAAGAAACGACGTAACAGGAAATTTTTCATTTTGCCGCTGGCCATGTTCATCAGCCTGCGGTTACCACAGCCTTGTTTCCAGGCAAACCAGGCCAGTTTTTCACTGCCGGAAGTATGGTTTTCTTCCACAGCTTTCTGCCGGTTATGGAGCAGTAATTCATGCAGGTTAATCCGCACAGGACATACTTCCGTACAGTTGCCGCATAAAGAAGAGGCAAAACTGAGGTGCATATAAGACTCCATGCCTTTTAAATGCGGTGTAATCACCGATCCGATAGGACCGCTATAGGTAGTGGCGTAACTATGTCCGCCAATGTTTTTATATACCGGGCATGCATTGAGGCAGGAGCCGCAACGGATGCAGTAAAGGCTTTCGCGGGCCGTTGTATCCTGGAGGATGTTGGTTCTGCCGTTGTCCATCAGGATCACATACATTTCTTCTGGTCCGTCTACTTCTCCTTCCTGGCGCGGGCCGCTGAAAACAGAGTTATAGGCCGTGATATGCTGGCCGGTACCATAGGTAGCCAGCAAGGGCCAGAATAAAGCCAGATCGCTGATAGAAGGCAATACTTTTTCAATGCCTACCAGTACAATATGTGTTTTGGGAAAAGCAGTGGTCAGCCGGGCATTGCCTTCATTTTCGCTGACAGCTACCGATCCGGTATCTGCAATAATAAAATTAGCGCCTGTGATGCCGATTTCTGCTTCCAGGTATTTGTGCCGTAATTTCTCACGGGCTACCAGAGTGAGTTGTTCGGGCGTGAGGGTAGGGTCGGTACCCAGTTTTTCCGCAAACAAACGGGCTACGTCTTCCTTGCTTTTATGCATCGCCGGTGTAACGATGTGGTAGGGAGGTTCGCCATCCAGTTGTTGAATATATTCACCCAGGTCTGTTTCCACGCATTCGATGCCATTGTCTGCCAGGAAGGAGTTGAGGTGTACTTCCTCGGTAGCCATGGACTTACTTTTCACAATGCTTTTGCACTGTTTGGCTTTACAGATGGCGAGAATTTCCTGTTGTACCTGTTCTGTGGTTTCTGCCCAGATCACTTTTCCGCCACGTTGCATGAAGTTCTGTTCAAATTCTTCCAGGTGATTGTCCAGGTGTTCGATGGCTCTCCACTTAATGTTTTTGGCCCGTTCACGTGCGATGGGAAGGTCAGTAAACTGTTGTTTACCGGCTTTTACAGCTGTATTGTATTTCCCTATATTAAAATTTATAGTCTGGCGGTGACCTAGATCAGCTGCTTTCTTTTCACTCTCTTCCAGAAAAGTAGATGCTGTTTGATGCATAAGCAAACGCGGTAAGTGCTAAATAAAGATAGTGAACAAAGAATTAGGAATCAGGAATACTGCAGCTGTACGAAGATAAAGCGGTGATGTTGCAAAGCTTCGGGTCAGCTGCGGCAGGTATTGATACCGGATGCTTAATTCCTCATTTATATTGTTTCGTTGCAATTTTATCCAGCACTTCATAAAATTCCGTGCCGTATTTTCTGATAATAGCTTCTTTCAGGAAACGATATACCGGTACCCGCAGTGTTTTTCCGTTTTTACAGGCAGGTTTACATACATCCCAGCGATCGTAGTTAACCGCCTCAAAAGCTTCATATTTGGTAACGCGTATCGGATACAGATGACAGGAAACAGGTTTTTTAAAGGCCACTACGCCGTCGTTATATGCTTTCTCGATACCACATCCTACAATGCCATGATCGTCTATTGTAGCGTAAGCACAGATCCCTTTATTTACGATAGGGGTTACATAACCGTATTCATCATCGATAGTATTGGTGCCTGTTTGTTCTATTTCCCGGATACCATCTTCCCGCAGGTAGGATTTTATCAGGGGATATATTTTTTTCAGGGTTTTCACCTCTGTTTTATCCAATGGGGCACCGCAATCTCCCGCAACGCAGCAGGCGCCTTTGCAAGCAGACAAATTACATACGAATTGCTCTTCAATTACTTCGTCACTAATATATTTATCGTCAATGATGATCATCAGGAACTGGTCTTTTATCTGTGGTGAATATTACACAGACAATCTTGTTAAGACCACAAAGTTACGTGATTACGTGCTTATCTCCAGCGCAGGGTTTCCACCATATGCCACATATCCTGTTCCAGGAACTTGTATACCGGGGCAAGGGAATCTGCATTGGGGGTTACATCAAAATAGAGGGCTCCCCGGAGGAAATGGCGGGTGGAGTCGGTGGCGAAAAATTGTTTGGCAGAGGCCGCATTGCCGCCTACTTCGTAAAAAGTTCCGCTTACCTGATTGGGGGTCCGGATTACATTTTCGTCGATGTAGGCTGCTTTATAGGTATGCTTATAGGTCATTTTAAAGGCATCGTCTGCCAGTTTACGGAAGTTGTTGCCTGTGCCGATGATTTTATAGCTCAGGTAAATCTTGCCGTTCAGCGAAGGGAAGTCGATATTGATCCAGTAAGGGTTTTCCGGTTTTTCGCCAAAAAAGGAGGTGTCTTTCACCACATTCGCGTAAGCCGGATATTCAAATGTATACGGATAGCCGGGCATATCGAAGGTGCGGTATTTTCTTTCCGGAAACTTTACCAGGAAATATCCTCTTGGTTTAGGCGTATAGGCGGTGTCGTTGCAGGCTGTCAGTAAAAACAGGAATGCGAAAAAAACGGCAGTTACCTTTCCTTTTAAGTGTGGCATTTGACTATTCACGTTTAGTAGCCGGGCTTATATCTTATCCGTAGCATCCGGTCTGATGGTAACCTGTACTTTCTGGATACGCATTTTATTTACTTCCAGTACAGTGAAATCGAAGTTGGTATAATTGATAACGCTGTTTTCTTCCGGAAATTTTCCTGCCAGTTCAAGGATCAGGCCTCCGAGGGAATCGCTTTCTCCTTTTACATGTTCAAAAGTATCAGGGGAGATGTTCATGATGCGGCAAACATCATTCAGCATGGTTTTGCCTTCAAAAACATAGGTGAAGTTGTCTACTTTGCTGTAGTTGAATTCTTCTTCATCGAATTCATCTTTGATATCGCCGATCACTTCTTCCATAATGTCTTCAAGGGTAACGATACCGGAGGTACCGCCAAACTCGTCTACCACTACGGCAAAATGCATACGTCTGCTCTGGAATTCACTCAGGAGGTCCTCAATCAGTTTATGACCGTGTACGAAGAATGGTTGCCGCATTACTTCATGCCAGTCGAAGCTGTTGCCTTTATCCAGGTGGGGGAGTAGGTCTTTGGTGTGGATAACACCTACGATATTATCCAGGTTCTCTTTATAAACAGGCAGCCGGGAGTAGTGTAATTCAGCTACGCGCTGGGTCACCTGTTCAAAGTTGCTGTTATATTCCATGCCGTTTACATCGAGACGGCCACGCATGATCTGTTTAACGGTGATGTTGCCGAATTTGAGAATGCCTTTCAGGATATTTTTTTCTTCCTGGGAGGCGGTAGGATCTACGCTCATCTCAATGGCTTCATCAATTTCCTGGTAGTTGACAGGGCCGCTGCCGCGGTTAAAGAACCGGGCTTCGATGCTGCCACTGAGGCTGACGAAGAAATCGCTGACAGGTTCGAGGGTCGCATGAATGAGGCTGACGAACCAGGCGAAGTAGGTGGCAAAACGAATATTGTTTTGCGCTGCCCATACGCGGGGGAGTATTTGTCCGAAGAACAGCAATACCAGACATATAGCGGCTACCCTTACTACAAATGAAACGACAGGGAGGGTTTCCAGGTCTTCCATCTGGGTAACGAGGTAGTTGGTGATCATAATAAATGCGATCATCAGGAGGATACCGGCTATTTGCAGGGTAGCCAGCAAGGATTTGGGCTTCTCCAGTAATTTGGTAATTAATTTACCGGAAGCATTCTGACGGGTCTTGAGTACGTTCAGGTCTTTATAGTTCAAAGAAAAAAACGCGACTTCTGCACCGGAAACGATGAAGGTAAGCAGTAGTATGATAAAGAGAACAAGCAGAAAAACCACCATGTTAGGGGTGGCAATCGGTGCATTAGCTTGTAAGAGATAGGATACGTTGCTTGCCGAATGGATATCCAAGATATTCAACTTTGATGTAAATAATCAAAAAAACAAAGGGAAAGTAAATCACTGAAATGCCTTCCCTGCACGCAAATATAAGTAATGTCCCATTATGGGATTATGTACATCGAAAACTTAATATTTTTATTTGCAACTAAAATGGCAGATCGTCTGCGGGCTCGTTCAGCGAAGGTGGAATTTCCAGATTGTTGGGGAAATTTTCTCCGGAAGCAGAGCTGGCGCCACTGTGGTGGGGGATGGGGTGGTCTTGGTTGTTGAGGTCCATGCGTTTGTCCAGCATTACCAGGTTGTCTCCTACAACTTCAGTAGCAAACTTTTTGTTGCCTTCCTTGTCTTCCCAGCTGCGGGTGCGCAAACGTCCTTCAATATATACCAGGCTTCCTTTGTGCAGATATTTCTGTGCAAGTTCTGCTAATCCCCGCCAAAGCACTACTGTATGCCATTCGGTTTGTGATATAAGTTTGCCGGCCCTGTCTTTGAACGTTTCAGTGGTTGCCAGTGAAAACTTTGCCACGGCGATATTTCCTTCCAGAAACTGTACATCCGGATCTCTGCCCAAATTGCCTATCAGGATTACTTTATTAACACCTCTCATAGTTGTAGGTTTTTTTAGTCTATTGTTAAAAAGTTCTTCTTTTTTAAATAAACAACCTTCTTAAAGTTAATATTTTTTTCTAATCGATAGTGAAAAATTTCTCACTGTGAACTGGTATCGGTGGCGGCGAAGCTCATCGGATAATGTTTAAGTGCCTTAGTTGTTAATATATATTTTTATTTATAATTTGTTTGATCAGAATAATTGCATGCTGTGTTGTTGCAGGAAACTGGTAATAGTTTTTGGAAAAGCGTAGTTATTGAGTTCGGTGCCGGGAACCAGCATCCAATCCTGCTGTGCCAGTGGCTTTTTAACAGCTACCGTAATAAACCGGGTATGGATGGTTTGATGGGTGAGCTGTTGTTTGAAGGGGGCAGATATGTTTTCCACGGTGCCTGGTGAGCTTTTAAAGATGTTCTGAAAAGCGGGCGCTGCCTGCAAATGAGTAATATCGGTAGGCTCGTCCGTTTCTATCAGGATAAATTCGTGCAGGTTTTGCCAGATATCATTTTCCGTTCTTTTGCGGATATAGATGTTATCTTCCAGGGTAACCAGCAGGTAGTTGAAATAGCGTTTTTTGATCTGCAGTTTTTTGGTTTTGACGGGTAATACCGCCACCAGCTGCTGTTGCCGGGCTATACACTTTCTGTTGAGCGGGCAATCGTTGCAGGTTGGCTGCTGGGGTTTGCATACCACGGCGCCGAAGTCCATGATACTTTGGTTATATTCAGCAGCTGCCGCGGCTGGCAGGAGTGCCTGCGCCAGTTCTCCGAATTGTTTCTTCCCGGCAGTGCTGTCTATCGGGGTATCGATGCCAAAATACCGGGCCAGTACACGATATACGTTGCCATCGAGTACGGCGTGGGGCAGGTTAAAGGCAAAGGAAGCAACGGCAGCGGCCGTATAGGGGCCAATGCCTTTGAGGGCTTTGATCTGGTCGTATTGATCCGGGAACTTCCCCTGGTATTGATCGGTAATTTCCCGGGCGGCGGCGAGCATGTTTTTACAGCGGGCGTAATAGCCCAACCCTTGCCAGAGGCGGAATACCTCTTCTTCGGGCGCCTGGGCCAGGTCTGTTACGGTGGGGTAGTGCTGAATGAACCGCTCATAATACGGCCAGCCTTGTTCCACGCGGGTTTGCTGGAGAATAATTTCCGATAGCCAGATGCGGTATGGATTTTTTTCACCTTTCCAGGGCATGTTGCGGGAATTGGCTTCCCGGTTCCATTCCAGTAATTTTTCGGTAAAAAAAAGTCGCGATGCGGTCATTTATATATTATTTTAATAAAATTATTTAGTAAATTGATATGGTAAATGCTGTCCCATGAACCCTATAAAGTACTACAGTTACTCATATCCGGGCCTGCAAATAAATATAAATTATCACCAATACAGTTATAAGAAAAAATGATAAAATTTATTTGCTTAAAATTCAGCAATTAAAATTTTTAAATTAACTTTGAGAGTAAAGTAATCCTCTCGCTTTCATATGAGAAAAGCTGATTTAATTAACAACATTGCTGAAAAAACCGGCATCCCCAAAGTAGATGTATTAGTAACACTTGAGGCTATGTTTAAAGAGGTGAAAGAAGCTCTTGCCAATGGTGAACACATTTACATCCGAGGGTTTGGTAGTTTTATCACAAAGAAAAGAGCCGCCAAGATTGGCCGTAACATTAAGAAGAACGTGGCTGTGGAGATCCCTGAGCATTTTATCCCGGCATTCAAACCTTCGAAAGAATTTGTTGCTGAGGTAAAGAAGCTCAAAAGTTCTTAATTTTGCAGCCTAATATTTTAGGCCGTGCAAAAATCACAAGTTCTCTTAGTTGGTGCTGCTGTAGCATTATTGGTGGTATTATTCGCCTTTGGCCGTACTGTACCCCGGTCAGATAAGAAACCTATGTCATCTGCCGCTCCCTCACAGGGCGGTCAGAGTGTAGAATCTATTGCCTTCTCCGAACTCCTGGAAACAGCCAAGGGAAAAATTCCGGCAGAAAAACTTTTACTTGTTAATACAATTGAAACCAATGTGGTGCGTGGGGATGTGAAAACCCAGCAAATAGCCGCCTACAAACAATTGTACTCCACCTGGGATAGTCTTAATCAACTTCCTGTGGCAGCATATTACCTCGGCGAAGCCGCTAAATTGGAAAATTCCGAAAAAAGCCTCACCTTTGCAGCCAATTTATTTTTAGCCCACCTGCAACATGCTCAAGATCCGCGTATTGCAAAATGGGAAGCTGAACAAGCGATTGGTTTGTTTGATCAGGCCATTAAACTGAACCCGGCAAATGATACACTGAAAATTTCGCAGGCCATGGTATACATGAATACCGGCGAACCAATGACAGGAGTAGCAAAGCTGAGGGAAGTAGTGGCAGCAAATCCGGATAATATAGACGCTCAGGTTACTTTAGCAAACCTGGCTATAACATCGGGTCAATACGATAAAGCTATCGAAAGACTGGAAGGAGTCGCCAAAAAACATCCGGGTAATGCAAAAGTATTATTCGTTCTGGCGGAATCCTATAAAAGTAAAGGGGATAAAAAGAAAGCCATTGAACTGTTTGAACAAAGCAAACATTTCATGACAGATCCGGAACTGAAGAAGGAAGTAGATAGTTATATTAAAACTATTCAATAATATTTATTTTTCAATCATTTAAAAACGTATCAGCGTATGCCTTGCGGTAAGAAAAGAAAAAGACATAAAATTGCCACTCACAAGCGTAAAAAAAGACTGAGAAAGAACCGGCATAAAAAAGGTAAGAAATAATTACTCCAGTTTCCCGCCATTTATACTAATCAGGTATTACCCCGGCGCGGCGGTCGGATAAAATTTTTCATATATCCTGCATGATTCTAGCATTTATACTTAAATTGCTATAGTCATGCAGGTTGTTTCCATAGATCCCCGCACAGAATTCTCCGGATATTGCCTGCAGTGATCGCTGAACCCTTAAGCAATCCATCATCACGAACGTGAAGAATACGCTAACTTTATATAGTTAGCTATTGTCTGGTATGCAGTAAGCTGTTCTTAAATAGCTGTGTGCATAGCATAAAGGTGAAGTTTTAAAGGTTAAAATTTTGGACGCTTGAACAAGGAACTTATTATAAATGCGGCTCCCACAGGTGTGGAAATTGCGTTGCTGGAAGATAAAAAGTTAGTCGAATTACATCACGAAAGTGGTAATCCTAACTTCGCAGTAGGCGATTTATACCTGGGCAAGGTTAAAAAGCTGATTCCCGGCTTAAACGCTGCCTTTGTGGACGTAGGCTTCGAAAAGGACGCCTTTCTGCATTACACGGATCTCAGCCCATATATCCGATCCATTCTTAAATTTACACAAACAGCCATCAGCGATAAAACCCCTGAAGGATTTGATTTTACTAAATTTAAAAATGAGCCGGAAATAGTAAAGACCGGGAAAATTACTGATGTATTGGGCGGTAAACCCAATATCCTCGTACAAATTCTGAAAGAACCCATTTCTTCTAAAGGCCCGCGCCTAAGCTGTGAAATCTCTTTACCCGGAAGATTTATAGTGTTAACACCCTTTAACGATATTGTTGCGGTCTCTAAAAAGATCCACTCTTCCGAAGAAAGAAAAAGATTACAGAAAATTGTAGAGGCAATCAAAACACCCAACTTTGGGGTGATTGTCCGCACAGCTGCAGAAGGAAAGAAAACAGCAGAATTACACGAAGATCTGACTACGCTCGTGCAAACCTGGAAAAACATTCAGGCAAACCTGAATGGTGGCCAGGCGCCGCAAAAAATACTGAGCGAGCAGACAAAAACCACCAGCATCCTCCGCGACCTGCTGAATGAGAGCTTTAACCGTATCGTAGTCAACGATAAAAATATCTATACCGACGCAAAAACCTACATCCAGAAAATTGCACCGGAAAAACAGGATATTGTTAACTACTACAATAACGGTTCTCCCATCTTCGATAACTTTGGTATCACCCGCCAGGTAAAGGCTTCTTTCGGTAAAACCGTGAACCTCGACAGTGGCGTATACCTCATTATTGAAGCTACAGAAGCATTGCATGTAGTGGATGTAAACAGTGGCTACAAAAGCTCCAGCAATAACCAGGAACAGAACGCACTGGCCTCCAACCTGGAAGCTGCCGCTGAAATAGCCCGCCAGCTCAGATTAAGAGATCTCGGAGGTATTATTATCATCGACTTCATTGATATGAAGCTGCCGGATAATAAAAAAGCCATCTTCGAAGCCATGGAGAAATTTATGGCGCAAGACCGGGCAAAACATACCATTCTGCCGATCTCCAAATTTGGCCTGATGCAGATTACCCGCCAACGGGTAAAACCAGAGATTACCATATCGGTAGCAGAAGATTGCCCAACCTGTAAAGGAACCGGCAAAATCGGTGCTTCCATGCTGATCCTCGAGGATATTGAAAAAAACCTGCAATACCTGCTCAATCACCAGCATAAAGGACTGACCATCCGGGTACATCCTATCCTCTATGCTTACCTTACCAAAGGTTTTCTGGTATCAAAACAATGGAAATGGTATTTCCAATACAAAAAATGGGTTAAACTTAAGGCAGATGCCAATTTCCATCTGACCGAATACCGTTTCTTTGATGCCAATGATGAAGAAATAAAACTGTAAACCAGGATTAAAATAATTCAGAAAGACAGCAATCCACGATTGCTGTCTTTTTTGTTTATCTGTAATCATCCCGCGCAGGACTGAAACTGTCTATCAGTTTACAGGCAGTAACTGCCCGGCCGCCATGCAGGGCATGGGGTGGAATCACCAGCACATCGTGCTGCTGCAATAAATGTTTCTCTCCATCCAGCTCCATCTCAAAGCTGCCTTCCGTGACATAGGTAATCTGTTCGTGCGGATGCTGATGTAAGGGAGATACAGCTCCTGCTGCAATTTCCCAGAAAGCCAGGGTGGACTTTTCACCATGTACAAAGCGGCCCTGAAAGCCGGGAATCGTATGTTTGGCCGGAATATCATGTACGGTAATTACCTGGGTCATACGGGTATCGGTTTAGGTAATAAATATAATTCATTACCTCAGATTTTGCAGCCGGTCTGCACGCCCGGTTTATATATTTCCTATTTTTACGCCTGTTAATGCAGCATAATCCCAATAGATAATTGTCATGTTTGTTCATTGTAATTAAATACACCCATTACGCATATGGTTATACGTTTTTATGCCTCACTTGTTTTGCTGACACTCTTTGCCTTCGCTGCCTGCCAGCAGCAGAGCGGATCACGGAAAAGAATGAAAGCGCGCGACACCACCCATTATACCAAACAGGAGTATATCGAACAGTCTCTGGACAGCAATTTTGTCAATAGCTTCCTGCAGGGCAATGCATCCTATGATGCCTATGATGAATACATCCGCAACTTTTACCGTAAACGTGATTTCCACTATGCCTGGATCAACAAAGACGGACTGACAGAACAGGCGGGCAACTTCATCAATATGATGAAAAATGATGCGACCTATGGGATCAAAGACAGCAGTCTGATGAACCCGGAACTGCAAAAACTGACAGATACCCTGTTGGTCAGTGATGTAGGCTTAAAGCCGGGTAATCCGGCCATCCCTCGTATTGAGATGCTGCTCACGGCACAGTTTTTTGCCTATGGCAACAAAGTATGGAGCGGTATTACAGCAGATTCGGCAAAAGACCTGGAATGGTTTATTCCCCGTAAAAAAATAGACATGGAAAGCCTGCTGGATTCCATGATGAATAAAAAAGGCAATGCCTTTGAAGACGACGAACCGGTAAACAGGCAATATAAACTGCTGCGGGGCGAGCTGAAAAAGCTGGCTAACCTGGAAGCCACTACGAAATGGGACTCCCTGAAAGCAACCACTAAAACCTTTAAGAAAGGCGATTCCGACACAGCTATCGCCCAGGTGAAAATCAGACTGGAAGCATTGGGTGACCTGCCGGGAACGGACAGCAGCGGACGATTTACCGCTGCCCTGGACACCGCAGTGCGCAGCTTTCAGCACAGAATGGGCCTGAAGTCCGACGGTATTATTAAACAAAGTGTGCTGACTGCCCTGAACGTACCGCTGCAGCAACGTATCCGCCAGGTGCTGCTGAATATGGAGCGGCTTCGCTGGGTACCGATTGAACCGGCTACAGACTATATTCTGGTGAATATTCCGGAATTTGAAATGCACGTATATGAAAAAGGAAACAAGCTGGTATGGAGTTGCAATGTAGTGGTAGGAAAGCCTGGTGCGAGCACGGTTATTTTCAGTAAAGAGCTGCGTCATGTGGTATTCAGCCCTTATTGGAATGTACCTCCGGGCATCCTGGCGAAAGAGGTATTGCCAGGTCTTAAACGTGGTGCAGGATCCTATCTGGCCCGTCAGAACATGGAAATCGTAGGCGCCAGCGGTAAAACCATTGCGCCGGGATCTATCAACTGGAGCAAATATAGTGGTGGAAACTTCCCTTATGTGGTAAGACAAAAGCCTGGTGGCCGCAACTCCCTGGGTAAAGTGAAATTCCTCTTCCCCAATGAGTATAATATTTACCTGCATGATACGCCCGCCCGTTACCTGTTTGGTGAAAACAAACGGTCTTTCAGCCATGGCTGCATCCGGGTAGCAGAACCTAAGCACCTGGCAGAATGGTTACTACGCGCTGATTCCAGCTGGACTTCTCAAAAAATTGATGAGGCCATGAACGCGGGTAAAGAGAAGTATGTAACTGTGAAAGATAAGGTGCCCGTATTTATCGGCTATTTCACCGCCTTTGTGGATAGCTATGGCCGGCTGAATTTCCGCGACGACGTGTATGGTCACGACGCCCGGCTGGCAGCTACGTTGTTTGGTAAATAAACCGGTGGTTATCTGCCGTATGGTATAAAACAAGCCGCATTTCCCGGAACCTGTCCGGAAATGCGGCTTGTTTGTTTCTACTATTTTTTACAGCGTTGCGATCACGGAAATTTCCACGTCTACGCCTTTGGGTAATCCGGATACCTGTACGGTTTCACGGGCAGGATAGTCACCTGTGAAATAGCTGCCGTATACTTCATTTACCTGCGCGAAATTATTCATGTCGGTCAGGAAGATGGTCGTTTTAACGACGTTTTTGAAGCTGGCGCCGGCTTCTGTGAGAATAGCCTGCAGGTTTTTCATCACCTGGTGTGTTTCATCCTGAATACCGGATTTTACCAGCTCATTGGAAACAGGGTCCAGGGGAATTTGTCCGGATACAAACAGCAGGTTACCGGTTTTTACCGATTGGTTATAAGGCCCGATAGGAGCGGGCGCGTTGGTAGTATTGATGATTTGCTTTTCCATGAAGGCGAAAATAATTAATAATTGAGAACGCACCGATATGGAAAAAGCAGATGTGCTATAATTAATGATTCTTTATTAGGTTTGCCGAAATTTAGCGCATGAATATCCTGGTAATAGCAGATGCACAGCGATTTGAAGAGTTGCAGCAGAAGGGACTGGCCAAGCATGAAGTGCAATGGAAAACGAGTCTGGAAGAGGTTTTATCGATTAAGGTATTTGACCTGGTGATTGACCTGATCTTTGACGATCGTCCGGAACACGCAGCCGTATATGCCAAAAATCCCGGTGTACCGGTGCTGGCAGGTATGGTTAAAACGTCGCTGGCGGAAGTCATGAATCAGTATGCCTTTGAACAGGGATTTAATATCGTGGGATGTAACTTCCTGCCGGGATTCATCCGGATGCCGGTAACGGAAGTGACTGTGCTGGACGACGAACAAAAATCCACACTGGACCAGCTGATGTATCAGCTGAACTGGGAATATGCGGTAGTAGCCGATCATGTAGGGATGGTAACACCTTTGGTGGTATGTATGATCATCAATGAGGCTTACCTCACTGCAGCGGAAGGTACTGCTTCCCGGGAAGACATTGATATTTCCATGAAGCTGGGAACAAACTATCCCTTTGGGCCGTTTGAATGGTGTGAAATGATAGGCGTCAAGCATGTATATGAAGTGCTGAAAGCAGCACAGCATGCTACCGGAGATGACCGTTATGAAGCAGCTGCATTATTGCAAACAGAATACGAAGCGATTTAAGCATACACATGGCACTTATACTGAATATAGATACGGCTACCACCAGGGGCTCCGTGAGCCTGGCGCAGGATGGGAAAGTGTTGGATACACTGGTGAATGAGCAGCAGCAGGACCATGCAGCTACCATGATTTTATTTGTACAGCAATTGCTGGAATCGCATCATATAACGGCTGCTGCACTGGATGCAGTGGCCGTAAGTGCAGGGCCGGGCTCTTACACCGGATTACGTGTAGGTGTGGCCACTGCCAAAGGTTTGTGTTATGCCTGGAATAAGCCGCTGCTGGCTATTTCCACCCTGCAGATGATGGCGCAGGGCATGCATAGTATATTAGGGGAGGATACCGCCTGGTATTGCCCTATGCTGGATGCACGCCGCCAGGAAGTGTTTACGGCTATCTATGATGCGGCCGGCCGGGAATTGTTGCCGCCACAGGCGATGATTCTTACACCGGAAGCATTCAGTGCTGAATTAGCGCAGCAAAAGATTGTTTTTTTTGGTGATGGCAGTGCCAAATGGGCGCAGTTATTACCGCCGCAGGCACATGCCCTGTTTACCGAATATGAAATAAATGCCGCACATATGGTTCCGCTTTCGGAACAGGCTTTCCAACAAAAATCCTTCGCAGATCTGGCTTATTTCAGCCCTTTTTATCTGAAACCATTTTATTTTCCACAAAAATCATAACACGTCCGTTTGATTTGTCATAATATTGTCAAATTACATCTAATTTGCAAGTATCCATCGGTTATATATGATAAAATAAGGTATGGAAATTTTTTTTATTGTGACAGATATTATATTTTTGTATAAATCGATTACCGCGATTGTTGTCTAACTTTTTGCGAGTACTGTCCGTTGATCCCTTTCATTTCATCATTTTTTTAAAACTATTATGCGATGGAAAAAACATTATTAACTACCTCTTCTAATACTCTTATTATTTCTAGAGGTACCAATGAAAAAGACCAGATCAAATTGGATTACATTGCCGTTAAGAAAGCCGCTATGGTTTTGCGTGCTATCAACCATAAGCTCCGTCAGCAGATGATTAAGTTGTTGGAAGATCACAAAAAAATGACCGTGACCGAGATTTATGTGAAGTTACGTCTGGAACAATCAGTAGCATCGCAACATCTTGCCATATTAAGGCGTGCAGGCATAGTAATTACAGAGAGAGATGGTAAGTTTATTCACTACACCATCAATAAGCAACGTATTGCTGAAGTGGCGAAGTTTGTGGAAGAACTTGTTGGTTAGCAGTTTTGCCCCGTATGTTATGCGGAAGAAAGTTATATAAAAAAGTAGCCATACGGCTACTTTTTTATTTTGGTATAGATTTTATCCATAAGTTGACCGCCGTATAATTTGTAAATTTGTGAAAATCAAAGACCATGTTCGTTAAGCAATTGTACACCAACTGTTTGTCTGAGGCAGCCTATTTCATTGAATCAGATGGAGTAGCGGTAGTCATAGACCCGCTGCGTGATATCGATGTATATCTGGATCTTGCCAAAGAACGGAATGCCACCATTAAATACATTTTTGAAACACATTTCCACGCGGATTTTGTGTCGGGTCACCTGGACCTGGCAGCAGCTACCGGTGCAAAAATTGTGTTTGGCCCGGATGCAGAAACCAACTTTGAAGCATATGTAGCCAAAGACAATGAAACCTTTGCCATTGGAGCCCTTACCATACAGGTATTGCACACGCCCGGCCACACACTGGAATCTTCCTGTTATTTATTGCTGGACGAAAAACAAGCACCTTATGCCCTCTTTACCGGCGATACCCTGTTTGTGGGTGATGTAGGTCGTCCGGATCTTTTCAGCGGTAACCAAACCAAAGAAGAACTGGCAGCCCTGTTGTTTGATTCACTGAACAACAAAATCAAAACCTTGCCGGATCATGTCATCGTATACCCGGCACACGGTCCTGGATCGGCCTGTGGTAAAAACCTGGGTCCTAACACCTATAGCACGATCGGGGATGAAAAAGCAGGCAACTACGCACTGCTGGCTACTGAAAAGGATAAATTCATTGAAGAAGTAACAGAAGGCTTAAGTACACCGCCTTCTTATTTTCCGATCAATGCCAAAATAAACAAGGAAGGATATGATGCCCTGCAGGCAGTGATGGAAAAAGCGCTGCAACCATTGTCTCCGGCCGATTTCAAGGCTACGGCGAAAGCTGGCGCCCTGATCCTGGATACCCGTCCGGCCATTGAATTTGGAAATGGTTTTGTACCCGGCGCTATCAGCATTGGTCTGGAAGGACGCTTTGCTGAATGGGCAGGCAGCTTGTTACCATTCGATCAGGATATCATTCTGATAACACCGGAAGGAAAAGAAGAAGAAACCATTGTAAGAATGGCGCGGGTAGGTTTTGATAACGTTACCGGCTATCTGAAAGGTGGTTATCCTGCCTGGGTAGCTGCAAATGAAGCCATCGATATGATTATTACCGTAGAAGCAGATGAACTGGCCATGGATATTCCACATGATGAACACCTCGTCATCGTGGATGTACGCAAGCCAATGGAATTTGCCAACGGGCATATCAAAGATGCCTTTAACCTGCCGCTGGGCGATTTAACGGATCCTGGGAAAATGGCGCACTTCAATGACCTCGATAACCTGTATGTACATTGCCAGGGAGGCTACCGCAGCATCATTGCCTGCTCTATCCTGAAAAAGGAAGGTATCCATAACCTCCGGAATGTAGATGGCGGTTTTGCCAAGATGAAAGAAGAGCCCAAACTACAGGTGGTACAGGAGAAAACAGTATTGAACTAATCCATAGCAGATAGTTAAAAACGCCTCTTTCCGAAGAGGCGTTTTTTTTATGCCTGGAAGCTTTGTCTGCTTTTAGCCCGGTATTTGTTGGCGATATCTGCAAAAGTTTTAGCCATGCATTACAAATCCTTGATGATCGGTTGCCTGATGGGGATTTTTTTCAGTGCCTGCACCCCCTCAGATACTGCCATCCAGCAAACCGTAAATGAGAAGCTGAGTGTGATCCCCGGTATAGCGGCAGCGGTAAAAGAAGGGCATGTTACCCTGAGTGGTACTGTTATTGATGAAGTGGCCAAAACGGCTGCAGAAGAGGCCCTGAGAGGCGTAAAAGGAGTAACGGCAGTAACCAACAATATTCAGGTGCTCTCCGAAACGCCACCACAGGTAACAGTAGCAGACAACCCCGATATCATATTAAAACATACCCTGGACAGTGCTTTCACAGCTGCCGGATGGCAGGACATCTCCATAACAGTGGTAAATGGTGAGGTGACACTGGAAGGAACCGCCCGCAAAAAACAATTACACAGCATTTTGCAAGCAGCCCAACAGCCGCAGACCCGTAAAATCAATAATAAACTGAAACTGAAATAACGCCCGACAACAACCCGCTTATTGCGCGTTATTGCTATTACCTGGCCATTGGTGTTTCCACCGGCGATGACTCCATACCCATACTTCGGGTTGTTCGTAGATGTTTTTTTCGAGGTAACGTACAAAGGTCTCCGTGATTTTTCCTTCCGGTTCCTGTTGCGGTTTATCGAAAGCCAGTTTTAATTCGGCTTTATAGTAACCGCGTTTTACTTTGCGGATGTCTACAAACACCACCGGAATATCGCTGCGTTTAGCGCCCATTTCCGGGCCTTTGTAGAATGGTGTCATTTTATTGAGGAAAGGGAACCAGTAACAACGGCGTGCATTACCGGGGTTTTGATCCGCTACCAGGGCAATCAGGTATTGCTGTTGTTGCCAGGGCTTCATGCTGTTGCTCATGTCGTTGGCAGGGATCAGAATGGTGCCGAATTTTTCCCGGAAATGCCGGAACATACGGTCGGCCGGTTTGCTGGTAAGCGGCATATATACCACCAGAAAAGGATACTTTACGCCCTGCATACAAAACAGGTTAGCCCATTCCCAGTTGAAGTTATGCCCCAGGTGCAGCTGACAGCTTTTTCCTTCCGCATATAATTGATGCAACACCGTCAGGTCGCACTGAAAGCGTTCCTGCAGGGAGTCTTTGCTCATGGTGAGCAGCTTGATGGTTTCCACCATCATATCGGTGAGGTTGCGATAATACTTTCCGGCCAGCAGGGAAATTTCTGCGGGCGACTTATCCGGGAAGGCCTGCCGCAGGTTCTCAAACACTACTTTCCTGCGATATCCAAAAACACGGTACACCAGGAAGTACAGCACATCACTGATGAAATACAGCACACGGAAAGGCAGTATCGAAAATCCATAACAAAAAGCAAGCAGCAGATAATACATATTCCTGAATGTTGTAAATGCCTCGCAAAGGTAATGAAAACCAGTGGTTTAGCTTACAATACAATATTTTGCACCAGTTCTGATTTGTAAGGATAATCTGTATTGAAGTGCAGGCCTCTGCTTTCCTTGCGGAAAGAGGCGCCTTTTACAATCAGGTAACCGGCGGTGATCATATTACGCAGTTCACACAATTGGGGTGATACGGCGGTTTGCTGATAGAGTTCCTCTGTTTCCGAATGGAGGATGTCGAGCCGGCGCATGGCGCGTTCCAGTCGCACATTGGTTCTGACAATACCTACGTAATCACTCATGATTTGCTTCAGCTCTTTCAGGCTTTGGGTGATGAGGATCATTTCGCGGGGAGCAGTCGTACCACGGGCATCCCAGTCGGGCACATTATCCCGGAAAGTAATAGAATCGATTTTGCTGGTAGCATCCATAAAACAACGATGGGCAAATACCATCGCTTCCAGGAGTGAGTTGGAGGCGAGGCGGTTGGCGCCATGAAGGCCGGTGCTGGCACATTCACCGCAGGCGTACAGGTTACGGATGGAGGTCAGGCCCCATTCGTTGGTTTTAATACCACCGCAACTGTAGTGTGCTGCCGGTGCTACCGGAATCATTTGTTCTTTGATATCGATGCCTGCAGCTTTGCAGGTTTCGTAAATATTGGGGAAGTGGTGAATGAATTTTTCGTGGTCCATATGCCGGCAATCGAGGTATACATGCTCGGTACCGGTGATTTTCATCTCACTGTCGATGGCGCGGGCTACAATGTCGCGGGGGGCAAGCGATAAGCGGGCATCATACTTATGCATGAAATCTTCTCCGTTGATATTGCGGAGAATACCCCCATCGCCCCGTACGGCTTCCGTAATCAGGAAAGACGGACTTACTCCCGGTTGATACAATGCCGTGGGATGGAATTGTATGAATTCCATGTTTTCAATACGTCCCTTTGCACGGTATACCATGGCTACGCCATCACCGCTGGCAATGCTGGGATTGGTAGTGGTGCGGTATACCTGTCCGTTGCCGCCGGAGGCCAGCAGCGTTACCTTGGCCAGGATCTTTTCCGTTTTTTTAGTGGTAAGATCCAGTACGTACACCCCATAGCATTCAATATCCGGGGTGGATTTGGTGACCAGATAGCCCAGGTGATGCTGGGTAAGCAGGTCTATCACGAAGCAGTGAGTGATCAGTTCTATATTGGGCCGGCGGTGAATGGCATCCAGTAAGGCGCGTTCTATTTCCTGTCCGGTGATGTCTTTGTGGTGTATAACCCGGAATACGGAGTGTCCGCCTTCACGGCCCAGGGAGAAGTCGCCATCCGGATTTTTGTCGAAGTTGGCGCCCCATTCAATGATTTCGTTTACCCGTTCCGGTCCTTCCGTGACCACCATTTCTACTATACGTTCATTACAGAGTCCGTCGCCGGCTACCAGGGTATCTTCAATATGTTGTTCGAAGCTGTCGTTCTCCAGGTCATTTACCACTGCTACGCCACCTTGGGCGTATTTGGTATTGGTTTCGTCTTCCCGGCTTTTGGTGATGATCGTGATCTTTTTATCCGGGCACTGCTGTGACACTTTCAGCGCATAGGTGAGCCCTGCAATTCCTGAACCGATGACAAGAAAATCTGTTTGTTGCATAGTCTGACAAAATTACGAATTACGGATCATGAATACCAGTTTTGGAAAGATAACTTAGTAAAGCATCTGCGACGACCGCGAAGGCTGCCAGTCATAGCCTGCAGCAATATCCCGGTAGTATTGTATGCTGCCGTATACCAGTCCCAGCTGAGCCAGTCCGTAGGTGAACATTACCAGTAGTCCGCCCTGCGGGAGCGGATGATAAAATTTCTCTACTGCAATGATCCCGTCTGAAATAAGAAAGAGTACAGATCCGATCATACAATACCAGCCTGCCGGTTGCTCCCGGAAGCGGAAGGCATGTAAAACACACTGTACTACCAATGAAACAGCCAATGCATACACTATAACGGGAACGGTTAAACTCCCGAGATAAGGCAGCAGGAATAATATGAAAACGATCAATACCGCTGCATGCAGAAATACCAGCGGGTATTTGCACAACGGGATCGGAAAGTTGGAGTATCTTATTTTCAGAAAGAAAAGCATATAGAGGATATGTGCCAGCAGGAAACTCCCGAGACCCGGCAAGAAATATTTGTCTGGCAACAACAGTAATACATCTCCCCCAAAAGAAAAAAATAAGGCAGCTACCAATAATATTTTCGACAGCCGGGGCATGGGGGCCTTACTTCCCAGGAAGTATATGGCCAGGATGATCATCAGCAGGGGTTTGGTAGCATAACGGAATATGCCTGCATGAAAGGCGATGAGTATCAGGTCGGCAAACAGGATGACACCGTAAAAAAGTGTCCATTTTGATTTGAACATGCTTGATCGGATTATATAACAATATAACGATTCTTACGCTCCCGTGTTTAACAACACGTAAAATGTAGTACCGTTACCATCGTGTCCGGGGCTCATTACTTTCAGTTGCCCGCCATGTAGCTGAATGATTTGTTGGGAAAGACTTAGTCCGATACCGGAGCCTTTTTTCTTGGTGGTAAAGAAGGGAATAAAAATCTTGTTCATGGCATCTTCGTCAATACCAGGGCCATTGTCGGTTACTTCAATACAAACCTGTTGGCCGCTGTTGAGATAAACGCGCATGCTGATCGCCGCATCGGCTGTGAATTCCAGGGCATCTATGGCGTTTTTTACCAGATTGATCAACACCATCTGCAGCTGGGATACGTCTGCATAGATCTCCATATTTTCTGCATCTACTTCCAGCGAAAACCGGATGTTGGCCTGTTTCAGATCGGCCTGGAAAAGATGGCTGACAGAATTCACCAGCGTTTTCACACTTACATTGGTAAACAGGGGTTGCGGCAGGGTAGTGTAATCCCGGTAGGCATTCACAAAGTTCATAATGCCTTTACTCCGGCTTTCTACTGTCTGCAGGGCCTCACGGAGATCCATGATACCTTCGGTATTGGTAGCTCCCGGTGCAATGTCCAGGTCTACTATTTCCTTCATGGTACCTATCAGAGAAACGATGGGGGTAACAGAATTCATAATTTCATGCCGCAGTATTTTCGTCAGGTTCTGCCAGGCATCCAGTTCTTTTTTCTGCAATTCGGCATGAATGTTCTGAATGGAAATCAGTTTTACCAGTCTGCCCTGTAACCGCACGGTGGCCGCATGAATAGAGAGTTGCTGGCCCTGCCGGGTAGCATACAAAATCTGCGTGCCTGCCTGCAGCTCCAGCAGTAGTTCTTCCAGGCCGGGATGTGCATTTTTTAGTTCGGAGAGATTACGGAGCCGGTAGATGCTCAGTAACCGGAAAGCGGCCGGGTTAATTAATTCTATTTTCCCGGTAGTATCAAAAGATAATACCCCGATACTGATGTGTTGCACAATGGTATCGATGTATTTCAGGTTGGCTTCTTTTTCCGCCCTGGTTTGCCGGAACGCTTCCAGTACTTCATTGAACTGGTGATTCAACATACTGAAGCTCTTGCCTAATTTGTTGTCGGCACTGAAACGGATAGAAAAGTCTTCATACCGGATAGATTCCAGGAAAAGCGTCAGCTTACGGTTGATGCGGTTGAGATAATAGTAGATATTGTACAACTGCAGGAATACCAGTGGTAGCAGCAGTAATGCCAACGGAGGAACCGCATGCATATACAGCCAAAGGGAGGTTCCCATGGTGAAAAAAAGGAGAATAACCCGTAGCCCTATATTAATGCTGAAACGATTCATGTGGAATACTTTTGCCATTGTGCTGACAGCTTTTGCTGCAGCTATATATTGTATTTGTCCAGTCTTCTGTAGAGGGCTGCTCTGCTCAGTCCCAGCTCTTTCGCCGCTTCCGTGATGTTGCCGTTACATTTTTTCATGGCTTGTGAAATCACATTTCTTTCCATTTCTTCCAGGTTGTAACCTGTGTCCATGGCCTGATCGGAGTTGGCATTGTTTTTTACGAATACGTCTTTAGCCTGCAGGGTTTTGCCTTGAGAAAGAATGACCGCCCGTTCAATAGCGTGTTGCAGTTCACGGATATTACCCGGCCATTCGTAACGTTCCAGCTGGGTGATGAGGGATTCGTGCATGCTGTTGACCGGACGTTTGTATTTATCGCGGTACAGTTGCAGAAAATATTCTGCGAGTGGTACGATGTCTTCCTGTCTTTCCCGCAGTGGCGGCAGATTTATTTCGATGGTATTGATACGGTACAGCAAATCCTGCCGGAACAGGTGTTGTGCAGCCATATGTTGAATGTTGCGGTTGGTGGCGCAGATCAGTCTAACGTTAATGGATATATTTTTATTGGACCCTACTTTCGTAACGAATCTGTTTTGCAGTACTGTCAGGAGTTTAGCTTGGAACGGGATGGAAATATTTCCTATTTCATCCAGGAATATGCTGCCTCCGTTGGCTTCTTCAAAGCGACCGAGGCGATCTTCCCGGGCGTCGGTAAAGGCGCCTTTCACATGTCCGAACAGTTCACTCTCAAAGAGTGTTTCACTGATGGCGCCCAGATCCACGCTGACAAATGCTTTGCTGCTGCGGTCCGATTGGGTATGTATCCATCTGGCAAGCATATCTTTTCCCGTACCGTTTTCACCGAGGATCAGGATGTTGGCATCGGTAGCTGCTACGCGGGAAACAGTATCGAATACGGCCTGCATTGCCGGACTTTTCCCAATCATCTCGTGGTTGGAAGGAGTAGCTACAATGGGTTTATCCTGTTTGGCCGCGCGTTTGTTATAAGCCGACTGAATGGTAGCCAGTAGTTTTTCATTTTCCCAGGGCTTCAGTACAAAGTCTGCAGCTCCTGCTTTGATTGCTCTCACGGCCATTTCCACGTCTCCATATGCCGTAAATAATACCACAGCTGTATCTGGTTTGATATCCAGGATACGGTCCAGCCATTCAAATCCTTCCTTACCACTGCTGAGGTCACGGGTGAAATTCATGTCCAGCAGAATAACATCATAATCGAAATTGGAAACGAGATAAGGGATCTTCTGGGGATTCTTCTCAAAATCCACTTGTTCAAAATGTCTTTTCAACAACAGACGTGCAGCTCGTAAAACATCTACATCATCATCTACAATTAGGATTTTAGCTGGTTGCATGGTACTCATATACAAAGGTGAATAGGCAACAATATTAAAGAAAGATTCTTTCAAAGTTGTCAGGAATTTCGGGGTACGCTAAAAATGTCCGTTTATGGACACCTGCTGTCCGGCAGGGGACATTTTTTTTAGTTTCAATTACTGTAAACCCTTTATGGTACTGCATTTTTAGCTTTGGCATATGGATTGAATTTCCAGGAACAGCAAACTTTTCGCAAATAACATGGATAGAAAAATAGAAAAGAAGTTCTGGAACAAAAAACGCATCCTGATGATAGGGGGTGGGGCAGTGGTAGCTTTATTGCTGATATATGCCCTGATCTTCGCTGATCATCGTGCTACCCTCAATGTAGAAAAAGATAAGATCACGATCTCGCCTGTGAAAAAAGGCACCTTCGATGTATACATTGCTGTAACGGCCGTGGTGATGCCACTGAAAACCATCCGGCTTGATGCTATAGAAGCCGGTTATGTAAGCCGTAAATACCTCGAAGGAGGTAGTATGGTAAAACAGGGCGATTCCATCCTGAAGCTGGATAACCAACACATGGTGATGCAGTTTGTGACCCAGGAAACAGAAATCTACCGGCTCCGCAACGACCTGCAGAACACCCGGCTGAATATCCGGAAAGAAGACTTCCTCGAACAACAGGCTATTTCAGAACTGAACGCCAGAATAGATGCGGCGCAGGACCTGTATGACCGCAACAAACAGCTGGTAGACGAAAAGATTGTCGCCCGCCAGGAATTCAATAAAAATAAATTCGATCTGGAGGGGCTGCTGAAGCAGCGCGCCATTAAACTGGAATCGCAGGAATATCAGCGGGAAAATGCCAAAATGCAGATTGCCCAGCTGGAAGGTACCCTGGCCCGTACCCAGCGTAACCTGGACCTGATGAAAGAAAACCTCAACAGCCTGATTGTACGTGCCCCGGTTTCCGGTCAGCTGTCTTCCATTGATGTAGAGATAGGTTCCAGCATTACCGCCGGACAAAATATAGGACAGATTGATGACCTGAATGGGTTTAAACTGCGCGCAGATATTGATGAGCACTATGTTTCACAGGTGTTTGCCGGATTAAAGGCTTCTTTTGAATTCGACGGGAAATCCTATGCGATGGTGATTACCAAAGTATATCCGGAAGTGAAAAATGGCCGTTTCCAGGCAGATATGACTTTTGAAAAAGAAACACCTGCCGGTATCCGGCGGGGGCAGTCAACGCCTATCCGCCTGGTACTGGGGAAATCTGCTGAGGCGCTGCTGTTGCCCCTGGGAGGGTTCTTCTCCGATACTGGTGGCAACTGGGTATATGTAGTGGATAAAAATGGCAAACAGGCTGTAAAACGGAATATTTCCCTGGGCCGTAAAAATCCGTTATATTTTGAAATACTGGAGGGTTTACAGCCTGGCGACCAGGTGATCACTTCTTCCTATGAAAACTTTGGTAACAAGGATGTACTGGCATTTTAGCAATCATCCGTTTTTTTACATAAAATAGCATAATAAAACTATACACACTTATGATACGTACCGTCAATTTACAAAAGCTATTTGCAACAGAGGAAGTGGAGACTACTGCCCTGAACGGTATCAATATGGAAGTACAGGATGGTGAATTTGTAGCCATCATGGGGCCGTCCGGATGTGGTAAATCTACTTTGCTCAATATACTGGGATTGCTCGATAATCCCAGTGATGGGGAATATCACTTCTGGGGTAAAGAGGTGGCGCGTATGAGTGAAAGACAACGGGCACAGTTGCGTAAGGGTGCCATCGGGTTTGTATTCCAAAGCTTTAACCTGATAGATGAACTGACGGTATTTGAAAACGTAGAGTTACCGTTATTATACCTGAAAGTACCTGCGGCAGACAGAAAACAACGGGTGGAAGAAGTACTGGAGCGTATGAATATCATGCACCGCCGCAATCACTTTCCGCAACAACTGTCTGGTGGTCAGCAACAAAGAGTAGCTATTGCCCGTGCGGTAGTGGCCAAACCCAACCTGATTCTGGCGGATGAACCTACCGGTAACCTGGACTCCACCAATGGAGAAGAGGTGATGAAACTGCTGCAGGAACTCAACAATGCAGGTACCACTCTGATTATGGTAACACACTCACCATATGATGCCGGTTTTGCACACCGCATTATCAACTTGTTCGATGGACGGGTAGTAACCGAGAATATCAAAGAACAGTTTCATGTCTGATTGCCTTTCGCCATTTAAAACAGCATCATGAAGTTCATCTGTTATTCAAAAATTGTTACTTGCCCGTTCCGGCGGCAACCAGGTATGTCCGGGATGCAGTTCCTCAGCCGGCTGCATCTCCGGATTTGTACCGGAAATTGATAATACATATCACAACAAAAGTAATTGCGTATATACGTATCAGTTATATCAAAAGAATGACCGGCAATAAAAGTATTTTCAGCTATCGTAACCGCTATTGTCTGTGAATCAGTCTTCCCGGCCATGCACCATAACAAACGATATTTTAAATTAAGAATAGAATAACAAGTGAACAGCAAACCGGAGTGTGTGTCTACGCACCCTGCCTTTCTTCGAATCCCGCGAACACCTGTTACCTATGTCAGTAGCAATAACGTGGGGAAAATGAGTATACGTTTCTAATAATAACGGTATTTAAATTAACATACGATGTGGTTAAATTATCTGAAAATCGCCTGGAGAAATTTACGGAAGCAAAAAGTATTTGCCTTCGTTAATATGATAGGCATGAGTGTGGCACTTTGTGCTGCATTGTTATTGTCCCTTACTGCTTACCAGCAGTGGTCCTATGATAATTTCCATGAAAACCGGGATCATATTTACCAGGTATACGAAGAAGAATATAAAGCCAACAGGATAGCGAAGAGTATGAGTGTCCCGGATCCGCTGGCAGATGTACTGAGGAAGGAGGTAGCCGGTGTGAAATATGTAACGCGGGTGAGTAACGATAACCTGCCGGTGCGTTATGGTAACAACCATTATTATTTTGATATACAGATGGTGGACAATGATTATTTAAAGATGTTCACTTTCCCGTTTGTAAAGGGGGATCCCCAAAACGCCCTGCAACAACTGAATCAGGTAGTACTGACAGAAAAAACAGCTGCGTCCTTATTCCGGAATGAAGATCCTGTGGGTAAAACCATTGAAGTAAACCTGCAGGGAAAATGGCGCCCGTTTATTGTAAGTGGTGTTGCTGCTGCGTTGCCGGACAACAGCAGCATTTCGTTTGAAATGCTGACCCGCTTTGAAAATATCCCCATGTATGCAGAGCTGAAAAACCGATGGAACGAGTCGGGGTACCCCGTGTTCATGCAACTGGAACCCAATGTAACGACTGCAGCTTTTGACCGTCAGATAAAACCATTGGTACATAAGTATTTTGCAGAAAATATTGCGGAGCTAAAGAAAAATGGTGGCGTACCGGATAAAAACGGGGAGTTGCTGGTATTAAAGACCATTTCACTGAACGATTTTCACCTGACACCCGGTAATACCTATTACAGCGGGTTGAATCAGTTTTATCCATGGCTCATGCTGATCCTCGCCTTTATGATCACGGCGATAGCCTGTATCAACTTTATTAACCTGTCTGTAGCCCGTTCCTTTACCCGCAGCAATGAAGTGGGATTAAGAAAGGCTTTGGGCGCGCAGGATAAGCAGCTGATCTTCCAGTTCTGGAGCGAAGCCTTTTTATTGTGTTGTTTTGCCTTTGTGATCAGTATCCTGCTCACCTGTATATTATTACCGCATTATAACCGCATTTTCAGACACCGCCTCACGTTGGGTTTATTCCAGCATGGGTGGCTGTTGCTGAGTATTGTAGTGGGGTTCTTCACGATTACCTTACTGGCTGGTGGCTATCCGGCCTGGAAAGTTTCCCGCCTGAACATTATCAGTGTGCTGAAAGGGAAACAAAATTTCAGCAGCAGCAATGGGATGCAGCGTTCCCTCATCGTAGTACAGTTTGTGGTAGCGATTGTGCTGATCAGCTGCACGGTTATCATTGGTCAGCAGCTTAAATTCGTACAATCGGCGCCGTTAGGCTTTAATAGTACGCAGGTGATCAGCATTCCGGTAGATAATGCGCCGGTAACAGCTGTCACGGCTATGCGCAGCAAGTTGCTGATGGAGTCGGAAGTAACGGGTGTTACGGCCGGCCAGTTTAACCTGGGACTGGGGAAAGACGGTTCCTCCGGCAGATGGATGCGCAGTTTTGACTATAAAGGACATAGTGTAGGTACGCAATGTATTGAAGTGGATTATGACTACGCCAGTACATTGGACTTGAAAATGGTGGCGGGCCGTGATTTTTCGAGAGATTTCGGGGCAGATACCACCTGTGTGGTCATCAATGAACTAATGGCCAAACAATTGGGAGAGGCAGATCCTATCGGAAGTTTGATCGAGATGGATGACAGGCGTCCGCTGCGGGTGATCGGTGTGGTAAAAAACTATCATTATGAATCATTGCATAAAAAGATAGAACCCCTTACGATATCCCTGGCGAAGCCCGTTGACCTGAGCTACATTTTTGTGAAGGTAAATACGGCGAATCCTGCTGTAACGATAAAGAAAATAGAGGGTATGTGGAAAACGCTGAACCCCCTGTCTGAAAATGCACCCTCTTTTCTGGATGAAAATACAGACCGGTTATACCGCCAGGAGAAAAGGTTCTCAAAGATTTTCATCAACGGAGCTGTACTGGCAGTGCTGATTTCCTGTATGGGTTTATTCGCCATAGCCGTATTGGTAATGGCACAGCGCAAAAAAGAAATAGGTATCCGGAAAGTGTTGGGCGCTTCAGTTGGCAGTATTGTCATGTTGCTGGCCAAAGATTTCCTGCGGCTGGTCATCATTGCGGTTATCATTGCCACGCCTGCTGCCTGGTACTTTATGCAACGCTGGCTGAAAGGATTTGAGTTTCATGTCAATATTCACTGGTGGGTATTTGCCATGACAGGCGCTATTGCCTTAATCATTGCTTTCCTGACGGTAAGTATGCAAACTGTAAAGGCTGCTTTAGCTAATCCGATTAAAAGTCTGAACCGCGACTAACGTACATAAAAGATATATCAGATGATCTGGAAAAACTATCTAAAAACAGCCCGTAGAAATCTGCTAAAACGTAAGCTGTATACCGTTATTAATGTATCCGGACTGGCAATAGGTATTACCTGTTTTATTTTGCTGGCCTTGTATCTTCATAATGAATGGACATATGATACCTTTCATGCCAATGCAGCGCAGTTGTATCGTATCCGGGTAGATTATGGCGAAAAAGATCAGCCGGTAGTACATACCGCCATGAACCCGGGTGCGTTGGGACCAGCTATAAAGGACTTTCCGGATGTAAAAATGATGTCGCGGGTATATGCAAAAGAGAACGTGGTGGTGAAGTATGGAGATAACATTGTGAATGAGAAACGTTTTATGTATGCAGATGCTGCTTTTTTTCAGATGTTTTCTTTTCCCTTGCTGCATGGAGATCCGGCTACTGTTTTAAAAAATCCGGGAACCGTGGTATTAAGTGAAGAGATGGCAAGGAAGTATTTCGGTACCACAGATGTTATTGGAAAAATCATCAGAATCAATAATAATAAAGATTTACAGATAACAGGAGTGGCCGTCAACAGCCCCGCCAATACCCACCTGAAATTTAATTTTGCTGCCAGTTTTTCCACACTAACGAATGTGGATAACTGGGATGCACCGAATTACTATACGTATGTATTGCTGGGTAATAACGCCACGCCGGCAGGCTTGCATCGCAGCATGGCCGATCTCATTAAATCCCAGATGCCGGAAGGCGGTGGCGCAACACTGGATTTTGTGCCGGAACCGGTAACCGGCATTCACCTGCATTCGATCGCCGGATCTTCCATCGAAACAGGTGGGGATATACGTTATAACTATATACTGGCAATAGTAGCGGTATTATTACTGTTGGTGGCCTGTATTAATTTTATGAATCTGGCCACTGCGCGTTCTGCAGAACGGGGCCGGGAAATTGGTGTCCGGAAGGCATTAGGGGCGGAACGGAGCCAGTTGTTCGGGCAATTTATTTCCGAATCAGCCCTGGTGACGGCATTGGCGATCATCCTGGGGATCTTCCTGGCGTGGGCTTTCCTGCCGGCATTCAACAACCTGGCAGGTACTTCTTTACGCATGGGAAGTATGCAGGGCTATCGTCTGTATTTATTACTGGCAGTGGTATTTGTGGGTACTACTTTACTGGCTGGTACCTATCCGGCTTTGTTCCTGTCGGCGCTCCGTCCGGTGCAGATATTAAAAGGAAAAATAGCCATATCAACAGGCGGAAAGATGCGGAAAACCCTGGTCATATTTCAGTTTGCCACCTCTATATTTTTTATTATCTGCACCCTGGTTGTACAGCGTCAACTGCACTATATCCAGCATAAGAAGCTGGGCCAGGATCGTTCACATATATTGGTACTGGATGGAAAAAATATGGATTACAAAAGCCTGGCTACCCTTAAAAACAGATTGCTACAGGAATCCGGTGTGCAAGAGGTAAGTGCTTCCTACGATTCACCGGTGAATATAGAGGGAGGATATACGATTGGTAAAATTGCCGGTAAACCGGCCGATTTTGGAATGAGTATTACAGCCATACCGGTGGAAAAGGATTATCTGAAAACCATGGGTATACCATTGGCAGCCGGAGAAGTATTGACAGATGCGGATATCCAGGATATTTTACCGGAAAGAGAAAATCAGGAACATCATTTTTACCTGAACGAGGCAGCGGTGAAACAACTTGGCTGGACGACTGACATGGCCGTCGGTAAACGCCTGGCTATGAATGGCCGTAACGGAAGCATAAAGGGAGTGATGAAGGATTTTCATTTTGCTTCCATGAAAGAAAAAATAGCGCCGATCATCGTATTCCCGGAATACAACTGGTTTGGAGAAATATTAGTGAAAATACGGGGTGATCATCAGCAGGAAGTTATTACCGGCATAGAAAAAGTGTGGAAAAATTATTACCCGTCCATCCCCTTCGGCTATCATTTTATGGACGAAGAATTTAATGGGATATACCAGACAGAATACCGGATCAGTGCTATTCTGACAACTTTTTCTTCTGTTATCATTATGATATCCTGCCTGGGTCTATTAGGACTGGCAGCATTTACTGCCCAGCAGCGTACCCGGGAAATAGGCATCCGGAAAGTAATGGGTGCTACGGTAGGTAGTATTGTGGCGCTGTTGTCGAAAGATTACATCAAGCTGGTAGTGATAGCGTTGTGTATGGCTGCTCCGGTGGCCTGGTATGCCATGCATTACTGGCTGGAGGGTTTTGCCTATCACGCCGTATTGCCTGTCTGGAGCTTCCCGGTAGCAGGACTGACTGCGATCTTGATAGCGCTGGTAACAGTAGGGGTACAGTCCATCACTGCTGCAAGAATGGACCCGGTTAAAAGTTTAAGAACAGAATAAATTAAACCTATATGCTTAGAAATTATTTGCTGGTGGCGTGCAGGAGTATCTGGAGAAACAAAATATTCTCACTGATCAATATCATGGGCCTGGTCGTAGGTATCAGTGCTGCATTGGTCGTGTACCTGCTGGTACATCATGAAAATAATTTTGATAAATTTCATCAGGATAGTGGCCGGATGTTTCGGGTGGTTTCGCATATTTATTTTTCGGGCGATAGTGTGAAAAACGCTGGCGTGAGCGTACCGACTGCGGCGGCCATGAGAGAGCATATTCCCGCAGTAGAAACTGTTGCACAGTTTTTTCAGGATGATCTTACCAGCCGGATTACAATAGAAGATAAGGTTTTCCAGAACAATAAAGATATCCTTCATGCAGACAGTGCTTATTTTCGCCTGATACAACATCGGTGGCTGGCGGGGTCTCCGGATCGGGCTCTGGACCTGCCCTATACAGTCGTATTAACGAAAAGCCGTGCTGATAGCTATTTTCCTGGATTGTCTCCGTTAGAGGTATTGGGAAAGGAAATCGTATATGATGATACTATTCGTACGACCGTTACCGGGGTTGTTGCAGATCTGGCAGGTAACACAGATTTCTCCTTCCATGAATTTGTATCCATGGCTACCGTATATGCCAGCGGATTAAAAGAATATTATGCCGTGAATAATTGGGATAATACCAATTCATCCTGTCAGTTGCTGGTAAAGTTACGATCGGCAGGTGACCGGCAAAAGGTAGAACAACAACTGACTGCTATCAGGGAAGAACATAAAGATGGAGATGGTTCCCGGACTTATCCGTATTTGCAGCCCTTTTCTGACATTCATTTTAATAAAGATTACGGTACGTTTGACAATGGTAATCCGGCGGATATCAAACAATTATATGCCCTGTCGTGGGTGGCGTTGGCTTTGCTGCTACTGGCAGTAATTAATTTTATTAATCTTACCACAGCACAGGCTTCCCGCCGGGCGCGGGAAACGGGTATCCGGAAGGCGATTGGCAGTACTTTCCGGCAATTAATTTTCCAGTTTCTCAGTGAAACATTGCTGCTGACATTTGTTGCGGCTTTGCTGTCGTTGCTGGTGGCGCCCTTGTTACTTGTATGCTTTAAATCAGTTCTGCCGTCAGGTTTAGACGTGAGGGAGTTGTATCACTGGCAGGTATTGATGTTTTTGTTTTCGCTGGGAGTAGTGGTTACATTGGTGGCTGGTATATACCCGGCGTGGGTACTGGCGCGTTTTCAGCCGGTAGCAGTGCTGAAAGGGCAGGTAAATGCTCCCGGGGGCAAAGTATGGTTACGTAAAACGCTGACGGTATCGCAATTTGTGGTAGCGCAGTTTTTTATCATTGCTACCCTGATGGTGAGTAAACAAATACATTTTTCCCTGAATAAGGACATGGGCTTCCGCAAAGATGCCATCCTTACGATAAATACACCTTTCCAGGAAAAAGCCGGTAATAAACGTAATTCCCTGCAGGAAAAAATACGCGCCATCCCGGAAGTAGCCATGGTAAGTCTGGGTGGAAGGGCGCCGATAATGGGAGGAACCATGTCCAGTACCCTTACAATGAATAACGGGCGGCAGGAGATAGAAAAAAACGTGGAAATGCGGTATGGAGATAGTCTTTATACCCGATTATACCAGCTTAAAATAGTAGCCGGCACCAACCTCACCAACAGTGACACTGTTCGGGAGTGGTTGCTGAATGAAAAAGCCGTACGGGCTTTCGGGTACAAACAACCGGAGGATATACTGGGTGCGCAGATAAGCGGATTTCCGGTAGTAGGCGTGGTGAGTAATTTTAATACAGAAAAGGTGGACAGAGATATTCCGATACTGGCAATTACCAGTGCTGCCAGTAGTCACCGGGTGATGCATGTATTGTTACAGGCACCTGGTAAAGACGGTATAATATGGAAACAGGCGATTGAGAAAATTGAAAAAGCCTGGAAAGAAGTATATCCGCGGGAAACATTCCGGTATGAGTTTCTGGACAAAACAATCGAACACCTGTACCGGAAAGAGCAACGGATGGCCGGTTTACTCAACTGGTGCGCCGGACTGGCCTTTTTTATCAGTGCCCTCGGTTTGCTTGGACTGGTGATTTTTACCACCAATCAGCGTACCCGGGAAATAGGTATCCGGAAAGTATTGGGTGCTTCTGTATGGCAAATGGTAAATTTACTTACCCGCGACTTTATGAAACTGGTGATGATTGCTTTCGTATTGGCGATCCCGTTATCATGGTGGGCAGTAAATGAATGGTTATCTTCATATGTTTATCGTACTGCTATGAGTTGGTGGGTTTTTGCGATCGGTGGGGTGGGTATGGCAATAATGGCATTGGCCACCATGAGTGTAAAAACGATCGGAGCTGCCCGTAGTAATCCGGTAGAAGCACTGAAAGGAGAATAAATAAATGGGGTAGGAAATACGTTTAAACGCTGTTCGTTTAGAGGAACAGGAAATAATTAACAATAAAATAAACAGATCATGATACAGCTGCAGCAAGTGTCTAAATATTACCCGGTAGGATTTGGCAAAAATGAAATTCTGAAAGATATTGATCTCACCGTACAGGAAGGAGAATTTGTTTCTATTATGGGGCCTTCCGGTTCTGGCAAATCTACCTTGTTGCATATCCTGGGATTGCTGGAAGAGCCATCAGACGGGCAATACCTGTTTGCGGGTGAGCGGGTAGACAAGATGAATGAGAAAAAGCGTACGCAGTTGCATCGCGATGCGATCGGATTTGTTTTTCAGGCTTATCATCTGATAGATGAGTTAACCGTATATGAAAATATTGAAACCCCTTTATTATATAAGAACATACCGGCATCCGAAAGAAAGAGCCGGGTGGCAGACGTACTGGATCGTTTTAATATTGTAGCGAAAAAAGACCTGTTTCCTAACCAGTTATCAGGTGGTCAGCAACAGTTGGTGGGTATTGCCCGCGCTATTGTTGCAGCGCCCAGGGTAATCCTGGCAGACGAACCAACCGGCAACCTGCATTCTGAACAGGCCCGTGTTATTATGGAGTTGTTCAAACAACTGAATCAGCAGGATAAAATAACCATTATTCAGGTAACCCATTCTGACGTAAACGCCACCTATGGCAACCGTATTATTCAGATACGTGATGGACGTATACAGGCGCAATAAAAAGACCCTTCTTTAAAAATTGTAAAAAAAGCTTTATGTTGTACACGCAATTAGTAGGGTATGATGCCATACCTACTAAAATTTTACCTTCTATCAAGAAGGGTAGAAAACTATCATCACAATTACTATATTTTTGGCATGTTATGAGAATATCCCAAATTACAGGAGCGATCCTGATTTTATTCATGTTTGCTAACATAACATCGGCCGCGGCGCAGGATACTTGGAGTTTGAAAAGATGCGTCGATTATGCTTTGCAAAATAGTATACAGGTAAAACAGCAGGAAGTGCAAAAGCGCCTGGCTGAACTTACGTTGAAGCAAAGCCAGTTGAGCAGACTCCCGAATGCGAATGGTACTATTCAGGGTGGATACTCAGATGGTAGGGCCGCCAGCTTGCTGGATAACTCCTATGTAAACCAGTCCGTTTTCTCTTCCTCTGGTCAGTTAAGTGCAGATGCCGATATCTTTGGCTGGTTTGGCAAACAACATACTATTGCTGCCAACAGACTGGATGCCGCTTCCAATAGCTTTCTGTTACTGAAAGCCAGAAATGATCTCGCTTTTAATGTGACCACTGCCTTCCTGAAAATTCTGTTGGATAAGGAACAGGTAAAAATCAATGAGGTTAATCTGAAACAAACTACCCAGAACCTGGAAAATACTAAGAAGCTGGTAATTGCCGGATCTGTACCGGAAAGTAACCAGGCCGACCTGGAAGCGCAGCTGGCACTGGATAGTTCTACGCTGGTAACAGCCCAGAACACCGTAATCCTGTCTACCCTGCAGCTCAAGGCGTATATGAACCTGGGTTTTGAAATCGCCTTTCAGCCGGAAATTCCTGAAAATATTTCCGACATACCTTTAGCGCCTATCGCAGAAATGTCGCCGGAAATGGTGTATAGCGTGGCTACTTCCACTTATCCGCAGCTCAAATCGGATGAACTGAGAATAGAAAGTGCTACCCGTAATCTTAAATCGGCTCGGGCAGGATTGTATCCTAAGTTGACTAGTTATGGTAACCTCTATACACGATATGCCAATAACTATTATATAGATCCAATTAAGCAGATTACCATGCCTTTCGGTCAGCAGATTGATAATACCTTCCAGAAAGATATTGGTTTAAGCCTGCGGATTCCGCTGTTTAACGGCTGGCAGCAACGGGCTACCGTAGCCAAAGCAAAAGAGGAAGTATTTAACAGGAAGCTTACCCGTGACCTGGATAATCAGAAATTAAAGCAGGATATTTATACGGCGCATGCCAATGCCATTGCTGCACTCCAAAAACTCAGCGCTACCTCCAAAGGGGTGGAAGCTGCCCAGAAATCCTATGATTTTGCGACCAAACGCTTTAACATTGGATTGATGAATACCATTGATTATATTACTACCCAAAGCAAATTGTTTAAAGCGCAGATAGATAAGGTATCTGCACAATACGATTATATATTTAAAATGAAATTACTGGAGTTCTACAGAGATCAAAAAATATCACTGTAGCCAATTCCAGGAAATAAACTGCTTTATGAAGAAAAAGACACTTTATTGGCTCATAGGCATTCTTGGTTCACTCGTTATTTTACTCATGGTATTAAAATCATCCGGAGTAATTGGTAAGGAAGAAGGGATTAAAGTTGCTGTTGACAAAGCCTCCCGAAAAAATATTATAGAGGTAGTTACTGCCAGCGGTAAAATCTATCCGGAGGTAGAAGTAAAAGTAAGCTCCGATGTATCCGGTGAAATTACAGACCTGCTGGTAATGGAAGGCGATTCCGTTAAAAAAGGTCAGGTACTGGCACGGATATACGCAGATATTTATGGTTCCATGGTGGACAAAGCGGCGGCTTCTGTAAGTCAGTCACAAGCCCAGCTGGCTAATACCACTGCTTCCCTGAATTCCTATAAAGCCCGTTTGGATCAGAATAAAGCAGCATTTAACCGTAACAGGGAATTACTGAATCAGAAAGTAATTTCAAAATCAGAATTTGAAACATCAGAAGCTACCTATCTGGCATCACTGGCAGATTATAATGCCGCCGTACAACAGATAAACAGTAGTAAATATGCTGTGCAGAGTGCACAGGCCAATCTGAATGAAGCCAACAAAAACCTGGGTCGTACCACAATTGCCGCACCAATGGGCGGTATCATTTCCCTGCTGTCTGTAAAGAAAGGGGAAAGGGTAGTAGGTACTGCACAGATGACCGGTACAGAAATGCTGCGCATTGCAGACATGAATGCCATGGAAGTGAGAGTGGATGTAGGCGAAAATGATGTACCCAAAGTAAAATACGGAGATACTGCCATCATAGAAGTAGATGCCTATAACAACCGGCAGTTTAAAGGAGTGGTAACACAGATTGCCAGCTCCAGCAAAGGTGCTGCCAACGCTACCGCTACCACTACTTCTTCTGCAGAGCAGGTAACCAGCTACATTGTACATATCCGTATATTGGCCAGCAGCTATCAGGACCTGATTGATCCGAAAGCGCCACGGAGTTTTCCTTTCCGTCCGGGTATGAGCGCCAGCGTAGATATCCAGACCAGACACGTGAACAACGTGCTGTCTATTCCTATCAATGCCGTAACAACCCGGGAAGACACTACCCATAACGGCGACAAGAAAAAGCAGGAACAGGATAATACCACTGCTTCTTCCGCTGCCGACACTAAACCTGCCTTGAATGAAGTAGTGTTCTTACTGCAAAAGGATAATACCGTTAAAATGGTATCCGTAAAAACCGGTGTACAGGATGATAGTTACATCCAGATTACTGCTGGTGTGGCAGAAGGGGATCAGATCATCAGCGCTCCTTACAGCGCGGTTTCCCGAACACTGGGTAATGGTAAAAAAGTAGAAGTTGTTCCGAAGGCACAGCTCTTCGAAGGACAACAACAGAAATAACCGGTTGCGTCAGCAATCATAAAAGGAATTACGAATCACGAATCAGGCTGCATACCCCGCGTATGGCTTAATTCCTGATTCGTAATTCCTTTTTAATTACATTGCGGAAAAATTGTATTGTGAGTAAGGAAAAACGTATTGGTATCATCGGCAGTGGCAGCTGGGCTACTGCGCTGGCAAAAATCCTGACCGATAACGGACAGCATATTCACTGGTGGATCCGGAATGAAGATACCATCCAGCATTTACAGCAACGGCATCATAACAAACATTACCTCACTTCTGTATATTTTGATACCAGTTTACTTTCACCGGACAGCCACCTGGCATCCGTAGTGGCAGCCTGTGATCAATTGGTGCTGGCAGTGCCTTCCGCATTCCTGGAAGACGTACTGCAAACATTGCCACCGGATGCGCTGCAAGACAAGCAGGTCATTTCTGCGATCAAAGGACTCGTGCCTGGCAGAAATATCCTGATCAACGAATACCTGGAACAACAGTTCCAATTGCCGGATAGCCAGTATTTTACCATTACAGGCCCCTGTCATGCGGAAGAAGTGGCCAATGAAAAGCTGTCTTACCTCACGTTTTCAGGAACCAGCCAGGAAGCTACCCAGGCCATTGCCGACCGGTTTACCGGTAGCTACCTGCAAACCATTGTCAATACAGATCTGATTGGTGTACAGCTGGCAGCCGTACTCAAAAATATATATGCGCTGGGAGCGGGTATCGCACACGGACTGGAATATGGAGATAATTTTCTGAGTGTGTTTATTACGAATTGTTTCCGGGAGATGCAGACCTTTCTGGAGAAGTATGAAGAGCAGCAGGCCAGCGTGTCGGGGTTACCGCCGGTAGCACATAACTACAGCGCCAGTGCATATCTGGGCGATCTGTTGGTGACTTGCTATTCGTTGCATAGCCGGAACCGTACTTTCGGTAATATGATTGGAAAAGGATATAGTGTGAAGGCGGCGCAATTAGAGCTGAACATGATAGCAGAAGGCTATTATGCCAGCAAATGTATGTATGAAATGAACCAGCAGATAGGGGCTTATATGCCGGTTGCACAGGCGGTTTATGCTATTCTGTGGCAACAGGTACACCCGTCAGAAGCCTTTATGGCCCTGGAGAAAGGTTTTATATAACCGGTAATAACTGAAATGACTATACGGATTTGCAGTAGGATATATGCAGATGTATCCATCTGACGGGCTTACTGCAAATCCATTTTATAAGGAGAAATCCTAAAAGTAGCGCTACGACTAATAATCATCATAGTCCTCATAATTATCCTCCCCTATTTTTACAATCGCTTTTACATTCGGGAAATATTGCCGGATAAGAGAAGAGACTTTACTAAACAGATAATCACTTAATACAGGGCCTTCATAATGTTCTATTTCATTGGTTTCATCGGAGATGATGAATTCAGTGATTACCCGGTCAATATTGGCCTGAAAACGTCTTTCCTTAGGTAACTTCCGTAGGTTGATCTTGATGGGTATACCATCCACATTAAGGGTACATGCAATGTTGCGCATAATCGCGGTACAATTTAAATGAAGTAATGAATGCTGACTGTGTTGATAATGGTTATACCGGGTTCGTTACTTATTGCTAAAATAAACTACTTCGGACAAAAAAACAAAGCTGTTGCTGTAAATAAACATAAATATTTATAATTGTGCATTATTTGTGCTATAAAACTGTGATGTATAGCTGCTGTATCAGCAGAACTATTTATATAGAGTGTTAATGGATTGTGAAGATATGACAGCATATTCCCAAAAGTTATCCCCATTTGCCCCTTTCCACAGGTGGGAATGGGGAACAGTGATTGTAGAATATATTCCCCATTAACAGGAGGGTCATCAATGGGAAACCCAGTGACAGCGTATTGGATTGATATTTGGAACACCCACTGTCCCGGACCCGGGTAATTGGTTCCAGCTTGAACTGGAGTGAAATTTTAACCATCGTGAAAAAAGTTGATCCAATGAACAGAACCTTACTTTTTGTTACATCCTTTCCACCCCGCGAGTGCGGCATCGCCACCTTCGCACAGGATCTGGTAAATGCTATGCAAAAGAATTTCGCCGGCAAACTCAATATTGAAATTGCGGCGTTAAAGGAGTCGGGTAAACCTAATATCAACAAAGAATTACCGGTAACCTATCTGGTAAACCCATTTGATATTGATGATTGTATTGCATTTGCCCAACAAATAAATCAAAATGATAAAATAGACCTGCTTTGTTTTGAGCATGAATTTGGCCTCTATGGCGGCGAATACGGGCATAACCTGTTAGCCATGCTCTCTTTGCTGGATAAACCTTTTATCATCCGTTTTCACACCGTTTTACCGTATCCTGATAGCAAGTGTGCCAGGATTGTAAGCCTCGTCAGCACCCTGGCGGCCAAAGTACTGGTCATGACACAGTCTTCCGCCACTTTGCTCACGCAGGTATACCAGGTACCGGCAGAAAAAATTATTCATATCCCACATGGTACCCATGCACATATCGTAGACGACCCTACGTTGTTGAAAAAACAGTATGACCTGGAAGGGAAAAAAGTATTTACCACCTTTGGACTGCTCAGCGAAAACAAAGGCCTGGAAACAGGTATCCTGGCGATGAAGGATATTGTAAAAGCATATCCGGACGTGATATACCTGATTCTTGGTAAAACCCATCCGGTGATATTCAGCCGGGATGGAGAAAAGTATCGGGAATCCCTGGAACTGCTGGTAAAGGAACATCACCTGGAAAATAATGTACGGTTTGTGAATAGCTATCTTTCTCTGGAAACCTTACTGGATTATCTGTCGCTGACCGATATATACCTGTTTACTTCCAAAGACCCGCATCAGGCGGTGAGTGGCACCTTCGTATATGCGATGAGCGCTGGTTGTGCTATTATTTCCACCTCTTTTATTCAGGCAAAGGAAATGCTCGACGGAGAAGCCGGCTGCCTGATAGATTTTAATAACCCTGTCCAGCTGACTGCGGCCGCCTGCCGCCTGCTGGCAGATCCGGAGCTGCGGCTGAAAATGAGCCGGCGCGCTATTGAAAAAACACGTAACTCTATCTGGGAAAATGTGGCAATTGCTCATATTGCAGTAGTCAGCGATATCCTCGCAGAAGATAAAATACTACCCAATCTGCCCATGCCTTATCTCGATCACGTAGATCGTATGACAGACGAATTCGGTATGCTGCAGTTTTCGATACACGACGCACCCGATCCTGAATTCGGATATACCCTGGATGACAATGCCAGGGCCCTGATTGCCATGTGTATGTATAATACGGAGCTGAAATCCGGGAGTTTTGTCAACTCACTGTGCCGCAGATACATGGACTTTATCGGATATTGCCAGAAGCCATCCGGCAGGTTCCTGAATTATGTCAATAAAGAGGGGGCTTTTACCGATATGAATCAGGAGGTAAATCTCGATGATGCCAACGGCCGTGCAGTATGGGCATTGGGATATGTGTTATATGCCAACCGGCACCTGCCCTTCGATATTGTACAACATGCCTGGACGATGTTCCGGTTGAGTATGCGCTGGATGGGAAAATTACAATCTCCGCGCGCCATCGCTTTTGTCATCAAGGGACTTTATTATTCCCTTTATTACCGGAAAGATGAGGCTATCAAAGAGATGTTAGGTATACTTACAGAAAAACTGTACACGGCCTATACACAGGAAGCAGATGAAAACTGGCATTGGTATGAAGCTTATCTGACCTACGGTAATGCGGTATTACCCGAAGCAATGATGATGGGATATCAGATAACCGGAGAGGAGAAATACCGTACCGTGGCAATGGAAAGCCTGGAATTTCTTTGCAGTAAGACTTTCACCGATAGTTACATGAAAGTGATCAGCAATAAAACCTGGTACCACAAACATGCCGACAGCCAACAGGAAGACGGTGGAGAACAATCCATAGAAGTAGCTTACACCATGATGGCACTGA
Organism: Chitinophaga nivalis; assembly: GCF_025989125.1. Classification (NCBI taxonomy): domain Bacteria; kingdom Pseudomonadati; phylum Bacteroidota; class Chitinophagia; order Chitinophagales; family Chitinophagaceae; genus Chitinophaga; species Chitinophaga nivalis. Next base: position 465,762 of record NZ_JAPDNR010000001.1, on the reverse strand, counting down.
ATACTTTCTATCATGCTACCGGAGAACATAGTTACCTGGAAAAAATGCGTCTTGCCTTTAGCTGGTATCTGGGTAATAATCATCTGCAACAGCTGATTTATAATCCACTTACCTGCGGATGCTATGATGGATTGGAAAAAAATAATGTAAACCAAAACCAGGGAGCCGAATCAACCGTATGTTACCTGATTGCCCGGCTACTGATGGAACAATGGAATAAATACAAATATGTTGCAACAAAACACAACCACCTGGAGCCGGCAAGACTCGGGTCTAACTGATAAATTAATAATGAAAGGACCTACTATACTGATTATTGATGATGAGCCGGACATCTGCAGATTATTACAGCTAAGTCTTGTAAGACATGGTTATAATGTAAAATATGTTCATGAGCTTGGAGCAGGGTTGCAATACCTGCAAAAGCAGCAACCAGACCTGCTTTTCCTGGATATTCATCTGCCGGATGGATCGGGGTTGGAAGCATTGCCCATTATCAAACAAAGGTGTCCAACATTATCGGTGATCACTATCAGTGCCTATGATAACGCCATGGAGAAGCAAACTGCTTTACAGGCCGGTGCCGCTTTTTTCCTGGCTAAACCATTCAGTGTGAAGCATGTAGATGAGCTGATAGACCACATGAAAAGCGCTTGAGTCCCTCTGATTTTTAATTCGTAATTTTATTTACTGTTGCCTAATACCACATATTAAAGAAGTATGAAAAATATCCTGATCATAGATGATGAAATCAATATCTGTACGCTCTTGAGTAAGTTCCTGAGCAAACATGGTTTTGACGTGGAAACTACCATGACGGGTGCTGCTGCGCTGAAAATGATGAATGATAAAAAATTTGACCTGGTGTTGTGTGATTACCGGTTAAAAGATACAGATGGTGCACAGCTACTCCAGGATATTCGGCAGATAAACCCTCATACCATCGTTATCATTATCACCGGTTATACGGATGTACGGGTAGCCGTGGAAATGGTTAAAAACGGGGCGTATGACTATCTCTCCAAACCCTTGTATCCGGACGAAATTCTTAGCCTGGTACACAAGGCATTTGCCCACAAGGAATCAGAGATGGAACGGCTGGCAGTACAACCGGTAGCATCCGGCAGTGCGCCGGAAGTAAGAGAAACACTGCTGTCGCGCAACCTGAGCGATAAAAACGATAAATATGTGTACGGTGAAAGTGAAGGCGCCAAGGAACTTTTCCGGCAGATAAAACTGGTAGCACCTACCGATTACAGTGTGATCATCTTTGGAGAAACCGGTACCGGTAAAGAATCAGTTGCACATCTTATTCATCATCATAGTAAAAGAAACGGACAGCCCTTCGTAGCGCTGGATTGCGGTAGCTTGTCAAAAGAGCTGGCGGCCAGTGAGTTGTTCGGTCACGAAAAAGGTTCCTTCACAGGCGCCATCAATACTAAAATAGGCGCTTTTGAACAGGCGCAGGGTGGTACCCTGTTCCTGGATGAAATATCCAACCTGTCATACGATATCCAGGTGGCGTTGTTAAGGGTACTACAGGAAAAAGTAATCCGCCGGGTAGGAAGCCTGAAGGAAATTCCTATTGATGTACGTATCATTGTAGCCTCCAACGAAAAGCTGTCGGAGTCTGTACAGCGGGGTAAATTCAGAGAAGACCTTTTCCATCGTTTTAATGAATTTACGATCTATATACCGCCATTGAGAGAACGCCGCGAAGACCTGGGATTGTTTATCAATGCCTTTGTGAAGCAGGTGGAAAGAGAACTGGAAAAATCCTGTGGGAAAATTTCTGCAGAAGTATGGGCCTGTTTTCAGAAATACAGCTGGCCGGGAAATATACGGGAACTGAAAAATGTAATCAGGCGCGCTTGTTTGCTGACGCCGGAACTACAGGATATTACCATGGTAGCGTTGCCGCTGGAAATGAAGGAGTCCTTCCTGCAAACAGTAGACGAAACGCCGGCAGGTGGCGAACTGGTATTGATTACCAATGATAATGATCTTAAGTCAGTAGCCTTACAGGCAGAATATAATAAGATCATCAACGTACTGAAAGAAGTAAAATACAACAAAACAAAAGCAGCACAGGTGTTGAACATCGACAGAAAAACCCTGTATAATAAATTGCGGCTGCTGAATATCAACTATTAAACCGGCATGACAGGTGTTGCAGATAAGCCAATAGCTGTAACACCTGTCATGTTTACGATACCGTACCTGCCACCGGCAGGGTAATGGTAAATATCGTGCCTCTTCCCGGCTCACTATCTACATGTATATTGCCTTTGTGGTTGAGCAGAATGTTCTGTGTACTGGTGAGTCCCAGTCCGGTCCCTTTTGCTTTGCTGGTATAAAACGGATCAAATAACCGGGCCTGTTTTTCCTGCGGAATACCGATTCCGTTATCTCCGATCAGCAATTGCACTTTATCCTGATGGCGTATAGTCGTAATCGTCAGGATACCTTTGCTTGGTGTCATAGCCTCTACAGCATTGATGATAATGTTCAGAAACGCAATGATTACCTTTTCATCATCTGCATTGACCAGTACATCCGGGCTTACCAGGTCTTCCTGTAGTACAATTTCATGCAACTGCAGGCGGTCCTGCGATAGCTGCAGCGCTTTTCCTACCATTTCATTAATGCCGTGAGGCGCCATGTGTAACTCAATCATACGGGTACTATGCAGTAATTCCGTAATCAGCTGATTAATACGGGTACAGTTACGCTCAATGATATCAGTATACAGCGTCGCGTCTTCATTGCTGCTAACGATTTCTTCTTCCTTAAACTGACTGACAGCCAGTAGTATGTTGGTAAGTGGATTTCTGACCTCATGCGCAATGACACGGGCAATACGGCCGGTAATGACAAATTTCTCCTGGTATTGTTTTTCCAGTTCTTCTTTTTTCTTTTCAGTGATGTCCTGTATCACACAAAGGAATATCTGGGCTGCTTCATCCAGGGTAATGGCATTGATCAGCACTACCAGCTTTTTGCCTTCCCGGTTTTTGAATTCATATTCCTGGGTGTTGGTAACGCCGTTGTTGCAGATGTTATCGAGGAAATGTTCACTTTGTTCCCGGGACTGAAACAGATCCCGGAGATGCAGGCGTAGTATTTCTTCTTTAGTGTAATGCAGGGTCTTTAATGCGGCGGGGTTGGCATCAATGATGTTTCTGTCGCAGTCGGCCAGTACAATGAGGTCATGGGCCTTTTCAAAGATGCCATAATATTTTTTTTCACTTTCAGCGATGGAACGAAGATGGCTGTATTCATCCAGGGCATAACGGATAGATCTTTCCAGGAGATCTGCGGTGATTTCTCCCTTTACCAGATAGTCATAGGCCCCTGCCTGCATCGCTTCCTGGTCAATGGCGTAGTCGCCTTTCCCAGTAAGCATAATCACGGGCATCTGGTATTGCATTTCCTGGATATGATGCATAATGTCAATACCGGTATTGGGTCCCAAACGGTAATCTACCAGGAAAACATCATGTACCCTGCGCTCTATAGCCGCAATGCCTTTTTGATAAGTAGGCGCCCATTCCAGTAAATATTGTCCGGGTGATATATCACGCAGTAATTCTGTTACCAGAAAGAAATCATCTTCGTCATCATCAATCATCAGGATGTGTATCGGTCGCTCAGTCATCGGTTAAAGTTGGTAGTTAGGCAAATTCAGACCGTGAATTACAGCAATAAAAGTGCTAAACTTTTAGCCGGCGCCGGCTTCTTCGTTTTTCCTGTTTTGGGTGAGTGGCAGTACTACGACAAAAGTGGCACCTTTGTCCGGGTAGCCATATGCGTGGATGTAACCGTTATGGCTGTCGGTAATTTTTTTACAGATAGCCAGCCCTATACCCGTACCGGAGTATTCACTGATACCATGTAACCGCTGAAATATCTGAAAGATGCGTTCTGCATAGGCCTGGTCAAATCCAATACCATTGTCTTCAATGTAAATGCGGCAGAATGCTGTTTGAGCCAGTACTTCATTTTTCAGTTCCAGCTCTGCGCCGGTGAGTATCTGGTGATGGATATGGATGGTCAGCCGGCGGCCGGGATAGGCGAATTTAATGGCGTTGGCCAGCAGGTTCTGAAACAGCTGATGAAAGGAGGTATCGCTGCCTTCAATCAGCGGTAGCTGATCATAGGTTATCTGCACATTTTTTTCTTCCAGGGTTACTTCCAGGTCACTTAATACTTCCTGCAGCAGGATGTTCATATCTACCGGCTTAAAGCTTTCAGGAGTAATACGACCTGCTCTTGAGAAGATAAGCAGGTCATTGATGAGTACCCGCATGCGGGATACGGCAGATACCATCCGGTCCAGCAACTGCACGGCATCGGGTGGTAACTGTTCCTTGTATTTCATTTGCAGCCGGTCGCTGAATGTTGATATTTTGCGCAGGGGTTCCTGTAAATCATGTGAGGCCACATAGGCAAACTGCTCCAGTTCCTGATTGGTTTTATTCAGTAAGGAAATGTTTTGCTGGAGATCATGCTGATAAGACCGCATTTTATTCTCGATATGCAGTTGTAACCGAAATTCCCGGGTGAGAATAATATAAGAATAAACCCCTATCATAATGGCTACCAGTGAAGAAATCAGGATTACTGGTACCCAGAGCACCGAAAAGAAATGGAATAGTTCTGATTTTTCCTGTACGAGCGTTTCTTCGATATGGACCATCTGCTGCACTTTATGATCGATCCTGTCCATCGATCTTTCCCCTTCCCTGACAGACGATTGTTGTTTATCCTGAGTGGCCGTTTCCCCACCCATCATCAGTTGCCGGTATTTGATCAGCAGTAATTGCCGAAGTGTATCGAGGTGGCGTTGCTGCCGGGGATTATCAGCCGTTAAACTACGCAGCTGCATATATTCGTTTTCAATTCTTCTGCTTCTTTCCTGCATGGAAGGATTCAGGAAGGAGCTGTCTGAAGTCAGGTTGTACCCACGGATAGCCGATTCGGCTTCCTTTAGCTGGCGGCTGATTACCTCCAGTCTTTTCGACACTTCTATGGCGTGGTTGAGTCTGCCGGCATTGTCCAGCAGGTTTTTCGCTACCAGATAGGAAAAAAGAGAAGCAGCTACGATAACGGTAAATGCAATAAAGAAACCAACACGTATTTTTTTATGTACCGGGAAATGCATCTGAATCTAATAGTTTCTGACAAAGCATTTCAAGTTACGTATTTCTAGGTCAAAAATCGGATTAAAAATAAAGGGAGATAGATTTTTACCGGCTTTCTGCGCAACATTTTCCCCATTGTGCCTCTTATTTCTACAGGCATTACGAACGCAGCAGGATAAGGTAGGTAGTACGATTTAAGAGCAGGTAATAATATCGTGAAACGACCTGCTGTAAAGCATTTGTGGTGACAGGAATGAGGGCTGGAAAGTATGTTTGCGCGCATTGGAATGAACTTTGATTTTTTCATAGCAGTTCTTTACCATTAAAACTATCAGCTATGAGCAATCCGGATAAACATCAGGAACCCAACGAGGAACCTGTTACGCCTGAAAAACAACCTGGAAAAACAGATCCGACACCAGTACAACCACCACCGGATAAACCGGAAATACCACCGCCACCACCAGATGTGCCAGAAAGAGACGTGCCACGTAAACCTGCAGATCCGCAGGCAGGAGAGCGGGCATTCGACAAAAAAGAACCAAACAGGAAATGAAAATGAGATCATAAGTTCATTTCTGAAAATATTATTTGTTGCATTGGCAGCATTACTAAATCTACAAATTTTTTTACCATGTCTACTTCCAAAATAACTACAAATGGAACCCATAACAGCGCTTCCGGAAGAATGAATGACTCTAAATTCCATGCTTTGTTCCTGGAAGAGTTGAAAGATATTTACTGGGCAGAGAAGAACCTGGTCAAAGCCCTGCCCAAAATGCAGAAAGCTGCAACTGCAAGAGACCTCAGTAATGCTATTGGCAACCACCTGGAAGAAACCAAAGAACATGTTGCCAGGCTGGAGGAGATTTTTGAACTGCTGGGTAAAAAAGCGCAGACCAAAAAATGTGAAGCCATGGAAGGCTTAATCGCAGAAGGGAAGGAGGTGATATCCGATACAGACGAAGACAGTGCTGTGAGAGACGCCGGTATCATCATTGCATCACAAAAAATCGAACACTACGAAATAGCTGCCTATGGTAGCTTACGTACCCTGGCGAGGGTAATGAAACATACAGCGGTAGCCAAACTATTGGAACAAACACTCGAAGAAGAAAAAAATGCAGACAGCCTGTTGACAGAAGTGGCGGAAACTGCCATCAATGCAGCAGCTGCCGCAGAATAAACGCGCTTGAATAGTAATTGTTGAACGTAACAACACCACCAAAGGTTCCTGTATCACCAACGGGAACCTTTTTAAATATAGCCATATGCAGAAATCTCATCCTAAAAAATCCGTCAGAAAGGCGCAGGAGCAACACCGGCAACCGGGATTCGAAACAGCGATGAAACCTGCGCCGGTATTTGAAAAAAGAGCAACCAGTAAAGGTCGCTTACAGGATAAGGTGGCAGTCATCACCGGTGGCGATAGTGGTATCGGCCGTGCGGTAGCAGTGGCTTTTGCAAAAGAAGGAGCAGATGTGGTAGTGTCCTATCTGGATGAAGAAGAAGATGCAGCGGTTACGGCAGATCATATTACCCGCGCCGGCCGCACCTGTATACTGATAGCCGGTGATATCAGTAAAGAAAAACATTGTAACGATATCGTTAAAAAAACGATCCGGAAACTAGGCAGAATAGATATTCTTGTCAACAATGCGGCTGTCCAGTATCCGCAAAAGAGTATCGCGGATATTACACCGGCACAGCTGCATAAAACCTTTGAAACAAATATTTATCCGCACTTTTATCTGACACGTGCGGCCTTACCGCATTTATCCAAAGGGAGTAGTATTATTTGTACTACTTCTGTAACCGCCTACCGGGGTAGCAGTCACCTGATTGATTATAGTGCCACCAAAGGAGCGATTGTGGCTTTTGTACGATCGCTTTCGGCCGCATTGTCCGATAAAGGAATCCGGGTAAACGGAGTGGCTCCCGGCCCTATATGGACTCCTTTGATACCAGCTACCTTTACTGCGAAAGAAGTGGCGGAATTTGGCTCTGATGTGCCTTTAAAAAGGGCCGGACAACCTGTGGAGGTAGCGCCTTGTTATGTTTTCCTGGCCAGTGATGATGCGGCTTATATTACAGGTCAGATACTACATCCCAACGGCGGCGAAATCGTTAACGGTTAAATAAAAGAAGTTACGCCTGGTATAACCATTATAGCTATACCAGGCGTAACTTCTTGCAAAGGGATTATTATTATCCAAATAAAAGTTGCTCTTCCCTGTCCTCTACTTTGATTTTCTGGATAAATTCATCAAAGCCGGCCTCCTCGTGGGAGCTATAGACGCCATATGCGTCCAGTACATAACCTTTGTTTCCTTCCTGGTCTTCCATGACATATAATATCGAAGAGTCTGATGGATCTGACTCACCTTCAAAACGATAGGTTCTGATGATAGTCAGGTCTTCCGGATTGTAGATTTTTTGTAAGTCAGGAGATTGCATCCGGCCATGATCACTCATTTTTAATTCATGGTCAAAGCCTTTCTGATGCAGTTTTTCCAATATGCTGGTTAAAGTTGTCATTTCACCACCGGGTTTTTCCATAAAATAAGGTTTTAGTTCACTACCTGAAATCCAAAAGTTATGCCGTGATATCAGCAACAGTTGGCATACTGGTATTATTTGTGTTAATATTTTTAGTATTACCAAAACCATAACAATTATGAGAGCAATATGGTCAGGGTCCATTGGATTTGGACTGGTAAACATACCGGTGAAACTATACAGTGCTACCCAGGACAGCCGGCTGGATCTGGATATGCTGGATAGTAAAAACCTGGCGCATATCAGGTATATGCGTGTAAATGAAAGCACCGGTAAAGAAGTGCCCTGGGATCAGATAGTAAAAGGGTATTTATATAAAGATGAATACATTGTATTGGAAGAAGAAGACTTTGAAGCCGCCAGCCCTAAAAAAAGTAAGATAATAGAAATTTCTTCCTTTGTGGAAGAAAGTGAAATTGATGATATCTATTTTGAAACACCCTATTTTATTGAACCGGGAAAAGGAGGAGAGAAAGCCTATGAATTATTGTTGAAAACATTACAGAAAACAGGTAAGGCAGGCCTGAGCAAATTTGTGTTACGTACCCAGGAACACCTGAGCGTAATCAGGCCCCGCGATAATTACCTGCTCCTGCAACAGCTGCGCTTCGAAGAGGAAATCCGTTCTGCCGCAGACCTGGCATTACCAGCCAATATACGGCTCGATAAAAAGGAACTGGATATGGCCATCGCACTGGTAAAACAATACACCGCTCCATTCGATATCAGTACCTATAAAGACGAATACAAAGCAGAACTGCTGAAAATAGTAAAAGCTAAAGCCAGCGGCAAAAAAACAGTGGTGAGAAAAATGAATGTCGTGCATACCAAAAACACGGATTTATTTGAACAGCTGAAGGCGAGTTTAAGTAAACCCGCTAAAAAACGTGCATCATGAGCCTGGCAAAATACAAACAGAAAAGAAATTTTGCAGACACCACGGAACCCGCAGCAGGAAAGGCGGTGAGCGGGCAGCATATTTTTGTGGTACAACGGCATCATGCCTCACGCCTCCATTATGATTTCAGACTGGAGGTAAAAGGCGTACTTAAAAGCTGGGCAGTTCCGAAAGGTCCTTCCATGGACCCTGCTGATAAAAGACTGGCGATGGAAGTGGAAGATCATCCTTACGACTACAAAGATTTTGAAGGTAACATTCCTGCTGGTAATTATGGCGCTGGTGCGGTATATATCTGGGACAAAGGTACGTATGAGCTGTTGGGAAAAAACGGTACCAGCTTCGATAAAGACGCCTTGTCGGCCATCAAATCAGGTGACCTGAAAATTGTGATGAAGGGCAAAAAACTGAAAGGGGAATTTGCATTGGTGAAGATGAAAGGACAAGAGAAAAATGCCTGGCTACTGATTAAACACAAAGATAAATTTGCCTTATCAGGATATAACAGTGAAGACTATACGCCGGAAAAAGTGAAAGCGGCAGGCATAAAGGAAAAAGCGGCCGCCAAACAGGTGGTAAAGCAAAAGAAGGTGGTACGGGTGCCCGCCGGCGGTGCTGCCAAACCTATTGGTAAAACAAAAATAAAAGCCGTCTACAAGCCTATGATGGCTACCCTGATTGCAGCGCCATTTGATGACGATAACTGGTTGTTTGAAACCAAGTGGGATGGGTACCGCGCCATTGCTGCCGTGCAGCAGCATCAGGTGTCGCTCTATTCCCGTAACGGCATATCCTTTAATAAAGACTATGCCCCCATTGTAGCGGCTGTAGAGAAAGTTGCGCACAATGTGGTACTGGACGGCGAAGTAGTGGTATTGGATAAAAAAGGGAATGCCAATTTTCAGCTGTTGCAACACTATAAAACCACCGGCGAAGGAAAGTTACAGTATGTTGTATTCGATTTGTTGCACCTGGATGGCAATGATCTGCAACAGCTGACTTTGCTGGAACGAAAGACACTACTGAAAGAAGTGATCGCGCAACTGCAGGATAAAACGGTGGTATTCTCCACACACATATTGAAAAAAGGCACTGCTTTTTTTGAAAAAGCCCGGCAACAAAAATGGGAAGGTATCATTGCTAAAAAAACAGATAGCCCATACGAAGAAGGACGACGTACCCTATCGTGGGTGAAAATAAAAATTGTAGCGCAACAGGAAGCGCTGGTATGTGGCTATACGGCGCCGCGGGGCAGCAGAAAAAAAATAGGCGCGCTGGTACTGGGTATGTATACCAACAACAAACTGCAGTATATCGGGCACTGTGGCGGTGGACTTAATGAAGAAACCATCGGCTTATTGTATAATCACCTGCAACCATTGCGTAGCAAAGCTTCCCCCTTCGATACAAAAGTAAAAACCAACATGCCGGTTACCTGGGTAAAACCGGAGCTGGTAGTGGAAGTAAAATTTGCAGGGTGGACCAATGCCGGTCAGCTGCGGCAGCCCATATTTCTGGGTATCCGCGAAGACAAAGCAGCGAAAGAGGTACATCCGGAAACCGCGCAGAAAATAACACCTGCTACCATGGAAAATGAACGTATACTAACTTTAAACCGTAAACAGGTAACACTCACCAATCAAAATAAAATTTACTGGCCGCGGGAAAAAATTACAAAAGGCCAGCTGATTGATTATTACCTGTCTGCCGCAAAATTTGTTTTACCTCATCTGAAAGACAGGCCATTATCGTTGCACCGTTTTCCCAACGGTATTACCGGTGCTTCCTTTTACCAGAAAGACCTGGATCTGGAGCAAACTCCGGACTGGATCCGGACAGTGCCACTTACAGGAGGAGCTGCCGGAAAAAAGATAGATTACCTGGTATGTAACAATGAAGCTACCCTGGCCTACATGATCAACCTGGGATGTATTGAAATCAATCCCTGGCTGTCGCGTGTGCGCAAACTGGATAGCCCCGATTATATTGTGCTGGACCTGGATCCGGAAAATATTCACTTTAAATATGTTGTGGAAACCGCACAGCATATCAAAGCGTTGCTGGATAGCTATAACATCAGCAGTTATTGTAAAACATCCGGATCTACCGGATTGCATATTTATATCCCCACCGGTGGAAAATACAGTTATGATACCGGTCGTTTGTTTGCAGAATATATAGCCCGTCAGGTAAACCAGCAGTTGCCGGCAACGACCAGTGTTACCCGGGCAAAGGCAGCCCGTAACAAAAAAGTATACATTGATTTTTTACAGAACAGCCGCGGACAAACCGTGGCCGCGCCTTATTCGGTACGCCCCAAACCCGGTGCTACCGTGTCTATGCCGCTGGAGTGGGATGAGGTGGATGCTACCCTGTCGATACAGCAGTTTACTATCTTTAATTCACTGGAACGGTTACACGAAAAAGGAGCGCTGTGGCACGATATTCAGGGGGGTAAAAATGATTTACGTAAGGTTATCCGTGAAATTGAAAAACAAGCAAGCAGGTAACCATTTTCTTCACCTAAACAGGAAGCTATGCAAACCTCCTCCTCGTCTGTTACGATAAGACTGCCGTTGATATATGGTCTTACTATCGCTGTAACTGCCATCATATTTTCCCTGATTTTCTATGCCACCCGGTCATATGGCGATTTGTGGACCGGTTACTTCGGTGGGCTGGTGATGTTCCTGGGCGTATTAATTGCTATTATTCACTACAACAAATCCCACCATGATAAAACTTCTCTGATGTCGTCTTTCGGGATGGGGTTTCGTACCACCGTGCTGGCAGCAGTACTGATAGCCGTATTTACCTTGCTTTTTCACCTCGCTGTAATGAGTGGGCCGGATGAAACCGTGGTGATGGGCGGAGCGCATAGCAACATTGCGCATACGGATGCCGTAAAGGATAACTTCCGGATTTCGCTGCTGGGCAACCTGTTTTTTGTAAATATTGTACTGGGGCTGCTGGCCTCCATGATTGGCGCCATGGTATTTAAATCCAATCAGAAAACCACCACTGCCAAAAAAGAATAAGGAGCGGAACCAGTATCTTTGCCGGGCTATGTCTAAAGGTCATATTTTAATCATCGATGATGAGGACCAGCTGCGGAAATTACTGAGCCGCCTGCTGGCCCTGGAAGGCTATACGATGCACGAAGCGCCCAATGTACGTGCTGCCCAGAAATTACTGGAGAAAGAAGAGATCCGGGTGGTGTTATCCGATGTGAAACTCCCGGATGGAAACGGCGTGGAGCTGGTGCAGACCATCCGTACCCGCTATCCGGAAATAGAAACTATTGTGCTTACCGCCTATGGGAACATTGCCGATGGGGTACAGGCCATCAAAAACGGCGCTTTTGATTACATCACCAAAGGGGATGATAACAACCGTATCCTGCCGCTGGTGAGTAAGGCCATGGACAAAGCAGTATTGCAGTTCCGTATCCGCGACCTGGAGAAGAAGATTGGCGGAAAATACAATTTCGGAAATATACTGGGTACCTCTCCGGAAATCAAAGCTGCAATCAGCCTGGCGGAGAAAGTGGCGCCTGCAGATATCACCGTATTGCTGCTGGGTGAAACCGGCGCGGGTAAAGAAGTTTTTGCCCAGGCCATTCATCAGGGCAGTAACCGCCGCCAACAGCCATTTGTAGCGGTTAACTGCAGTGCGTTTGGCAAAGAAATCCTGGAAAGTGAATTGTTTGGACATACCGCCGGTGCATTTACCGGTGCTATGAAAGATAAAAAAGGTTTTTTTGAAGAAGCCCGCGGGGGGACCATCTTCCTGGATGAAATCGGGGAAATGGCCATTGAGCTGCAGGCCAAGATCCTGCGGGTATTGGAAACCCAGGAATTTTATAAGGTAGGAGAATCCAAACCTACCAAAACGGATGTACGTATTATCGCCGCTACCAACCGAAACCTGGAACAGGAAATTACCGCCGGTCATTTCCGGGCAGATTTGTTTTACCGGTTATCGGCTTTCCAGATTTCCCTGCCTTCCCTGAATGAACGTAAAAAGGATATCCCGTTGCTGGCCGACTGGTTTATGCAGCAGGTAGCGCCTAAAATGAATAAACGGATTACAGGTATGACGCCCGCTTTCCTGCAGGCATTGCAGCAGCATAGCTGGAAAGGAAATATCCGGGAGCTGCGGAATATTATTGAACGGGCAGTTATTTTAACGGATACGGATACACTGGATACAGCCGCTTTACCGTTCGATTTCCAGCAAGGGCTTTCTGATGATAATCCGGCGTCCCTGCGGTTGGCTGATATGGAAAAAAGACATATCATCCGGGTGCTGGCCCATGTGAAAGGAAACAAAACCAAGGCCGCCGAACTGATGGATATCGGGCTAACCACCCTTTATAACAAGATCAAAGAATATAATATCACCGCTTTATAGGAGCCATCCTAATAACAGACATGCCAGTACGATAAAGGGAGAAGGTATTTTAGTAAGATACAGGACACCGAGCGTACTGGCCATGATCACCAGGTTATACCAGTTGATCGGAATGGCAAAAAACAGGATAAAGGTAGCAGCCCACATGATACCTACTACAACAGCGTTGATGCCCTCCAGCGCGCGATAAATGACCACGTATTTTTTCAGGTTATGCCAGATGGGAAAGAAAAAAAGTACCAACAGGAGGCTTGGAAGGAAAATGGCTACAGGAGCCAGTATACAACCCACGAACTGATATCCCATGCCCAGGTTACGCATCGCCATACCGCCTACATAGGCAGAAATGGAAAAGGTTGGACCTGGCAGTGCCCGCATAATACCAGCGCCGGTAAGCAGTTCTTCTGCCGTCAGAAACTGTGATTTGGCACGGGTTACATACTGTTCCAGCATCATGGCGATGAGGATATCTCCGCCACCGAAAACAAGGCTGCCGAAGCGGTAGAAGTTCTCAAAGAGGTTGAAAGGCCGCCTGGTTACCCATTCGTGCGTACGGGCCAGCTCCGAGAGAATACCTGCCAGTATAAAGAGGCTGGCAAACAGCCAGATATTAGCCCATTTGATTTTTTTGGGTTTCTCTGCTATATCAGGAATACGTTTGTTACTGAAATTGGATACAATGCCACCCAGTATAATCAGCGCCGGAAATGTCCAGGGCGACTTCAGGTAAAAAGCCATAAACATGGCTACCACCATGATAATGAAGGTGGCTATGTTGTTGATGCTGATACGGAAAGCCCGGATGCCGCCGTATGCCAGGAAGCCAACAGCCATCGGCTGTACATATTTGAAGATGTCGGTTTCCAGTGCGCGCCGGTCGAAATACTGCAACAGAAAACTGAGAGAACCCATCATCAGGCAGGCAGGTGTAATCCAGATCAGGAGGGTTACAATAGCCAGCAAAACGCCTCCCCGTTTATAACCAATGAGGGTGAGTGTCTGGGAAGAAGATGCGCCGGGAAGCAGCTGACAGAATGCATTATATTCCATGAGCTCCTGTTCGGTTACATCCTTGCGCTGTTGCACAAATGTTTTCATCATCATAGCCAGATGACCCTGTGGACCACCGTAGGCGGTAATGCTATGTAATAGCACAGCTTTCAGAAAAGGAATATGACGTAGAAACACAGTTTAGTTATGTGAATGCTGAATGCAGATTTTTAAGGTAATAAAATAACCCGACATATTACATATGGCGTGGTATTAATCCCTGGCATTCAGTTTAATAAAGGCACAATACTTGTAATACGGGTGGAAGTTACAACGAATATGGCCTTTTATCCGTGATTAGTTTGTTTGCTGCTGAATAGAAAACCCACCGGCATGAAACAGTGTTAAATGTTCAGTGTTCGGATGAAAAGAATAACCATAGGAGGAAAGACCATTAAAGGAATAAACTCGCCGAGAGCAGAGGATATTTTGTAAAGTCCCGGGGATCATGCATATGATACCGCCGGGACTTTTTTTATGAATAGCCTTATTTTTTCAGTCCTATTTCGCGTAAGCGTTCGTCCAGATATTCGCCGGCAGTGGTGGGTTCGTAGGCCAGCGGATTTTCTGCGGTAACGCAGCTTTCCAGGCAATCCAGTCTCATATTGGATTTAGGATGCAGGAAGAAAGGAATGGAATAGCGGGAGGTATTCCACAATTCACGTGGAGGATTTACCACACGGTGGGTAGTGGATTTCAGCCGGTTGTTGGTTAAGCGTTGCAGCATGTCGCCTACGTTTACCACAATTTGTTCCGGCAGGGAAGTTACCGGTACCCAGTTATCCTGTTTGTCGAGGATCTGCAAACCATCTGCAGAAGCGCCTACCAGCAGGGTAATCAGGTTGATGTCTTCGTGTTGTTCTGCCCTGATCGCAGACTTAGGTTCCTGGGTAATAGGAGGGTAGTGAATCGCTCTCAGGATAGAATTACCGTTATGTATTTTGTTGTCGAAATAGTCTTCGTCCAGTCCCAGATAAAGGGCGATGGCCTGCAGCAGGTATCGGCCGGATTGTTCAAAACCACGGAATGCCTGGAAGAAAGTGGGTGTAAAGGCAGGTACTTCCGCTACCTGTACATTGGCTGGATATTCTACACCAATCGGATCATTATCTTCCACGGTTTGTCCGAACTGGAAAAACTCTTTCAGATCGGGCGCCTCATAACCTTTGGCGTGTTCTTTACCGAAAGAAGTATAACCACGCTGGCCGGCCAGTTCAGGGATTTCGTAGGTATGTTTTGTATCAAAAGGAAGCTGGAAGAATTGTTGTACATACTTGTAGAGGTCTGCGATCAGCTCATCAGGAATGCCATGATTCTTTACTGCTACAAATCCAACTTCTTCATAAGCTTTTCCCAGTTGCTGCACAAAGGCTGCTTTGAGCCCGGCATCGCCGGAGGTAAAATCGGCGAGATCTACTGAGGGGATGGAGTGGGTAATTGCCATATCTTTATCGTTTTGGAGCGCTAAAGGTAGGAAATATCGAATTACGAATAACGGATTACGGGCTGGTTTGTCCGTAATCCGTTGTTGGGTAGGGTTACTTAAAGTAAGCTGTTTCTTCCCGGTTGATATCTACAATCGCATACCGGGCTACCTGATTGATGAGCATCTCATCCATCATATCCACAACATTCTTATAGTTGGCTTTTTTATCGGCTTTGATGAGTACCATCAGTTCATTTTTACCAAAGCGTTGGGCTACCTGTGCTTTTTTCCGGATAATAACATCCCGGATACCCTGGCGGTTGGCGAAGCTGGAATAGCTTACCTGCGGTGGTTTTGCAGGGTCGTTGCCAATACCTTCGTACCAGGCAATGCGGTTGTCAGGACCCAGTACTACTGTGAGTGCTTTGGTAGCGGCCAGCGACATGGAATCTCCATCATCCCTTGGCAGGAGGAGGTCCATGGTTTTAGGCTTTGCGAGGGTAGTAGTGAGCATGAAAAATGTAATCAGCAGAAAGCCCAGATCTACCATGGGCGTCATATCCACGCGGGTAGACTTTTTATTGCTTTTAGTGCCTTTCCCTCCCGTGCGGGAGTGGGAGGACGTTGTATTCATTTCAGCCATAAGTAACGGTTTAGGATAAACGAAGATGGTTGAAAGCGCTTTCTGATAGTAAGATGAGCGGTGTGCAGGTTTCCATAAAAAATTGATAAAAAAAACAAACCCCGCCTGAAAGGTCAGACGGGGTTTGTTTTTATCCGTTTATCCGGAGCGGGCCGGTTTTAGAACTCAGCGCTTTTCGGTGTTCTTGGGAAAGGAATCACATCCCGGATATTACTCATACCTGTTACAAAAAGTATCAGGCGTTCAAATCCAAGTCCAAAGCCGGCGTGTGGTGCAGAACCATAGCGGCGGGTATCGAGGTACCAGCTCAGTTCTTCCACTGGCACATGCATTTCTTCCATGCGTTTTACCAGCCTTTCGTAGTTCTCTTCCCGTTGTGAACCACCTACCATTTCTCCGATGCCAGGGAACAGGATATCCATAGCCCGTACGGTTTTCCCGTCATCGTTGAGTTTCATGTAGAAAGACTTGATCTCTTTAGGATAATCCGTTAAGATAACCGGTTTCTTAAAGTGTTTTTCTACCAGGTAGCGTTCGTGTTCGCTTTGCAGATCGGCGCCCCAGCCTTCAATGAGGTATTGGAACTTTTTATTTTTGTTCGGTTTACTGTTCTGCAGGATGTCGATGGCTTCGGTGTAGGTAATGCGTACAAATTCACTGTGCAGTACCAACTCCAGTTTCTCGATCAGGCCCATTTCGCTGCGCTCCTGTTGCGGTTTCTGTTTTTCTTCTTCCGCCAGGCGGGCAGCGAGGAAATCCAGGTCTTCCCGGTTATTTTCCAGTACATATCCGATCACGGATTTAATAAAGGCTTCTGCCAGGTTCATATTGTCTTCCAGTTCATAGAAGGCCATTTCAGGTTCTATCATCCAGAATTCCGCCAGGTGCCGGGCTGTATTGGAATTTTCCGCGCGGAAAGTTGGTCCGAAGGTGTAGATTTCACCCAGTGCCATAGCGCCTAATTCTCCTTCCAGCTGGCCGGATACGGTGAGGTTAGTGGATTTGCCGAAGAAATCTTCCCGGAAATCAATCTCGCCGGATTCGGTGCGGGGTGGCTGGTTCATGTCCAGTGTGGTTACCCGGAACATTTCACCTGCGCCTTCTGCGTCGGAAGCAGTAATAATAGGGGTGTGCAGGTATACAAATCCTTGTTCGTTAAAGAATTTATGTACAGCAAACGCCAGGGCATGACGTACCCGGAAAATAGCGCCGAAGGTATTGGTACGGAAA
Organism: Chitinophaga nivalis; assembly: GCF_025989125.1. NCBI lineage: Bacteria > Pseudomonadati > Bacteroidota > Chitinophagia > Chitinophagales > Chitinophagaceae > Chitinophaga > Chitinophaga nivalis. The sequence goes on along the minus strand of NZ_JAPDNR010000001.1, from coordinate 448,399 downwards.
CGCAGGTGAGCGATTTCCCGCAGGTATTCCAGACTGGGTCTGTTTTTCAGCTGCAGTGGGTATTTTTCACCATCACAGTCGCCCAGTACTTCCAGGGTGCTGGCTTTCAGTTCTACTTTCTGGCCTTTTCCCAGAGAAGGGATAATCTGGCCGGTAGCGCTGATAGCGGCTCCGGTAGTAATCCTTTTCAGGAGGGCAGGAGCTGTATTGTCAGTATCAATAACTATCTGTAGATTATTATTAGTAGAGCCATCGTTTAACGCTATAAATTGATTGTTGCGGAAAGAACGCACCCAACCTTTTACCGTTACTTCATAATGCGCCTTGTCGTCCGACAAGATCTGCTTGACTTTCATCCTTTGGCTCATAAAATTTAAAATTTAGGAATGCAAAAATAAGCGTTAAACTTCATAGTCCATAGCCCCTCTTCGTGGCAGGAGGTACCTATTTGCTGGTTCAGTTTGCAAAAGAAATGTTAAAAATAGCAAAAGCACTGCGGCCGGAGCAGCAGGGAAGGTTTGTAAAGACCCGCTGCAGCACCTATGCAGGAAGTGCGAAATGCCCTGCTATAACGGTGCAACCGAAAGATGGTAAAGGATATGAGGGGAAATTTTTTTGGAGAATAATAAAACTTGTTTTAATCTTGCGTTATATTCTGCCTGATTAAGTTCATTTTTTCCATCTTCATCAGCAGTTCCTAAACTCAACATTCCCTATCAAATTTAATAAGCAAATTAAATTTATTGACTCAAAAACAATTATTTGTAATTGGTGTATGTTGGTATGCAGTGGTACCCGCCTCACAACACTTCTAAAATTTGACAACACAGATGATGTACGACATCTTACAATTGAACGACATGCTCGTTCCTGAGCTGCTTGATATTGCAGAGAAACTGGAAGTTCCCAACGCTAAAAAACTGAACAAACAGGACCTGATCTACAAAATTCTCGACAAACAAGCTGTACTTGCCTCAGAAGATAACCAGGCCAACGGAGAAGAAAAGAAAGCACGCAAACGCAAACCTGTAAAGAAAGACGAATCTAACACTGTTGCTGAAGAACCTGCCCACGCTGAAGAAAAACCAGCCGCTAAAAAAGCCAAGAAAGTTACCGGAACAAAATCAAAAGATTCAGATACAGACGAAATGCCTCCTGCTTCTTCCAATACTTCCAATAATAACGCTAAATCAAAATTGAAAGATTTTGATATAGATCTTGATAGCATTCCATCACTTACTTTTGATGATGATGACGACATCATTATTCCTTCTTTCACCGAAGACGAAGAAGAGGCTGAAGAAGCCCTGGAGACGCCGGTTGCAGAAGAAGAGGAAGAAGATGATGATGACGATTTTGTAGTACCCGAAGAAATTGAACCAATTATTCCGGCAGCGCAAAAAAACCGTTTCCCGGGTAATAAAAAAGAGCCGGCATTCAACATCGAATTCGACGGCGTAATTGTGAGTGAAGGTGTGTTGGAAATGATGCCTGATGGTTACGGTTTCCTTCGTTCTTCTGACTATAACTACCTGAGTTCCCCAGACGATATTTATGTATCTCCTTCCCAGATAAAACTGTTTGGTCTTAAAACCGGTGATACCGTAAAAGGTTCTGTGCGTCCGCCAAAAGAAGGAGAGAAATACTTCGCATTACTGAAAGTTGAAACGATCAATAATAAGTCACCGGAAGAAGTACGCGACCGTGTACCTTTCGATTACCTGACACCACTGTTTCCTTTCGAAAAACTGAGACTGACAACTACTTCCAATAACTACTCCACCCGTATCATGGATATGTTTACACCTATCGGTAAAGGGCAGCGCGGACTGATTGTTGCGCAACCCAAGGTAGGTAAAACCATGTTGCTGAAAGAGGTGGCCAATGCCATTGCTACCAACCATCCTGAAATATACCTGATGGTGGTATTGATTGATGAACGTCCGGAAGAGGTAACTGATATGGAGCGTAGTGTAAAAGCAGAAGTAATTGCTTCTACCTTCGATGAACCGGCAGAAAAACACGTAAAAGTATCCGCGATAGCTTTGCAGAAAGCAAAACGTCTGGTAGAATGCGGCCACGATGTGGTAATCCTGCTGGATTCCATCACCCGTCTGGCAAGAGCGCACAATACCGTAGCACCTGCATCCGGTAAAGTATTGAGTGGTGGTGTGGAAGCTAACGCCATGCAGAAACCTAAACAATTCTTCGGTGCAGCACGTAAAATAGAACATGGTGGTTCCCTCACTATTCTGGCTACTGCCCTGATCGATACCGGTTCTAAAATGGACGAAGTAATCTTCGAAGAATTTAAAGGTACCGGTAACATGGAACTGTTGCTGGATCGTAAACTGGCCAACAAACGTATCTTCCCGGCGATCGATGTATCTGCATCTTCTACCCGTCGTGACGACCTGTTGCTGGATAAAGATTCACTGAAACGTATCCACATCCTGCGTAATCACCTCGCAGATATGAATACTGATGAATCCATGCACTTTATGTTACAGCACATGCGTGGTACCAAAAACAATGAAGAATTCCTGATTTCTATGAATAGCTAATCAGTAATTATATTATTACATGAAAAATCCCGTCAGACAATCGTTTGACGGGATTTTTTTATGCAGATGAAAAAATAAGCTATTGATTCTTTTGCTGACCGGGAGGCAATGGTTGTACGGTTGGCGTACTACGTATTTTCTTTTGCTGACCCGGTGGTAATTCTTGCATATTACCGGCTGGACGGGAAGTTACACAACTGCCGAGGGTGATACCTATCAGCAGTAAACAAAGGGAAAAGATAAAGTAACGCATAACAGGTTGTTTATGCTATTAAAAACAAAAACCCCGCCACACATATTATGTGGCGGGGTTTTATCCAATCTATCTAACCTTATAACTATCTTACATAAAACATCTGTCGGGAGATGCTTAGAATATCCAGTTAACTCCCAGTTGGAATTCTTTAGGGAAGTTAAAATCAAATTTGCTGGTGTTTACTTTAGCTCCGGTAGCAGCGATTTTGTCCTGCTCGTAAGAGTAGCTCAGGCCACCAAATGCACCTTCGATCATGAAGTTTTTGGTAACGAAGTAAGTGATACCTGGCAGTACGTTCACGTTGAAACCGTTGTAAGTGTTGGTTTTAACGTCAGCAACTTTTCTCTGACCAAAACGGTATCCTGCATTTGCTTCAGCGAAGAATGCAAATTTGCTTTCGCCGATCATGTGGTAGTTACGAACGAATACACCTGGAGTGATATCGTAAGTTTTGGTTTTTACTTTCGCAGCATCTTTGTTAGAACCAAACTCAGATTTTGCGAACACACCCACTACCCATTGGGAGTTCAGGGCCATACCTACTTTAGGGCTGATACCGAATGAAGTTTCAGTGCTCTTGGTATCGCTATTTTTTAATTTTTCGGATTTAGTAGATACGTTTAAGTTACCACCTAAAATTACATCGCCTTTTTTGAACTGAGCCTTTGCTACGTTAGCACCAAATAATGCTACTGCGGCTAATACAATCAACTTTTTCATCTTTCGTAAAATTTAAATATTCATTAAAACTGTTCCTTGTGTCGTAAATTCTTTCTACATCATCTGATAGCCATTCTTAGTTGAATGTTGGTTGATATCTTAGCCCATTAAAAAAAATGGTGAGTGCCTGCTTTTCCCGATCCATAAAGCATCGGAGCGCTTGTTTATTATCCGGATCGAAACCTGATTCCTGCCACTTGCACCATATTACCCATAGTCCGAATAATACATTTACCAGTAGCTCCGCCGTTTTTTCTGTATCGGTATCCTTACATAATTCACCGGTACTTACTCCTTTGGCAATGGTCGCTGAAAGAAAAGCTGTTTCTACCTGCTGCAGCAGTTCAATTGTCTGCCGCTGCCGGGGGGTGGGTATATCTCTGATCCATTCGTTGATACCAAACAGAAAATGATACTCCAGCAACATTTTTTCTTTCAGTTCCAGGTAACGATCTATGATAGCGGTCGTAGAGGGTGCTTTTTCCACATAGGCAGACATGTCGTAAAAACAATCTGCAATCATGCGCTCTATGACAGCTCCATAAATGGATTCTTTATCTGAAAAATAATAATATAAAGAGCCTTTCGAAATTTCCAGATCTCTGGCAATCTCTTCCATGGTAGTTTTAGACAAACCGAACCTTTTAAAGCGCTTCAAAGCCGCTTCCAGTATTAATGTTCGTTTCTGGTCCTGTTCTGCCATAGTATCCTGTAAAACACTTAAGCCTGACTGTCTGACTTTTTTGTTTGACGAGTCAAAAGTACAACCAAAACCTATTCGACCAAAATTTTTTGTTAAATAATTGTTACGTACTATACGCGCATTGTGATCAAATAGTTAAAAAAGCAACTATTCTGAATAGAACGCATAAAAAAGAATCGCTTTATCTTGAATAAATCAAAATGAGCGACCCGAAAAATTTGAAAATGTGTAATGAAAGAGGGGAAATAGCAGACTGGAACGGAAGTCTTATTTTAAGGTAATCCTGTTTTGCAGGTCCCGTAACCTTCTTGCGGTAATATCCAGTGCAACACCGCTTTTCATCAGTACTTTTCCCCGTTGATGATCGATCTGATCAATATTCATCAGCTGTACCATCTGCATATTGTTGATCTGATAAAAACGCAGCAGGGAAAATAAGTCGGCATAATAACGGAAAGGCTTTGCTGCGAAAATAACGGTACCATTATTTAAATGAAAGATACAGCTGTCGGCCTGTGTTTCCAGGTAAGCCACCTCCTGTAAATTAATCGTGTAGGCCTCTGCGTTAGTAGATGGAATCAGCAGCTGCCACTGCATTTCCTGATTACTGTTGAAGTTGTCCATCAAAACGCGGTAACGCTGTTTACTGCTGTTCTCTGTAATCCTGGTAGTAGCAAGGGATACGGCGTGGAGTAAACTTTCTTTATCGATAGGCTTTAATATGAGTTCCACATCACTGAAACGAATGACGTGTTGGAATTTTTTTTCAAAGGCGGTCACGAAAACCGCTTCATAAGGTATGTGGGGTTGCGTACCCATGAGTACATCAAATCCTGTTCCGTCGGGCATTTCCAGATCCAGAAATACCAGTTGGGGTTGATGCGCTTTAATCTTTGCCACACCGTCTGCACAGTTGGTGGCGGTATCTGCAATTGTAATCTGCGGACAATATTTCTCCAGCATGAGTACGATAATATCCCGGCTGTTTCTTTCATCATCTATTATAACTGCCTTTATCATATAAATAACTTACTAACGTTGACGCATATATTAATATAATTATAATTGAGGGATCAGTATTTTCACAATCGTTCCACTATCATCTTCTTCAGATGACCGGTCTATGATTTCTATATGTATATCTGTATTGTACATTTTATTCAGCAGCTCTGCCCGGTTCTGGCTGATCTCCATCCCGGATGACTGATGGTGTTTGGGCAGCATACGCATGGATTTGGAACGCGCAATCCCAATACCGTTATCAGCGATCACACATTCCAGCATATCGGCAGCTACCTGATTGAAATGAATAGACAGTTTACCGGTAGGTTGTTTGGGATTGGTCATGCCGTGTTTTACGGCATTCTCTACATAAGGTTGCAGCAACATGGCCGGTATTTCCAGTTCAGCAGTCGCAATATCCGCATCTACAATAATTTCATATTCCATCCTGTTCTCAAACCGCATCTTCTCCAATCCCAGATAGGTGTTCAGGTAAGTAATCTCATCTGCCAGTGATATAAAATTACGCCGGGAAAAATCCAGTGTTTTACGGATCAGGTAAGAAAAATCCGACAGGTATTTCTGGGCATACTCATAATCGCGCTGCATCACAAACAGCTGAATAGAGTTGAGACAGTTAAAAATAAAATGAGGATTGATCTGCGCGCGAATGGCTTTTAGCTCAATCTCTGTCAGCTTTTTATCGTATTCTATTTCCAGTTGTTTTTTCCGTTGTTCTTCCAGTTCCTGTTTTTTCCGGAGAATTTCAGTGGTCTGCTCTTTTACCAGTTCTTCCAATTGCTCGTTCAGCTTGCGTTGCAGCTCTTTGTTCTTATTCAGTTGTTTGATGAGCAGCTCCTGGGTACGGGTTCTTTCGTGGTGTACCAGCTTATTGCGGTAACTGAGTCCTGCCAGGAAAAACATGGCCTGTAATATAATACCACCAATAAGTAAGAGGGTAGGCGCCGTCAGTTCGCCCAATGCACCCAACAGTCCCATCGGACGGATGTGCATTAAGAAAGATCCCAGACAGGCCAGGTACAGGCAACCGGAGCCACACAGGAAAAAGCGTACCAGCGGATGGTGTTTGGAACGTCGGGTGAAGGCTACAAATATAGCCAGCAAGGGTACCAGTGTTACAAAGTATACATAGCCGTAAATAATGGTGGGGAGGTGATATTGTTCTATTGCTACGCAATACATGCAGATCAGTATCAGTACGCCTACGCTGGTGGCTACCCAGTTACTGATCCGTTCCATGAGCGGATATCGTTCGCGCAGGTTCAGGAAAGCATTGCCGAAGAGCAGATACATCATGTAGAAGCAAAACAGCAACCCGGGTATATCCCAGTAATATTTGAGCATGGGCCAGCGGTGGAAGAAAGACAGCTGATAAGGCTTGCTTTCCAGCCGGAGGGCAAAAAAGAGGATGAGTCCCAGTACATAGGTCGCAAAATACAGATAAGACCGGTCTGGCAGCTGGATGTAATTGATCACCGAAATACTGAAAAAAACCAGGAGCATGCCCAGTAACACCAGTATGACCACCGTTTCTTTCCGGTAGATGCCCAGTTGTTTGTCCTGCCACTGCGCATAGGCCTGATCGTTATACAATATAGGCATCAGCGGATTTTCGTTGTAGGACTTGTTGATAATATGGAGGTAGAAGGTACGGGTTTCCAGTGCGGGGATAGTCGTCACAAAACCATAGTGGTCCCATCTTTCCACGCCACCGTCGTCCAGCATTAAGCCTGTTTGCATGAGGAGGCGGAAGCTGTCGCCGGGTATTTGCCGGTACCAGTACATGTAATCGTGCCATCCGGCAAACAGGGTGTAGCTGATGGCTTCCCGGGTGTTATTTTTGATGTGAAGCCGCAGCCAGCAATTGTTTACCCGGTCATTATTTTTTTTATAGTTATGAAACAGAAGGGTGTCGTGTAGGAAGGGTAGCTGCATCACCTGTTGCAGGGTAAGGTGACCGCTGCTATCCGTACGGCTATACATGTAAGGACGCAGATCCTTCATGACCGGGATGTGCGCCGGATTGATTATCAGTGTGTCTGCTGGGGCATGTTGTTGTATGGCAAAGGACTCTGCAGTGTAACAGTACAACAGCAGCATTAAAAAAATGCGCTTCACAAATGGTGTATAAATTTGGTTATAGCAATGTATCAATAGCTTTCGCGAGTGCTTCATCTTTGGCGGTGATCACATTTCCTGCATCGTGTGTGCTAAGATATATTTCCACTTTATTGTATACATTTACCCAGTAGGGGTGATGATCCATTTTTTCTGCTACCAGGGCTACTTTAGTCATAAATGCAAATGCTTCCCGAAAGTCGTTGAATTCAAATGCCCTGTAAAGCTGTTTATTTTTTTCTTGCCACATAACGGAGTTTTATGATGAAATTCCAGGGTTCTGTCAAGAGGATTTGGTAAAATTATGCTGCAACCTCGGCTGTATATGCGAGTGTCCTGTCTTAAAAGATGAGGTTCATCTTGTTCCTGATCTCCTTTATGTCGAGTAAAGATACTAATTGTACAAGTGGAACATGACGTAATTCTTCCAATAATTTCTTTACATCATCAGGCTGATAGTAATCACCCTTAATCATCCAAAGAAAGTGAATATTTTTCAGTTCGGGGAGTAGAAATTCTGCCTGGCAATGATTATTATAAAAATAGTGTGCAACAGAGTTGGTCGGTTCATGAAATTCCAGCACCGTAAAATGAAAGGATCTGGTCTTTTTGGAAAGCGTAATTTCCAGGGAGTTGTTGACCCTGAAATTAGTATGCAGGTAACGGTTGATATGCCAGCATAGCTGGTAATCCGGAGCGGTGGAAGCAATACCGATCAGGTGGGTGCTCTCAAAAAAATCCTCCACTAACTGATCCTGGTCCAGCTTTAGTTTGAGTATCGTCATATAGATAAGCAGTGCTTCAACGGATTGGCTCCGGTGTTGGAAAATGAAAAATTATTGCTTCTTTTTACTAGCGCTTGTGATTCGTGCTCCCGGGTCCCAAAATACAGCTTTAAAATTTTCTATCTTATCTTCTTTTACCATGATGCCTTCCTGTTCCAGTAATTCCTGCATTAATGTGGGAGTGGGGAAGTGGCCTTTACCACTTAGTTCCCCATTACGGTTTACTACCCTGTGAGCTGGTACCGGAGGTTTGGCTTTACCGGCGCCATTCATGGCCCATCCTACCATACGGGCTGTGATCCGCAGGCCGCTGGCCTCTGCGATAGCGCCGTAGGAGGTGGCTCGTCCCCTTGGAATCTTCCGTACTATTTTAAACACGGCATCAAAAAAAGAAGCAGGTTCACTGCCGGCCTTCTCTTTCTTTGCGGCCGGCAAGGAGTGCTGATCTTTTGGGTTCGGGTACTTTTTCATAATTAAAAGGACAGTGTTTACATCCGTTGCCACAACAATAGCCCCGGTCCAGGTGAAACTTTTCTGTAAGAACCATTAACCCTTCTTCATTATAATAAAAGTCAATCTTCTCTGTCAACGGTTGCTTCATCAGATGGTAATTTGATGCTACGCCAGTCCAGCGGCGCAGCCGGCAGTTGGAATTTAAGATAGCGGATGGTTCTGCCGTCTGCCAGGTGCATGCCTTCGTAATAAGTCTGGATACGAAGCAGGGCCGGTACATCGGGCAGGGCGTATACATCCGGAATATCGGTGATCAGGGTACAACCTGCAGCGGCAATTACTTCCTGTGTAAAAGCATATAGCTGGGGAGAATCCGTTTTCAGGTTGATAGTGGCGCCCGGTGCCAGCAGTGGTTGGAACAGCTGCAGGAACTTGGGGTGCGTTAAGCGTTTTTTTGACTTGGAATTACGCAGGAAAGGGTCCGGAAAGGTAATCCAGATATCCTTGATCTCTCCCGCTGCAAAGTAATTATTGAGTTTATCGATCTGCGTCCGTAAAAAGGCAACATTGGTTAAAGGCTCCTGCAGGGCGGTTTTGGCGCCTCTCCAGATGCGGTTACCTTTCAGGTCTACGCCAATAAAGTTCTGGTCTTTAAACATCCGGGCCATGCCAAGGGTATAATCTCCTTTTCCGCAGGCCAGTTCCAGTGTAACCGGGTGGTTGTTTCCAAAGTGTTCCTGCCATTTTCCCTGCATTCCTTCCGGGTATATTAATACATTCGGGAATGTTTCTATTTCGGCAAAGCGTTGTAATTTTTTCTGTCCCATTTCCGCAAAAATAAGCCGAAAGAAGAAAATAAACAGAAGAAGGGGGAAAACAGCCGGTTGATAAGGGCTTCCGGAGGGAGTATAAAAGCAAAAGCGCTCACCGATGCAAGATCTGTGAACGCTTTAAACCAATTTAAGCTGTAGGAGGAGGAGTCGAACCTCCACGGGGCAGTTAGCCATTGTATAAATAAGATTAGTGGTCAACCCAACTATACAACGTTTATCCTGGACTCCCCACCCCCGAGACAAGAGGGCATGTCTGCCAATTTCATCATCCCACAATGTTTGTTATAATCATTACCAGCCGTCGCTTTTCGTAGGTTGTTTCGTGATGATTATGATGCAAATCTAAGGAGAAGGCAAGTTTCTTGCAAATTTTTTAAGAAAAATTTTTGAATTTTCGATATTTTTTAAATATTTGCATATAACTTTAATACAATCAAAAACAAATTGTAAAAATGAGCCACAATTTGAATATTGACAAACTGGACTTACAGATTATCAGCGAGATGATGTCTAATGCTGAAATCTCTTACGCTGATCTGGGGAAGAAATTGTTCGTTTCCGGAGGTACTATCCACGTGAGAATGAAGAAATTACAAGAGCTGGGTGTAGTTAAAGGTACTAAATTGCATGTAGATCTGAAAATGATCGGCTACGATGTAATTGCCTTTATCGGTATCTATCTTGAAAAAAGTTCCATGTATGATACCGTAGCTAAAGAATTAAGAAAGATCCCGGAAATGGTACGTCTTAATTATACGACCGGTAGCTACAGCATGTTCGCGGAAATCATCTGTAAGGACATTACGCAGCTGCGCCGCATCCTGCATGATGAGTTGCAGAAGATCAAAGGCATTGAAAGAACCGAAACCCTGATTTCACTGGAAGAGAGCTTTTACCGTACTATTAATGTAGTGGAATAATAATCCGCAAACAGGAGGTTGACCCCAGGTAAATTATTCGGGCATATTCATTAATTTCCGGCCATGGTTACAACAGAAATTGCCGAAAAAATACAACGGCTGGAAGAAAAATATGCTGCTATGGGGCAAAGCCTATCCGCTTATCTGGATGGCCTGCTCTATGCGGATTACCTGACTTACTGGGATTATATTCAGCTGGATGTCTTGCTAAACCTGCAACACCCACGCACGCCGATTCCTGATGAAAATATTTTCATCATTTATCATCAGATTACGGAATTGTACTTTAAATTATCATTGCAGGCAATCGAGCAGATCTGCCATGCACCTGTACTGACAGTAGATATTTTTAAGACGCAGCTCAAACGGATCAATAATTATTTCCGCAACCTGGTCCATTCCTTTGAAATCATGGTAGATGGTATGGATAAGGAACAATTCCTGCAGTTCCGGATGGCGTTGTTGCCGGCCAGCGGTTTCCAGAGTGGGCAGTTCCGGATGATCGAAATCTGTTCCACCCGGTTACTGAACCTGGTGTACGAGCCACAGCGGGAGGCACTGGCAGCAGAACCCCTGAAAACAGTACTGGACAACATCTATTGGCGCAACGGGGCTACTGAACTGTCGAGCGGTAAGAAAACCCTGACCCTGCGCCAGTTTGAGCTGAAATACATGGAACCTTTTCTGAGCCTGGCTACCCGTTATGAAGGCTTCAGTATGCAGGCGCGTTATCAGCAGCTGTCACCGGAAGAGCAACAGGAAGTAATACCCATGCTAAAGGAATATGATCTGAACATCAATGTGCGCTGGCCGTTGATGCACTATAAATCTGCCGTGAGATACCTGCACAAAAAACCGGAAGATATTGCTGCTACCGGTGGCACCAACTGGCAACAGTACCTGCCTCCGAAAAACAAGCGCATCGTGTTTTTCCCGGAACTCTGGACAACAGAAGAGCTGGACAACTGGGGTAAACTGGCTATGGGCGAGTAATACCGCGTTATAGTTTTTGTGTGGTAAACCTTCTTATATAATAAGCCAGTAACGGCACATCTGCTTTTTCCAGCGGGTGTGCCGTGTCGGGCAACACGGTGAACTGTGCCAGCGGTAAGGCTTTATATACTTCAATCGTTTCCTGAAAGCTCACCATACCATCTTTGTCGCCCATCATGAGCATACAGGGAGAAGCTATCTGCGCATAATCCGATAGTTTCAGCAGCGACTGATGTCCCAGGTCTTCTATTAAACGGGCGGTGTGTAACACCACGTCCTGCCAGTTTTTGCCGGTATGCCGCTCCTGCAGCTGCGCCGCAAAAGCAGGTACTTTTTCTGCTATCAGCGCGGGATCCAGCTGTTTTACTTCTTTGCCGGCAGTGGCTTCATTCCAGTTGTATTTGGTGCCCAGGGTGATAACATGACCGATTTTTTCCGGATGATGCCGGGCCAGATACATGGCTACATAGCCCCCCATGCTGTATCCAAAGAGGTGTACAAAGTCCAGTTGATGGCTTTCCAGATAGGCCAGTACTTCTGCTGCAAATACAGGAATACTGAATCCGTTCTCAGAAAACGGGGTATTGCCATGCCCACTGAAATCCAGCAGGTGTATGTCATAATGAGGGGCCAGTTCGGCGGTTAGCGCCGGAAACTGGGAGGAGGCGCCCAGCGCCCCATGTAAAAAAAGTATGGGGAGTTTATTCGTTTGCATAGAATAAAACTAGGAAAAGTATACCGAACAGGGAGCACGGAATTAAAATTCTCTTGCCTGCTGCGCTTTTCGCGCGGTAATACAGGCGCCCTGGCAATACGATAAACAATAGCCTGCAGTGGAATGATCCTCATATTTTTTTATTATGTTTGCATGGATGTTGCCGATTTATTACTTCACTTAAGATGTCCCATCATCAAATCATGTTTATAATTAATACTAATGGAATACAATACCACGCGTAATTACCTGATAATGAAAGAATATGGCAGGAATATCCAGAAAATGGTGGAATACCTGGGAACCATAGAAGACGACGAGGAGCGCCAGCGTAACGCGATGGCTGTGATAGAACTCATGGGTACGCTGAATCCGCATCTTAGAAATGTGGAAGATTTCAGACACAAATTGTGGGACCATATCTTTAACATTTCCGGATTCACCCTGAAAGTGGAATCCCCCTATCCGGTACCAACCGTAGAAAAACTGCGTGCGAAACCAGACAGACTGCCTTATCCTAAAAAATATCCCAGGAACCGTCACTTCGGTAAAAACCTGGAAATGATCATCGATAAAGCCTTGCATGAAGATAATCCCGAAAAAAAAGAAGGATTTACCCAATGTATCGGTAACTACATGAAACTGGCCTATACCAACTGGCATAAGGAAAGTGTACATGACGATGCTATCAAGGCAGAACTGTTGGCTATCTCCAACAATGAACTGGAGTTCCATCCCGGACACAGTGTCGCAGTTCCTTCCACCGGAGGTTTTGGCAATACCGGCAGCGGTAATACGAATACCGGCGGCGGAGAACAGTTCCGTACCAACAAACGTAAAGGCTTCCAGCAGAACAACAAGTTCAAAAACAACAATAACAGCGGGAAGAACAATAATAACAAGCACAATAACAAATACAGCAAAAACAGGAACAAGTGAGCAGTGCTTTTGAAGTAAGAGGTGGCAACCGCTTAAAAGGGGAAATAGTACCCCAGGGTGCCAAAAACGAAGCTTTACAAATCATCAGTGCAGTGATGCTGACCCCTGAAAAGGTTACTATCACCAATATTCCGGATATCGTAGATGTAAATCTGCTGATTGAGTTGTTAGGAGATGCAGGCGTAAAAACCAACCGTATCACCCGTGATACCTGCGAATTTCAGGCAGATGATATTGACCTGGAATACCTGGAAAGCGCGGAATTTAAAAAGAAATCAGGCCGTCTCCGTGGTTCTGTTATGATTGCCGGTCCTTTGCTGGCAAGGTTTGGGAAGGCTTTTATCCCCAAACCAGGCGGCGACAAAATTGGGCGCCGCAGACTGGATACCCACATCATCGGCTTCGAAAAGCTGGGTGCCAGGTTTGTATATGACTCCGACGATAATTACTTCCGCCTGGAAACGGCCCCTGGTGGCCTGAAAGGCACTTATATGCTGCTGGATGAACCCAGTGTGACCGGTACAGCCAATATCGTAATGGCTGCTGTAATGGCTTCCGGCATTACTACCATCTATAATGCAGCCTGCGAACCTTACCTGCAGCAGCTTTGCAAAATGCTCAACCGCATGGGTGCAAAGATCAATGGGGTAGGTTCCAACCTGCTCACCATCGAAGGCGTAACCTCCCTGGGAGGCTGCGAACATGCCATGCTCCCCGATATGATCGAGATCGGCTCCTTCATCGGACTGGCTGCGATGACGCAAAGTGAAATCACTATCAAAAATGCCGGGATCGAAAACCTGGGTATCATTCCTGAAAAATTCCGTCAGCTGGGTATCCAGCTCGAGATAAGAGGGAACGATATCTATATTCCTTCCCAGGAAGACTACGAAATACAAACATTCCTGGATGGCTCTATCCTGACCATTGCAGACCACCCATGGCCGGGTTTCACACCGGACCTGCTCAGCATCGTGCTGGTGGTGGCTACGCAGGCGAAAGGCAGTGTGATGATTCACCAGAAAATGTTTGAGAGCCGCCTGTTCTTTGTCGATAAACTGATCGACATGGGGGCACAGATTGTATTGTGCGATCCGCACAGAGCGGTCGTGATAGGCCTGGGCCGGCAGCATCCGTTGCGGGGTATTACCATGTCCTCCCCGGATATCCGCGCCGGTGTTTCCCTGCTCATCGCTGCACTCAGCGCAGAAGGCAAGAGCACTATCCAGAACATAGACCAGATAGATCGTGGCTACCAGTATATCGACGAAAGGTTGAGAAAACTGGGGGCAGACATCAAAAGAGTATAAACCGCAGTATATACTGCATCAAAACCCAAATTCCGGTAAAACATTTCTACTGGTTTTTGGGTTTTGCATTTGAAGCAACCGGCAATTTCTGACTTTTAATATCACAATGGAAAAAAAGATTATCATTATTACGGCTCCTTCCGGTGCCGGCAAAACTACTATCGTAAAGAAATTATTGGCCAACATGCCTGTGCTGGCCTTCTCTATTTCTGCCAGTACCCGTACGCCACGTGCCAATGAAGTACATGGTAAAGACTACTATTTCCTGTCCACAGATGAATTTCATCAGCAGATCGAAGCGCATGCTTTTGCAGAATATGAAATGGTATACGCCGGTAAATACTATGGTACCCTGAAAAGTGAACTGGAACGCATCTGGCAACAGGAACAGATTCCAATGGTAGATATAGATGTGAAAGGAGCATTGTCTATTAAAGAGAAATACCACGCCAACGCCTTAACGATATTCATTGAGCCACCTTCCCTGGATGCCTTGCGGGTACGTCTCAGTGAGCGCGGTACAGAAACACAGGCTTCCCTGGATGAACGCCTGGCCAAAGCACGGTATGAACTTTCTTTCTCTCATGAGTTTGACAAAATAGTGGTAAATGATGAACTGGAAAGGGCATACGAAGAAGTAAAAACGCTGGTGACAGACTTTTTAAATATAAAATAGCTGCGTGATCGTTGGTTTCCCTAATTCATTATTTTTGTTAGGATGGACGGATACACAATCATTATTTTGGTTTTCCTGGTATTGCTGACAGGCTTCTTCGCCGGAATTGAGGCTGCATTTGCCAACGTTAATAAGTTGAGCATTGAACTCAAGAAAAAGCAGGGGCGGGCTACAGGTAAAATATTAGCTGGATTCAATGAGAATCCCAGCCGCTTTCTGGCAACCAGCCTGGTAGGACTGACGATTACAGTAGTCATCTACAGTATTCTGGTAGCAGGGGTTTTTCAGCCGGTCTGGGAAGCCAATGCAGCCACGGCAGAAACTGCGAAAATGCTGCCGCTGGTCATTTTCCTGGAAATATTACTGGCCTCGCTGGTGATCCTGTTTTTGGGATTCTTTATTCCAAGGGCAGTATTCCGGTCAAGACCGGAAACATTACTGAGTTTTTTCGCATTACCTATTTCTTTAGTGGCAAAGCCATTATATATAATAGGGAATGTACTCGTATCAATATCCGAGTGGATGTTGAAATACCTGTTTAACGTACGCATACTGGATACCCGGGAATCCTTTACCCGCGTGGATGTAGAGCATTTCATCCGGCAGTCGCAGCAACACCTGGGCGAAAATCAGGAGCTGAATACAGAACTGTTTGAGAATGCCCTGTCGCTTGCGCACGTAAAAATCAGGGGCTGTCTTATCCCGCGTAAAGAAATTGAAGCGCTGGAAATTCAACGGCCTATTACAGATGCACGGGATAAATTCATGGATACGAAACTGTCTAAGATTATTATCTATGAAGGCAGCATCGACAATATCCTGGGGTATATTCATCAGTTGGATATGTTCAAGGCGCCGAAGGATATCAACAGCATTATCCATCCTATATTGGCCGTGCCGGAAACCATGAGTGCCATTGATCTGCTGAGCAAGTTCAATAAAGAACGCAAGAGCATCGCGTGGGTAGTGGATGAATTTGGTGGCACTGCAGGTATCGTGACCATTGAAGATGTACTGGAGGAAATCTTTGGTGAAATCAAAGATGAACACGATGAAGAAGAATTTGTAGAAAAACAGATTGCAGAAAAAGAATACATTTTTTCCGGAAGACTGGAGCTAGATTATTTGAACGAGAAATATGAGCTCGACTTCCCCGAAGATGAAAGTGAAACACTGTCCGGTTACATCATTAATCACCATGAAACCATTCCGAAGATTAAGGAAAGGATTATCATTGATGATTATGAGTTTGATATTCTAAACGTAACAGACACGCGGATTGAGATGGTGAAGATGAAGATTTTGGTATAGGAATACTAACCAATAATGCTGACTTATCGGATATTAATATGATATAAGAAATTGTATAATATTAGATATTAACGAGCCAATAACAATTTTGCTAAAACGTTTTTCAAAAAAGTAGTAGGAATTTAACACGGATTGTATACATTTGCCATAGATGATGTAACACAATGATTTGATTTTTGTTAAAAGGTTGTAAAAAAAGTGTTCCAACATTGATAATAAAATAATTCTTGTTATTTTTGTATTACAATATAAAAAACGCATCCAGCGACTCTTACTTATTCTGAACGCTTGCCATCAATTAGGTAAGTACGACAAACTGGAAGCTAAAGACATTCTCGAATTCAACTTTTTTGGGGTTAACAAACAATGGATGAAAGGCCGGCTCTTGATTCTTCTCGGGCTGGCTCTTTTTTTTGCCCTAACGCTTCACTCACTACGCTTTCACCTATACGATATCAGCTCCCTTAGCATTCACTAAAGCGTTTACAGCTATTACATACAGATTTAAAAGACAATTAAAACAGTGGCTTTATCGGCCAACCGCTGTTATTTGTTGTGTTCAACCGCTATATTTGTGATCTTGAACAAGAATCTGTTTTCAATATTGATCGATCATATTAAGCATGTTAAAGAAAATTTTCTCCAATAACGACGACAAGGCAGAAATGTCTTTCTTTGACCACCTGGAAGATCTCCGGTGGCACCTGGTTAGAGCAGCACTTGCACTGGTCGCATTCAGCATAATTGGATTTGTTTATACAAAGGAGATTCTGGATAATGTAATTTTCGGACCCACCAACGCTGATTTCCCTTCTTATATCGTTCTCTGTAAACTGAGCCACCTCGTAGGGCTGGGAGATAACCTGTGTATTACACCGGTGAAAGTACAGTTCCAGAACTTTAAGATGGTCGGACAGATTATGTTGCAGTTCAAACTGGCTTTCATCATCGGCTTCGTATGTGCATTCCCTTATATCTTCTGGGAATTCTGGCGCTTTGTAAAACCTGCGTTGAAAGAAAAAGAACTGAAAGGAGCAAGAGGTGTGATCTTTTGGGTATCGTTTCAGTTTTTCCTGGGAATTGCATTCGCCTATTTCCTGATGGCGCCTTTCACTATTAACTTCCTGGCTTCCTATACGGTAACAGATAAAGCGATTAACCAGTTTTTTATTGATGATTATTTTGATCTGATGACACAGATCATACTGGGGATGGGATTATTATTTGAATTGCCTATCCTGGTATTTTTCCTGACCAAGCTGGGAATACTGACACCTGCTTTTCTGCGTTCCTACAGACGCCATGCAATTGTAGTGATCCTGATCCTGGCTGCGGTGATTACACCACCCGATCTGGTAGATCAGCTGATCGTATTTGTGCCGCTGTACTGTCTTTACGAAATCAGTATCTTTATATCCAAGAAAGCACTGAAAGACCGGGAAAACAAACTGGCCAAACCGGAAGTAGAAGAGTGGTCTTAATTTGTTAACTGTAAACTATACTGATATGGAACATACTACTTTTAACCTGGCGTTGCCTGTAGCCATTGGAGCAGACCATGCAGGATTTGAGTATAAAGAAGAAGTAATATCCTACCTGGAAGCAAAAGGCCTCCAGGTAAAAGACTATGGCACCCATTCCGGTGAATCAGTGGATTATCCTGATTATGCCCATCCGGTAGCCACTGCGGTGGAAAGAGGTACTGCCGGTGTTGGTATCCTGATCTGTGGAAGCGCCAACGGCGTGGCTATTACAGCCAATAAACACCAGGGTATACGTGCAGCTATTTGCTGGGGAGAAGAACTGGCCAGACTGGCACGTTCCCACAACAATGCAAATGTATTGTGCATACCGGCCCGCTTTGTAGATACAGCTGTAGCCAAACAAATGGTAGATGTATTTATAGACACGCCATTTGAAGGTGGCCGTCATCAGAACCGGGTAAGTAAAATGGCCTGCCTGTAATCGTGCAGACCATACCTCATTTTTACCTTTACGAGTACACGAAATTGTTGTAATATTAAAGAGCCGGAAATATTTTCCGGCTCTTCGTTTATGAGCAACTATCCATCCCCGACATCTAACCATAATCTGACTATCATGAGCGTCTTCCGGGTTATTATTGCCTGTATCTTACTCTCGGCTGCTGCGCACGCGCAGGATAACAAACCACATCCCGCCGCCAAAAGCTCCGTGGCAGAAAAATATGGGACAACCATTACCAATGCTGCCTTGAAAAAACAACTGTATATCATTGCAGGGCCGGAGATGGAAGGTCGTGAAACAGCTACCCGTGGTCAGGAAAGAGCGGCCGCCTATATTGCCGGCCAGTTTCGGGAAATTGGGCTGCAACCAGGTGTACAGGGTAAATGGGAACAACATTACCCGTTGTATTCCGATAGCCTGAAACAGGGCACCATGACTGTAAGAGGAAAAACATTTGAATATGGAGATGGCTTTATAGCAGACCTGCGTACCAGTCACGAAGATGATATTGCCACCGCAAAAGTGGTATTTGCCGGATATGGAATTGTGGCAGATGGCCGGGATGATTACCGCAACCTGGACGCCAGCAATGGCGTGGTGTTGATCCGGGAAGGCACTGTGCCGGGCATTGCTGCCGACAAAAGCCGGTTGATAGATAAAATCAAGGTGGCAAAGGAAAAAGGCGCCCGTGCTTTACTGGTGATTACACCCGCAGTAGATCGGTACCGCGCGTTGGATCAGCGTCAGCTGCGTAAAACAGGTACCTATCTGGAGCGCGATACCATTGTTCGCGCACTGAATGTGTACTTTGTGTCGCCGGCGATGGCAGCCGTGATCCTCGGCATTGGCGAAAGCGACAGTTTATTGGCCGATATCCATAGTGGAAAAAGAAAACCGGCGATGATTGATACGGGTATCCATATTTTATTCCGGAAGGAATTTATGACCCTGCGTCCCTGTAATGTACTGGGCTATCTGGAAGGCTCCGATAAAAAAGACGAAATCGTTTTCATCACCGCACATTTCGATCATCTGGGTCAGCGGGGTGATAAAATATTCTATGGCGCAGATGACGATGGTTCCGGTACCAGTGCCGTGATTTCCATTGCCGCTGCTTTTGCACAGGCTAAAAGAGAAGGCCATGGCCCGCGCCGCAGTATGGTGTTTATGACCGTATCGGGAGAAGAAAAAGGATTGCTGGGATCCAAGTATTATACTTCACATCCGGTATATCCACTGGCACAAACCGTGGTAGACCTGAATATAGATATGATAGGCCGGATTGATCCGGCGCATGAAAAAGATACGAACTACGTATACATCATCGGAGATAACAAACTCAGCTCCGAGTTACGTCCGATCAATGAAAAAGCCAATGATACCTATACCGGTTTGCAACTGGATTATAAGTATAACAGTCCCGATGATCCGGAAGCGTTTTATTATCGCTCCGATCATTACATGTTTGCACAACATAATATTCCCATCATATTTTACTTCAACGGTACACACGCCGACTATCATCAGCACACGGATACGGTAGATAAAATCAATTTCGATCTGTTGACCAGAAGGGCACAGCTTGTTTTCTATACTGCCTGGGATATTGCGAACAGGGAGCTGCGTCCGGTAGTAGACAGGCATGAAGAATAGCCTGATAGCCCGCTACTGGCTTATTAAAAGCGTGCTGATCATTTTCGTGTTAATAATTTCGTATAGCCATGGCAGTTATTGCCAATGTTAAGTTTCTGTAGATTATATAGTTATTGGCGAAAAAGGTTTTGTTTTTTTAACAAAATTTTATAAATTGTGTATAGAGTCCATTAGCCTTAAGAATCAATACGTGTCTTTTGTTTTGTTCGAATAATGAATGAATCATCGTGTGATAAGTTGTTCGTTACAGGCGGATTATTTTTTAGTCGAGAGCTGGCTCCCCATTAAACATTTTTAACTAAGCTGTTGTTGTTCAATCGGTATTTATAGTATCAGGCGGTGAATAAGAAAATACGTCGTCTCTTGTGCCCCGTTATTTGATAAACATATAAATTACCATTTATGAAAACACCGCCACCTTGTATGTGTTGAGCCTTTATTATCCTTTGAGGTGTTTGTCCGCAGGCACTTCGGTGTCATGTTGTAACGGAGCTACATAGTATGCACGAGCATTGCAATAGAGAATAGAGCTTTAGGCTATCCTGGTTGTTCAAAATGTATGAAACGGAAATCCTATTTATAATATACGCGATTGTATATACCCCTGCCATGTTGAAGCTGCTCATTGCGAAATTATAAATTGAGAATGCATGCATAATTTTTTTAACGCTTACTGGTGGATCTTCTTACTAAGAGGTTTGTTTGCGCTGCTGTTGGGCATCCTGGCTATATGCTGGCCAGGCGTAACTTTTACAACCTTTATCATTTTTATAGGAGCCTATTTATTAATAGCGGGCATCTTTGCTATCATCGGAGCGGTAGCGGCCCGCAAAACAAATGAAAACTGGGGTATATTCCTGCTATCCGGTATTGCCGGTGTTATATTAGGTATCCTTACCTTCTATAATCCTTTTATTACAGGAGCAGCCCTGATTTATCTGGCGGCCTTCTGGGCCATTCTGGCCGGACTTATTGAAATCATTATTGCTATCAGATTAAGAAAAGTAATCACCGGTGAAGGCTGGTATATCGCAGGTGGTTGCCTCACAGTTATCTTTGGTTTATTACTTTTTTCCAATCCGGTGGCAGCAGCAGTAACGCTTACCTGGTTATTCGGTATCTACGCGGTGGTATCAGGTGTCATGTTGATCTCTTTGTCGTTACGGCTGCGCAAACGTTGAGTTATAGTTACAACCTTCCAATATTTGAATTAAAGACCGTTCGCCCTGTTGTCATTCTAATTACCCCATATGCTTGTTTATTTTCTAACTAAAACGCTTACACGATGAAAACAAAAAAACTGGCAAGAATGCCTGTTGAAGCCGGTTATTAAGGCTATTGATGCCGCCTGGGGTCTATGTCCCGGTTATAGGTATAATCCGGTATTCACCCCATGTCCGTCGTAACAGCCTTATTCCTTTCCTCCGGCCTGTTTGAAGGCAGCCTTTGCTGTGGCTTATTATCAATCAATTAAAGTTAACCGTTATGTCATCCACCGAATTCAACAATTTGTTATTGGGAAATGCTGATTTCCTGCGGCCATACGCCGTTACCCTCACCAAAGACGCGGAATCAGCCAAAGACCTCTATCAGGAAACCCTGTTCAGAGCTTTGTCTAACCGCGATAAATACCTGGCTGGTACCAATATCCGCGCCTGGCTGTATACCATCATGCGCAACATCTTTATCAACAATTACCGTCGGGGAAACCGCCAGTACAGATTACTGGATAATGCTGTCGGCGACTATCTGTTAAGTCACCAGCCATCAGCAGTAGGCAACTTTGCGGAATCCGATCTCCGGGTGAAAGATGTACAAATGGCCGTATATAACCTGCCGGTTATCTTCAAACAGCCATTTCTGCTGTATTTCGAAGGATACAAATATTATGAGATTGCCGCCATTCTCAACGAACCGCTGGGAACTGTGAAAAGTCGTATCCACTTCGCCCGTAAAATGCTGAAAACACGTATTACCCGCCATTGAGCCGGGGCCAACGGAAAATCGTGCGCCGGATTCCACCTCCGGATACCTGCAAACCATCAGCATACCCCTGATAGGTCATTGCCTGCATGTTGCCGTGCTTCGTAAAATACCCTGATACATTGTTTGCTGCCATTTTGCAGTAGTGCCGGCCATTTAGTCCGGGAAAAGAGCTGCAGCCGCGAGGAGCCCCGGTTTGAATACCCATAACTGTGCTACAAGTACACTTTGCGGAAATTTTTGTGCTATAATTATTTGTTAAATAAGCCTTTCCAGTCACGGAAATCCGTGATTTACGGTTTTAAAACTGTTACTTACAGTGGGATATGCACACTGTATCCCTCCGGGATATTCTACAACTGTATGCCGGCTTAACAAAAAGATTATGCCAAAGGTAACCTTCAACAACAAAAATGCACTTTTCTTTCCGGCACTGAAACTGGCTGTAGAGGACTATTTCAAAACAAATAATATCCGTAAAACGGGTAACCGGGAACTGTATGTTAAAACAGCCGTGCTGATTCCGGGCGCTGTTTTATTGTATTTATCGGTATTATTTGCACCGGCGCCACCGCTGATAACCCTGGCAGGATGTGCTGTACTGGGTTTCGTATTGGCCTGTATCGGTTTTAACGTCATGCACGATGCCTGTCATGGCAGCTATTCTTCCAATAGTAAAGTGAATGATTTCCTGGGGCTTTCCCTGAATGCCCTGGGTGGTAATGCGTTCATCTGGAAACAGAAACACAACATCATCCATCATACCTACACCAACGTGGATGGTGTGGATGATGATATTGCCAAAAGCCCGCTAATGCGGCAGTGCAGTACCCAGAAGTGGGTACCGATGCACCGGATAC
Source organism: Chitinophaga nivalis (assembly GCF_025989125.1). Taxonomy (NCBI): domain Bacteria; kingdom Pseudomonadati; phylum Bacteroidota; class Chitinophagia; order Chitinophagales; family Chitinophagaceae; genus Chitinophaga; species Chitinophaga nivalis. Next base: position 425,598 of record NZ_JAPDNR010000001.1, on the reverse strand, counting down.
AGCACATATATGTGATTCTTATATATGCTATCTCTTCTTTTGCCTGGGTATTTATCATGGACTTCGTGAAATACCTGGGACGTAAAGTATATACTACGCCACTGCAGCCCATGAAGATGAGCGATCATATGATCTTCTGGGGAAGTAAAGTACTGTACATCGTATTCTACATCGCATTGCCGGTGGCAATCGTTGGATGGCAGGCGTGGGCCATTGGCTTTACCGTTATGCACCTGGTGATGGGCTTTACACTGGCCATTGTTTTCCAGCTGGCACATGTGGTGGAAGAAACCACTTTTGAAGTAGCCGGAGAGGATGCAAAAGTCATTGAAAACGAATGGGCCATTCACCAGATCCGTACTACTGCTAATTTTGCTCCTGGTCATAAACTGATTTCCTGGTTTGCAGGCGGATTAAACTATCAGGTAGAACATCACCTGTTTCCCCGCATCAGTCATGTGCATTATCCCGCTATCAGCAAAATAGTAGCGGCTAAATGTGCGGAACATAATCTGCCTTATCATTCCATTCCCACAATGTCTGGCGCCGTAAGATCACATTTCCGTTTTATGAAGGCCCTGGGAGCGAAGCCTGAATAAAAATCTTTTTAAGAAGATATCGCAGGGAGCAAAGAAACCACAGCCATTGTGGGACTTTGCTCCTTTGTCTTTTGTAGAAAATAGCTCCTTTTTCGTACTTTTACACCCTTCTGAAAATTACATCTATCTACAAAAAATATAAACAGCAGTCGAGATGAAGGCAAACTATTTAGACGAGCTTAACGAACAACAACGGGAAGCAGTAACACATATCAATGGCCCATTGATGATTGTAGCCGGCGCCGGTTCGGGAAAAACCAAGGTGCTGACCACCCGTATTGCTCATCTGATGCGTAATGGCGTTGATGCGTTTAATATTTTGTCGCTCACCTTTACCAACAAGGCGGCACGTGAAATGAAGGAAAGGGTGGAAAAGATCCTGGGAGGCAGTGAAGCCCGCAATCTGTATATAGGTACCTTCCACTCCGTATTTGCCCGCTTGCTGCGTGCAGAAGCAAGCCGCCTCGGTTATCCCAGTGATTTCACCATTTATGATACCGATGATGCCAAGAGTGTGTTGAAAACCATCATCAATGAATTGAATCTGGACGATAAACACTATAAGCCCAACTTCGTATACAACCGCATTTCAGCTGCTAAAAACAGCCTGATGGGACCGGAAGAATACCAGCTGGATCATCTGGTACAACAGGAAGACATGCGCGCCAACCGGCCCATGATCGGTAAGATCTACGACATGTACGCCAAACGCTGTTTTAAAAACGGCGCCATGGACTTTGATGACCTGCTCTTCAAAATGTATGTGATCCTCAAGGCCTTCCCGGAAGTGCTGCATAAATATCAGCACAAGTTTAAATATATCATGATCGATGAGTACCAGGATACCAACCCGGCACAGTACGAGATCATTAAACTCCTGGGTGCTGTCAATGAAAACATCTGTGTAGTGGGAGATGATGCCCAGAGTATTTACTCCTTCCGTGGTGCTACGATCGAAAATATCCTCCAGTTCGAAAAAGATTACGATGATGTGAAAGTGGTAAAACTGGAACAAAACTATCGCAGTACCAAATCTATCCTGAATGTTGCCAACGAGGTAATAGCCCATAACAAAGGCCAGATAGAAAAGAATCTTTGGACAGATAATACAGAAGGTGATACCATCAAACTGGTACGCACCATGACCGATAACGAGGAAGGGAAATTTGTAGCAGATACCATTGCAGAACAGAAATTGCGGAACCATTATGATAACCGCGATTTTGTGATTCTGTACCGTACCAATGCGCAAAGCCGTTCCTTTGAGGAAAGCCTCCGCCGGAAAGCCATTCCATACCGTATTTACGGTGGTCTGTCGTTCTACCAGCGGAAGGAAATCAAGGATTTTGTGGCCTACCTGCGGGTGACCATGAATACCCGCGATGAAGAGAGCCTGAAAAGAATTATCAATTACCCGGTGCGTGGTATCGGTAAAACCACTATCGAAAAAACGGTGGTGCTCAGCAATGAGCATAACATCACCATGTGGGAAGTGCTGGAAAGAGCCAAGGAATTCGGTTTCAAAAGCGGCACGCTGGAAGCAATCGAAGGTTTTGTGACGATGATCAGCAGTTTCCAGGCGATGCTGGGCAAACAGAATGCCTACGACGTAGCGGTAATGGTCGGAAAATCTACCAATATCGTGAAAGAACTCTTCAACGATAAAACGACCGAAGGTCTTGCCCGGTATGAGAACGTGCAGGAGCTGTTGAACTCCATCAAGGAATTTACAGAAACCCCTGATGAAGAAGGGGAGTTGCTGGATAAAAGCATGGGCTCCTACCTGCAGCAGATTACCCTGCTGACAGATGCAGACCAGGGCAATAATGAAGATAGCGACGTGGTAAAGCTGATGACCATTCACGCTGCAAAAGGACTGGAATTCCCGGTGGTATTTACCGTAGGGTTGGAAGAAACGCTGTTTCCCAGCGGCATGTCTATTAACACCCGCGAAGAACTGGAAGAAGAAAGACGGTTGTTTTACGTAGCGATTACCCGTGCGAAGGCCCGCCTGTGGCTGACGCATGCCAACAGCCGTTATCGTTTCGGTAACCTGGTGCAGAATGAACCCAGCCGCTTCCTGGAAGAAATGCCGGATAAATTTATTGACCGCAGCTATGCTGGTGGAGGTAGTGTACGTAATGCCTTCGGCAGCGGCAGTACCAACGGCTGGAGCAACAGCAATGCCAATAATATGTTTGACCGGATGCAGAAGAAAAGCCCGGCAGCCCCGGCGCAGTCTTCTTCTCCCAAACCGATGCCCAAACCATCTTCTGTACCGGTGAATCACGTGCCTACCGCTGGTTTTGCCCCCGATGATCCGGCAGGCATGCAACCAGGTATGGAAGTAGAACACCAGAAATTTGGTTTCGGTAACATCACTGCTATAGAAGGTGCTCCCAATAACCGTATTGCCACCATTGTATTCCCGAAGGGTGGCGGAGAGAAAAAGATCATGCTGAACTACGCGAAACTGCGTATCGTAAAATAAATCCATCTGATATACCGGCCACCAACAGGGCAACTGTTTTGTTGGTGGCACGGCGATAGTGTGCCATCACATGCAAAAAGAGATAGAAAAGCTCCGGCATTATTGTGCCTACCAGGAGCGAAGCCATTACGAAACCCGGCATAAATGTCTGGAATTAGGATTGCGCGGTGCGGAAGTAGAAGAGGCACTGGCAACACTGGTGGCCGATAACTTCCTGAATGAAGAACGTTTTGCGAAAGCTTTTGCCGGCGGCAAATTCCGTATCAGACAGTGGGGGCGCAAAAAAATAATATTGGAACTGAAACAAAAACAGGTATCTGCCTACTGCATTAAAAAAGCGATGGAGGAGATAGATGAAAATGATTATGCAGCTGTATTATTGAAACTGGCAGACAAAAAATACCGGTCACTGGAAAGAGAACAGCCCCTGAAAAGAAAGTACAAAACGATGCAACATCTGTTGCAAAAAGGTTTTGAATCCGATCTGATTAGTGATGCGCTTGAACAAATTGTAAATAATGAGGCATAAGAAAGCTATAATTTTAAAAGTTTTCTAATGACGCAGGTTGTAATTTAGTGTTCATAATAACCGACAATGTCAGACCTTAAAGTAACACTTATCCAGACGCAGCTGCACTGGGAAGATATAGCGGCTAACCTCCGAATGTTTGATGAGAAGATCAACAGTATAGGAGAAAGAACGGAAGTCATTTTTTTACCGGAGATGTTCAGTACCGGTTTTAGTATGCAACCGGAACGCCTGGCCGAAAAGATGGATGGCAGTGCTTTTCAGTGGATGAAACAAAAATCCGCCGAAAAGAATGTGATCATCGCCGGCAGCCTGATCATCGAAGAAGAGGGTCAGTACCTCAACCGGTTGATCTGGATGCTGCCTAACGGCACCTATGGTACTTATGACAAGCGCCATCTGTTTGGCTATGCCGGAGAAGATGAACATTATCATCCCGGTGATAAACGATTGATAGCCCAGGTAAAAGGTTGGAAAATCAATCTGACCGTTTGTTATGACCTGCGTTTCCCGGTATGGTCCAGAAATACCATTCAACCGGATACCCAGGCGCCGGCCTACGACCTGCTGGTGAATGTGGCCAACTGGCCGGAACGGCGCAGTACCGCCTGGAAAACACTGATACAGGCACGTGCCATTGAAAATCAATGTTTTGCTATAGGTGTAAACCGGGTGGGCAATGATGGCAATAACATCTACCACAGCGGCGATTCCAGCCTGATTGATCCTATGGGTGAAATCATCTACCGCAAATCTCATGACGAAGACATTTTTACGTATACCCTTCAACGTGAGAAGCTGGATGAAATAAGAAAAAATATTCCTTTCCTGAAGGATGCAGACGCCTTCACTATTTTGCCCAAAGCATAATATAAACCGGCTTACCATGTTATTACAGGCAGTCCATCACATCGCTATTATCTGTACTGATTATCACCGCAGTAAAACGTTTTATACCGATGTGCTGGGCCTGCAGGTAATCCGGGAAGTATATCGCGCAGAACGCGATTCCTGGAAGCTGGACCTGGCACTTGGTGAGCAATATATCATAGAATTATTTTCATTTCCCGACCCGCCTGCACGCGTGAGTCGCCCGGAAGCCAGTGGCCTGCGTCACCTGGCTTTTGCCGTGGCAGATATTACTGCGGCTGTTCAGCAGCTGCAGGACAAAGGCGTGGAAACGGAACCCATACGTTTAGATCCGCACACACAGCAGCGATTTACTTTTTTCTCAGATCCGGATGGTTTGCCCCTGGAATTGTATGAAGTCCGGGATTAGTGTGATACAGAAAGAAATGCTGTATAGTGCCTGCGTATCCTTGTTTACTGCAATATAAAGTCACTTAAACTTACCGGAATATGCCAGTTACCTACACAAATGCCCGGGTATTCACCGGAGATGGAATATTGGAGGAAAGCGCCGTTACAACAGATTATGGCATTGTTACGTCGATATTGCCTGCTGCTGCCGTGGAATCGCAGGAAGGTACGGTCGTGGATCTGCAGGGGGCTATATTGGCGCCGGCTATGATTGATCTGCAGATTTATGGCGGCAATGGCGCGGTGTTTTCCCTGTATCCTTCTGTTGCCTCACTGACTGCGGTGGTAGACTACAGCAAGGCGGGCGGCGCAGCGTTGGTGATGCCTACTGTAGCCACTATTTCACCGGAAATTATGCTGGAAGCCATACATGCGGTGAAAGCCTATTGGGAACAGGGAGGCAAAGGCGTAGCCGGTCTTCACCTGGAAGGACCTTTTATTAATCCGGCAAAAAAAGGGGCGCATTTACCGCAGTACATCCGTAAACCTGCGCAGGAAGATATCGATTGGATCATTACTCATGGCAAGGGCATTGTGAAAATAATGACACTGGCGCCGGAATGCTGTGACCCCATCCTGATCAGGCAGTTGCAGGAGGCGGGTATTGTGGTGTTTGCAGGGCATAGCAATGCTACCTACGACCAGGCTTACATTGCTTTTGAACAGGGTATCCGGCATGCTACCCACTTATTTAATGCCATGTCGCCGCTGGAAAGCCGCGCTCCGGGGATCGTAGGAGCTATATACGATCATCCGGCCGTGAGTGCCAGTATTGTCGCGGATGGCGTACATGTGGATTTTGCCGCCATCCGGATCAGTAAAAAGATCATGGGTGAACGTTTATTCCTGATTACCGATGCGGTAGAGGAAAATAAAACCGGGCCTTATACCTATCTCCGGGAACAAGATCGGTTCGTAAGTGCCACCGGTGTATTGTCTGGCTCCCGGCTTACGATGATACAGGCAGTCCGTAATTGTGTGGAACAGGTAGGTATTTCCCTGGAGGAAGCCCTGCGAATGGCAAGCCTGTACCCGGCCCGCGCAATCGGACAGGCGCAGCAGCGTGGGCGTATCAAGCCCGGGTATGCAGCAGCACTGGTTGCCATCCGGCCAAACTGGGAAGTAACAGTATACTGCGAATAGACCTATCTTCGCACTGGATTAATCATACTGAATATTTGCATGAGCGAAATAAAAAGGTTCTTTACAAAAAATCAATACCGCAATCTTTTCCTGTTAACCTGGCTGGTGTTAGGACTCATACAGGCTTCTTTCTCCGAATTGTGGGATGATGAAGCTTATTACTGGGTATACTCCCGTCATATGGACTGGGGTTATTTTGACCATCCACCCATGATTGCCTTGCTGATCAAGCTAGGCTACAGTATTTTTCATAATGAGTTAGGGGTACGACTATTGATCGTGGTGGTGAATACCCTTACTTTATGGATTACGGCCAAACTCATTGCAGCAAAAGATAACACGTTATTTTACCTGTTGATAGGAGCGATGGGAGCGATGCAGATAGGAGGGATGCTGGCAGTTCCGGATGTACCGCTGATCTTTTTTGCTGCGGTATATTTCTGGGCATACCGCAATTTCCTGTCGGAGCAAAACTGGAAAAATACATTGCTGCTGGGCGTTTCCATGGCACTGATGTTTTACAGTAAATACCATGGGGTACTACTGGTGTTTTTTACGGTGTTGTCCAACATCAACCTGCTCAAGGTTTTCAAGTTTTATATTGCCTGTATTCTTACTACGCTGTTGTTTTTACCGCATATTTACTGGCAGTATACACATGGCTTCCCCTCGTTGCAATACCACCTGATAGAGCGGAATGCCACTTCCTACGATATTACCTATACACTGGATTATATAGGCGGACAGTTATTGCTTTTTGGTCCGCTGCTCGGCTGGCTGATTCTGTATTATGCTTTCCGTTGTCCTATTCAGCATACTTTTGAACGGGCACTGAAATTCAACGTCATTGGGGTATTGGTATTTTTCCTGCTCAGCACTTTCAAAGGCCGGGTAGAAGCCAATTGGACCGTGATGTTGTTTACGCCTACCACATTGCTGGCGCACCATGCCATTATGCGGAGAAAGCTGTCGTGGAATTGGCTGGTATATACCTTACCGGTAACGTTGTTGCTGGTATTGGCTACGCGGGTGTATATGATCTGGGATTTTATGCCGGGTGTGGAAATCAGGCCTGAAATTCACCACAATAAGGAGTGGACTTCGCAGGTAGCAGCACGTGCTGCCGGCCGGCCGGTCGTATTTATGAACAGTTATCAGCTGCCATCCAAATACATGTTTTATACCGGGCAGTTATCCTATAGTCTTAACAGCCGGGAATCGCGCCGGAGCCAGTATAATTTCTGGGATACAGAAACGCAGCTGTGGGGAAAACCAGTGATGGTCATCTTTGATCCGGGGGCGGGTATTCCTGTAACGGATAGTGTAAAAACTATATTGGGAACGTGGGATTATAACCTGCAACCACATTACTATTCTTATTCACTGATACAGCTGAAACCTGCGCTGAAAGCCATTAAAGCAAAACGGGGCGAACGGGTGAATGTGATATTGCAACCAGACAATGGTTATCGTCAGCCGATTCCTTTAGACCGGGAGCATGAGCCGGTATTGGGATATGTATTTATGCATCAGGAAGATATGTTACCGCCGGTGAAGTCTGTGATGACACTGGAGAGAGCCATTCTTCGCCGGTTGATTAACCTGGAGGTAGTGATGCCGGAGAAGCCGGGTAAATATCAGTTGAAGTTTTCCATTTTTGCCGGTGAGCTGCCGCCTACACATAATAGTCCGGTGATACCGGTTACCATAGAATAATATTATTGCGATCAACGCATAAAAAAAGCCCCGCAATCTCTTGCGGGGCTTTTTTTATGCGTTGATAAAGTTATTGTTGAAAAGCGTTCCAGCCCTGGGCAACGAGTTTGAACTTGTTGCCGCCTTTGGTGAGGATATGGGCGCCTTCGGAGATGTCGGTCATATATCCGATTACACTGATTTGTTCATTCAGTACAATCTTGTCATAATCCTGTTGTTTCATGGTGAACAGCAGTTCGTAATCTTCTCCGCCGCTGAGTGCGCAGGCGGTAGGATCCAGTCCGAATTTCATGGCTATTTCCTTGCTTTCCTGGGCAATCGGAATTTTCTCTTCATAGAGAATAACACCAAGGTTGCTTTGTTTGGCAATATGCAGGATTTCGGAACTGAGGCCATCGCTTACATCCATCATAGCGGTAGGCGTGATGTCCTGTTCCTGGAGGAATTCAATAATATCTTTGCGGGCTTCCGGTTTCAGCTGCCGGCCAATGATATAGGTCTGGTTCTCGAGGTCTGGTGACAGCTGCGGGTTTTCCAGGTAGATCTTTTTTTCTCTTTCGAGGAGGGTAAGGCCCAGGTAGGCGGCACCCAGATCGCCGGTAACGCAGAGCAGATCGCCTTTTTCAGCCGTTGATCTTTTCACGAACTGGTCTGGGGTTACTTCTCCGATAGCAGTTACGCTGATGATAAATCCTTTCTGGGAATTGCTGGTATCGCCGCCAATGAGGTCTACGCCATACTTATCGCAGGCGGCATAAATACCTTCATAGAACTCATTCAGCGCCTCTACAGATACCCGGTTGGAAAAGGCAATGCTGACAGTAATCTGGGTAGGTGTGGCGTTCATCGCGTAGATGTCCGACAGGTTTACGACTACTGCTTTGTAACCCAGGTGTTTCAGCGGGGTGTACATCAGGTCGAAGTGGATACCTTCTACCAGCATGTCGGTACTGATCACGGTTTGTTTGCCGAAGTGGTCAATCACGGCGGCGTCATCGCCTACACCCAGTACGGTGCTGGCATGTTGTATTTCAATGTTCCTGGTGAGATATTCGATCAATCCGAATTCTCCGAGGTCGTTTATTTCTGTTCTTTCCTGTTCCATCTTTCCCTAAACTTATTTACCGTTAATAAGGTCCTGTAATGCACTATGAATACGGCCGTTGGTGGCCAGTATTGTTTTTTGATATGGTGAATATTTATTGCCGTCAAAATCGGTGACTTTGCCCCCTGCTTCTTCTACGATCAGGAATCCGGCGGCGGCATCCCAGGGTTGCAGGTGATGTTCCCAGAAGCCATCGAAACGGCCGCAGGCTACCCAGCAAAGATCGATGGCTGCGGAGCCGAGCCGGCGTACCGGTATACCTGCTTTGATCACTTCTTCGAGGGCGGTGAGCGGGTTACGCGGCTTTTCTTCCCAATGGTAAGGGAAACCGGTTACCAGGCAGGATTGTGCTACCTGTTCCTTACGGGAAACCTGAATGGGTTTGCCGTTGAGGGTAGCGCCTTTCCCTTTTTCTGCCACAAACAGCTCTTGCATGAAGGGGTTGAATACGGCGCCCAGTATCATTTCTCCTTCTTTTTCCACGCCAATAGATACGCAACAAATGGGAATGCCGTTGGCGTAGTTGACAGTACCGTCAATAGGATCAATGATCCATTTAACCGTGGCATCCGTTTTTAGTTCCCCTGCTTCTTCACTGAGGATGAAATGGTCAGGATAAGTTGCACGGATGATGTCTATGATGGTTTGTTCGGACTTTTTATCTACTTCTGTAACAAGGTCGTTAAGGGTACTTTTACTGCTCACTTCGAATGGACCGTTAAAATATTCCTGCAGTATTTTTCCGCTGGCTTCTGTAGCTTTGAGTAAAGTTGCTTTTAACATGCGGCAAAGGTAATTACGAATTGTGAATTAGTAATTGCGAATTATAACCTACATGTATTGTTATTTGAATATATATAATATATTTATTTACAATTTACAAGCTGTAATTTGTAATTATCCATCACCTTATATTCAAGATTCCGCTTATTTTTGCAGTTCATTTAATTTAAAGAGAGGAAAAGTTAATGGCCATCATAGGTAATCTTATTTCCAGGTCACTACGTATCAGGAAGAAGTTCACGTTTAAATTAGGAACACCGCGCCAATATCAGCTGCAGGTGCTGCACCGTTTGCTGGAGAAAGCAAAGGATACAGAATTCGGCCACCACTATCAATTTCAGGAAATTTTGGATAGCCCTAGTTTTATCGGGCAATACCGGGAGAGAATACCCGTGCATAACTATAGCAAGATGCACAAGGAGTGGTGGTATCGTTGTCTGGAAGGTGAAGCCAATGTGAGCTGGCCGGAGAAGATAAAATATTTTGCGTTGAGTTCCGGTACTTCGGAATCCGCCAGTAAGCATATCCCGGTGACCAAGGCTATGCTGAAAACAGTAAAAAAGGTAGGGGTGAAACAGCTGTACTCTATGGCTAATTTCAATATCCCGCCGCGTTCCTTTGAAAAGGGCATCCTGATGCTGGGAGGAACTACTTCCCTGTTTGAAAAAGGCGATTATTATGAAGGTGATATGAGTGGCATTCAGGCCAAAAATATCCCGAAATGGTTCCGCCGTTTTTACAAACCGGGTGGAAAAATTTCCCGTAAACCCAATTGGGAACAACGTATCAGGCTGATTGTGCGGAAAGCCCGCGAATGGGACGTGGGTACCGTTTGTGGCGTACCTGCCTGGGTACAGATTGTGCTGGAAGAAATCATTAAATACCACAACGTTAAAAATATCCATGAAATCTGGCCAAATCTGGCCGTTTATATTCACGGAGGGGTATCCTTTGAACCTTACCGGGATAGCTTCCAGAAGCTCCTCGGAAAGCCTATAGCGTTCATTGAAACCTATATGGCCTCAGAAGGTTCTTTTGGTTTCCAGGCACGCCCGGGAACCAGAGGAATTAAACTGGTGCTGAATGCCGGCATTTTCTACGAATTCATTCCGTTTAATGAAGAAAACTTCGACGCGGAAGGAGAAGTAAAACCGAATCCTAAATCCTACATGATCCACGAAGTAGTGGAAGATGTGGAATATGCGGTGATGCTGTCTACCTGCGCGGGCGCCTGGCGCTACCTGATTGGCGACGTGGTGAAGTTTACTTCCGTAAAGGAACATGAAATAGTGATTGTAGGCCGCACCAAACAGTTCCTGAGCCTGTGCGGGGAACACATGAGTGTGGATAACATGAACAAGGCCATCGATAATGTACAGAAGAAACTGGGCATTACCGTACGGGAATTTACCGTAGCCGGATTCAGTTATCAGAACCTGTTCGCCCACCGTTGGTATATCGGTACCGATAACCCGGATGTGGACGCAGGTAAAGTCCGTGAAATAATAGATCAGACCCTGGCAGAAGTCAATGATGACTATGCTGTGGAAAGATCCGCTGCCTTGAAGGAAGTGTTTGTGGAAATATTACCGAATGAACTGTTTATCGATTATCTCCGTTGCAAAGGCAAGGAAGGGGCGATGAACAAATTCCCGAGAGTGATGAAAGGCGAGAAGCTGTCTGACTGGGAAAAATTCCTGGAAGGGAAAACCGTTAAGAATTAAATAAGCACCTGTGTGACACGGAAACTATAAGCATGATAGCAGCAATCGTAGCGGGATTAGGACTGGGATTATTTCTGTCGTTATCGGTGGGCCCGGTAATATTCGCGATCATAAAGTACAGTATTAACAATGGCTTTAAAGCCGGCATCAGTTTCGCACTGGGCGTGTCTTTCAGCGACATTGCATTTGTACTGATAGGTAACCTCGCTACTTCTTTTATCAGTGGCCTGGAAGAATACAAACGTTCTATCGGAGTGGTAGGCGGATTTTTGTTGATAGGGATGGGCATTTACGGCCTGTTGTTTAAAAAGGTGAGAATCAGTACCGGAGATGAAAAACCGGAGATGTTCCGTACACATGATTACCTGAAAATATGGCTGGCCGGGTTTTTAATGAATACCCTCAACCCGGGTGTGATTATTTTCTGGCTGGGTGTATGCGTCGCCAACAGTGCTACGGCAATATCTCATCGTTTTATCATGTATGGTGTTTGTTTAAGCCTGGTATTATCGGCAGATATCCTGAAAGTATTTGTATCTGATAAGATCCGGCATAAACTCACCCTCACCAATGTAGAATGGCTCAATCGTATCGCAGGGGTGAGTATGATTATATTCGGGGTAGTACTCCTGTATAAAGTATTGTTTGAAGTAGCGTTAACACATTAGCAACCCGTAACGGGCGATATAAAAAAGAAGAGCGAAGATCCAACTGGTCTTCGCTCTTCTTTTTTTATTCAAACAGTATCCGCTGGCAGCCGCCATACGGAACACCGGATGTATTTATTTAATAGTCCAGGTTTCATTACCGGCAAACAGCTTATCCAGATCGCCCGGGCCTTTTTTAGCAATGGCGTCGGCCAACTGCGCTGCCATGATATCTTCATAGGTAGAGCGGTGAGCCTGGTAGAATACGCCGAAAGGACGTGGTAAATGGCCTTCTATACGCGAATCATCAAACATACGGGTGAGCAGCTGCGCTTTATAGAAATCATTTTCATCATGAATCCACAGGTCGCTGGCACTGTATTTATCGCCCAGTTCTACGACAGTTGGTCTCAGTCCATCCAGGTAAATCCCCTTATTTTTCTGTGCACCGAAAATCAACGGTTGTCCGTGCTCTACAAAGAGGGTTTCATCTCCTTTGGAAGATTTCTCCGTAAACACTTCAAAAGCACCATCATTGAAGATGTTACAGTTCTGATAGATCTCCAGGAAAGAAGCACCTTTATGCGCATGGCTGCGTTTCAGCATTTCCTGCAGGTGTTTGGGATCACGGTCCATACTGCGGGCAATGAAGGTAGCATCTGCACCCAGGGCCAGGGCCATTGGGTTAAAAGGGTGATCAATACTGCCGAATGGCGTGGATTTGGTCACTTTATTTTCTTCCGACGTAGGGGAATACTGTCCTTTTGTAAGACCATAGATCTGATTGTTGAACAACATGATGTTCACATCAAAGTTACGGCGCAACAGGTGGATGGTATGGTTACCACCGATAGACAAACCATCACCGTCACCGGTTACAATCCATACGCTCAGTTCAGGGCGTGCTGCCTTGAGGCCGGAAGCAATGGCGGTAGCACGGCCGTGGATCGAGTGCATACCATAGGTGTTCATATAGTATGGGAAACGCGATGAACAACCAATACCGGAAACGATCACAATATTTTCGCGGGGAACGCCCAGCGTAGGCATAATGGTTTGTACCTGTTTGAGTATAGAGTAGTCGCCGCAGCCAGGGCACCAGCGCACTTCCTGGTCAGTTGCAAAGTCTTTTGCCGTTAAGGCGGTCTGCGGAGCTATAGTTGCTGTTGACATTTGTATGAGTTAAAATATATATTATAGAGTCCGTAAAGTTACGATAGATACCTGTAAATTTACCATCACTGAGCCTGTAATTCTTCCCAAAATTCTGCAGCCCTGCGTGTATGGGGAATCACAATCGTTCCGCCCACAATATTCGCTACTGCAAATATTTCATATACCTCTTCTGTCGTAACACCCTGTTCAAAAGCTTTACCCAGATGGTATTTGATGCAATCGTCGCAACGCAGTACCATGGAAGCTACCAGCCCCAGCATTTCCTTTGTTTTGACATCCAGCGCTCCTGCTGCATAGGTATTGGTATCCAGGTTAAACAGGCGGTTAATTACTTTATTCTGCTTGCCCAGTATGACATCGTTCATTTTAGCCCGGTAGTCGTTAAATTCCTGAATCGCATTGGCCATATTACTACTGTTTATGTTGATGATATTTAATGTTACCCAAAGGATAAAGCTATGAAGTATTTACAAATATAGAGTAATCTACTCGTTAAGTAGACTATTTGCCCGATAACCTATGCTTATGGATCATAACCAAATGTTATCTGCTCAAAGTGTTGGTCAAAAAAGTCTATTATTATAATAGACTATTCGTATATTGTTTAGTATAAACCCTGAACAACCAACAGATCTATATCACTTATGACAACTTATCATTTCCCCCGTATCCTGGCCCTGTTGCTGTGTACGACAGGACTGCTCCGGGCACAGGATAAAAAACTCATCGGCTACACCCCTGAAGCGGCTGGTAAACAACTGGAACTGGAAGCACGGTTTGACCAGCAACTCAGCCGCCAGCACATTGGTGAAACCATCCGTCAGTTATCTGCCCATCCGCATCATATCGGCTCTGCACACGGCAAAGCGGTAGCGGATGAAATCCTGCAACGGTTTAAAAGCTATGGATGGGATGCCTCCCTGGCTACCTATCAGGTTCTTTTTCCGACACCCAAGGAAAGATTACTGGAAATCCCGGGCGGCTACAAAGCACTGCTGAAAGAACCTGCCCTGAAAGAAGATGCGACCTCCGGCCAGGAAGGACAACTACCTACTTATAACTGCTGGAGCGCGGATGGCGATGTGACGGGCGAACTGGTATATGTAAATTTCGGCTTGCCGGAAGATTACGAATACCTGGAAAGAGCCGGCGTAAGTGTGAAAGGGAAGATCGTTATCGCTAAATACGGCCGCTCCTGGCGGGGTACGAAACCAAAAGTTGCGCAGGAACACGGCGCCATCGGCTGTATCATTTACTCCGACCCGAAAGAAGATGGCTACTATAACGGTGACGTATATCCGAAAGGCGCTTTTAAAAATGAATATGGCGTGCAACGGGGTTCTATCCTGGATATGGTGATTTATCCCGGAGATCCTTTAACTCCCAATACCGGCGCTACTGCCGATGCCCGGCGACTGAAACGGGAAGAAGCCACCAGTTTGCTGAAAATACCCGTGTTGCCTATTAGTTATCATGATGCCCGGCCTTTTCTGGAATCCCTGGGAGGTCCTGTGGCGCCGCCGGAATGGAGAGGCGCCCTGCCGCTTACCTACCATATCGGCCCCGGGAAAGAGAAAATACACCTGAAATTATCTTTCGACTGGCAGATACGCCCTTGTTATAATGTTATCGCCAAACTGAAAGGCAGCGAATGGCCGGATGAGTGGGTGGTACGGGGCAATCACCACGATGCCTGGGTGAATGGCGCCGCTGATCCGATCAGCGGTATGGCTTCCCAGCTGGAAGAAGCAAAAGCCATCGGAGAGCTGGTGAAACAAGGCTACCGCCCCCGCCGCACGCTTGTTTATTGCGCCTGGGATGGTGAAGAACCTGGCTTACTGGGATCTACTGAATGGGCGGAAGACCATGCGGCAGAACTGCAGCAAAAAGCAGTGGTGTACATCAATACCGATAACAATGGCCGTGGTTTCCTGGGAGCTTCGGGCTCTCATGCACTGGAAACCCTGGTGAATGAAGTAGGCCGCGATATCATAGATCCGCAAACCGGTGTAAGCGTGATCGCCCGGAAACAGGCTGTGGAGGCACTGTCTGCCGCCACGCCCAAACTAAAGAAAGAAAAACTGGCAAAACAAGGCATTGCTATTGGTGCAATGGGCTCAGGGTCCGATTATTCGGCTTTCCTCCAGCACCTGGGCATTCCTTCCCTGAACTATGGTTATGGCGGGGAAGATGCCGGCGGAGAATATCATTCCATCTATGACTCCTACGACGACTTTGTACGGTTTAAAGATCCTGGATTTCATTATGGCCTGGCTTTATCCCAGACAGCCGGACATACTGTTTTGCGTATAGCCGATGCCGTTAACCTGCCATTCGACTACCGGAAACTCTATGAAACTGTGAACGGATACGTGAATGAACTGACGGAACTGGCTGCAGGCCTGCGCGAATCTACCCTGGTAGAAAATCAGCTGATCCGCGAAAACAAATACCAGCTGGTAACAGATACTGCCAAACACCTGTTGCCACCCGCTATTAAAACGGCTGTGCCTTATTTTGATTTTTCTCCTTTGCAAAATGCCCTGGCGGGATTGGATACGGTTACACTGGCGCTGGCCAACAGCAAAAAACAAGGTAGCCCGGCCTTCAATAAAGCCCTGTATCAGGCCGAACAGCAGTTGTTACATACGGCAGGATTGCCTGCCCGGCCCTGGTATAAGCATACCATCTATGCGCCGGGATTTTATACCGGTTACGGTGTTAAAACCATTCCAGGCGTAAGAGAAGCTATCGAACAACGACAGTGGAGTGAAGTAGGCACGCAAATCGGCGCCGTGACAGCAGCGGTAAACCGACTCACGGCTTACCTGAAAACAGCGGCAGGCATATAATATTAGGTAATTTGTTTTTCCCCTGGTCAGTACAAATAACTGTAACGGCCAGGGGAAAACTATTTATTGGGCTGCCCGTTGCAGGTAGTCTTTGATACCCAACACGATTTTTTCGACCATCTTTTGCTGAAATGCCGGGTCCAATACTTTTTCTTCATCGCCCGGATTACTGAGGAAGAGGGTTTCTACCAGCGCATCCGGAAACTCTGTGGGATTATTGAGGATGAAGTTAAAACCGTTGTTGTTGCCGAAATCCCGTAATCCGGTTTCTACCAGCCGCCGGTGGATGGCCGCATTCAGCGGTTCACAGAACGTGTGTTTATAGTAAGTAGCAGTACCATGGGCATCTACCGGATTGGCAGACGAATTCAGGTGAATACTTAACAGGATGTCGGGGTTGATTTGCCGGAAAAACGACAGCCGCTCTTCATTGGCGACAAACCTATCGGTGGTACGGGTAGCAATCACAGTAGCGCCTTCTCTTTCCAGGGCGGCTTTCAGCTGCATAGACAAAATAAGCGTCAGTTGTTTTTCGGAAGCGCCGGTAAGTCCGGAAGCACCCGGATTTCCACCACCATGGCCGGGGTCCAGCCCGATGGTAAGGCCGCGCAGAGATAATCTTTCCGGTACACGTTTAACCTTTACCGTTATACGGTTGCCTTCATAGTATACCTGATAACCCCAGGGCATATGTTTCAGGGAGATGATCATCCGGAGTACATCATGCGTGGGCTGTTGCCAGGCTACGGAAGTAATCTCACGGGTGTTCTGCAACAGGGTATTTAGTCCTTGTTCGCTGTAGGCGCCGTGAATGTCTACAATGATTTTACCGGGGGAAACAGACTGGCTGGAGAGATAGGGTAGTTTGTCTGACAAGGCTACGGAAACATAATCCGATTTTTCATCGCCCCATATTTTAGCATCTGTTGCGATACTAATGGAGGGATGTTCCTGTGGTATCTCTGTATCGAGCAGCGGCTCCGGAATAAAGGCCGTTGTTTTGGAAGATAGCCGGACTTTATAATAATCCCCCTGTTTGCCGCTTACCTGCAATAACACGTCTTTATCGAGATAGCCGATTTTATCAGGTCCCAGGCGGTCGCCGTGCGGACTGGCCGTGAGATACGTCATTTTGTCGAGGGTACGGCCGGTGAGCGGTATGTCATTCCGCATGACGGTGTAACGATAGGTACTGTTTAATACAGCGGTTTCTCCGGCCTGATTGCGCAGGGTAAAGCGCAGCTTTCCGTTGAGGAGCGAGTCGGCGGGCTGAATGACATAATACCCGCTGTAGTAACCGGGTACACCGCCGGTTTGTGCAGCAGGCATTTCCAGCAGGGGAACATGGTCGAACCAGGTAGCCGCCGCACCGGGATAGCCTTTCATTTTAACACGCAGGGTATCGCCTGCCGATAGCTGAACGTTTCCGCTGGGGCTTACTTCTGCGAAGTCTATCCGGAATATGCTGGTAGCTGCAGGTGCTGGTGAAGGATTATAATAATAGGTAATGTTTTTCGTGTAGGTTTCACCGTTAGGATCTTCTGCGGTGATGGTGAACGTACTTCTGCCGGTGGGAAGGTCATACCTTACTGCAAAGGTGTTGGTACTGTATACGTGTACGGTATCGTTATTGATCCTTACTTTACAGCCGGTGCAGGTGCGGCCGGCAATAAATTGTTTACCTGTATTAACATTGTTTTGTTCCCTGGCCGGTTGGTTAAGGCGTATGGAAGCCTGGCCGGAGGCCAGAAATGGAAGGCTTAATGCAAAAAAAAACTGTAGAAAAAATTGTACTGATGGCTTCATGGTCCCGTCGTCGATATCTGGTAAAGATAAGCAGGTGCGGGGGAATAGGAGCGTGTTAATTGTAAATAACAGATGGCGGCATATCCGCCATCTGTTAGGTGTACCTGTTTTACCAGGCGTATTTGTTGTCTGCAATCAGCTGATCCGCTATTCTTCTGCGGGCATCTTTTGCATTGAATGGTTCTGTTTTGGTAAAGCGTTTCAGGCCCAGTAACATCATGCGTTGTTCGTCGCCTTCGGCAAATGCATTGATGGCATCTTTACCGGATTTATTGATACGGTCTGCCGCATCATAAATAAAGGTGCGAACGATGTCGGCCTGCAGGGAAGCTGCCGCTTCGCCTTTACGCTGGGTGAGTTTGATCAGGCGTAAGAGGGCGCTTTCAGCCACAAAGGTTTCGATGGCCATATCTGCAATGTCCATCAGTACTTCCTGTTCATTTTCAAGTTTCGCCATGAGTTTCTGCGCAGCAGCGCCGGCAGTCATCAGAATGGCTTTCTTGAAGTTGGTGATCAGTTTTCTTTCTTTGCTGAACGCACTTTCATCATCGTTACCAAATTCGGGAATACTCATCAGTTCCTTCATCACATTCATAGCCGGATTCATCAGATCCAGCTTGCCTTTCATGGCACGTTTCAGTGTCATGTCGAGTGCGAGGAGGCGGTTGATTTCGTTGGTACCTTCAAAGATGCGGTTGATGCGGGAATCGCGGTAGGCTTTGGAGATGATGTATTCATCACTGAATCCGTTACCACCATGAATCTGTACGCCTTCATCCACTACGTAGTCGAGTACTTCAGAACCATTTACTTTCAGGATGGCACATTCTACAGCATATTCTTCTGCTGCTCCCAACAGGGCTTCGTTGAATGGTTTGCCTTCTGCAAACAGTTCTTTTTCTTTGTCATCAATCAGCTGCGCCGTGCGGAACAGGGCTGATTCGGCTGTCCAGGTACGGATGACCATTTCAGCCAGTTTGTATTTGATAGCGCCGAAATTAGCGATCGGTTGTTTGAACTGAAAGCGGGTATTGGCGTATTGTACGGAGGTATTGATACATTTTTTGGCGGCGCCGAGGGCAGCTGCGCAAAGTTTCAGCCGGCCGATATTCAGGATGTTGAAGGCAATGAGGTGACCTTTACCGATAACGCCCAATACATTTTCCACAGGAACTTTGGCATCCTGGAAATAGATCTGGCGGGTGGAAGATCCTTTGATCCCCATTTTATGTTCTTCTGCTCCCAGGGTAAATCCAGGTGTACCTTTGTCAACAATAAATGCCGTGAATTTATCGCCGTCTATTTTGGCAAATACCGTAAACACATCAGCAAAACCAGAGTTGGTGATCCAGCTTTTCTGTCCGTTCAGCACATAGTGTTTGCCGTCGTCGGTCAGTTTGGCGGTGGTTCTGGCGCCGAGCGCGTCGGAGCCGGAATCAGGTTCCGTGAGGGCATAGGCACCTTTCATCTCTCCGGTAGCCAGTTTGGGAATATATTTTTGTTTTTGTTCTTCTGTACCAAAGTACAGGATAGGCAGGGATCCTATACCCGTATGTGCAGCCATGGCAACAGAAAAAGAGTGACCAGCACCCAGGCCTTCGTTAATGATGGTGGCAGTAACGAAATCCTTGCCCAGTCCGCCATATTCTTCCGGAAACGATGCGCCCAGTAAACCCTGTTCGCCTGCTTTTTCCAGGAGTGATGGCATGAGGCCTTCTTCCAGTTTATCTAACCGTTCTACAACGGGGGTAACTTCTTTACTGATGAATTGGTCGGCCATGTCTTTAATCATCAGTTGCTCTTC
The DNA here is from genome assembly GCF_025989125.1 of Chitinophaga nivalis. NCBI lineage: Bacteria > Pseudomonadati > Bacteroidota > Chitinophagia > Chitinophagales > Chitinophagaceae > Chitinophaga > Chitinophaga nivalis. Next base: position 405,903 of record NZ_JAPDNR010000001.1, on the reverse strand, counting down.
CGAAAAGTCTTCGGGGGTAAACACTTCTTCAGGAGCACTTTCCTTTACGAGGAACTCTGCGCCTTTGAGCGCAGTCTTATTTTCTACTGTTGCGTCCATGATACTGAATTTTTGGTAGTTCTGTAATTTACTGAAAAAAGTGTCATGTAACGTGCAGTGTCCGGGAAGTTTTAACATCTTGAATTTATCCCGCAACCCATATCAGTATCCGGCTTTTATCCCTGATTCATAATTATTTTTTGTTATTATTGTTCCCCTTTATGTCTGATTTCTACCTGCCATACCTGAAAAGCCGCTTTCACGGAACCCGTGAAGGTACCGGTACACAGCTCATGATATGTTTACATGGCTTCGGGGAAAGTGCGGCCCACTTTCATCCGCTGGTAGCCGGACTGGGAGATGTCTTTACCCTGATTGCACTGGACATGCCACTGCATGGCAGCACCCGTTGGGAAGAAGCGCGGGCGTTTGAAAAAGCAGACCTGACGGCGATTGTACAGACAATATTGGAGCAGGAAGGAAAAGAACGGTTTACTTTACTGGGGTACAGCATGGGAGGGCGGCTGGCGCTTTGCCTGCTGGAAACGATGGCCGGCCGGATAGACGGGCTCATTATGCTGGCGGCAGATGGTTTGCGGAATAACCCCTGGCATATGTTTGTGACACAAACAAGTATCGGTAACCGGCTCTTTAAATACAATACCTATCATCCCCGTATATTTTTCACCTTACTGCACACCTGGCGTAAGCTGGGGTTGATTAATCAAAGCATCTACAAGTTCGCCCTGCACCGGATGAATGAAACCGCCAAGCGGGAACTGGTTTACAGCGTGTGGACGAATATGCGGAGAATGATGCCGGATAAAAAACATTGTAAACAATTATTAGCCCGTTATAACGTTTTAACACTCCTGATATTCGGGAAGTATGACCGCGTTATTCCTCCTGTACTGGGTACCCGTTTTGCCGATGGAACGTTTCCACACAAAATGCTGGTACTGGAGAAGGGGCACCAGCTGATATCCGTACAGCTGGGCTTTATCATCAAATCAAATCTTTGATCCTGCATGCACTTTTTTTTGATAATATTGATTGGATTGGCGTTGGGCTATGGCGTACTGATATTGTGGTATAGTCTCGGCTGGAAGCGTTTGAAAAAGTTTCATCCGGTATCGCCGCAGCCTGGTCACACTAAGGTTACGGTCATTATTCCGGCGCGGAACGAAGCCGATAATCTGCCGGCTTTACTGGATGCGCTGCAACACCAGACTTATACGACTACGCTGCTGGAGATCATTATCATAGACGATTTTTCTACAGATGATACCGCTGCTGTCGTGCAGCGTTGTAAAGCGGCCAATATCCACCTGTTGCGTTTATCTGATCACCTGGATATCACGCAGCGGCTCAACTCCTATAAAAAACGGGCCATAGAAATGGCCATCGGGCGGGCTGCCGGCGATCTCATTGTTACCACCGACGCGGATTGCGTGATGTCGCCCCGCTGGATAGAAACCATGGTGCAATGTTATGAGCAATATCGTCCGCGGTTTATTGCGGCACCGGTATGTTTTTATAAAGAATTCAACTTCTTCAAAAAGCTGCAGTCGCTGGATTTTATGACGATGCAGGGGATCACCGCTGCGGCAGCCGAACTGGCCGCCGGTACCATGTGCAATGGCGCTAACCTGGCGTATGAAAAGAAAGCTTTTTATGAAGTGGGCGGATTTACCGGTATCGACAATATCGCTTCCGGCGATGATATGTTGCTGATGTACAAGATCTATAGCGCTTATCCGGATGGTGTGATGTACCTGAAAAGTGAAGACGCTATCGTACGCACTTTACCTGTGGATACCCTGAGAGACTTCATGAACCAGCGTATCCGCTGGTCTTCCAAAGCTGATAAATATGAAGATAAAAGGATTACCTGGGTATTATTCCTGGTATATCTGTTTAATGCCGGTTTACTGATAATGGGCGCCATTGCCTTATTCCTGCCGGTATGGTGGCCGTGGTTCCTGATTCTGCTGTTGTTTAAAGTAACAGTGGAGCTTTATTTCCTGTTGCCGGTAGCTCGTTTTTTCAATAAAACAGAGCTGCTCGTGTGGTTTATTCCCGGCCAGTTATTTCATATTCCTTATATTGTAATAGCCGGCTGGCTGGGCAAGTTTGGCAGTTATCAATGGAAGGGCCGCCAGGTAAAATAAATAGTCAGGATTTGTCGGATTTTACATCATCATGGAAACGGCTCCGCCGTAATAAAGGCGCGGTAGCCGGACTGCTGGTCATTGCCTTGTCAGTGATTGTGGCGCTAACCGCCTATCTGATAGCGCCGGATCATACGCCGGATGCCAACCGGATGGTACTGGAAGTAGAAGGGCAGCATCCCGGATTCAGGGTACACATGCTGGCCATGAAAAAAACGCAGCCGGTGACGCCGGTCTCTTTTTTCCATCAGTTATTATATGGTCGCGAATCAGATGTAACGTGGACGCCTGTACGTTCCTGGGCGTTCCGGGATAGTGTACTGGTGATACAACGTTATGTGGATGAATCTACCACGCGGGAAGAAACCTTGTCCCTGGTACAGATCTGGTATGGAGAGCCGCCATCGGCGCCGCTGCCGGCCAGTGAATTACAGCAGCTGATCAGCCGGGAACGTATTTTTTCCTGTACTTACTGGCTCGGTACCGATAAATTCGGCCGGGATATCCTGAGTCGGTTGCTGGTAGGTACCCGGGTGAGTCTGGGAGTGGGGTGTATTGCCGTAATTATATCACTTAGTATCGGTGTGTTGCTGGGGGCACTGGCCGGCTACTTTCGCGGTCGTACAGACGATCTGGTGATGTGGCTGGTGAATGTAATATGGGCGATGCCCGCCCTGCTGCTGGTATTTGCCCTTACGCTGGCATTGGGAAAAGGTTTCTGGCAGGTATTCATTGCTGTGGGGCTCACCATGTGGGTAGGCGTTGCCCGGATTATCCGCGGCCAGATACTCTCCCTGCGGGAGTTGGAGTTTGTAGAAGCTGCCCGCGCATTGGGTTATGGGCACCTGCGTATCATTTTCCGGCATATGTTGCCCAACATTATGGGACCCGTGATGGTGGTAGCTGCCGGTAATTTTGCTACGGCCATTGTGGTAGAGGCAGGGCTCAGCTTTCTGGGGGTAGGCGTGCAGCCACCGCAGCCTTCCTGGGGCCTGATGATCAAAGAGAACTATAACTTCATTATTACCCATAATCCATTGCTGGCATTGGCGCCAGGGACTGCCATTATGTTGCTGGTACTGGCTTTTAACCTGCTGGGGAACGGATTGCGGGATGCCCTGGATGTGAGAAGTAAAATTTGATTTGTATGTAAAAAAAATATAATTTCACATGCCAACATATGGAGATTATGTTATTGAAAACCTGCTTGCCAATCATCCTGACCTTTTCTTTATTGTCTTTTTCTGCCTGCAAAAAAAAGGACGCCCCTGCACCGGTTAATACGGTGGAAGAGGAGGGGCTGCGGTTTGAGTTACCGGAGATTCAGGAAGGAAAATATAATATCGCGCTGGACAGTACCTATACTTTTACGGTGAATATCACTTCCCGGTTACCGGAGAAAGGGGTAGCCGTTAGTTTAAACGTAGTGTCTGAGATTAATAATATACCGTTGCCACAGGAGGCCGTGCCGGATGCACATACCGGTACGTTTCGGGTGACCTTGCGCCATCTCAGGGGGGTAAAAACCTATATGGTCACATTGGGCCTGGCTTCACTGGGAAATACCGCCAATGTCTCGACCCCACATATATTTTATATTACCAATAAGTCAAATCAGTAGCAGCCGGAAGCCGGGAAAGGTAAAATCCACCGGTGTAAAGGTGAAAATTATGTAGGTTTGCAGGCTGGCAAAGGATTCGATTATGCAAATTGCTGTTATTGCTGCTTGTTTAAGACAGGATATGCCTGCTGATACCGGGCGGGTGGCTACTGAAATAATTTTAGCCATGTGCCGGCAGCAGCCTGCACATCAATTCATCTGTTTTTTTGATGGAGATATTCCTGCCGGACTTAATTTCCCGGCCAATGTGACTACGGTAGTAGTGCCATTGAAGGGAGAAAAGCCCTGGCACCTTTACTGGTGGCTGGAGTGGCAGTTGCCCCGGGCGATGAAAGCTTACCGGCCTGATCTGATGATTGGCTTGGATGGTACATTGCCGCTGCGGAGCAAAATTCCTGGCATTATCCTGCTCCGGGACCTTTCTTTCCTGCGGGATGCCGGACTACAGCCGGTTTTGCAGCAGCGGAGATTAAAAAAGAACCTGGATAAATACCTGGCGCGGGCCAGCCGTATCGTGGTATTATCAGATACCGTGAAAGAGGAGCTAAGCCGGCATGCGCCAGCCATAAAAGATAAAATAGTACGGGTGACTCCAGGAGTAAGCCCGTTATATCAGCCGCTGGAATGGGAAAGCCGGGAGGCCGTGAAAAGGGAGTTTACGGGGAGTGCAGAATATTTCCTGGTAGCGGGTAGCCTGCATCCACGGAATAATATCATTCCGGTACTAAAGGCATTTTCTGCCCTGAAAAGACGGCAACGCTCCAACATCAGGCTGGTATTGGCTGGCAGCCTCACGGAGGCTGGGGCCGACATTGCCACCGCTTTGCAAAGCTATAAGTTCCGCCAGGATGTAGTGTGGCTGGAGCATTTGGACGAATCTACCCTCGCCCGGCTGACGGGAGCGGCCTATGCACTGGTGTATACTGCCCGGTTGGATGGCTTACCCTTGGCCGTATATGCCGCGGGGCGCTGTCAGGTGCCGGTGATTGCCCTGGATGGGGCTGCTGTGAGAGAAGCTGGGGGAGAGGCCGTATTATATACCGATCCGGCCAACCTGGATGACCTCGCTGAAAAAATGAGCTTATTATATAAAGATGAGCAGCTGCGGAGCCGCCTGCTGGCGAAAATACCACCGGTAATGCCTGCAGAAGGCTGGGAGCAGGCTGCTGGAGAGATTGGGACCTTGTTGACAGGGGGATAGGAGCTGGTTTGCAGAGATTTAATTTGAATCCCTTTACCCCGGAATCCTGAAAATAACGAAAGATGGCTATTTTTGCGCTTTAATATATAATCATGAGTAAAACATCTACCATAAAGATCCAAGTGGGTCTGGACGATAATAAAGTGCCCGAGACGATTGAATGGAGCGCTACAGATAATAAGGAAGAACGGATGATCAAAGCCAAAGGGATGATGGTATCCTTCTGGGATAGTGCCGAAAAAGCAGCGCTGCGTATCGATTTGTGGACAAAGGATATGATGGTGGATGAAATGGCCGATTTCTTTTTCCAGACCATGATGACCATGGCAGATACCTATAGCCGGGCCACTCCTTATAAAGATCAGGCAGACGATATCCGTGTTTTTGCCAAAAGCTTTCTGAAGAAATTCCAGGAAAAACAGGAAGCAGAAGGAAAATAATCCATTAAATCTAACCATACCATGTCATTAGAATTAGATATTAACGCAGCCATTAAGGCGGCCATGTTGGGTAAGAAAGAAGCAGAACTGCGCGCACTTCGTGCCATCAAAGCAGCTATTTTGCTGGCTAAGACAGCAGAAGGCGGTAATGGTGAGCTCACAGAGGCAGATGAGTCCAAATTATTACAGAAGCTGGCCAAACAAAGAAAAGACTCTCTGGAGATCTTCCGTCAGCAGAACAGGGAAGACCTGGCAGTGAAAGAAGAGGAAGAACTGGCGATTATTGAACAGTTTCTGCCACAGCAGATGAGCGAAGCGGAATTACGTACAGCCCTTACCGGTATTATTGCGGAAGTAGGCGCCAGCTCTCCCGCTGATATGGGGAAAGTAATGGGCGTAGCTACCAAACAACTGGCGGGTAAAACGGACGGAAAGGCTATTTCCGCTATGGTAAAGGAATTATTGAAATAATATACCGGGATTTTCTTATTGCGTCATCATAACTTTCACAGTGGCATAGTTGCAGCCCTGCGGTAATTTCCGGTAGGAAAATCCCTATATTTCTATTATGTCTATAGACATTATTTTTGCCATTATCATGGTGTTTGCCATTTACAAAGGATTTACACGGGGACTGATAGTGGCCGTATTTTCGCTGATAGCTGCCACACTGGGACTATCGGCAGCACTTAAACTAACAGCCGTTACCGCTTTGTATGTGCAGCAGCACTGGGATATACAATCCCGCTGGCTGCCCGTTTTATGCTTCGTTTGTTTATTTCTGGGAGTAATATTACTGGTCAGACTGGGAGCGGGAGCTTTGCAGAAACTGGTGGAATTAGCCATGTTGGGCTGGTTGAATAAATTGGGGGGGATCGTATTATATAGCCTGATATTTATTATCTTTTACAGTGTGTTACTGTGGATGGCCAACCAGGTTTATTTGCTGGGTCCTGAAACCAAACTACAATCTGTAGTGTATCCCTATATTGAGCATATTGGCCCCTGGGTACTGACCCATATCGGGAACTGGATACCTGTTTTTAAGGATATCTTTGCCCAGTTACAGGCTTTCTTTGAGAATGCAGCGCAGCATATTCAACCCGGTGAGCCGGCTTCAAAGATTATTTAGATTAATAAAAAGAATTATTTTAGCATAAAATTGACTTTCAAGATTTGGCAATGGATTACGAAATCAAAACACAGGGTAAGTTTAATTTCATAGAAGAAGGAGAAGGAGAACCACTGGTATTATTGCATGGACTTTTTGGCGCCTTGAGTAATTTCACGCACATGGTCGAATATTTCCGGCAGTATAACAAGGTTGTGATTCCGATGTTGCCCCTGTATGATTTAAACATCCTGGAAACATCAGTAAGTGGTTTGGCCAAGTTCGTGCACAAATTTATTGAAGCCCGCGGCTATACGAATGTACACCTGCTGGGTAATTCACTTGGAGGGCATGTAGCGTTGGTTTACCTGCTGAAACATCCGGAAGCACCTATTAAATCGCTGGTACTCACCGGCAGTTCAGGTTTATTTGAAAACGGAATGGGTGAAACCTATCCTAAGCGCGGTGACTATGAATATATCCGTAAGAAGGCAGAACTTACTTTCTACGATCCTAAAGTCGCTACCAAAGAACTCGTAGACGAGATGTTTGAGATCGTAAACAACCGCCTGAAAGTGATCAAAATTATCACCCTGGCAAAATCTGCCATCCGCCATAATCTGGGCGATGAGCTGAAAGATATCAAACAACCCACCTTATTAATCTGGGGGAATAACGATACCGTTACACCACCGATGGTAGGGGAAGAGTTCCAGAAACTGATACCTAACTCTGAACTGCAGTTTATTGATAAATGCGGTCACGCACCTATGATGGAGGTACCCGAGGAATTCAACAAAATCCTGCACGCCTTTATAGAGAAACTGAAAGTGTAACCTGCTATCAGTTAACCAGGCTATTGTACCGGAATACCCACTGCTGCTACTGATAAAGACGCAGTCGTGTTGCAGTGCAGTAATTTCTTTTTCTGTTGGCATATTCTTTCCTATTATTGTATAAGAATATACAATTATGGTCGCCAGAGAACTCATAACAACAGTACCCATTCTGCATCCGTCAGATACAGGTGCCAGGGCGCTGCGGCTGATGAATGAATATCATCTGACGCAACTACCCATGGTAGTGGAAAGCAAGTATCTGGCATTGGTGGAGGAAGATGATATCCTGGATCTGGAAGATTCGGATGTGCCATTGGAATCAATGGAATATAGCGGTACCCGTCCCGCTATCATGGAATATGCACACCTCTTTGAAGCACTTAAATTATTTTACGATTTTAAATTATCGGCACTGCCGGTAATTACCCGGGAAAATGAATACCTGGGGATTATTACCAAAGACAATCTGCTGGCTGCCCTGGCCAAATATAACGGCGTGAAGGAACCAGGTGGTATTATCAGCTTTGAAGTAGATCCGCGTGATTACAGCCTGAGTGAAATTGCCCGGATCGCTGAATCCAATGATGTAAACCTCCTGAGCGTAAATACCATGACCAACCCCGCCACCGGAAAGCTGGAAGTAGTATTGAAAACCAACAGACAGGAACTGCACCCGCTGATTCTCACTTTTGAACGATTTAATTACGTTATCAAATACGTATTTGCAGAAGAACCGGAAGAAGAGTTATTAAAGAAAAATTATGATCTGCTGATGAATTATATCGGCATGTAAAATAGTATTACGAATTTCAGATTACGCATTGTGGAGTGGATTTTGGCGGATGATGTTCGCGAATATCTGCACCACAATGCGTAATTTGTAATAGGAAACCCGTCATCCTTCACCGGATCGTTACTTATTAATATTACATCGCCTACATGCTGAAATGCTGTTACTATTTGTTGGGTTTGTTATACCTGTTCACGTGCCACCTGCCTGCAGCTGCCCGGGATCATGCGGCACCGGCGTTTCAACACCCGGTAGCAGCAAACGATACCAACTACCTGGTGGTACGCAACATTATAGTAACCGGAAATAAAAAGACCCGCACCTCCGTTATCCAGCGGGAAATAAGTACAACCCCCGGAGATACCATCTTGCTGAAAGATCTGGCCGAAACCCTCGAAGAACGTCGTAAACAACTGATCAATACCTCCCTTTTCCTGAACGTAACCGCCAACATTAAAAACTGGACCGGCAATGAAGCCGACCTGGTATTTGAAGTGTGGGAACGCTGGTACACCTTTGCTTTTCCCATTTTTAAACTGGCCGACAGAAACTTCAACCAGTGGTGGGTAGAAAAAAAACATAGCCTGAGCCGGGTCAACATCGGGGTACGCGGCATACAGGAAAACCTGACTGGCCGTAACGATGCCCTCAATGCCACCCTGCAGTTCGGGTATACCCAGCGGGTAGCTTTCCAGTATAACCTGCCTTATATCGATAAACATTACCGCCACGGATTGGGTGTGCTCTTTTCGTATAGCCGTAACAGGGAAGTGAATGATAGTACCAGCGACAACAAACAACGCTTTTTCAGGCAGGATAATTTTGTTCGGCAGGTGTATACCATCGGGGTGAATTACAGCTACCGGAAAGCCATCAATACGCGGCACCAGGTTTTCCTGAATTATAACTACGAAAAAGTAGCCGATTCAGTGGCCCTTATCAATCCCAATTATCTGGGAAAAGGTAGAACGAGTGTACGTTTTGTAGATCTTATCTACCGGCTTACCTACATCAAGGCGGATAGCTGGGTATATCCGCTCAAGGGTTTCAGTCTGACAGCGGAAGCGGCGAAGAGAGGCATTGGCCCGCTCAGCGATATCGACGATGTACGGTTTCGCCTGAACATGGTCAAATACTGGCAGCTGCGACCTAAAACCTTTGGGGCACTGGGAATACGGAGCCAGGCTAAATTTTCGGATGAGCAACCCTATATGAACCAACAGGCGCTGGGTTATTCAGATGACTACCTGCGTGGCCTGGAATATTACGTGGTAGACGGTACCAGTTTCCTGATCCTGAAATCTACACTCCGCCAGGAACTGTTATCTATTAAACTAAAATTACCATTGGTACCTAAAAAATTTAATATGGTACCGATTCGTATTTTTGCCAAAACCTATGCCGATGCGGGTTATGCGTACAGTAAGTTCCCCGGCAACGGTTTCCTGAATAATCATATGCTCTACACAGGCGGGGTGGGGATTGATATCGTTTCCTTCTATGATACCTGCTTACGTATAGAGTATAGCATTAATCAGTTAGGGCAAAAAGGACTATTTTTGCACACGAGCGTGGATATGTGAGCTTTGGGCAACCGGCTTTCAGTACCTGATCGCTTTTGCCTGCACAACAGGCAAACATAGTCCTTGATTATTAAAAGCAAAAGCCAGACAGAATGCAGGTTGCACTCTATAGCAGGGGATTTATTACAGAAGATATTGCAAACATCCGCTTATTGCTGGATGAACTGCAGCGGGCCGAAATAGAGGCAATCATTTATGAGCCTTTTTACCAGACATTACAGCTACATATTCCTTTTGAGGAAGTACCTGCCTTGTTTTCCAAAGCAGAAGACCTACCAGGAAGAATAGACTTTCTGATCAGTCTCGGAGGAGATGGTACACTGCTGGATACGGTGTGTTATGTAAGAGATACCAATATACCGGTGGTGGGCATCAACTTCGGCCGGCTGGGATTTCTGGCCAGTATTGGTAAAGATGAGATTCACGACCTGGTACAGGCCATACTTAACCGCACCTACGTAGTAGATCAGCGCTCCTTGTTGCATCTCGATGCCAATATCCCGCTTTTTGGAGAAGTGCCTTATGCCTTAAATGAGTTTACCATCCACAAGAAAGATACTTCTGCGATGGTAAAAATTCATACCTACCTGAATGGTGAATTCCTGAATACTTACTGGGCCGATGGCCTGATTGTATCCACGCCTACCGGATCTACCGGTTATTCCCTCAGCTGTGGCGGACCTATTGTATTCCCTGATGCAGGTAACTTTGTAATCACACCGGTAGCCCCGCATAACCTCAATGTACGGCCTATTATAGTGCCCAACGACAGTGTCATTTCTTTTGAAGTGGAAGGGCGCAGCGACCAGTTTCTATGCACTATGGACAGCCGTATGGAAACCATTGACAGCACTGTGCAGCTGGCCATTAAAAAAGAAGACTTTAAACTGAGCTTACTCCGGCTGGACGACAGTAACTTCCTGCATACCCTGCGTAATAAGCTGCTGTGGGGAATAGATGCCAGAAATAGCATCAAAATATAGATTTTGTTTAAGTATATTGCTACATTTATAAATATATTGCCTGCTGATTCTTAAATTAATTATGCCCTGAGTGCCGTGTGAACGTTTATCTGTTAGCATAATGATCAGCCATACATTAAATAAATCCGGCATTTTTGCGTTTAAGTAGAACTGATTTATGCTGAAACCTATTTTATATCCTAAATACATCGTTGTATCCCTGTTGCTGATGGCAGGGTGCCTGTTTGCAGGCAAAGCCACCGCACAGAATGAACTGGAATATGTAGGGGAACTGGGATTTTCTGTTGGCGCAGCGCAGTATTTCGGGGATCTGAACACCCGGGGCGCATTAAATACCCTGAAACCTGCCGTTGGGATATACTACCGGAAATACATGAACGATTATGTCGGTATCCGGGCACATGGAAGGTTTATGCAGTTGGGATACTCCGACACCTATAACAAAAATGAATTTCAGAAACGCCGTAATTTAAGTTTTAATACCAATCTGTGGGAACTGGCCCTGCAAGGCGATTTTAGCTTTTTCCGGTTCGAACCGGGGTCGCTCGACTACCGTTTTTCACCTTACCTGACCGGAGGCGCCAGTATTTTTACATTTAATCCATATACCTATCTTGATGGGCAAAAATACTACCTGCAACCCATGCGTACAGAAGGGCAGGGCACCGCGCTCTATCCCGAACGGAAGCCTTATGGCAAGGTAGCCTACGCCTGGGTGATTGGCGGCGGATTTAAATATAATCTCTCCAAAACGATGAATATCGGGCTGGAAGCGCTTTATCGTTTCACACAAACGGATTATCTGGACGATGTGAGTACTACCTACGCCGGCATAGCCGCATTTCCTCCCTTACCTAATGGCCAGCCTACAGTAGCTGCCAGATTACAGGACCGGTCCGGCGCAACGGGCACTCCGCTAGGGGTAGCCGGGCGTCAGCGGGGCAACAGCCGCGACAAGGACCAATATATTACCATTGAGTTAACAATTAGTTTTCTTTTTACTGCCTATCGCTGTAAATTTTGATTTACTTTTGGATTACTTTCTACGGGTAGGCATTCTATACCTGCCAACAGGTTGTAAATCTCTCCCAGTTTGTGTAAAGTCCCGCTGGTACTGAATTCGCTGTTAAAACTACGTTAAAAGACCATCCCGGGCTTTGCTAAAAAAGCCATTAATCTATTTTTGTATCTTTGCACCCTTTTAGTAAATCTGTATAATCTGTTATAATACGCCTGACACAAATGAGCTTGAAGGATAAATTGGACTTACAACGGTTACCGCGACATATTGCCATTATTATGGATGGGAACGGCCGTTGGGCAAAGGAGCGTGGACAAGACAGGCTGTATGGTCACCACGAGGGGGTAGAAAGTGTGCGCAATATTGTGGAGACCTGTGCAGAACTGGGTATCGGCTATCTGACGCTATATGCTTTTTCTACGGAAAACTGGGATCGCCCGGTTTACGAAGTGAATGGTATCATGGAATTGCTTGTAAACACCATCCGGAAGGAGGTGAATACCTTGTCTAAAAATAACATCAGGCTGAGCGTAATAGGGGATATGGAAATGTTGCCTCCTCAATGCCAGCAGGAAATGGAGGAAGCCATTGCGCTAACCAGCCATAATACCGGGCTTAATCTTGTCATGGCACTCAGCTATAGTGCCAGATGGGAAATAGTGAATGCTGCCCGGAAAATAGCGCTGGATGCAAAAGCAGGAACCCTCAATCCGGATGATGTAACGCCGGAAGTATGGGAGAAATATCTCTGTACAGCCGGTTTGCCAGACCCTGAATTAATGATCCGTACCAGCGGAGAATGCAGAATCAGTAATTTCCTACTATATCAACTGGCCTATGCGGAACTGTATTTTACAGAAACCCGTTGGCCGGATTTCCGCAATGAACATCTTTACCAAGCCATCTTAAACTTCCAAACCAGAGAACGGCGTTTTGGCAAAACAAGCGAACAAATTCAGCAGAATGAAGAAATTATTTCCTAAGGGCCTTCTGGCTATAGCATTATGTTGCAGTGCAGGGATTCGTGTATCCGCCCAACAAAAAGATACACTGCCTCCCGCACCGCCAGCCAATCCGCCAGCAGCGTCCCCGGTGTTTACAGGTACTCCGCAACAGTACGAAATTGCCGAAATCACCGTTGCTGGTACCCAGTACCTGGATAAATCATTGCTGCTGTCCTTATCTGGTCTCAGTGTAGGCGATAAGGTGACCTATCCCGGTGGCGACCAGTTTACCAAGGCTATCCAAAGCCTGTGGTCCCAAAGACTCTTTGCAGACGTTACAATTTATGTGACTAAAATCGAAGACAATAAGATCTGGCTGGAAATAGGGCTCCTGGAAATGCCCCGGATTGCCTCTTTTACTTTCAGAGGAATTAAAAAGTCCGAAGCAGATGATATTAGTACCAAAGCCGGTTTGCGGAAAGGAAGCGTGGTTACACAAAGCCTGAAACAAAACTTAATCGGCGTTGTGCATAAATTCTATGCCGACAAGGGTTATGGTAACGCTACTATAAAGATTGAAGAAAGAAAAGATACCAGTCAGGTAAATGCGACCAACCTGGTATTTAATGTGAATAAAGGGAACAAAGTAAGGATCGAGAATATCCATATCGTAGGTAACTACAATATCCTGGATGCGAAACTGAAAAAACGTATGAAAGGTACGAAAGAACGTACCCGTTTGACCCTGCATCCGGACAACCAGCATGTGTATGTAGACTCACTGGCGCAGCCGGATGACTTCTGGCAAACCTACGGTTTCCTCCAGCCTACACGGGCACTGGAACAACTGGACCCTTACTTCCGGTTCAAACTGTTCAGCTCTGCCAAATTCAACGAAGGAAAATATATTGAAGATAAAGGTAAAGTCATTGGTTACTACAACTCCAAAGGCTACAGGGACGCGGTTATCACAAGAGATACTACCTACAAATCCCTGAACAAAAACCTGAATATCGATATGCAGATCTCCGAAGGAAAGAAATACTACTTCGGTGATATCACCTGGAAAGGCAACACCCGTTACAGCGACTCTGTACTGACCCGTTTACTCGGTATCAAAAGAGGCGATGTGTATAACCTGGAACTGCTGGAAAAAAGACTGGGTAAACAAATGTCTCCGGAAGGTGGCGACATCAGTGGCTACTACATGGACTATGGCTACCTGTTCTTCCAGATAGACCCCGTGGAAATCGGTATTCGTGGCGACACCATCGACTACGAAATCCGTTTGCGTGAAGGGCCGCAGGCTACCATCAAGGAAGTGCGGATTGCCGGTAACGAAAAAACCAACGAACACGTTATCCGTCGTGAGCTGCGCACCATTCCGGGTGAAAAATTCAGCCGCCAGGATCTGATCCGTTCCAACCGTGAAATTGCCAACCTCGGCTTCTTCAACCCGGAAAAAATCGGGATGAATCCTGTGCCGAACGTAGCAGATGGTACGGTAGATATTGACTATACAGTAGAAGAAAAAGCAAACGACCAGCTGGAACTGTCTGCCGGTTGGGGAGGATATATCGGCTTAACCGGTACACTCGGGGTAACCTTCAATAACTTCTCCCTGCGTAATATTTTCAGAAAAGAAACCTGGGATCCGTTACCAAGTGGTGATGGTCAGAAGTTATCCGTAAGGGTGTCTTCCAATGGTAAAGCATACCGCTCCTATAACTTCTCTTTCACTGAGCCCTGGTTAGGTGGTAAGAAGAGAAATCAGTTTTCTGTGAGCTTCTACAGCAGCTACCAGAATCCGTATGCTTATCAGAACTATTACAGACCATATGATACTTCCTCTTCTTCCAATGGTCACTTTAAAGTATTGGGTGCTTCCGTTTCCCTCGGTAAACAGCTGAAATGGCCGGATGACTATTTCACCCTCATCTACTCTGTCAACTATCAGCAGTATAAGCTGAAGAACTATAACTACTTTGGTATTACCGGTTTTGACAACGGTACTTCCAATAACATCAACCTGAAACTCACGTTGTCGCGTTCTTCCGTGGATCAGCAGATCTTCCCGCGCAGTGGTTCCAACTTTATGTTCTCGGCCCAGTATACGCCGCCATACTCTCTCTTTAGTCCGAATAAAGACTATTCGAAAGAAAGTGTATCCGACCAGTTTAAATTCATCGAATACCAGAAATACCGCTTCAATGCAGAATGGTACGTACCATTGAGCCGTCCGATGGGCAGCGACAATAAAACCTTCGTATTGAAAGTAGCTGCTAAATTTGGTTATATCGGTCGTTATAACAACCGTACCAGGTTATCACCTTTCGGCCGCTTCGAGCTGGGTGGCGATGGTCTGAGTAACTTTGCCATCTACGATCGTGATATCATCTCCCAAAGAGGTTATCCGGTATACTATACTTCCGATCCGAGCTACAATCCTGAGTCTGGTCAGCCACAGGGATACGAAGGTTTCACAGTATTTAACAAATACGTAATGGAGCTGCGTTATCCTTTCAGTCTGAATCCAAGCTCTACCATTTTCGGGCTGGCATTTGTGGAAGCCGCCAATGGTTACCGCGATATGAAAGACTTCAATCCCTTTAACCTGCGCCGTTCTGCGGGTATCGGTATGCGTTTCTACCTGCCGATGTTTGGTTTGCTCGGGTTTGACTATGGTATCGGGTTTGACCGTCTGAAAGCCGGTGGTGGTCTGAAAGATGCAGCTAAGTTTACCTTTATGCTCGGTTTCGAACCAGAATAATGTGGAAATAAATTATATATTGCAAGTTTAACCATGGTTTGGTTTCGCAAAAAAAATCTATTGTAGCATGAAGAAATTGT
This sequence comes from Chitinophaga nivalis, assembly GCF_025989125.1. NCBI lineage: Bacteria > Pseudomonadati > Bacteroidota > Chitinophagia > Chitinophagales > Chitinophagaceae > Chitinophaga > Chitinophaga nivalis. Next base: position 390,310 of record NZ_JAPDNR010000001.1, on the reverse strand, counting down.
TTATTACAGCAGCTATTATGTTGACTATGGCGGGAGCAGCAAGTGCGCAGCGCTATTGTGTGATAGATACCAAATATATCCTGGAAAGTATTCCTGAGTACAAAGAATCTCAGAAGAAACTGGATGCGGTGGCGGAACAATGGCAGAAAGAAATTGACGCCAAATTTCAGGAAGTAGATAAGATGTATAAATCTTATCAGGCGGAGCAGGTAATGCTGACAGAAGAACTGAAAAGAAAACGGGAAGAGGAGATTGTAGCCCGTGAGAAAGAAGCAAAGGAACTACAGAAGAAACGTTTTGGTTATGAAGGAGATCTCTTTAAGAAGAGAGAAGAACTGGTAAAACCTATTCAGGATAAAATCTACAATGCCGTACAGAAGCTGGCAGCTGGCAGAATGTATGATTTTGTACTGGATAAGGCCTCTGGTCAGACTGTCATATTCTCCGATCCGAAACTGGATAAAAGCGAAGAAATATTAAGATCCCTGGGCGTGAAAAAATAAGTACGCACCTATTTTTTAACTATAAGTATTTAAATTTTTTTTAAACACAGACAACATCATGAAGAAGTACGTAATTATTGCTTTTGTGGCAGTTACAGGTTTGTTCAGCGTGAATGCAATGGCGCAATCCAAAGTAGCGCATATCAATGCTCAGGCGCTGGTTGCCAGCATGCCGGAGGCTAAAAAAGCAGAAACTGATCTGCAAACTTTTGCACAGGGATTGGAAGGAGATGGAAAGGCCCTGGTGGATGAGTACACTAAAAAAATGAAGGAATTTGACGAGAAAGCAGCCAGCATGACCGAGAATATGAAAGAAATCAAAGGTCGTGAAATCCAGGATGCACAGAAACGTATCCAGGACTACCGTGAAGGTGCTGAACAGAAAGTACAGGCTAAACAGCAGGAACTGCTGAAACCAATCTACGACAAAGCCCGTAAGGCGATTGAAGACGTAGCTAAAGAAAAAGGTTATGGCTATGTAGTTGACAGCTCTGCCGGTATGTTACTGGTTTCTCCTGCAGCAGATGATATTCTGGCGCCAGTGAAAGCTAAATTAGGCATTAAATAAGTAATACTTTTAATATAAAAGGTGGGATACAGGACACTGTATTCCACCTTTTACATTTAAGATTTTGGATTTTAATTTTAATTTTCAAATATTTCTGCTACCTTTGCCTTCCGTTTTAAAAAACAGTATCCTTTAATCGGGAGCTTAGTATAGTACAGGTAAAAACAAAAAAAAGAAATGAAACGTACTTTTCAACCGCATAACAGACGCAGAAAGAGCGTTCACGGCTTCAGAAAGAGAATGGAAACAGCTAACGGCCGTAAGGTTCTGGCTTCCCGTAGAGCAAAAGGTCGTAAGAAGCTGACTGTTTCTGACGAACGTAAGCTGAAATAATTAGTAGCTAAATACTATTTGCCATAAAAACTTATTCTTTTAAAAAGGAAGAAAGGTTAAAAAGCAGAAAACTTATTGAAACGCTTTTTCGTGAAGGAAAAGCGTTTTCTGTTTTTCCCTACCGCATTGTATATATGCCGGTAAATTCATTGCCGGTGAACAAATATCCCGTGCAGGTAGGTTTCAGCGCCACCGCCCGCCGCTTTCCCCATGCGGCAGACCGTAACCGTATCAAGCGCCTGGGCCGTGAAGCCTGGCGGTTACAAAAACAGGAATTATATGACCAACTGCGGGCACAATCCCGTCAACTCGCGGTTTTCCTCATCTACACCGATAAAAAAATAGCCGATTTTTCTACCCTGCACGATAAAATTTCGGTAATTTTAAAAAAGCTTTCAACGGTTAGCGATTAGTCCCGTGCCTTCACTGTCAAGGTTTCCGGCTATCACAACCCGGGCTGAAAATGAAAGACTGACTATTATAATAGTTGCTTATGAAAAGTGTTGTGCGCTGGCTGGGGTATCCGTTTATTTTACTGATCAAACTGTATCAATGGTTTATTTCCCCGTTGCTGGGTAGTAAATGCCGGTACACACCCACCTGTTCCCAGTATGGACTGGAAGCCTTTAAAAAATATGGTATCTTCAAAGGTGGCTATCTCACCATTAAACGTATCTTGTCATGCCATCCCTGGGGTGGGCATGGATATGATCCGGTACCCTGATTGCAGGTAAACCGGAGGCCAACTGTTCCGTTTCATTCATCTTATATCTTCTTTTGCATGCGTGCTTTTTTGAATAAAAGAAAAAAATTGGCAGCACTCCTGCTACTGTTACTGACAACAGCAGGCATCTTTGCTTTCAACGAAAGTGACAGATACTTCCAGATCGCTAAAAACCTGGATATTTTCGCCGCCTTTTACCGGGAGCTGAATACTTACTATGTAGATGACTTGCCGCCGGAAAAAGTGATGAAAAAGGGTATTGAAGCCATGCTGGAAGAAACAGATCCCTTCACCGATTTCATTGCGGAAGAAAACCTGGATGACCTCAAATTCATGGCCACCGGCAAATATGGCGGCGTAGGGGCCTCTATCAATACGAACGGCGAATGGACCTCCATTACCGATGTATATGAAGGCAGCCCCATGGACAAAGCCGGCGTAAAACCAGGTGATATCATCGTCAACATGGGCGGAAAGTCCGCTAAAAACCTGCCCCAGGAAGAAATCAGCAAACAATTGAAAGGAGCCCCCGGCACCACCCTCGATATGATATTCCGCCACCCGCTGACCGGTGTGGAAACAGCCCGTAAAATTACCCGGGAAGAAATTAATGTGAGAGCCGTCAATTATACCGGCGTTGTAAAAAATGATATCGGCTATATCAGAATGACCCAGTTTACGGAAAACAGCGGGGCCATGGTACGTCAGGCATTTGAACAACTGAAGAAAGACAATCCCGGATTAAAAGGCGTGATGCTGGACCTGCGGGGTAACCCCGGCGGTCTGCTGGATGAAGCAGTAGTGGTAGCCAACATCTTTGTGGATAAAAACAAACTGATTGTAAGCACCAAAGGAAAGGTGAAAAACTGGGATCGTAACTACGAAACCACCGAACAGCCGGCAGATATGCACCTGCCACTGGTAGTACTGACCAATCATTCTTCTGCCTCTGCAGCGGAAATTGTAGCGGGCAGCATGCAGGACCTCGATCGTGGTCTGGTCATCGGCCAGCGCTCCTATGGCAAAGGGCTGGTGCAAACTACCCGTCAGCTGCCTTACAATACCAAACTGAAAGTAACAACGGCTAAATACTATACACCCAGCGGCCGATGCATCCAGGCCATCGACTATTCGCACCGTAATGACGACGGCAGCGTTGAGCTGGTACCGGATTCTCTCCGTAAATCTTTTACTACTGCAAACGGCCGTACCGTGAAAGATGGCGGAGGTATTGAACCCGATGTAAAATCAGATCCTACCTTTATCAGTCAGGTAGCGATCACCCTTATCCGGAAACAATTCATTTTCGACTACGCCACCAGGTATTATTACAGTCACCCGAAGATTGCACCAGCAACGGCTTTCACCCTCACCGATGCAGAGTTTACCGACTTTGAGCATTATCTCGATAGCAAAGATTATAGCTATAAAACCCGTAGTGAAGACGCGTTAGAGACTTTCAAGAATACGGCGAAGCGAGAAAAATACTACGATGCGGTAGCGCAGGAACTGGAAACACTGGAGCAGAAAATGAAACACGATAAAAAACAGGACCTGCTCAAGAATAAAACAGAAATCAAAAGATTGCTGGAAGAAGAAATTGTGAACCGCTACTATTCCCAGCCCGGCCGTATTGCCCGGTCATTGGCATGGGATAATGATGTAAATGCCGCCGCGGCAATTCTGCATGACCAGGCGAAGTACAAACAACTGCTGACGGTGCGCCGCCAGTAGTTTTCATTACTTTTTTCTATCAAAAGATATCGTGGTTTGAAGCATATAACTGATCCTGAATTGCTGCTGCTGCTGAGAGAAGATGATGAACGGGCTTTCCGGGAAATTTATGAACGCTACTGGAAAACCCTGTATCAGCAGGCGGTTAAAAAACTGGCTACCACGGAGGAAGTCAGGGATATTGTACAGGAAATATTTTTCTCTTTGTGGAAGTCCCGCCATACACTGGTATTGCGGGAAACCCTGCTGCAATACCTGTATACTTCCCTGCGCTATAAAATCATTGATTACTACCGGTTGCGTACTGTGCGCAGCCGGTACTACAGCAGCCTGCTGCAGGAAGAAGAAGGCCTGCAGCCGGAAATAAATGACCAGCTTTACTATCGCCAGTTAAATACGCTGGTAGAAGAAGAAATAAGACACATGCCCGCCAAAATGCAGGAAGTATTTGTGCTGAGCCGCGATCATAACCTGAATGCAGTAGAAATTGCACATAAGTTATCCCTGTCGCACCAGACGGTACGTAACCAGATCAGCACTGCCCTGAAAAGAATCCGCAAAAGACTGGATAATACCCTTTAATACTACTTTCGACCTGCCCTGAAAAAAAATTAAACCGTATATAGTACACTTATTCCCTATAAACGACAATCAATCACGGACGCTATGAAAAAAGATATGCCGGCACATATACCTGAAACTATCCTGGCTTTACTGATTGAACAGAGCAGCAGGGATTTATCTGCTGCAGAAAGCCAACAGGTAACAGACTGGTATGAAGGCCTGGAGCTGCATACGGTAGCAACGCTGTTGACAGATGAAACGATGGCTGCCACGGAAAAAGAACAGATCTGGGCACACCTGGCCGCCAGGTTACCGGCACCTGCCGCCAGGCGTTTCTGGTTGCGCCCTTTGATCCGGAATTGTGCCGCGGCGATATTATTAATGGCCGCATTAGGTGGAGGTTGGGCAATATACCGGCAGTTGAATCAGCCATACAAGCTGGAACTGGCTACCAGTAAAGGAAAGGTGCAGCATATCACATTGCCTGATGGCTCTGGTGTATGGCTGAGTGTAGATAGCCGGCTCCGTTACAATAACTGGGAAACAGGTAAGCCGCGGGAAGTGATGCTGGAAGGAGAAGCGTTTTTTGATATTGCGAAGCAGGCCGGTCAACCTTTTATTATTCATACGACCGCGCTGGATATTCATGTACTGGGCACCTCCTTCAATGTAAAAGCCTATAAGGAAGATGCTACTACAGAAACCACGTTGCTGAGCGGCGCTGTTCAGGTAGTATTGAAGCAGGAACAGAACAGAAAGGTGCAGCTGGCCCCCAGCCAGAAGCTGGTGGTAAAACATATACCGGCACAGCTGCTAACCGGAACAGCCGAAAATCGTGAAACACGTATAGCCAATAACGTTAGCTATCAGATAGAACCGGCCAAAGTCTTTACAGCAGACAGCAGTTTTGCGGAAACCTCCTGGAAAGATCATAAGCTGGCTTTTTTTGATCAGCCGTTTGAAGAAGTAGCAAGGCAGTTACATCGATGGTATGGTGTGACTGTCGTCTTTAATAATGAAACAATGAAAAAAGCCCGGTTTACGGGCACATTCCGCGATGAACCATTGCCGCGTGTGATGATGGCACTGCAACTGTCGGCACCTTTTAAATATCAGTTAAACAATGACACGTTAATGATCGATAAATAAATCAACTAAAACATATGGATAGCTAAAACAGTGAACAAATAGAAGAGGAAATGCTGGCACATTTCCCCTTCAATAAGATCAACCGGCTGTATACGGCACCCTGTCTTGGACGGATCGGGGCTGCTGCTGCCATTTTATTGACCTATAATACCTAAAAGTATGAAAAAAAAGAGACTTCCCGGGAAGGCTGATGGCTTCCGGGGAATGCCGTTCATTTATGTGCTAAGAACCATGAAGCTGACAGCCATTATTATGCTGGTAGCATGTTTGCAGGCTTCCGCCACTGCATACTCGCAAACCAAAATCACGCTGAGCACCAAAAGGATGCACCTTGTTAAAGTGTTGCAGGCCATTGAGGCGCAGGGGCACGTACGTTTTGTATACAACAACGATGTATTGCCGAATAACGAATTTATTTCCATTGATGTTACTGACCAGCCGGTAGAAGTAGTGCTGAGCAAGGTATTGAAGAATACCGATCTCACTTTCCGTGCACTGGATAAAGAACTGATTGTAATAGCACCGGCTGCTGCTGTCATCAAAAACATTCCGGTGAAAGGTAAAATCACCGATGAGAAAGGCAATCCGATACCTGGTGTAAACATACAGATAGCCGGTACCACAAAAGGTACGGTTACTACCGCCACCGGTACCTATCAGCTGGATGTACCGGATGATGCTACCTTACTGTTTACGTTTGTCGGATATGTACAGCAAACCATTGCTGTCAATAATCGTACAACCATTGACGTAGTCCTGAAGGAAGATACCAAAGGCCTGAATGAAGTGGTGGTAGTGGGATACGGTACCCAGAAAAAGGTAAACCTCACAGGTTCCGTAGCCACCGTGACGGCCGACAAACTGGCTTCCAGGCCGGTTACCTCTGTACAAAATGCGTTACAGGGGCTCGTACCGGGACTGACCATTCTGAACCGCCCCGGCGACGTAGGCAAAGATGTAGGTAGCGTGAGTGTACGTGGCCGTACCAACTTATCAGCTGCCGGTTCCAGCCCGATGTATATCATCGATGGCATTCCTTCTACGGCATCAGACATGGCTACGATTAATCCCAACGATATCGAAAGCATGTCTGTATTGAAAGATGCTTCTTCTGCCGCGATATACGGTTCCCGTGCCGCTAACGGGGTGATTCTCATTGCTACCAAAAGAGGAAAGGAAGGGAAGATGAGTGTGGATGTAAATGCCAGCTATGGTCTTACTTCACCTACCCGCACACCGGATTTCCTGGGCTCTGCAGATTATGCCCGGTTGAGAAATGAAGCCATCACCAATGATGGTGGTTTACCGTTGTATAGTGAAGAGCAGATCCGCAAATTTGCAGATGGCAGCGATCCGGATCATTATCCCAACACAGATTGGTATAAAGAAGCGCTGCGTAAGAATCCGGCCTTTAAAGATATTCAGATAGGCGTTAGCGGTAGTTCCAAAAATACCACTTACTACCTGAGTATGGCCTATCAGAACCAGCAGTCACTGGTGCCTACCAAAACCCTCGACCGCTATGCGGTACGTTTGAATACATCCTCTCAGGTACTGCCCATCCTCAACATCGGTACTAATGTCGCCTTTGTAAAACAGGATATCAATAACCGGGGCGATGAAATGAATTTTACGGAAATGAACCGTACTACGCCTACACTGGTTGCCCGTCATACTGATGGCAGCTGGGGTACGATCAATGCAGGGCAGACAGATGCTACGTTTGCAAAAAATAACGTGGTATGGAACAACCAGCTGGGTGGCCGCAACTGGGATAAAAACAATGCCTTTACCGGTGGTATCAATGGTACTTTAACGCCATTGAAAGGATTGTCTGTAAAGGGATTGGCTTCCCTGAAACTGGATAACCGGACTGCCAACCGTTTCTGGAATACCATGGCTCCGTTGGTGGACTTTGACACCAAGGCGCCCCTCATGACTACTGCACGTACCATTAACCGGATGCAGGAAAAATGGAGTCAGCGCCAGGCTTTGCTGTTACAGGCTTTTGCAGAATATGAAAGAACCTTCCATAAACAGCATTATACAAAAATTATGTTGGGTGCTTCTCAGGAAAGTAATGTATACCGGAATGTTGGCGTAGGCCGTCGGAATTTCCCTTCCAATAATCTGGGTACAGTAGGCGCAGGTGGCGGAACGGCCGACGATGCGCTGACAACAGACGATGACCAGCTCACTGATTTTAATATAGACAGAACCAAACAATCTCCCAACGGGTCTTATTCCGAAGTATGGGCTATCCGTTCTTACTTTGGCCGTATCAACTATGCATTTGCGGATAAATACCTGCTGGAAGCCAATATGCGTTTTGACTTGTCTTCCCGTTTTCATCCGGATTACCGCCTGGCAAAATTCCCGTCTGTATCTGCCGGCTGGCGTATATCGGAAGAAGCTTTCATGAAAAAAATCAGCTGGATAGACAACCTGAAATTAAGAGGTTCATGGGGTATACTGGGGAATGAAAGTGTAGTACCGTTGGGTAACTATTACGAATACATTGGCACCTATCCGGGCGCCTATAGTTTTGACGGGAATGTTGTGGATGGTGCTTATCAGGAGAATGCAGCTAATCTCAGCACTTCCTGGGAAAAAGTATACATGACCAACGTTGGATTCGATGGGTCTTTCTTCCAGGGCAAACTGGATGTAACATTGGATTATTTTGTGAAGAGAACAGAAGGTATCCTGATCAAACGACCGCTTTCTGATGATTACGGTTTAAAACCTGCCCTCATTAATGCCGGTGCTACCCGCAATAAAGGGATTGAACTGATGTTATCCTATCACAATAAGATCGGGAAGGATTTTACCTATAACATCTCCGGTAATATGTCCAAAATCACCAACCGCATTATAGATATGGGTGGTGTGGATGATAATATCCATGATACCTATTACATCGACAGGGTAGGAGAGTCCGTAGGTTCCTTTTATGGTTATGAAGCACTGGGACTGTTTGCAGATGATAATGATGTGAAAAACAACGCCGGACAAAAAGGGGTGGTACAAAAACCGGGCGATATCAAATTCAAAGATCAGAATAACGATGGTGTTATTGATGGTAAAGACCGTGTAGTGATTGGAAATGAGGTGCCCTGGCTGACATATGGCATCAACCTGAACCTGGGCTATAAAGGCATCGATTTTGGCATCATTACTTATGGTGTTACGAATGTAAAAACCTATCTGGGCCAGGAAGCTTCCAATGCGTTCTTTAACGGCGGTAAAGTGAAAGCCTACCACCTGGGTCGCTGGACGAAAGAAAATCCAGATCCTAATGCTGTGTATCCCCGTTTATCGGAGGTGCCTAAAGTGAATAATAATCCTATTTCTTCTTTCTGGTTATTTAAGGGAGATTATTTCCGTATACGTGCTATTACGCTGGGTTATACCCTGCCGAAACAGTGGGCTAAAAAAGCGGCTATGCAGTCGGCCCGGATTTATCTCGCGGCTAATAATCCGTTCACGTTTATGTTCGATAAACGCCTGACGGATTACGATCCGGAAATGGCTTCCGGCCGTGGTTCTTATCCGGGTGTAAAAACCTGGGCAGTTGGTGTAAACGTTAAATTTTAACCTGTAGAAAAAGAAGATTATGAAAAAACAGATTATAGCAGGTGCGGCATTGTTGATGACGTTTGCCTGGAGTGGTTGTTCAAAAGATTTCCTCAACAGGATACCGGAAGATAAAGTAACAACAGGTCAGTTCTGGAATACCCTCGCAGATGCCACCAATGCCTTGAACGGCGTATACGGAGGATTGGGATATTCTGCAGATGTAGCACATCTGATGGACGGACAGAATGCGATATATGACGATGGAGCATCTGATAATGCCCATGCCCAGTACCCATGGGAAAGCAATGCATCCGCTATTGCACTGGGTAATATTACTACGACGGAAAATGACGGCTGGGATTTTACACCCATTCGCCGGGCCAATGCATTACTGGAGAACATCGATCGGATCACGGCCATAGAACCCGGACTGAGAAACCGTTTGAAAGCAGAAGCGAAAGTATTGCGGGCTTTCTTTTATATGGGTTTAACCCTCAAATTTGGAGATGTACCATTGATTACCGCTACGAATCAGGGTGATTTACCAAGGGATAATAAAGAGAAGATTGTCAAGTTCGTTTTTGATGAACTGGATGCGGCGGCGGCTGTATTGCCGGAATCCTATCCGGGCGGGTATCCTAACGAAAAAGGAAGGGTTACCAAAGGAGCGGCGCTGGCATTGGCAGCACGTTTTCATCTGTACAGAAACGATTACGCCAATGCCCTGAAATATGCCAAATCAGTGATGGCAATTCCTGGTTATCAGCTTTTTAAAATCAATGCAGAAGATAGAGATGATGCAGTAGATAACTATAAGTTATGGGTTGATTTTACCAATGATGCAGAAGAGAAACGTTTCCGGTTAGGTATGCGTAGTTATGAGCAACTGTTCTGGGCCGCAAATAAAGGAAATGCAGAGGTGATTTTCGATCGCCAGCATACTTTCCAGAAAGATGTGCAATCAGAAAATACCTACCTGCCCCCTGCATTTATGGGCGGCTGGAGTTCTGTTACGCCTACCCAGGACCTCGTAAATGCTTACGCGGACTTCAAAACAGGGGAACCGCGTACCGGCACCATTGATGCCACTACCCGTGCCGCCAGATATGCTGCCAGAAAAGACCTGAGCCAAAAGCCTACTTACTATGATGAGTTCCGGAACCTGGACCCTCGTTTTTATGCCACGGTGATGTACGATAGCAGCACCTGGAATAAAGTAACTGGTAAAGACCGGTTTAAGTGGGCGAAAGGCTCCAATAACTCCAAAACAGGCTATAACTTCCGGAAGCTGGTAGATCCTGCTGCCTATCCGAATTACAGCAACTGGTCGAACCATATCATTATCCGTTATGCAGAGATCCTGCTCACCTATGCAGAAGCCAGCATTGAGTTGGGTACGATCGATGCCAGCGTATATGACGCCATCGACCAGATCCGGGAAAGAGCTGGTATGGCTAAGCTGGATCGTAGTAAATACAACAGTCAGCAAAGCCTGCGTAATGCCGTAAGACAGGAACGCAGAATAGAACTGGCACTGGAAGGAAACCGGTATATGGATATTCGCCGGTGGGGTATTGCTGCCACTGTCATGAATAAAACCATTTATGCAGTAGATGGCGGTAGTGTGGAAACCCGTACCTGGGCCAGCCGCCTTATGTTATTGCCGGTGCCGCAGTCGGCCATCGACAAAAATGCCCGTCTGTTGCCGAATAATCCGGGCTACTAAGAAACGCCGGCCGGCTATAAGAAAGACGCATGTTATAAAAGATAAACGGGGCGGTTGCCTCGGGGTATCTTTTACCACATGCGTCTTTTTTTCTTAATTAGTTCCTCCATTTTGCTTAAATTATGATTTCCGGTTTATTGTTTTTATTTTAACAAACGCATTATGTAATTAAACGTTATTATTTTCTTCAACCTAAATGGGGGTATCATGCCAGTAAATTCCAATGAAAGCTCACGCAGAAATTTTATCAGCAAATTTGCCAAAGGAGTGGTGGGTGCATCACTGTTGCCCGGCATCATCACAGCTGCGGATAGAAAAAGAAACATTCAATCACTGTCACGCCTGAACGAAAAATACAGTGCCAACGATCACATACAGATAGCCCTTATTGGCGCTGGTGGGATGGGTACTGCTGATGCCAACACGGCTATTACGGTACCTGGTGTAAAGCTGGTAGCTGCCTGCGATTTGTATGATGGCCGGCTGGCAGATGCTAAAAAGAGATACGGGAATGATATTTATACCACCCGTAATTATAATGATATTCTGGATCGCAGTGATATTGATGCTGTGATTATTGCAGTACCTGATTTCTGGCATAAGGATATATCGGTAGCTGCTATGAACAAAGGCAAATCGGTATACTGCGAAAAGCCAATGGTACATGATATTACAGAAGGTCCGGCGGTAGTAGCTGCCCAGCAGAAAAACGGCAAAGTGGTGTACCAGGTAGGTAGCCAGGGTATGAGTTCCCTGGGTAATGAAAAGGCACGGCAGCTGCTGAAAGACGGCGCTATCGGCAAACTGAACTATGCAGAAGGTTTCTGGGCGCGTATGTCGCCTACCGGCGCCTGGCAGTATCCGATTCCTGCGGATGCTTCCGCGAAAACAGTAGACTGGGAGGCTTACCTGAAAAACGCACCGAAGCGGGCTTTTGATCCGCTACGTTTCTTCCGTTGGCGTAATTACCGGGATTATGGTACCGGTGTTTCCGGCGACTTATTCGTACACCTGTTCTCCAGCCTGCACTTTGTAACCGGATCTATCGGGCCCGAAAAAGTAATGGCGACCGGTGGTTTACGCTATTGGAAAGATGGCCGCGAAGTACCGGATGTAATGATGGGGATGTTTGATTATCCGGAAACAGATATACATCCTGCGTTTAACCTGTCGTTGCGGGTGAACTTTGTAGATGGTACCGGTGGTACCAACTACCTGCGCATGGTAGGTAGCGAAGGCTCCATGACGGTAGAATGGGATAAGGTGACGTTATATCGCAACAGAAATCACGAGGATGCCAATGATCCGCTGACGCAGTCTAATGCTGCTGCTGACCCCGGAAAAGCGTATACCTATCACCGTAAGGAGATGCTGGCACCGGATAAAACGGAATATATTGCCGAAGACGGATATAAAGGCGCGCATTTTGATCACTTCTATAACCTGTTTAATGCGATGCGTACCGGCGGAAAAGTAGCGGAGGATTCGTTATTTGGTTTCCGTGCAGCCGCACCGGCATTATTGTGTAACGATAGTTACTTCAGCAATAAGATCATTCAATGGGATCCTAAAAATCTGAAACTGGTTAATAAATAATTAAATGTTCCAAATATGAAAAAACTATTCATGCCCGCACTGTCAGTTGTGGCCATCACGGTAATGTCCTGTGGAAATGGTGCCTCAACTGCAAGTAAAGATTCCACAGCAGTAACAGCGGATACTGCCATCCAGCAGGCAGTGACTGCTGATACGGCTGCAGCGGCTGTATTGAGTGATGCAGATAAAGCTGCCGGCTGGCAGTTGCTGTTTAATGGTACTAGTAAAGATGGTTGGCGCGGTTATAAAAATAAATCAACAGAACCCTGGGTAGTGGAAGGCGGTTTATTGCATTGCCTGGGCAGTACGTCAGACAAGAGCGATAAACGTGGCGACCTGATTACAGATAAGGAATATGAAAACTTTGAGCTGGAAGCCGACTGGAAGCTGGCAGCCAAAGGTAACAGTGGTATCCTGTATATGGTCACCGAAGAATTTGATGCCCCTTATTTAAGTGGTCCGGAATACCAGATCATTGATGATAATAATTTCCCGGAGAAGCTGGAAGACTGGCAGAAAACCGGTGCTAACTATGCGATGAATCCGCCGCTGGTAGCAGCCGCCAACCCGATAGGAGAATGGAATACCACGAAGATCATTGTCAATAAAGGACATGTAGAGCACTGGTTGAATGGCAAAAAAACAGCGGAGTATGACCTGGGCAGCGCCGACTGGAAAAAGAACAAAGCTACAGGTAAATGGAAGGATGCCAAAGGATATGGTATGACCCGGAAAGGGCATATTGCTTTACAGGATCACGGCAGTGAAATCTGGTTCAAAAATGTAAAAATCAAAGAATTGTAAGTAAGCTGATATAAAACGGCCCGCTCCTGCTGGAGCGGGCCGTTTTAAGTTATAAAGTTTTCGGTTGGAAACAGACCTATGCTTTTTCGAAACGTTCACCAACTGTTTTCCAGTCTACTACATTCCAGAATGCTTTCAGGTATTCCGGACGACGGTTCTGGTATTTCAGGTAGTAAGCATGTTCCCATACGTCTACACCCAGGATAGGAGTGCCTTTTACTTCAGCAACGTCCATCAGTGGGTTGTCCTGGTTAGGAGTAGAGGAAACTTCCAGTTTACCATCCTTTACCAGCAGCCATGCCCAGCCTGAACCAAAACGGGTAGCGCCTGCATTGTTGAATTTTTCCTGGAAAGCTTCAAAAGAACCAAAAGCACTTTTGATGGCATCTGCCAGTTTACCGGTAGGTTCGCCACCTGCATTAGGGGCCAGGCTGGTCCAGAAGAAACTGTGATTCCAGTGACCACCGCCATTATTTCTAACAGCCGGGCTGATAGTACCAGCCTTAGCTACTAATTCTTCCAGTGATTTGTTTTCGTTTTCTGTACCGGCCACCGCTTTATTCAGATTATCAACATAAGCCTGGTGGTGCTTACCATGGTGAATTTCCATAGTCAATTTATCAAAATGTGGCTCTAACGCGTCAGTGGCGTAGGGTAAGCTCGGAAGTGTAAATGCCATAACTCAGATTTTTTATGGGTTTTAAAATATGATTCTATTGATAGTCGCCAAATTTACTGCCTAATCCTTTAAATATCAATTTAGAAATTGACAGGATGGTCTCTTTTTTACGAAAAGCGCGTGCCAAGATTGCAAAAACTGCAAATCAGAAAATCTCCTGATTCCCGGAATAGTCAGGGGCTTGGTCATATGGGATTTTATTTTATATTTACATATACTCAGTTTAACAGGACGTAACATTAGGCATATTTGAGTGTGCTTGGTTGTTGTTTACCTATTGTTTGTTTAAAACTTAAAGTATGCAGACAGGCTCGGATTTAGGGCAAAATATTTCCCTCAGCACCTTACAGAAGGAGAATGAACAATTAAAAAATCGTGTCAACTGGCTGGAGAGTATTTTACATCATGTACCAGCCATGGTTTATAGTTATGATAATAACACTAAAACCGTGACCTGGTGTAATGATTGCCTGGCGGAAACGGTAGGCTTTTCTCCGGAGGAGATGAAGGGTATGGGAATAGATTTTTTCCGCGATATTATGCATCCGGATGATTTTAAGCTGGCAGCAGTGGCCCAGCAATCCTTTATCAATAATAAAAGCCAGTTTGGCGGATTGGCCCGGATACGCAAACGGGGAGAAACAGAATACCGCTGGTTGATCGGATTGGAAGTGCCTTTTACACATGATAAGAATGGAAGGGTCGTAGAAATAATATGTGCCTTTCTGGATCTCACCAATGCGATTGATACCAATCTGCAGTTATCTGCTGCCCTGAGCGAAATACTACGCCGGCAAAATGAAACCTTGTTCAATAAACTGACTGCCCGTGAAAAAGATGTATTGGGGTTGGCAGTACAGGGACTGAATAATAAGGAAATCGCAAATTCGTTGAACCTTAGCCGTTATACAGTAGAAACGCACCGGAAAAACATCCGCCTGAAGCTAAAAGTGCGTAATACCACCGAGCTGGTGGCGATAGCCAGAAAAATTGGTTTTGAATAAATAGTATGTGAAAATACTATTGGTTTTTATTATTTTTGGATCAGTTTTTCGATTTGTTGATTTTTGGGCCGATCGTATAATAGCTCTTATTATAAAATATAATTATTTAATTATCATAGTATTAGGGATGCTCATACGCCTTGTTGGGGTTGCTAAAATTTGCTAAATTATCCCAAAAATACCCAAGGTTGGGTATTTGCTTGTTTTTGAAACTCCACTAATTTAGTGAATTAGTATGAAGCATGTTTTTTAAACCATTTGACATGATTATTGGCTGAAATACCCCCTATCACTATGATAACTGAGGAAAGAGCATTTAATATTTTGGAATTACACGAATCTGCTACAGCCGAAGAGATTGTAGCCAGGTACGAGAATCTGAAAGATCAGTACAAAAAAATCAAAGAAGAAACAGAAGACCTGAGAACCAGGTTGGCGTATCAGTTAAAGCAAATAGAACTAGATGATGTATTCATATATTTCAGAAGAAAACAAAGGATATAGCTAAGCTTTTTTTATTATTCATTCGTTGTGTTTTTAAGCTCAGTTTTCTCATCCATTGTTTGACTTCAAATTTTTTCCCTCAAAATAACCGGCCCCGCATGTATTTCCCCGCTTGCACCTGTTCTCCGCAGTGTGCCCATTATTTTGGTATATTTACCCCGTTATCAGACTACCCCTGACCTAAAAAACGAACTATGAATGTATTCCTGATTATTTTGGCAGTACTACTGGTTTTAGTAGTATTATCAGCATTTGTGACGGTACAGCAAGGGAATGTGGCGGTTACTACCATCTTTGGTAAGTATAACCGTATCCTCTTTCCGGGACTGAATTTTAAAATACCTGTTATTGAAAAGGTGTTTAAAAGAGTATCCGTGCAAAACCGGTCAGTAGAACTGGAATTCCAGGCTATTACCATTGACCAGGCCAATGTGTACTTTAAAGCGATGCTCCTGTATGCCGTATGGAACCAGGACGAAGAAACGCTGAAAAATGTAGCCTTTAAATTTATGGATGAAAGAAGCTTCATGCAGGCGCTGGTGCGCACCATTGAAGGTTCTATCCGCGGATTTGTAGCTACTAAAAGACAGGCAGAAGTACTGGGCCTGCGTAAGGATATTACCGAACACGTAAAAGAACAGATTGATAAAACCCTGGAAGAGTGGGGTTTTCATTTGCTGGATCTGCAGATGAATGATATCACTTTTGATGAAGTGATCATGAGATCAATGGCCCAGGTGGTGGCTTCCAATAACCTGAAAGCGGCTGCTGAAAACGAAGGCCAGGCATTATTGATCACCAAAACCAAAGCCGCGGAAGCAGATGGTAATGCCATCAAAATTGCAGCAGAGGCAGAACGTCAGGCCGCGCAATTACGTGGTATGGGTGTGGCCCTCTTCCGCGAAGAAGTGGCCAAGGGTATGACCATGGCTGCCAAAGAAATGCAACAGGCCAACCTGGATACTTCCGTGATCCTGTTCTCCATGTGGACAGAAGCCATTAAACACTTTGCAGAAAATTCAAAAGGTAACGTCATCTTCCTGGATGGCTCATCAGAAGGAATGGAACATACCATGCACCAGATGATGGGACTGAATAAGTTGATGGAACCTGGTAAAAAACAATAGTACCTATCTTCTTTGTTCAAAGAAAGTTTTCATCAGCTGTAAACTTTCTTCGCTGCAGGGCCCCGCTTCCAGTTTTGTTTTAGGATGAAACGGGGAGCGGTCGCCGGTAGCACGGCGATAACTGTTCTTGTCATCCGCCGCAGCATATACAATCTTTCCGATCTTACTCCAGTAAAGGGCGCCGGCACACATCAGGCAAGGCTCTACGGTTACATACAACGTTGCTTCCATTAAATATTTACTGCCCAAAGTATTGAATGCTGCTGTTAAGGCAATCATTTCCGCATGTGCGGTACAGTCATTCAGTTTCTCTACATGGTTATAGCCCCGGCCAATGACACGGTTGTTCATGACTACGACTGCACCGATGGGTACTTCTCCGTCGTCAAATGCCTTCCGTGCCTCCTGCAGCGCCTGCCGCATAAAATAAGTATCGTCCATCATATAATAAGTTGCTGCGAAATAGGTGAATGGAATACCAGGTATAACGCTGCTGGCAGTACGTAGTAAGGTGTACGGACAAAAGTGTTATACCTGGCGGATGACAGGTAATGATAACTATGGTTGAATCATTGCCAGGAAATCATCTTCCGAAAGTATCTTGATGGTATTGATTTTTTTAGCCTTCTCCAGCTTGCTGCCGGCTTCTTCTCCTACTACAAGGAAGTTGAGTTTACTGCTTACGCCGCTCACTATTTTACCACCTTGCTGCTCTACCATTTCCTCTGCGTCACTGCGTTTCAGTTTAGTGAGGGTGCCGGTAAAGAGGAAGGTCTGGCCGGTGAGATTACCGGATACCGGCAGGCTGCTTTGCGTGTTGGCCATGTTAATACCCAGTGCTGCGAGTCTGTTCAGCATCTCAATATTATCATGGTTAGCAAAAAATAACCGGATAGACCCGGCTACTTTGGGGCCGATGTCTTCCAGGGTGAGGATTTGTTCTTCCGTCCAGGTTTGCAGATCCATGATGTGAGAGACTGCATTGGCCAGCGTTTTGGCAGTTGTTTCCCCCACGTATCTGATGCCCAGTCCAAAAATCAGCCGGTGCAGCGGCTGTGTTTTCGATTGTTCTATAGCGGTTTGCAGATTGGTGAGAGACTTCTTGCCAAAGCCTTCCAGCTGACCGATTTTATCGAAGTCCAGTTCATAGATACCAGGAATATCTTTCAGTAATCCCAAGGAAAAGAATTTACGCACATTGCTTTCGCCAAAGCTTTTTATGTCCATGGCGTCCTTGCTGACAAAGTGAATCATTCTTTCTACCACCTGCGCTTCACAGTTGATATTGGTGCAGCGCCAAACGCTTTCTCCTTCCGGCTTTACAAGCTGGTCGCTGCAAACCGGGCAATGGGTAGGAAATACAATCGGTTGTTCGGTACCGTTGCGGAGGTCATCCACCGACTTTACAATGTAGGGAATTACATCGCCGGCTCTTTCTACCAGTACGGTATCACCGAGTTTCAGGTCTTTCTCCCGGATTACATCTTCATTAAAAAGAGAGATGGAGGATACGGTTACCCCACCGATATGTACCGGATCTATTTTAGCTACCGGAGTAACGGAGCCTGTGCGGCCTACCTGGAATTCCACATGACGCAGTTTACTGGTGGCCTGCCGGGCTTTGAATTTATAGGCAATTGCCCAGCGGGGGTGATGGGTCGTCATCCCTAATTTATCCTGCAGGGCATAATCATTTACTTTGATCACCATGCCATCGATTTCATAAGGCAGGTTATCCCGTTCTGTTTCAAACCAAAGGCAATAATCGATAACAGCCTGTATGCCTTTCACTACCTTTTTTTCTTTGGCCGGGCTGCGGAAACCGAGGGTAGACAAGAGATCCAGCGTACCGCTATGCGTTTGTATTTCCGCCGGTTCTGTCTTGCCGGTATCCATAACATGATAACTCATGTGGTACAGGAAGGCTTCCAGTCCGCGTTTGGCTACTTCATTCGGATCTACCATGCGCAGCGAGCCGGAAGCAGCGTTGCGCGGATTGGCCAGTGGTGGCTGGTTTTCGGCGATCCTTTTATCGTTGAAGGCTTTAAAGGTATTTTTATTGATCAGTACTTCTCCCCGGATTTCTATCTGATGAATACCATATTTGGAAAAGCTGGCAGATAATGGAATAGAACGTATTTGTTTGATATTGGTAGTAATATCTTCCCCAGCAATACCATCCCCGCGGGTGGCGCCACGTACCAGGCGATCATCTTCATAAATGAGAGAGATGCTGGCGCCATCGAATTTAGGTTCTATGCAGTATTCTATTTCCGGCAGTCCGGCGCTTTCCCGTGCTTTGCGATCCCAGTCAATGAGGTCATCTGCATTGTAGGAGTTCTCCAGGCTTAGCATGGGCACCAGGTGCTGTACAGTAATAAACTCTTTGGTAAGTCCCTGCGCTACACGCTGGGTAGGAGAGTCTGCGCTGACCAGATGTGGGTTCTCCACTTCCAGTTTTTTAAGCCAGGCAAACAACTGATCATATTCATAATCACTGATTACCGGTTCGCTTTGCACATAGTAGCGCCAGTCATTGTATACAATCACCCGACGTAATGCTTCCAGTGTTTCGTCAACAGAATGCAGCAATCGTTGTTGTTGTAAATGGCTGAGCAGGTCTTTGGCCAGCTGCGCCAGGGTTCTTTCTATCTCCTTCGTGTACATAATATATGAAAGTGAGCTGTAAATTTAAACTTATCTTTTAGGGTTAAATATAACTATCTAAAAAATTCGTCACTTTTTGTATTAAATGTGGTATTTTTTTCTTTCATTTGATTATTGATAATTTTCCGCGTTTACTGTAATTCCACGTCCTATATGATGTCTATGTACACCAAAAACATCAATACGCATCTTGTTGAGATAAAAGATTATTTCAAAGTCGCCATTTCGGTGGACTGTGTCATTTTTGGCTTTAATGATGATGAGCTGAAAGTATTACTGATAGAATCGGATCTCAAAGAATACAAAGGTAAATGGTCTTTGCTGGGTGATATTGTGCGCCCGGAAGAAGAGCTGGATGAAGCAGCCTACCGGGTGCTGAAAGCCCGTACCGGATTGGATAACGTGTATATGGAGCAGGTGCAGACTTTTGGCGCTATCAACCGGCATCCTGCCGGCCGGGTTATCACGGTTGCTTATTATTCGCTTGTAAACATTGAGCACGTAGAGCTGAAGATGCATAACAATGAGCTTCACTGGCACAGTGTGAAAGACCTGCATCAGATGGCCTTTGATCATAAACAGATCCTGGATACCTGTCATGAACGCCTGAAACAGCAGGTGATGGTACAGCCTATCGGATTTAACCTGTTGCCCCGGAAGTTCTCTCTCCGTGAATTACAGAATCTCTATGAAGCAATACTGGATGTGCAGCTGGATCGCCGGAATTTCCGGAAGAAATTTCTGTCGATGGATTTGCTGATGGATCTGAATGAAGAAGAAGCGGATGTGCCACATCGTCCTGCCCGGCTATACCGGTTTAACTTCGATAAATACGACCAACGCAAAAAGCGTTACCTGGGAATTGGTTTCTGATCCGTTGCCGGTAATGACTGTTTAGCCGGATAATATCTTTCCTACTTCCTGCACCGTTTGGCCCCTTTCTTTTCCCCGCTTTCGTGGAGGAACAGCCCTCTTGTGCCTGTTAAACTTTTTCCGTAAATTATATTCCGCGAATAGCTGAAAAAAAACTTTGTTTTTAACAAAAATTTAATTAAGATTGTGTAAGAAATACACATCCTAAGAAAATCACACTTTGTGATGTGTGCTGAAAACCAAAAATGATACGCGACCCGTTTGAAGCTTTAGCAGTAGTGATAAAATTCCTTTTTCATAAAAACATCCGACATAATAATTTTAGAAATCATATAATTTATCAATAGTTGATTTAATAGTTCCACGTTATGAAGCAATAAGGCCGCTAAGCACTATTGCCTGGTGTCTTACTTATACTTTCCCTTGTATGGATTTATCTGTACAAGGGAAAGTCATTTTAGGGAAAAACTAACCTATCTCAGGATCAGTTAAATATTTTGCAACAAGACAAACGCCCTGTTTAATCTATTCTAATTCTGTTAAAACCCGTGCTATGCCAGCATTTCAGCGGCTTTTTCCGTAACTTGCATATTTCCCGTAAAGTCATAAAGCAATCGTCATGTAGCGCTTTTGGTTTTTACTGATCACTCTACTATCGCTGCGCTTATGTTTTTTAAGGGGTCACTCGTTAAAATCCGGTTTTGATATGTCATATACACCAAAACATAAGGTGCGCATCGTTACAGCAGCAGCTTTATTCGACGGTCATGACGCTGCTATCAACATTATGCGGCGTATCATGCAGGCAAAAGGAGCAGAGGTCATACACCTGGGTCATAACCGCTCTGCTGCAGAAATTGTAGACTGTGCCATTGAAGAAGATGCGCAGGGTATTGCAGTTACTTCCTATCAGGGTGGGCACGTCGAGTTTTTCAAATACATGTACGACCTCCTGCAGGAAAAAGGCTGCGGACATATTAAAATCTTTGGCGGCGGCGGTGGTACCATCCTGCCGGTGGAAATTGAAGAACTGCATGCCTATGGCATTGCCCGTTTATATTCTCCGGATGATGGCCGCCAGATGGGCCTGGAAGGCATGATTGAAGACCTGATAACGCAGTGTGATATTGCCATAAAGCCGCTGCAGGAAGGTAGCAGCATAGAAGACATTCCGCAGCTCAGGAAAAATAAAAATCCTAAAATCATAGCCCGTGGTATCAGCCTGGCGGAAAACGATCTGCCGGTAGCTTTACTGGATGGTCAGAAAGCCAGGAAAGCAGTGATGGTGGATGCCACTACCGGCGCACACCTGGCCAATACGCCGGCCGACCGCGAAACGCCACCGGTACTCGGTATTACCGGTACGGGTGGTGCCGGTAAAAGTAGCGTGACCGATGAACTGGTACGC
This sequence comes from Chitinophaga nivalis, assembly GCF_025989125.1. Classification (NCBI taxonomy): domain Bacteria; kingdom Pseudomonadati; phylum Bacteroidota; class Chitinophagia; order Chitinophagales; family Chitinophagaceae; genus Chitinophaga; species Chitinophaga nivalis. Next base: position 368,768 of record NZ_JAPDNR010000001.1, on the reverse strand, counting down.
CGTTACCTGCGTCACTATACCGATAAAACAGTGGCCGTGATCTCAGTAGACCCTTCCAAAAAGAAAACCGGTGGGGCATTGCTGGGAGATCGTATCCGCATGAACTCCATTCATCATCCCCGCGCTTACATGCGTTCCCTGGCTACCCGTGAAAGTGATAAAGCCATCAGTGAACATATCCAGGAAGCCATCGATATCTGTAAACTGGCCGCCTTCGATTTCATCATCCTGGAAACTTCCGGTATCGGACAAAGCGATACTGCCATCACCGACTACTGCGATGTATCGTTGTATGTAATGACACCGGAATATGGTGCGGCTTCCCAGCTTGAAAAGATTAACATGCTGGATTATGCAGATGTGATTGCCATTAACAAATTTGATAAAGCCGGCGCACTGGATGCTTTGCATGATGTGCGCAAACAATATAAACGCAACCACAACCTGTGGGATGCGAAAGAAGAATCATTGCCGGTAGTTGGCTCTATTGCTTCCCAGTTCAATGATGCAGGCATTAACCTGTTGTTTGAAAAGGTAATGGAAAAAGTAGTGGAGAAAACCGGTGCACCTTTCGGAGAGCTGGCCCACGAAAGCCTGAAATCTACTACCACAAAATCGCAGATCATTCCACCGGCCCGGGTGCGTTACCTGGCAGAAATTTCCGAGTCTATCGGAGAGTATGGTAAATGGGTGGAAGAACAATGTAAGCTGGCTACCCAGCTGTATCAGATAGCGGGCGTAGTAAACCTGCAACCTGCACAGGCAACTGCATTGGCTGATATCAAAACCCATCTCGAAAAACAACTGCACGAAGAGTGCCGCCAGCTCATCGCCGGATGGCCTGCCTTGCAGCAAAAATATACAGCAGACTTCTATGAGTTTCAGGTAAGGGATAAAGTCATCAAGCTGCCTTTGTTTACAGAAAGCCTGAGCCATAGCCGTATTCCAAAAATATCGCTGCCTAAGTACAAAGACTGGGGAGATATTCTGCGCTGGCAGCTGACGGAAAACCTGCCGGGCGAATTCCCTTATGCTGCAGGCGTATTTCCGCTGAAACGGGAAGGGGAAGATCCTACCCGCATGTTTGCCGGTGAGGGCGGACCGGAAAGAACCAACAAACGTTTCCACTACGTATCGCTGGGCCAGCCGGCGAAACGCCTTTCTACGGCTTTCGACAGCGTAACGTTGTATGGGGAAGATCCGGCGGTAAGACCGGATATCTATGGTAAGATCGGTAACTCCGGTGTGAGCATCGCTACCGTGGATGATGCCAAGAAGCTGTACAGCGGCTTTGACCTGTGTGATCCCAAAACCTCTGTATCCATGACGATCAACGGTCCGGCGCCTATTCTGCTGGCCTTCTTCATGAATGCAGCCATTGACCAGGAATGCGAAAAATACATCCGCGAACAGGGCCTCACCGAACAGGTAACTGCCCGGATAAAAGAAAAATTCAAGGATCATCCGCTGCCACATTACAACGGCGGACTGCCGGAAGGCAATGATGGTCTGGGCTTGCAGCTGCTGGGTATCTCCGGAGAAGAAGTACTGGATAAAGCCGTATATGACAAGATCCGGGCGCACGCACTCAGTACCGTACGTGGTACCGTGCAGGCAGATATCCTGAAAGAAGACCAGGCACAGAACACCTGTATCTTCTCTACCGAATTTGCCCTTAAACTGATGGGAGATGTGCAGGAATACTTCATTACGCAGAAAGTAAGGAACTTCTATTCGGTAAGTATTTCCGGGTATCACATTGCGGAAGCAGGTTCCAATCCTATTACCCAGCTGGCTTTTACACTGGCAAACGGATTCACGTATGTAGAGTACTACCTGAGCCGCGGTATGCATATCGATGATTTTGCACCGAATCTGTCGTTCTTTTTCAGCAACGGTATGGATCCGGAATATGCCGTTATCGGCCGCGTAGCGCGTCGTATCTGGTCGAAAGCCATCAAGAATAAATACAAGGGTAACGATCGTTCCCAGAAACTGAAATATCATATTCAGACTTCCGGCCGCAGCCTGCACGCACAGGAAATAGATTTCAATGATATCCGTACCACCTTACAGGCGCTGTACGCGATCTATGATAACTGTAATTCCCTGCATACCAATGCGTACGATGAAGCGATTACCACGCCTACGGAAGAAAGTGTGAGAAGGGCCATGGCCATTCAGCTCATCATCAACCGGGAGCTGGGTACTGCCAATAACGAAAATCCGATACAGGGATCTTTCTTTATTGAAGAACTGACCGATCTGGTGGAAGAAGCGGTATTAACGGAGTTTAACCGCATCACGGAAAGAGGCGGGGTACTGGGCGCTATGGAAAGAATGTATCAGCGGAACAAAATACAGGAAGAAAGCCTGTATTATGAGTCCCTGAAACATACCGGCGAATTCCCTATCATCGGCGTTAATACCTTCCTCAACAAGAATGGTTCTCCTACCGTTATTCCTGCAGAAGTAATCCGGTCTACAACCGAAGAAAAAGAATTCCAGATCAGTACCCTGGATGCTTTCTACCAGCGGCATCAGCAAAAAAATGCCGCGGCGTTGAAGCAGTTGCAACAGGTAGCGATCAACAACGGCAACCTGTTCGCCGAACTGATGGAAACGGTGAAACATTGTTCACTCGGGCAGATTACCCATGCCTTGTATGAGGTAGGCGGACAATACCGGAGAAATATGTAAACACCTGCGGGTGAAATATAGCAGCCACGCTACCGGAAATACCGGTAGCGTGGCTTTTTTATGAGCGGTAATGCCCGGGATAAAACGCTGTGAAACCCGTGTAGCAATGCTTTGCGGAAATGAGCCTAAGTATAGGGCTTCCCGGGTTGATAAATCGATTAAGCAAATCCGGGAAACTTTTTTATTTTAGCTTTTCTTAAACGTAATACAGTATGGTTGCAAGGAGAGATTTTATCAGGAACAGCGCACTGCTTGCAGGGGCTGTTGGGCTGGGATTGCCCAAAACGGTATTCGGCTGGAATGGCTACAGCTCCCAGCGTCCCCCGCTGGCACAGCGTAAATTCAGCAGTGAAGCCGTTGAAAAAACAATAGTAACAGTAAAAAAGCAGATCGCCGATACCAAGCTGGCGTGGATGTTTGAAAACTGTTTCCCCAATACCCTCGACACCACCATCAATTATAAAGTAGTAGATGGTAAACCGGATACATTTGTGATTACCGGTGATATCAATGCGATGTGGTTGCGCGACTCTTCTGCCCAGGTATGGCCTTACCTGCCGTTGGTGAAAGAAGACGCCAAACTGCAGCAGATGGTAGCAGGCGTAATTAACCGCCAGGTGAAATGCATCCTGATCGATCCTTACGCCAATGCGTTCAATGACGGGCCTACCGGCAGTGAATGGGAGAAAGACCTGACGGATATGAAACCGGAACTGCATGAACGTAAATGGGAAATAGACTCCCTTTGTTACCCGGTACGTTTGGCTTACCACTACTGGAAAACCAGTGGAGATACCAAGGTATTTGATGATAAATACAAACAGGCAGCTTTGTCTATCGTGAAAACGTTTAAGGAGCAGCAACGTAAAGATGGGAAAGGGCCGTACAAGTTTCAACGGGTAACCGCCTGGCAGTCAGATACCGTGCCTAATTCCGGTTACGGTTCACCGATGTTGCCGGTAGGGCTGATCGTTTCTATTTTCCGTCCTTCCGATGATGCTACGGTATTGCCTTTCCTGATACCTTCCAATATGTTTGCCGTGGTGTCTTTGCGCCAGCTGGCAGAGATCAGTGAAACGGTTTATAAAGATGCCGCTTTCGCCAAAGAATGCGGTGCCCTGGCAGACGAGGTAGACCGTGCGATTAAAGCCTATGCCATTGTAGAGCATCCGAAACTGGGTAACATGTATGGTTTTGAAGTAGATGGTTATGGTAATCGTTTATTCATTGACGATACCAATGTACCTAGTCTGTTATCCATTCCTTACCTGGGCTATACTACAGCAGAAGATCCGCTGTACCAGGCTTCCAGACACTTTGTATGGAGCAGTTTCCATCCCTGGTTCTATAAAGGAAAATATGGTGATGGCGTAGGTAGTCCGCATACCGGCGAAAACTATATCTGGCCCATGAGTATTATCATGCGGGCATTGACCAGTCATGATAAGGAAGAAATTGCGGAGTGTATTAAAACGCTGCGGAATACAGATGGTAATACCGGGTTTATTCATGAATCCTATCAGAAAGATGACCCGACTAAATTCACCCGCAAATGGTTTGCCTGGGCGAATACCTTGTTTGGGGAATTGATTCTGAAAGTAAGCCAGGATTATCCGGATCTGTTGAAAAGACAGTACGCATAAATATTCCACCAGGAAGAGCTTCCGGGGATTTTATCATTTATGTTCAATAAATTGTGAACATAAGTGATAAAATCCCTTTTTATTTACAGCAACATTCAAATATCAGTTCATGCAACCGGCAAGCATTTATCAGCAGCGAATAGAAAAGTTTCAGCAGGAAATCAGCAGTAGTAAGCGGCTGACAGCCCTCTTATCCTGGGCACGATTAATCAGCTTTGTGGTAATAGTGCTGGGAGGCGTGTTGTTTTTCAGAAATGGCCGGGAGGCTGGCTGGTGGCTGTTGTCCGGAGCTGGTATTGTTGCGTTCCTGTTTTTCCTGGTGCGTTATCTGCGCGCGCAGCAACAGCTACAACTGTTCAAAACCTTACTGGAACTCAATCAGCGGGAGTTGCAACTCGTGACTACCGGCGAGTCGGCCTTTGAGGATGGACACGAGTTTATTGATGACCGGCACGATTACAGCGGCGACCTGGACGTATTTGGGCCGTCTTCCTTGTTTCAGCATATTAACCGTACGGGCACCTTATCGGGGAAAAAGCAGCTGGCTGCTGCGTTGCAAGGCCCTTTGCAGGAAGCCGCTGCGATCAGGGATACACAGACTGCATTGCAGGTATTGGTACCGGAGCTGGATTTCCGGCAACTGCTTACTGCGAATGCCATATTGGCCAAAGAAGAAGAAAGTGATCGCAGGGAAATAGATGCGTGGCTCAAAATGCCATTTGATTTTTTACAAAATAAACTGGTGAATGTGGCCATCTGGCTGAGCCCCGCGCTGGTAGTACTAGCCATTATATTGAATATCCTCACCGGGCATTATTATCCACTGATCGGCATTATTATACTGAACTGGTTGCTGCTGGGCAGTAGTCAAAAGAAGATTATGGCGCAGTACAGCCTTATGTCGCACAAAGAACGTATACTGGATAAGTTTTCCATATTGCTGCACCTGATCCGTTCCGGTAACTTTCAACAATCTGCTTTGTTGCGGGAGCAGCAGGATGCTGCTCGGGAGGCCGATCAGGCATTACGTAAGTTATCCCGGATCGGCAGCGCTTTTGATCAGCGTTTGAATCTGCTGGTGGCGTTGTTCCTGAACTCCGTGATGCTGTACGACCTGCATTGTATTCTCCGGCTGGAACGTTGGAAGGTACAACATGCAAAAGATATCAATGGTTGGTTTGGTGTGATTGCTCAGCTGGAAGTGTGGAACAGCCTGGCTACCTATGCTGCCAATCATCCTGATTTTACCTATCCGGAACCACAGGAAGCAAGCATGATACTGGAAACAACTGCCCTCGGTCATCCCCTGATACCGGCATCGTCCTGTGTAAAGAATGATGCTGCTGTAGGTAAACAGGCAGGGTTCCTGATTATAACAGGATCAAACATGTCTGGTAAAAGTACCTTCCTGCGCAGTGTGGGTACCAATCTGCTGCTGGGGATGTGCGGGGCGCCGGTATGTGCTGCCCGCTTTGTTTTCAGCCCTATGCGGATCATGACTTCTATGCGGATTAAAGACTCTATTGCCAGCCATACTTCTTATTTCCAGGCAGAACTGCTGCGTTTACAGCATATTATTCATCAGCTGAAAACAGGAGCGCGGGTATTTATCCTGCTGGATGAGATTCTGAAAGGTACCAACTCCGAAGATAAGTTGTCCGGTTCCCGCAGCCTGATAGAGCATTTCCTGGCATATAACTGTCTGGGTATGATTGCTACACATGACCTGGAACTGGGGCTGCTGGAAAATACCTATCCCGACAAGATCCGGAACTATTGTTTTGAGAGTACCATTCAGCATAACCAGTTATCCTTCGATTACAGCATCCGGGAAGGAATTGCCCGTAACAAGAATGCTACTTTCCTGATGAAGCAGATGGAGATCATATAATAAATTTGACTATAGATATTTGACAGACTAAATATTTTAGTATTTTTGCTAAAATACTTAGTCTATGACTTTGCCATTCCAGGAAGGATCGCCGGCGGATCAATATTATAAAGGCCGCGGTGCGCAGGTAAATCCCAGGAATAAATACCTGAAGGACGAATATGCGCAGGAGTATGCGGAGGGTATTGACGAATGGTGGCAGGCAGATGTGCCGACGCAGATTTTTGAGGAACACGCCAAAAAACTTGTCAATAAAGTAGATAGCCCGGATGTGGGGATGTGGTATTCCATGAATCCCTACCAGGGCTGTGAGCATGGATGTATTTATTGCTATGCGCGCAACTCCCATCAGTACTGGGGATTGAGTGCGGGGCTCGATTTTGAACGGAAGATCATTGTAAAGCATAATGCGCCCGAGCTGTTACGTAAGTTCCTGGATAATAAGAACTGGGTACCGAAGCCCATTTCCTTGTCGGGTAATACAGATTGTTATCAGCCGGTAGAGCGGAAGATGTGGCTCACGCGGCAGCTGTTGGAAGTGGCGCTGGAGTATAAGCAGCCGGTGGGTATTATCACCAAAAATTCATTGGTACTGCGTGATCGTTACTTATTACAGCAGCTGGCGCAGGAAAAGCTGGTATGTGTATACCTTTCTGTTACTACTTTGCAGGAAGAGCTGCGCCAGAAGATGGAGCCGCGGACAGCCACGGCTGCCCAGCGCCTGAAAGTGGTAAAGGAACTCAGTGACCTGGGTATACCCGTAGGCGTTATGACGGCACCTATTATACCAGGATTGAACGACCACGAGATTCCCCGGTTATTGGAGATGGCGGCAGCCAATGGCGCCAGGTTTGCCGGGTATACCGTCGTAAGGCTCAATGATGCCGTGAAGATCATTTTCAATGACTGGCTGTATAAAAACTTTCCTGACCGGGCAGATAAGGTATGGCATCATATAGAAAGCATGCACGACGGACACGTGAATGACAGTGAATTCGGGCGCCGGATGAGGGGGAGCGGCAATATAGCAGACATCATCAAACAACAGTTTCGCCTGCACGTAAAGAAGAACGGATTAAACCAGGAACGTTTCGAATTCAATACAACGGCTTTCCGCCGGCCATCTTCGCAGCTCAGTTTATTTTAGGGAGATATGAGAACAGCGCATTTATAAATAAATTGTTAAGTCCACAAAAAAAGTGGGGTACATTGTTACGTAATAAAAAAAATAAAAATTACCTTTGCGGTAACGAACAAATTAAAAGTGCAACAAATATCTACATATAAGATTATCGCGGTGGCCTGTAAACAAAAGCAGGTCATGGAACGCATGCGGGCGTGTTGCACCGATTGTTAACGAAGAAAAGTTATCAAACGATATAAACAAAGGTCCCGCACTAAAAAGGCGGGGCCTTTTTGCTTTTGAAGCAGTACTGAAATGACGACATTGAAAGAATTGCAAGAGATAACTGTACTACAACAATGCGCCTCGTGGCGCAAATGGGATGGCTTTGCCTTAAAAAAGCCATACGGACATGGTATGTGATAATGTGAGCTGATCAGCGTTTAACATTATTGAATCCCGGTCCGTAAATACGGCCGGGTTTTTTTGTGGAATTCACCGGCACAAAGAGGGAAACACATAATTATTCAATAATGTTATGTGCTGACTGAAGTAGAGCTACAGCAGCACATAACCCCAAAATGTCAGAAAATGAGAAACGTTATTCAGGTAGTAAGAGAGGCTTTACTCACCAATTTCAAAGAGTTGGATCACTGGTTCGAAAAAGACCAGATGTTATTACATTTTAAACCAGACCGTGATCAGTGGAGTATAAGAGAAGTGTTGGAGCATATTACGCTTACCAACTATTTTCTGTTACTGATTATCAATAAGAGTACCCGTCGTGCGTTGGACCGGAAGAAATCTGGCCATGCGGTAGTGGTGCCGGGCGACTATGAAGATAAGTTCGCACAAATTGATGTGATCGGCAGTAAATCTTTTGGCTGGGTAAGGCCCGAACATATGGAACCTACCGGTCTTAAAAATATGCAGGAAGTAAAGGCATTGCTGAAACAACAGTATGCCCAGTGCATGTATAATTTGTCTTTGTTGAAAAACGGGGAAGGCATGCTGGTATATACCAATATGTCCGTTAATCATCTGGGTAAGTTGGATATCTACCAGTATATCTACTTCCTGACTAAACATATTGAAAGGCATATCCGGCAGATGAAGCGTTTGCAGCAGGAGTTTGAGGAAAGTGCCGTACTGATATAATTTTGGTCGACCACCGCCATCCGTTATTGTTAATCCTATTGGTTATCGTGCCGGAAGCAGTGATGCTTCCGGTTTTTTGTATCTGTTATTCGTATATCCGTTACCGATAGTATGCGAAGATACCTCACCATGGCATACTTAGGAGTCGATATGAAAATAATTTGAAAAAAAGTGTTAAAAAATTTGCATTATCGGAATATATCCTGTTATCTTTGCATCGTTAAAATTGATAATAAACAAAACCTAAAAAAATGAAACGCTTTCAACTCATTATGGACAACGCAGCACCTTGCTATCTGCAAGAGTTGAGCGGGTTCCGGGCGTTTTATACTTACAGGTAGATAAAAAATATTTGTATATATAACAAAAAGCCCGGGTCAGCTGATCCGGGCTTTTTGTTGTTGATTTACGATGATAACGAATTTACCAGCAAAGACAGAACGGCCTGGAATCCGCCGCAGTAAATGGTTTACAAATGGCATTAATGTAATTAATGTTAAATGGACCCGCTATGCCTGAACGTAGTATATACGTTGACGTTAGTAGCCCGGTCCGTTCAGAACAGACCGGGTTTTTTTATGCTGCTATCAGAAAGATTATTTGAGGAGGTACAATTATTAACAGACAAGCGGGGTAATCCTGCTCCGCTTTATCTTCCTTTTAAAATATTTTTTTTCGTCTCTGTTTGCATTTTAATTCCCAACAATCAGGTTATCAAGAGGATAACTTGTAATTTCCCCCAATGATAAGTCGGATTTTACCAGGACTTTCCCGTCCTGGTAAATCTTTATCAGGTGGAATGTATTAATTTAATGACTAAATGATGATGATGCGTACAGTCAACAATAATATTGATATTAAAGATGGTGAATACTTTGACCCGAAAGGAGTCTATACGGTTAACTTTAATGCCATCCCTAACATCAGCAATATTTATGAAGTAGATGGAGATAAGGCCGCAGAGGTTTTTATTAAAGAATATGAAGAAATTATTGCCAATGTTTACCGTTATACGGACTATGACAACAAAAAGAAAAAATACAAACACAATCAGACACTGATCGTCCTGAAAAATAATTGCATTATCGCTTTTTGGCAATCATGGTGTGAAATATTACATGATGGTAGTAATCCTGACTTTGTAAACAATGTAACGGAAATGGTTACACGTTACAAAGAGAAGCAGCGGAAAGAGCCACATGAAATTAATCTCATTACCAGTGGACGTAAAGGACTGGAGCTGAAAAGCCTGGAAATAAAACGTACCAAACTGGATATCGGATTGTTTTATGAAGATGATTTTAAAGAAGTCGATAAAACAATCCAGCAGCGATTGAAGAAAGACAAGGATAAAGGAATTGTGTTGTTACACGGATTGCCGGGTACAGGTAAAACCACTTATCTGCGTTATCTGATTGGCCGGATTAAGAAAAGGGTACTCTTTGTATCCCCTGATCTGGCAAACAATATTATGAATCCGGAATTTATGGAACTACTGATCGATAATCCCAACTGCGTTGTAATTATTGAGGACGCGGAGAATGTGATTATGGACCGGAAGTTCTCAGGCAATTCGTCGGTATCCAACCTGCTGAACCTGTCTGACGGACTATTGGCAGATTGCCTGAATATTCAGTTGGTATGCTCTTTTAACAGCGATTTGTCTGCAATAGACAGTGCCTTGTTGCGCAAAGGCCGCCTGATTGCCAAGTATGAATTTAAGCGGCTGTCGGTAGCAAAAGCACAGCTGTTATCGCGGCACCTGGGATACGATAATACGATCGATAAACCCATGACCATCGCAGAAATTGCGAATCAGCACGAACCATCTTTTGACCAGCATCAACAGCATGTGATTGGTTTCAGACGGAAAGTGCTGGAAAGAACGATATAAATGATAGAAATATAACCCCATGTCAGTATTAAATGTGAATGGTAAAATGTTGCGTACAATAGGTTTCCCGCAGGGGCCTGTGATTCGTACGGCGCTTACTGTTATAGAAGAACATTATCAGCATTACGATGCAGTAGCACTCGAAACACTGTTGAAAAGTATTTTGGAAAATCCTGCTGCCTACGTTAATGATGCCATTGCCGGAGAAATAGCCACTATGTTGATAGCAGCTACTACCTCCACGACTATCCCATTGAAAGATACGGCTGTACCCTATGCTATATTCGGGCAGGATCATATAGAAGCCGGCGCGCTGAAACAGATGAATACTGCTGTGCGTTTGCCCGTGGCCGTAGCGGGTGCCATCATGCCGGATGCGCACCAGGGGTATGGATTGCCTATAGGAGGAGTATTGGCTGCAGAAAATGCCGTGATACCTTATGGTGTAGGCGTGGATATAGGATGCCGTATGTGTCTGAGTATCCTGGATCTGCCGGTACCGTCTTTAACCATAGAAGAACATACTTATAAAAAGGAGCTGAATAATCATACAAAATTCGGTGCCGGTGCAGCCTGGAAAAAATTAACGGCCGACCCGGTGTTGGAAAGAAATGAGTTTAAAGAGATCGCCTTTGTACGTGCCTTGCTGGATAAAGCTTCCGGCCAACTGGGTACTTCCGGATCCGGGAACCATTTTGTGGAATGGGGAACCGTAACCTTAACGGATGCACAGAATGAATGGAACCTGCCGGTAGGAGATTATGTGGCTTTGCTATCGCATTCCGGATCCCGTGGATTAGGGGCACAGATTGCGGGTCATTATACAAAAGTAGCCAAGGAGAGATGTCCTTTGCCACAGGAGGCGGCTAACCTGGCCTACCTGGATCTGGCTACCGAAGCCGGACAGGAATATTGGTTGGCCATGAACCTGGCGGGTGATTACGCGTCTGCCTGTCACCACCTGATTCATAAAAAGCTGATTGCCGCTATGGGAGCCACTTTACTGGCGAGGGTAGAAAATCACCATAATTTTGCCTGGAAAGAAATGTACCAGGGGAAGGAAGTGATTGTACACCGGAAAGGTGCTACGCCGGCAGGGAAAGGTGTATTGGGTATCATTCCGGGTTCGATGACTGCTCCGGGTTTTATTGTACGGGGTAAAGGAGAGGAGAGCAGTTTACAGTCTGCCTCTCATGGTGCCGGAAGACAGCTGTCACGTACCCGTGCTATAGCCAGCATCAAGCCGCATGAACTGAAGCAGGTGTTGCAGGAGCATGGTGTAACCCTGATCGGAGGAGGCTTGGATGAAGCGCCAGGAGCCTATAAGGACATCCATACCGTGATGGCTGCGCAGCAGCAGCTGGTGGAAGTGGTCGGGCGTTTCCAGCCCAAACTGGTAAGGATGGCGGATGCCGGTGAGCCAAGAGAAGATTAATTTAAAACATATGCAATGAAGCGGAGGCGGAAGGTAACGTAATGTTGCTTTTCGCCTTTCGTTTTTAATAGTCTATCTATTTAGTAGGATATTTGAATATTATTACTTAATATTGTGTTGTTTACCACCACTCAATACACTTTATTTTTATCTGTACATGGACTGGCACCATGTTACGGATCGTGTTATGTTATGATCTAACAAGGATTTCTGATTTAAAACGTAGTAACGTGCATTTAAATTACCTGGCATTGGCTGTCCCTTTGTTCCTGACGTTTATTGGGTTGGAGTACCTGGTATCACATAAGAGGGGCAAGCGTTATTTTAAGTTCAATGATTCTATCGCCAACCTGAGTGTGGGTATTGCAGAACGCCTGCTCGATATGTTTACAGTCGGGCTTTTTTATTTTGTATACGATTATCTGCATCGTCATTTCGCCATTTTTGATATTAAGCAGAGTGTGTTGTTATGGGTAACCTTGCTGATTTGTACTGATTTTGTATGGTATTGGTATCATCGGCTGGCCCATGAAGTAACTTTGTTCTGGTGCGCGCATGTGGTGCATCATCAGAGTGAAGAATTCAACTATACCGTTTCCGCCCGTATTACAGTATTCCAGGCTTTTGTACGTACCGGTTTCTGGGCAGTATTGCCCGTGATTGGTTTTCCGCCGGCTATGATTACCAGTGTATTGCTGGTACATGGTTTATATCCGTTTTTTATACATACCCGCACCATTGGTAAGCTGGGGGTATTGGAATATATATTGGTAACGCCCTCCCATCATCGGGTGCACCATGCCAGTAATCCGCAGTATCTGGATAAGAACTACGGCGATTTACTGATTATCTGGGATAAATTGTTTGGTACATTCCAGAAAGAGGAAGATGAGCCGGTATATGGACTGACTAAACCATTGGAAAGCAATAGCTTTTTATGGCAACACTTTCATTTTATACTGGAGATGTTTTATTCTGTAAGGGCTGCCCATAGCTGGAAAGAAAGAATGCGTATCATCTTCGGAAAACCGGATAATGTAGATCCGGCAGCGCGGGAGATATTGGAAGAAAAATTTCTGCTTCGAAATAAAAGTATAACGGAAACGCCTAAACTAAATAATTATGTGGTGTGGCAGATAGCTACCACACTCACATTATTATTTCTGTTTTTGTTGCTGGAGCATTACGAGCCTGTGTTTATACAGGTATGTATTACCCTGCTGATATTATTAACCCTGATCAATTGCGGCGCCATTATGGAGCAAAAGAAATGGGTATTTTACCTGGAATATGCACGGTATCTGGTATTGTGCTTAGCCTTATATTTCTATTGGCCACATCCGGCATTACTGTGTGCGGCCGCATTGATTATGGTCATGGCATTTTATTTCCAGTCACATCTGAAGCAGCGTTATCTGCGGTTGGTATATGGCTATACCCGCACATAAATTTTCTTTTTGTCCATCCACCATCCCACAGCGGCAAACAGGCACACATGAAATAAGGCAAACAGGAATGAGCCATTCATGTTGCCGCCGATAGGGCGGAATATATTTTCGTATATCCAGCTGTAGAGGTTTTGGTCGGCTGCCGGTCTGATGAGGGCATATAGTTTTACCACTACGGCTGCCAGTACATAAATGAACAGCGGATTTTTGCCGAATACGGTGAAGAATGGCGTCCACTTTGTCTGCCCACGGAATTCAATCAGGTACATCACCACAGATAACAGCAGCAATGCGATACCTACTGTATATAACACATAGGAGCTGGTCCATATCTTTTTGTTGATGGGAAATACCATGTCCCAGCAAAGGGCGGCGAAAATGAGGATGGAGCCTATGATCATCAGCCTGGCGAGCATTTCGTAGGTTTTTCCCTGTTCCTGTATGAATCTGCCGGCCAGGTAACCAAATATCACGTTGCAGATAGCGGGCAGGGTACTTAAGAGTCCTTCCGGATCAAATGGTACGCCTTCTCCCCGGTACATATGTTGTTCGCCCAGTATCAGTTTATCCAGTGGTAGTCCGGCGTATCCTTCCAGGCTATAGGGATCTCCCTGCCCGAAAACGACTAACAGGAACCAGTATACGAATAATAGTACACCTGCGGCCACAAAGGCGCCTTTGTCTTTGAGATAATGTATGAGGAGTGCTGCAGCACCATAGCAAAGGGCTATTCTGGGAAACACGCCCATTATACGCAGCTGGCTGAGTGGTTTAATAGTCAGAGAACCGGTTTCTGTCCATTTGACAAATGGGAACCAGTTGAGGAGTAAGCCTATACCGAAGATAAGCAGGGTGCGGGTAAGGATTTTTTTCAGTACAGCTGCATTGCCGGCCGCTTCATATTTCTTCAACGCGAAACTCATGGCGTTGCCTACAGCAAAAAGAAAGAATGGAAACACCAGATCAGTGGGGGTGCATCCATGCCATTTGGCGTGTGCCAGTGGAGGATATACATAATCCCAGCTCCCGGGATTGTTGACGAGAATCATGGCCGCTACAGTAAGCCCACGGAATACATCAAGGGATAAGAATCGTTGTGAAGTCACGGAATCAGTTTTTCAGTTGAACGTTACCGGACAAGATAGGGAATAAAACTGATTCGTTATATAGGGAGACTTTATGGTCGCGGAATCTGTGTTTTCAGAATTTTCCGGGCAAAATGAATCCGGCTCTTGATGGTACCCAGTGGCTCCTGCAGAATGTCTGCTATCTCAAAGTATTTATATCCTTCATAATAGAGCATGAAAGGTTTTTTGAAAATGTTGGGAAGATGATATACGGCGATGTGTATATCTTTCATCTGCAGATTGGAGGCAGCTTTGTTATTGACGGCGGTTTGCTGGTAGTTCAGGAAAAACTCGCTTACGGTAGCTTCCGCTATCATCCGGTGTTTTAACCGTTTACGATAATGATTAATGAATATGTTTCTCATGATGGTAAAGAGCCAGGCGCGTATGTTGGTGCCTTCCAGGTATTTTTCCTGGTTGGATAATGCCCGGAATAGGGTTTCCTGATAGAGGTCTTTGGCCTGTTCGGCATCTTTGGTGAGGGTAAACGCAAAGGGTTTGAGGAAATCTGCATTTCCTACGAGTAAGGTGTTAAATTCAACAGATGACATAATGTATAAGTTTTGCCTTGATTAATGTAATCTACAGGGTGTCGTTACTTCTTCACAAAGCGATATATCACAATTGGTTACATATGGTTGATGTCATAAATGTATTAATCGGTTCACATGGTATTTACATTCTCTTCGAAATAGTACGGTTTAATGCTTTTGGAGCTGTTAATTGGTTTCAGGTAATTAAATAGAATATGGAAACAGGTACTTTCTCAAAATGACTTCTATAGTTATTAACGTAAACGGAAGAAAAAAAGATTTTATAATCTCATTTATTTATATGATCGATATTTTTATATCATAATTGGTTAATTATTAGTGTACAGCGAAATTTGGAAGGATTTTTGCTGTAAAGGCGCGCGCAGTTTGGAATGTTAGGGTACAACCCTTAACAGACAGAGGCTAACGATTTAATTGTAAAAGCATTAAGTAATGTAATTCCTGTAACATTTATATGTTATTTTTAATAGATTTGCAACTTATCTGGCGGCGTTTCAGCCATATAACGCCCGGTATTATGTTTTTCCAAAAGGTATTCGAGAAAAATTTAGATCCTATCATACATGTTTAAAAAAATATTCTTGGTCCAACTGTTCCTATTTGTTAGCTATTGTGTGACAGGACAGATATCAACCATGCAGAAAGATCAGATGCAACAGGTAAAAGTTGACAATCTTACTGATGATCAGATCAGGAAGCTGGTAGCCGAGATGAAGCGGAATAAAGTTGCTTATGCGGATGTAGATAAGTATGCCAAAGCAAAAGGCTTTACGGAAGCAGAAGCCGGAAAACTCAAAAATCGTATTGAAGCATTAGGGCTGGATAAACAACTGGATGCATCTTCCGGAAAAGAAGGTACTGCCGGAGAAGAGGATGAATACAGCAACCGGGATGTGAACGATGCTACCGATAAAATGAATATCGATAGCAAAATGAAAACCCGTGAAGAGAAAGATATGGAGCGGGGCAGAAGCCGTGTCTATGGATCAGAACTATTTAGTAACCGTAATCTCACCTTTGAGCCGAACCTCAGAATACCTACTCCGCTGAATTACAGATTGGCAGCAGATGATGAAGTTTTAATTGATGTATATGGTTATTCGGAAGTACAACATAAGTTAAAAGTAACCCCTGAAGGTTATATCCGTATTCCTAACCTTGGACCGGTATATGTTAGCGGTCTTACAATGGAAGAAGCCAAAAACCGTATTACCAAACAGTTGGCAACCATTTATTCAGGTATTAATGCAGGTACTACCTCTGTGCAGATATCACTGGGTAACATCAGAAGTATCCGGGTATTAATGATTGGGGAAATCAGAAAACCAGGAACTTATACCGTGCCTTCCCTGGCTTCAGTGGCCAATGCTTTGTATGTATCAGGGGGGCCAAACGAAAATGGATCTTTCCGTGACATACAGGTAATCCGAAACGGACAGGCTATCAAAACATTCGACCTTTATGACTTTTTATTAAACGGTGATCTTTCCAATAATATCATATTACAGGATCAGGACATTGTGAAGGTAAACCCTTACAAAACAAGGGTAGAACTGAGCGGAGAAGTAAAACATCCGGCGATATTTGAAGCGAAAGACCAGGAAACACTGCAGCAGATTATTAAATATGCTGGAGGTTATACAGATCTGGCATTCCGGGATGCACTTTCCGGCTACCGGGTGAATAACAAAGAACGGGAAGTTATCAATATCCCGGCTGACCAGATTGCCACTTTTAAAGTGAAATCCGGAGATCAGTTTTTTGTAGATTCTATCCTGAACCGTTTCAGCAACCGGGTCACCATTACCGGTGCGGTATTTCATCCGGGCAACTATGCGCTCACCAATGGTATGACGTTGCTGGATCTGATCAAACGGGCGGATGGCGTGAAGGAAATTGCTTCCTTATCTCGCGGATATATCCGTCGGATGCAGGTCGATTATGTGCCGGCTATTTTAAGTTTTAATCTGCAGGATGTACTGGCAGGTAAGAATACAATTACCTTACAGCGGGAAGATAGTGTGGTGATCTATTCCAAAATGCAGCTGAGGGAGAATTACGAAGTATCTATTACTGGAGAAGTTAATCAACCAGGTTCGTTTTTGTATGCAGATAGTATGCACCTGGAAGACATTGTTTTGATGGCAGGTGGTTTAAGTGATGCGGCATCTTATAAAAGGGTGGAGGTATCCCGTCGCGTACGTAACAGGGAATATAATCCGGCAGATAGCAGCCGTGCGATTATTAAGCAGTTTGATATTAACGGGGATTTGAAGAGTGTAGGTGATGATATGAACTTTTTGTTAGAACCTTTTGATATCGTTACGATTCGTAAGTCTCCGGCCTATTCAACACAGGCAACAGTGGCGATAGGTGGAGAAGTGGTATATCCGGGTAATTATACCATTATAACAAGGAAAGAACGGATCTCCGACTTACTGCAACGTACTGGCGGTTTACGGCCAGATGCCTATCCGGAAGGTGCTGTATTGATGAGAAAGACTTATGCTAATGTGAGTGATAGTATCCTGTTATCCAGTAAACTGGAATTGTTTTATAACAAATTACAGGATAGCAGTGATATTGAACAGGTAAAACGTACGGTAAACCGGAGAGAGCAATTGGTAGGTATCAATCTGGAAGAAATTATGAAGAAACCCGGATCAAAATATGATCTGTTGCTGGAAGATGGAGATGTGATCAGAATCCCTAAAAAATTGCAGACAGTACAGGTGTTTGGAGAAATCTATTTTCCGAAAAAAATAAGATTTGATAAATCATATACTTTCCGGGACTATATCAGTGGTACTGGTGGATATACCAGTTCTGCACTGAAACGCAGAAGTTATGTTGTATATGCCAATGGAGAAGTCAAAAATACCCGTAAGGTTCTCTTCTTCAACAGTTATCCAAAAGTAAAACCAGGAGCTGAAATCTATATTCCCTCCAAAAAGGAAAAGAAAGGGTTAAGCGGACAGGAAATAGTAGGACTGAGCTCCGGTATAGCCTCCATTGCACTGATCATCGTGACTATCCTGACCCGGACAAAATAAGAAATCGTCATATACAAGAAGTCTAAAGTTTGCGCAATGGAACAACTCGGGAAATCATCCGATACTGCAACTGGAAATGAAGAAATATCTATTAGAGAACTGATCCTCAAAGTACAGGATTGGTTGAAATATCTGTGGCGGAAAAAATTCTGGATCATCGGCATCACGTTAATAGGAGCAGCTGGTGGATTATTTATAGCATTGAAAGCAAAGCCCACTTATGCAGCTGAACTTACCTTTGTGTTAGAAGATAATAGCAGCAGTCCTTTAGGTTCTTATTCCGGCCTGGCCAGTCAGTTGGGGATAGATTTAGGAGGTTCGGGGGAAAGCAGTTTATTTGCCGGAGATAATATCATGAAATTCCTGAAAACACGACTGATCATCGAAAAAGCATTATTATCTCCCGTGAAATATGATGGTAAAGAAATGACATTGGTGGAGAGTTATATTGCTTACAATGATTTGCGCACACAATGGAGCAAATTATCACAACCATTTAATGTAACATACCCGGTACATCAGGACCGGAAAACCTTTTCCCTGAATCAGGATAGCGTATTGAATTTTATACAGAATAAGATTGTAAAGAGTAATCTTACAGTAGATAAAGTTGATAAAAAGCTGAGCTTTATTTCTGTAAAGGTAGAATCTCCGGTGCAGCTGTTTTCCAAATATCTGGCAGAAGCAGTGGTGCGGGAAGCGCTCGATTTTTATTCAAATACAAAAATAAAACGCACAAAAGCGAATGTGGACAGATTACAGCTGCAAGCAGATTCGATGAAATCATTGCTGGATCGGAAAACGTATTCCACAGCCGCCATACAAGATTTAAATGTAAACCCCGCCAGGCAGGTCGCTAATGTGGGTACGGAGCTGGCGATGCGTGATAAAATGGTGCTGCAGACTATGTATGGAGAGATCGTAAAAAACCTGGAGCTTAGTAAAATCGCTATGGCCCGTGAAATGCCGGTCATGCAAATTATAGATACACCCATACTTCCACTGGAAAAACAACAGTTAGGAAAGTTGAAAGGCATTATCATCGGCGCTTTTCTGGGTGGCTTCCTGACCACTTTAGCATTACTGGTAGCCAGAATTTATAAAGAAATAATGAATTAAACCTCTACAAAATCGTTTCCTCCCATATGAAACAATATGATAAAATAGCAGTCATCGGTTTAGGATATGTTGGACTACCCCTGGCGATTGAATTCGGAAAAAAATATGATGTATTAGGTTTTGATATTAATGAAACTCGTATCCGGGAACTGAGTGCCGGCGAAGATCATACGCAGGAAGCTGACTTAACACAGCTCCGGGCATTAATAGCAAATAAAGATAAAAACGAAAAAACAGGACTCCGTTTTTCCAGCAACCAACAGGATTTAAGCGCGTATCACGTTTATATTGTAACCGTTCCAACCCCGATCGATCAATATAAAGCACCGGATCTGAGACCCCTGATCAGTGCTTCCAAAATGCTGGGTGAAGTGTTGAAGAAAGGAGATATTGTGATCTACGAATCTACTGTTTATCCTGGCTGTACGGAAGAAGATTGCGTACCGGTACTGGAAAAATATTCCGGCCTGAAATTCAACGAAGATTTCTATTGTGGTTATTCTCCGGAGAGAATTAATCCGGGAGATAAAGTGAATACCCTGACTAAAATCAAAAAAGTGACTTCCGGCTCTACACCGGAAATTGCAGATATCGTTGATGGGTTATATAAGAGCATTATTACTGCAGGTACGCATAAAGCATCCAGCCTTAAGGTAGCAGAGGCTTCCAAAGCCATTGAAAATGCTCAGCGTGATATCAATATCAGTTTCGTCAATGAACTGGCGTTGATTTTTGATCGTATTGGTATCGATACTACAGATGTTATTGAAGCGGCAGGTACCAAATGGAACTTCCTGAAATACAAACCAGGATTGGTGGGTGGTCACTGCATTGGGGTAGATCCTTATTACCTGGCACACAAAGCAGAGGCATTGGGATATTATCCGCAGGTGATTCTTTCCGGCAGAAGGGTGAACGATAATATGGGCATGTTTGTGGCGAATAAGGTAGTGAAGCTGATGATTAAAAAAGGCCATAAAATTGATGGCGCCAAAGCATTGATCCTGGGCGTTACCTTCAAGGAAAACTGTCCGGATATCCGTAATTCCCGCGTTATTGATATTTACAAAGAACTGTGTCAGTTTGGAATGAATGTGGATGTTTATGATGTGCACGCAGATGCCAAAGAAGTGGCTCATGAATATGGTATACAGCTGATCAGTGAGATTACGGTTGCCTATGACGCCATTATCCTCGCAGTAGCGCACAATGAATTTATTAATCTCGATTATTCAACCTTGAAAAACGGGCATAACACTATTTTATTCGATACTAAATCTGTATTGGATCGCAGTATTGTAGACGCCAGACTCTAATATATTTTTATGGAAAAGATTCAGATGGTTGACCTTAAGGGGCAATATCTTAAGATAAAATCTGCTATTGATGAAGCCATCAATGATTGTATAGAAAGTGCTGCTTTTATCAATGGTCCACAGGTAAAAACATTTGCCGGTGATCTGGCGGCTTATCTGGATGTACCGCATGTTATTCCCTGCGCCAACGGAACAGATGCCTTGCAGATTGCCATGATGGCACTGGATCTCAACAGAGGAGATGAGGTGATTGTTCCTTCCTTTACCTACGTAGCTACTGCGGAAGTAATTGGATTACTTGGATTAACACCGGTGATGGTAGATGTAGATCCTGTTTCATTCAATATCACTGCTGATATCATTAAGGCGGCTATTTCTCCTAAAACGAAGGCGATTGTTCCGGTGCACCTGTTTGGTCAGTGTGCAGATATGGAAGCTATTATGAAAGTAGCGAAGGAACATAACCTGTATGTAATTGAAGATACTGCACAGGCACTGGGTGCTGACTATCATTTTGCAGATGGTCAGGTGATGAAGGCAGGTACGATTGGAGATATTGGTTGTACTTCCTTTTTCCCCTCCAAAAACCTCGGTTGTTATGGAGACGGTGGTGCTTTGTATACCAGAAACAAAGTGCTGGCAGAGAAGATCAGTATGATTGCGAACCATGGCCAGGTGAAGAAATATGTGCATAAATACATTGGGGTAAATTCCCGATTGGATTCCATACAGGCGGCTATTCTCACCATCAAGCTGAAACACCTGGATGAATATGCAACAGCACGCGAAAAGGCAGCTACTTATTACGATGAGCAGCTGAAAGGTCTGGAGGGCATTACTACACCTTTCCGTGTAGCCAATTCTACCCACGTGTTTCACCAGTATACCCTACAGGTGGCAACAGATAAGCGGGACGAACTGAAAAAATACCTGGAAAGTCAGGGTATTCCTGCAATGATCTATTATCCGGTACCGCTGAATGAACAGGAAGCTTTTTTGGAAATCGGACGGGTACATGGCGATCTGACCGTAACAGAGCGCTTATGTAAATCAGTACTCTCTTTGCCTATCCATACGGAGATGACACAGGTACAACAGGATTTTATTGTAGGAAAAATAAAAGATTTCTTAAAGAACTAGATTATGGCTTATTACTCACATCCTACAGCGATCGTTGATGAAAACTGTATCATAGGTGATGACACAAAAATCTGGCACTTCTCACACATCATGTCTGGTAGCAAACTGGGTAACCGTTGTAACATCGGACAGAATGTAGTGATATCTCCGGATGTAGTGTTGGGGAATAATGTAAAAGTGCAAAACAACGTATCGATCTATACAGGTGTAACCTGTGGGGATGATGTTTTTCTGGGCCCTTCCTGTGTTTTTACGAATGTCGTAAATCCTCGCAGTGCAGTAAACAGAAGAGGACAATATTCTAAAACGCATGTAGGCAATGGCGCTTCCATCGGCGCTAATGCTACTATTGTATGCGGACATGATATCGGAGAATTTGCTTTTATCGGTGCGGGTACGGTTATCACTAAAGATGTACCGGCTTTTGCCCTGATGGTGGGAAATCCCGGTAAACAGATCGGATGGATGAGTGAGTTTGGACACCGGTTACATTTTGATGAAAGCAATAAAGCTGTTTGTGAAGAAAGTGGACAGGTATATAGTTTAGAAAACAATCAAGTTAAAAGAATACAGTAATGGTAGCTCCGGAACAGAAAATTAAATTTGCCGTAGTAGGATGTGGACACATCGGCGGTCGTCATGCTGAAATGATCAGGAGACATCCGGAAGCTGAGCTGGTGGCACTGATAGATACAAAACCCCAGGCTGATTTAAAGCTGGATACAAGTGATGTCCTTTTCTTCAATTCTTTGGAAGATTTCCTGGCTGCCGGTGTAGAGGTAGATATTATCAATATTGCTACTCCCAATGGTTTTCATGCTACCCATGCATTGGAAAGCCTGGCGCAGAAAAAACATGTGGTAATTGAGAAGCCAATGGCTTTAAGTAAGCAGGATGCAGAAAAGGTTATTTACAAGGCGCTGCACGTGCATAAACAAGTGTTTGCCGTGATGCAGAACCGGTATTCTCCGCCTTCCGTATGGATCAAAGAGATGATAGAATCGGGCCGGCTGGGAAAAATCTACATGGTACAATTAAACTGTTACTGGAACCGCGATGACCGTTATTATAAACCGGAAAGCTGGCATGGTAAGAAAGATCTGGATGGCGGAACATTGTTTACACAGTTCTCTCATTTTGTAGATATTCTCTATTGGCTGTTCGGTGATATAGAAAATATTAATTCCCGGTTAGCATGCTTTAATCATGCGCACCTGACGGAATTTGAAGATAGTGGCGTTGTGAATTTTGATTTTGTAAACGGTGGGATGGGATGTATCAATTTCTCTACTTCTGTCTGGAATACCAATCTGGAAAGCAGTATGACCATTATTGCAGAAAACGGTAGTGTGAAGATTGGAGGTCAGTACATGGATAAAGTAGAGATCTGTAATGTAAAAGATTATGTGATGCCGGAACTGGCGCCTACCAATCCGGGCAATGACTACGGAGCCTATAAAGGATCTGCTCAGAATCACCACTACGTTATTGATAACGTGATTGATGTATTGAAAGGCCGTGCGGCTATTTCCACCAATGCGTTGGAAGGGTTGAAAGTGGTGGAAATTATTGAAAGAATTTATAATAGCAATAAATCCTAAAGGTAGGAACAATAGGCAAAAAATCTGATAACGGGTGTTGATGGGAAACGGCGGTGATGCTTGGCGCTTTTACAAGATCAGCTGACATTACAGGTATTCTCCATTTGCACCCGGTTGTTTGGGGTAGATGGGAAGTATTTAACGATTTATTCCTCATTTATACCAGGGAGAAGGTTTATTTTGATAGAAGAGAGTGGATGGGATGGGTGGCTGAAAATAACAGAAAAAGAAAATGAATATTAAGAAAAGTGTTATATCGGGAACAAAATGGACAGTAGCGTCTATGGTTGTTCAGGTGGTTGTACAGTTGCTCAGGTTATCCATACTTACCCGATTTCTCACTAAATCTGACTTCGGCCTGGTAGCCATTGTTACCCTTATCCTTGGTTTTACACACATCTTTACCGACTTGGGAGTGTCTGTTGTGTTGTTCTCCAGACATGATTTAACAAAGAAGGAATACAGCAGTTTGTATTGGGTTAGTTTTCTCTCCGGAATAGCACTTTATGTGGTATTATTAGCTATTACACCTGCTATTGCGCTGTTTTATAAGCTAGATATTCTAAATATCCTGATTCCGATTATGGGATTGGATTTGATCTTTGCAACAGCGGGCCGACACTTTAAGATTTTTAAGCAAAAAGAATTTCGCTTCAAGGAGATCGGATTGATCGAAATTTCTTCTGCACTGCTTTCTCTAGTGGCATCTGTTTATTTAGCTTATTTTAATTGGGGAGTATATAGTCTGATTTATTCTACTATCTTAAACTCTGCATTGACTTCCTTCTTATTAATCATTACAACTATTCGGACTTATCCTATTTCATTTTATATCAACATCAAAGAAAATAAATCTTTATATAAGGTTGGGTTGTATCAAACCGGTGCCCAGATTTTGGATTTCATTTCCAGTCAATTGGATATTATTATCATTGGCCGGATAATGGGCTCTGCAGATCTGGGGGTATATAATCTCGTTAAACAACTTATTCTGCGGCCTTATAGTTTGTTAAATCCGATTATTCAGAATGTGGCCATCCCGCTCCTGGCGAAACTGAGAAATGATGTAGCTACATTTAACAGTAACTATCTCCAGATACTGAAGATCACAAGTATGGTGACTTTCCCGCTTTATGCATTGATTGCCCTGTATGCGAAGGAGATATTATGGGTTTTATATGGTGCTCCCTATAAAGATGCTGCATTATTATTGCAGATTTTCTGTGTTTGGGGAGGTATTAGTTCCATTTTGGGACCATCAAGTATGTTGGTTGTAGTTACAGGAAAAACAAAACTGGGTTTTAACTGGACCATATTCAGGGTACTTACTACGCCAGCTTGTATAATTATTGGTGGCTTATGGGGAACGGTAATTGGTATCTCCGTGGGACAAAGTTTATGTATAGTCAGTTATCTGGTGATGTATTGGATATTTTTTATTAAGCGGGCTTCCACTATATCATTCAAGGACTATACTGCGTCTTATTTATATGAATTGGGTGCCGCAGTAGGGGCATTAACAGTTGCTTTGATAATTAAAACGCTTTGTCTGCAGGTATTCAATTTATATGTTTCAGGTGTAATTGCTTTTATAGCATTTGGAACTTTATTCTGTTTCTTCAACAAGACAGAACTTGCTAACCTATACAAACGCTTACGACCAAGCTGATCTTTACTATTTAATCTGCATCAGCAAAACATTATCAGAGCTATTTTGTCACAACATTTTCTGCCATTAAAACAACAGCTGAACTTCTGTCTGTCCGCACTATATCTTGATACAGGCTTGTAATTGTATAGCAGTAATGTTATGTTATTTTAAGCTCATTTTAAGGCAGGGATTAATTGGCAGATATTGAAATAGACTAGCTTTGTTTCAGTATTATATTTTATAGTCTAATAGGGGGGAACTTTTATTTTTAGCGTCATAAAGAATATGTGTTAAAATTATGATCTCACAGAAAAAAGACTTGTCAACTTAAACGCTCATAGATACTAAACGCTGGAGCAGTGTGGATGTTTATGAAAGTATAAGGACAATAGGAAGAAAGCAAGAATATTGGGTTCAGTAGCTTGTTTGCCCTTGTAAAGATTAAATATTACTTATCCCATCTGATTATTAACCGTTGGCTGTTAGTAGCGTTTTGTTTACAGCAATTGTTGCCCAACGGATTCTTACAATTTATCTCTTATTTTTTTTAATTAAACTACGCAAGAAAATGTGTGGAATAGCCGGGCTTTTGCATAAAAATGCCGAAGCCATTCGTATGGATGCTATCAAGCGAATGACTGATGTCATTGCGCATAGAGGGCCAGATGGTGATGGACAGTGGATATCCCCTAATGGGCATGTTGGCCTGGGGCATCGACGACTTTCAATTATAGATTTGTCGACAGGTGGAGATCAGCCTATGCATTATGCTGATAAACGATATACCATTACGTTTAATGGTGAAATTTATAATTATATAGAACTAAAGCAGAAGCTGATTAGTAAGGGATATACTTTTCAAAGTACGTCAGATACTGAAGTTTTACTGGCTTTGTATGATGCCGAGAAAGAAGGTTGTCTGACATCACTGGATGGCATGTTTGCATTTGCGATATGGGATGAAAAGGAACAGACTTTATTTTTTGCGAGAGACAGGTTTGGTGAAAAACCTTTTCATTATGCTTTTACACCGGAGAAGTATTTTGTTTTTGGCTCAGAAATGAAGTCCCTTTGGGCTTATGGAATACCGCGGGTAAGAAATAATAAGATGTTGTATCGTTATCTCGTATACAATGAGATAATGAATGAAGAAGATCTGGCGGAAACATTTTTCGATGGTATTCTCCGGTTAAAACCTGCACATTATGGCATACTTCATTTCCCGTCATTCAAACTGAAGATAAAGCAGTATTGGGATATTAACTACAGGCAGGTAAATGATGAAATAACAGAACGAGAGGCAAAAGAAAAATTCAGAGACCTTTTTTTAACGAGTGTAGGGCGCCGGCTTCGTTCGGATGTGCCGGTGGGGTCCAGCTTGTCTGGGGGGCTTGATAGCTCTCTGATTGTTTGCGCCATTAATCATCTCCAGCAAGATAAAGGGGGATCGCAACATACATTCTCTGCGAGGTTTCCGGGATTTAAGAAAGATGAAGGAGTATATATGGATAAGGTGATTGCTCAAACCAACGCCAATGCGCATTTTGTATACCCTGATGCCGAACATTTTTTCGAAAATATGAGTACAATTACCTGGCATCAGGAAGAGCCATTCGGTTCTGCCAGCATCAGTGCTCAGAATGCTGTCATGAAGCTGGCTAAAGAAAAAAACATCACTGTTTTATTGGACGGTCAGGGAGCAGATGAAATTTTGGCGGGTTATCATATTTATTATTATTCCTTTTTTCATGAGTTGAGATCTGGTGATAGAAGTACTTATAAGGCTCAATTGGAGAAGTATCACCGGCTGCAGGCAGGGAATAATATTAACGGTTTATCTTATCAGGGAGACTTGAAAAGTTGGGTCAAGAGTAAATTTCCCGCTGCATTATTAAAGCTGATTAAAAATAAGCGGCAACAGCTGGCGGCAATCCGTTCCCCTTTCATTAGCCGGGATTTTATTGCTGAATATGCTGTGGAGGAGAGCCGCATGCTGCAGACGAATATCCATTTAAACCATTCGTTGTATAATAGTACAACGGGGGCAGGACTACAGGAATTGTTACGGTATGCAGATAGAAATTCCATGCAGTATTCACGTGAAGTAAGACTACCTTTCCTTTCTCATGAATTGGTAACGTTTTTATTTACACTTCCTGCCAGATATAAGATTTTTGATGGCTGGACCAAGTATTTAATGAGAATTGCCTTTGAAGATATTTTACCGCAGGATATTACCTGGCGAAAGGACAAAATCGGATATGAACCACCCCAGCAATCCTGGATGGATGCTACTGCTGTAAAAGCACAGATAAATGACTACAAAGATGGATTTATCCGGGAAAAAATTCTGGATGCCTCTATGACGAATATAAATACGGATATAGCCAGTAGTTTGTCAGATGATCCGGGAAAAAACTGGCGCATTTTACAGGCTGGGCTCATTTTTAATAAATAATATCCTTTTTTATATATAAATGGGAAAAGAGGTATATTTTTGTTGGGAAATACCTATTGTAATATTGTAAAATATTATCAATTAATATTGGGCATAAAGATTGTTAGGTTACGTACTTGCAACATGCATTAACCAGAAAGATAGATCATGCGTGGATAAGGCGTAACTTTTAGTGTATGTGAATGCTGGATTGCCAATCTTTATATTTTCAATGCAGGAGGAATTTTCCGGACACCCCTTTGTCTGTTACAAAATCTAAGATATTCAAAGTAATATTTGTGGGAAGAGCTTATTTTCCCGCAAATATTACTTTTGTTTATTAAGTAATGTGGTATTTTGAACAGAATAGAGGACTTTGAAGAACTATAATCATTTGATTTACAGTTTTTTATTATACTTTTCATGTGTCTGAATATTCCCCGCTATGGATATACGGATAAGGGAGTCTATCCTTTGCCCGGAATAGTGATGCAGCATGCATAGAATATTTACTGATTTTTAGGGTACATAATTAATGTTAAATTGACTTTTAATGTGTTAAGTACCAGGCTATTTAAGATAACAATATGAAAATTGCATATTTTACCGATATAAATTTGCATGAACCCAACGGAATATTGACTAAGCTGAGTATGCAGTGTCAGGAATGGATAAAAGCCGGAAACGTAGTGAAAGTTTTCTCTGTTCCTAACACCGGTAAAATTCCGGAACATACCCCCCAGTTGCCATTTGACTTTGAAATCTTCGATAGCCGGTTTTCAAAAAAATTCCATAATAGCGGCTATGCGTCTTACATCCGTAAATTCTTTGTTACAGGTAAGGTGTTGGCAGCATTAAAAAGATTTCAACCGGATGTTTTGTATGTCAGAGATTTGATTTGGTATCCCGGACTGGAAAGAATCATTAAAAGCTTTCCGGCGGTAATTGAACTGAATACCTTGCTGGAGAGTGAGCTGAGTCTGATTGCATCAGGTAAAGTGCAAAGGATGCATAACTGGGGATCTCTGAAATCATACAGTGCAGCAAAAGGATTTGTGGGAGTCACAAAGGAGATTACTTCTTTCTATACAAAAAAATATGGTCATCAAGGTATTACCTTAGGAAATGGCTATACTGTTTCTACCGTTGAAGCCCGGCAGGCAACAACAGAGAATAAGTCTGGCAGACCACAGCTGATTTTTGTGGGATATCCGGGGTTGGCATGGCACGGTGTAGACAAATTAATTGAATTATCCGAAAACATACCAGAGATCGACGTGCATGTGGTGGGGCCTATAGTAGAAGAAAATGGCCTGAAAATACCTGCAAACATGATTCAGCATGGTTTTTTAGATAAAGCACCTTTAGCTGAGTTATATCAACAAATGGATATAGGGATTGGCACGCTCGCGTTACATAGAAAAAATATGACTGAAGCTTCTCCCCTTAAGGTCAGAGAATATTGTGCTTATGGCCTGCCAGTTATATTGGCTTATAATGATACGGATCTTTCAGGACAGGATTTTGTGCTCGAAATTGAAAATGATGAAGACACTATTCGTAAGAATATTGTTAGAATTAAACAATTTATTTCAACCTGGCAGCATACCAGGGTAGCCATCAGTAAGGTTATACCGCTGATAGATTATGCTGCGAAAGAACAGCAACGATTGAAATTTATGCAAAGTATCGCAGAAAAAAATAAGCAGCATACCTAATGTTTAACCATTATTGGTTATGATATATTTATTTGTTTTTATAGTTCTGGCAATCATTGGAGGGATAGACTTAATCAAACTTTCAAAAGAGCAGGTTTACCTAAAAACCTTTCTGCTTTTCTTTGCGTTTGCTATACTCGTTTTTTTTGCCGGTCTAAGATACAATACAGGACCTGATTGGAGGGATTACAATAATTTTTTTAATGAGATATTTCCACTGTATGATTTTGGCCGGACTTCTCCGGCAGTCAGAGAAATTCTGGAACCTGGGTTTATAGCACTGGTTTCATTTTTTAAGACAATTGTCAACCATAACCAGTTTGTTTTCCTGGGGCTTGCTTTCACTTCACTAACGCTGGTTTTCTTAAGAATTAAAGAATATAGCCTTTTCCCGCTGGCAACCGTCTTTTGTTACTATATGTACGGTTACCCGGACAATTTTAGCATACTCCGGCAAGTACTATCCATCAGTATTTTTTTCTGGTCTGTAAAGTATATAGTCAATAAGAACTACATAAAATACTATGTCTGCGTGATATTGGCCTGTTGCTTCCATAATTCCGCTCTTATATTATTCCCATTATATTTTATTCTGAATAAACGTTGGAAAAGCAAGTACATCCTGTTGGCATTTCTGATCGCCATTTTATGTTATCAATTTAATGTGGTGTCTCAATTGTTTACTTATGCTTTATCCAGCATGGGGGGAATGTTGGCAAGGTACTCTGATTATCTGACCAATGAATCGTTGTCTAAGCCTAAACTATTAGGTACTTTATTTATAGAAAGGACCTTAATATTAGGATTGCTATTGTATAAAAGAGAGGAGTTTGAAAGGCGACAAAAGTATTTTAATGTCTTCTTAAATATATTTATATTATATAATGTAAGCTACCTGGTATTAAGTCAGGTATTTGTGCTGTTGCGATTTATACAATATTTCGCTTTTGCAAGCTGTATATTATATCCATTTTTATTAATTTATTTTAAAGAGGCATACGGAAAATACATTGTATATGCAGGTATAATATTCATCCTGTTTTTCCGTGGGTATACAGCACTTATACTCGATGGTAAGGATGGTGATAACCCAAACAGATACTTGCCGTACAGAAGTGTTATTGAAAGCTGAAAGTTTCATAAAAATGAATAACGAATTATTAATAAGTTGCGTAATGGCTGTCAATAAGGATGATGGCTATTTAGAGGAAGCGGTTCGGAGTATTCTGAATCAAACCTTTACTGCGTTTGAGTTTATTATAGTGGCCAATAATTGTGAGGATGTTTTTTTCAATAAACTGAGTGCCTACAAAGCACTGGATCCCCGGATAAAAATATATCGTACTACTATTGGGCAGTTACCTTATAATCTTAATTATGGGGTAGATGTGGCGCAGGGCAGGTATATTGCCAGAATGGATGCAGATGATATCGCGGATGTGAACAGATTTGCCAGGCAAATAGAATATATGCAAGCCCATCCGGAAATCGATGTTTTAGGTTCTAATTTTGATAGGATTAATGAAGACGGAAGCATTATTGCATCCAATTATGTTTTTTATGAAAATCATAATGACATTAAGCGAAACATGCGGCTAAAATGCTGTATGTGCCACCCAACTGTCATGTTTAAAAAAGAAGCCTTCTTAAAAGCTGGTGGTTATGCTTATGGTTTTACGGCAGAGGATTATGATTTATGGCTAAGAATGCTTGATCGTAATTATACGTTTCACAACCTTACGGATAAATTATTGCAGTATAGAACGCATGGTAACAGTGCTACTAATAATAACAGTAACCTTAAACGGAATATCGCATATACTACCAGTTTACTATATAGAAGATTTATTGAAACAAAAGATGTTGGATACTTATTAGGATTGTTTATTGCAAGCAGCTGGGGAATAAAATTGATTCATCTCAGATCTAAAGCTTTACGCTTTTTTGCAAAAAAATAAATAGTTTCTTAAAACTTACAATTATGAAAAAGCATTTCGGTATAATCAGCTATCTGATAGCAGCTTTGTTTTGTATTGTTGGCAACGCAACAGCAATGCAATCCCAGGTTGGGAATACGTTGAATGTGAAAAGTTATGGCGCTAAAGGAGACGGTGTTTCAGATGATACGAAAGCTATTCAGCAGTGTTTCGACGAAGCTAAAAAAAGTGATAAAGCCACCGTCTTCTTTCCTGCAGGGGACTACTTATTAACTGCTCCTATACAGTATACCAATAGGGATGCCTTCTCTATCGAAATATATGGTGAAAAAGGTAAGAGCAAGTTGATGACAAAAAAATTTACCAGCTTTTTCATGTTGAAAGGAAATCAGCAGCCATCAGGAACGGCAATTATTCACGATCTTTCCATTATTGGATATAATCCTCCTTTTTCTGCTTCGCATCCCTTCTACGATAAACCAGGCATGTATGTATTTGGTATAGCTTTATTTAATTTATCCAATATTAATATATACAATATGACTATCCGTGATGTGTACGGAGAAGGTATTTATGTTGTACATGATAAACGTGGAAAGGCTTCAACAGATGTAAATGCAAGGCAGGTTAAAATTGTAAATAACCAGCTCCTTAATTGCTGGGGGTTGCATCCATCCTCCAGTGGAGGTTATCAGGATGAGTATGGAGATGGAATATATTTGTCGAATGTTACCGGTGCGCAGATTCGAAACAATATTGTAAAGAATGACCTGAATGTTACCAAACAATTTGGCCGTGCAGGTATTGTACTGGAATTTAATACAGAAAATTGTATCGTAGATAGAAACAAAGTGTCCGGTTACGATCGGGATATTCACATTGAAGGTGATCTGGGCGGGCATACCATTTCCAACAACACCTTAACTGGTTCAGAAATAGGTATTTTTACCTCATTGGTTTGCCAGGAAAGACCTACTCCTAATCCTATTAAAGTTGTCAATAATTATATCTCCAACGCTGGGATTCCGTTAAATAATTCCTTTACAAGGGTTACTCCTATGGGGAGTAGAGCATTGTTATCATTACATGGTGATTGGAAGAAAAGCCGTATCAACACTATTTTGTCTAAAAACAAAGTAGTATATGATAACACGAGCGACTATACCAGTAAGGTATTGGTAATGACCTGGATTTCCTACGTAAACTTAAACAATAACACCTTTTCTCAATCCGTAGCTGCCAATAAGAAATTATCACTGGTTTTTGGATACGAGATCGGAGATCTGCTGAATAACTCCTTTACTAATATTGGCGATGTGAAATTTGATGGCGTGAAAGTAAAAGGGGAGAAGATCGTGACAGGTTCCCGGAAAGGGAATATTAAAACAGCTAATACTGTTTCTAACTTAAAATTTTAACCTAAATAGTTTCAGATCATAAAAGAATCTTTTGAATGAAGGTGGTACATATAATTACAGGATTAGGAGGAGGAGGAGCGGAAAAGTTCGTATTTAATATTTGCCGGGAATTAATCAATAAAGGTTACTCACAAAAAGTAATTGTATTGAATGATAACCAGCTAGATCTATTGCCATTATTTACAGCTGCGAAAATTGAAGTGACGCCTTTAAATATCAGACAACAACCTTTCGCTTTAATCAGTAAAGCACTTCATTTTGCCCGGTTATTGAGACAGGAAAAAAATGCTGTTTTACATGCCCACATGTTTCATTCGCTGGTATTCGCTTGTTTGATTAAACTTTTTCATCCCGGTATTAAAATAGTATTTACTTCACATAACTTTAATATTGGTTCCAGATTAAGAGAAGTAATTACCTTTTTGCTTAAACCATTCCGGAGTACGGATATTTTGTTTTCCCGTAAAATGCATCGGAAATTTTATAAGGATGAAGCAAATTGTCGCATTATTCCCAATGGAATACCAACAGCAGAATACGATCTGAATGTGAAAAAGGAGGAAACGTATACTTTTATCTGCGTAGCGCGTTTAGAGAAAGTGAAAAACCAAAAAGCTATATTGGTTGCTGCCAATAAGCTCCATAAAGAAGGGCTTCCGTTTAAAGTGTGGCTGGTTGGTCAGGGAGATATGTCTGATGAGTTGAAGCAGTACGCTGCAACAAATCACCTGAATGATGTGATTGTTTTTAAAGGGTTCAGTCAGGAAATTCCGACGTTGATGAATCAGGCCAATTGTTTTTTATTACCTTCTTTATGGGAGGGAATGCCGTTAAGTATATTGGAAGCTGCTGCCAGTGGGTTACCGGTGGTTTGTACAGCGGTTGGCAGTATCCCGGAATTCTTTTCTGATGAACTGATCACCTACACTGCTGCTGATGACTTATATCCTGTAATGAAAAAAGTATTGGAAGCGTCGTCGCTATATGCGGAAAAAGGCCAGGTATTAAAACAATATGTGAGAGAACATTTTGATATTGCAACAACTATTCAGCAACACCTGGATGTTTATAAACAATTAGCTAAATATTGATTTAACCATAGGATGAAAATAAAGCAGGGAATTTTATTTTTAATTACCAAAAGTGAAGTGGGAGGTGCCCAGAAATATGTCAGGGAGCAGATTGCCATCTGTAGCAAAGAGTTTGAGGTATATCTGTCTACCAACGAACCTGGTTGGCTGACAGAGCATGTGGCCGGCGAAATTGCCGGTCAGCTGCTGGACAAAAGGATCGAGAGCAGAACCAGTATTGGTTACCTGACGCGACTTGCCAAATACATAAAGGAACATGGTATCGGCCTGGTGGTGACCAATTCGGCCAATGCCGGTATGTATGGTCGCATTGCAGCTAAGATGGCAGGAGCTGCCAGTATTTACGTTTCGCATGGCTGGTCGTCTGTATATAACGGCGGGAAGCTGGCTTTCCTGCTCAACCGCATTGAGCGGTATCTGGCCCGGCTGGGAGATAAGGTGATCTGTGTATCTGCGGGAGACTACGAGGTCGCCCGGGATAAAGTAGGGATAGCGGAGGATAAGCTGGTACTACTGAAAAATTGTATCTTTCCTGTTAATGCAACGGCGGCGGCAGACCGGCCGGCAGCCAATGGCCGGCTGAAACTATTATCTGTAGCCCGGTTTGCACATCCTAAGCGAATGGACCTGCTGGTGGCTGCGATGAAAGGTGTCACGGATGCGGAGTTATACCTGGTCGGTGGCGGCAAGGGGGAAGAGGAAATCCGATCCTATGTGCACGCGCAGCAGCTGGATAATGTACACCTGTTGGGAGAGATCAAAAGTTTCAACGGATTTGGAGATTATGATGCTTTTGTGCTGATATCAGAAAGTGAAGGTTTGCCTATGTCAGGGCTGGAAGCTATGTCAGCGGGAATGCCTTTAATATTAAGCAATGTGGGCGGATGTAAGGAAATCGTGGTCAATGAATCATTGCTGGTAAATAATACAGTGGAAGATATTCAAAGGGCTATCCGGGCATTGCAGCACAATTATGTGCAGTATAAAATGCCGGTAAAATCTTTTTTTGATATAAATTTCAATTTATTGGTCAATCAGGATAAGTACTTAGGCCTGTATCGTTCATTAATTAAATAAGCGCTATTTTATGATTTTTGTTATTGGTGGATCGGGTTTTATAGGTACGGTATTAGGAAAAGGGCTCACCACAGAAGGAAAAACTTTCAGAAATATAGATAAACAGGCGTCTCCTGTATTTAATGCAGTGACGGATATTGCGGATGTACGTAAGCCGGAAGACATAGCCAAATACCTGCAACGGGAATCACCGGAGGATTGGGTAGTACTGCTGGCTGCAGAGCATCGGGATGATGTAGCGCCTACCTCCTTGTATTATGATGTGAATGTGGAGGGAACAGAAAAGGTGTTGCAGGTAATGGAAGAAAAGGGTATCAATAAAATTCTGTTTACCAGTTCAGTAGCCGTTTACGGCCTGAATAAGGAGAATCCTACAGAAGCGCATCCGGCAGATCCTTTTAACCACTATGGTAAAAGTAAATGGGAAGCAGAAGAGGTATTGCGGAAATGGCATCAGAAAGACCCGCAGAACCGTACCCTTGTAATTATCCGGCCTACGGTAGTATTTGGGCCAGGCAATAAAGGGAATGTATATAACCTGCTGAAGCAAATCGCCTCCGGTAAGTTTCTGATGATCGGGAAAGGGGAGAATAAAAAGTCCATGGCTTATGTAGAAAATATTTCCGGCTTCATCAGATATTGTATTAATCAGCGGATGACAGGATATCAGGTGTTCAATTATGCCGATAAACCTGATTTGTCGATGAATGAGCTGGTAACGGTAGCGGAAAAAGCACTCAACAAAAAGCTGCCTTCTATAAGAATACCCTATGGTATCGGTTACCTGTGCGGAATCGGGTTTGATGTGCTGGCCAAGTTATCAGGTAAAAAACTGCCGATCAGCTCTGTGCGGGTAAAGAAATTCTGTGCTACCACACAGTTTGCCAATGAAGGGGTTATCAAAAGCGGCTATAAGCCTGCGCATACCCTGGAGGAAGGGCTGGCCAGTACACTGAACGCTATCATGGCTGAAATGCAGCCTAAATAGGTGCTTGCTATATGTCCGGGCCTTTTATCCTGTTTTTCGCCTGCCGGTTACCGGCAGTTAATAAGAATGCGAAAAAAGCGATATTTGCATGGATCTGTTAGATCATATTATTATTTTGCAATAAGTTTATCAATATAAGATTTAATGAAAGTAGCTTTAATTACAGGTATTACCGGCCAGGATGGCGCTTACCTGGCTCAATTGTTACTGAAGAAAGGCTATGAAGTCCATGGCATTAAAAGAAGAAGTTCGCTTTTTAATACAGACAGAATAGACCATTTATATCAGGACCCACATGAGAAAAATGTGCGGTTTAAACTGCATTATGGTGATCTGACTGACAGTACCAACCTGATTCGTATCATTCAGGAAGTACAGCCTGATGAAATTTATAACCTCGGTGCCATGAGCCATGTACAGGTGAGTTTTGAAGCACCTGAATACACGGCAGATGCAGATGGTATCGGCACCTTACGTATATTGGAAGCCGTTAGACTCCTGGGGCTGACACAAAAAACCAGGATATACCAGGCTTCTACTTCTGAGTTGTACGGCCTGGTGCAGGAAGTACCGCAGTCAGAAAAAACGCCTTTCTATCCCCGTTCTCCATACGCAGTAGCAAAGATGTATGCGTACTGGATAACGGTTAACTACCGGGAAGCCTACAATATGTTTGCCTGCAACGGTATCCTGTTTAACCATGAAAGCCCTTTACGGGGTGAAACCTTTGTGACCAGGAAGATTACCCGTGCGGTAGCCAAACTGTCACTGGGCATGCAGGATAAACTGTATATGGGGAACCTGGACGCGAAACGCGACTGGGGACATGCCAAAGATTATGTAGAGGCCATGTGGCTGATCCTGCAACAGGATAAACCCGAAGACTATGTGATTGCTACCGGTATTACCACTACGGTAAGAGACTTTATTACCATGGCATTTGCAGAAGTAGGCGTGGTCGTGGAGTTCAAAGGAGAAGGCGTAGAAGAAAAAGGGTTTGTAGTAAGCAACAGCAATGCTGCTTGTCCGCTTCAACCTGGTCAGCAGGTTGTAGCTATTGATCCGCGTTATTTCAGACCTACCGAGGTAGACCTGCTTATCGGCGATCCGACCAAATCCAAAAAACAGCTGGGCTGGAAACCGGAATACGATCTGCCTGCCCTGGTAAAGGAAATGGTGGCAGCAGACGTGGAACTGTTCCAACGCGAAAAACTGTTGAAAGACGCCGGTTACAAAGTATTGAACCAATTTGAATAGTATGAATCAGCAAGATAAAATATACGTTGCCGGACACCGGGGAATGGTTGGTTCTGCTATTGTGAGACGTTTGCAGCAAGCAGGCCTCTCCAATATTGTTACCCGTACTTCAAGTGAACTGGATTTGCGTGATCAGTCTGCAGTGGCAGCCTTTTTTGAACAGGAAAAACCAGCATACGTTTTCCTGGCGGCAGCCAAAGTAGGAGGCATTATGGCCAATAATACGTACCGCGGACAATTCATTTATGAGAACCTGATGATACAGAATAACGTGATTCACCAGGCACATCTGAATGATGTGAAAAAGCTGATGTTCCTGGGTTCTTCCTGTATTTATCCTAAACTGGCTCCCCAGCCGCTGAAGGAAGAATACCTGCTGACAGGCCCGCTGGAACCTACCAACGAACCTTATGCGATCGCAAAGATTGCCGGTATCGAAATGTGTGATGCCTATCGGGCGCAGTATGGCAGTAACTTCATCTCTGTGATGCCTACCAACCTATATGGTCCCAACGATAACTACGACCTGAATAATTCCCATGTATTGCCTGCCATGCTGCGTAAGATGCATGAGGCAAAAACAAAGGGTGCTGCGGAAGTAACTTTGTGGGGAACGGGTACGCCTAAACGTGAATTCCTGCATGCAGATGACATGGCAGATGCCTGCTTCTACCTCATGCAAAACTATAATGAGCAAGGCCTCGTCAATATCGGTGTAGGTGAAGATATCAGCATCGGCGACCTGGCGGCCATGATAAAAAGAATAGTAGGCTATGAAGGCCAGCTGGTATTTGATACCACCAAACCGGATGGTACTCCCCGGAAACTGATGGATGTAACCAAGTTACATAGTTATGGCTGGAAAGCTGCTATCGGATTGGAAGAGGGTATCAGTAAAGTATACCAGGATGTACAAGCCACCAATTGGTTAAAATAAAAAATGCAGCAGCCCTCACAGGGCTGCTGCTTCCTTTCTAATAAGATATTAATCCCCCTTACTGTCACCCTAATTTATTGAAAACATTATATTTGCGTCTTAACAGGTCCGCAACAGCAGTCATGTGTTCTCTCTTGCGGAATCTTGAATAAGATGTTTGTGACGCCAGATTCCGTGTATATTTTAATGAAATCAAAAAGAAATTAATGAAGCATCTCATTTGGATGGTAGCAAGCTTATTGCTCTTCCGTGCAGCTAATGCACAGGAAAAATTACCAGTGATAGTACCGTACAACTATCAGGACATCAGAGACCTTTACCTGGACACCAGTAATCATCATACAGCTTTAAGACAGATCCTGCATGAAGATACCAGTGCCTTGTATAATGCACCGGAAGAAGGCCGTAAACGGAGCTGGTTCCACCGCAAACTGTTTAATGAGCACCTGATTGAGATCCGGGAAAAAGATTTCAATGTATTTATCGACTTCCTGCCCGATTTCCAGATCGGAAAAACAAAGGATGGAAGCAGAACTACGTGGCTGAATACACGCGGAGCCATGGTACAAGGTAACATTGGTAAGAAATTTTATTTTGAATCCACTTTCTTTGAAAATCAAGGTAAGTTCCCGCTGTACCTGGACCAGTACATCCGTAAAAATGATATCGTTCCCGGTCAGGGAGGTATCAAGGATTATAGCGAAGGCAAAGCATTTGACTTTAACTATGCTACCGCTTTACTGTCCTATACGCCTAACAAATACCTGAATATTACTGCCGGATACGGACAAAACTTTATCGGAGATGGCTATCGTTCCCTGATATTGTCTGATATCACTTTCAGTTATCCTTACCTGAAAATAACCGGTAACCTGGGGAATGTACAGTATACGGCTATGTGGGCACAGTTCATGGATAAGCATAGCAAAGACTACGCTACCGCCTATAATGACCTGGGATTCTATAAGAAATGGGGCGTATTTCACTTCCTCGATTGGAATGTGAGCAAAAGATTAACGATCGGTTTATTTGATGCCGTTATCTGGCCGGATGCAGATTCTTCCGGACGTAAGCGCGGTTTCGACTGGAGTTATATGAACCCGATCATCTTCCTGAGACCCGCTGAATTCTCACAGGGGTCATCAGATAACGCGCTGATAGGCGCCAATGCCAAGTTTAAACTGTTCCCCAAAACGACTATCTACGGCCAGTTGGTGCTGGATGAATTTAAACTCAAGGAAGTATTTGGTGGCAAAGGCTGGTGGGCCAACAAACAATCTGCCCAGCTGGGCTTCCGTTCCTTCGACCTGTTTAAGGTGAATAAACTGGACCTGCAGGGAGAGTTCAACGTGGTACGGCCCTATACTTACTCTTACAGAAGTACACTGATTAACTACGAACATTATAACCAATCGCTGGCACACCCACTGGGCGCCAACTTTTGGGAAGTATTGGGTATCGCTACCTACCGCTACAAACGCTGGTATGGAAGAGGACAGATCATGTATGCGAAATACGGGGAAGATCCGGATGCGAAAACAAACTTTGGCCGGGATATCTCCAAGCCCTATACGAATCGTCCTAAAGAGTATGGTGTGTGGGTAGGACAGGGTATTAAAACCGATTACCTGTATGCCCAGGGTACTGTGGCGTATGTGTTGAATCCTAAGTACAACCTGCGTGTGGAAGCTTCTCTGGCAGCCCGGAAGGTGAGTAATGAGCTGGGAAAAAATACAGACCTGATATTCAGTTTCGGATTGCGTAGCACCTTCCGTCAGTTCTATTACGATTTTTAGTATGCAACTGCTTAGAAATACACAAGCCCTTGCGTCTGAAGCGCAAGGGCTTTATTTTTTTACTACGCAAAGAGGGGAGGATAATGGACAAAGGGCCGATATAGTAACTAATAAAAAGAGATTATCACCAGGTATGGGGGAAATCTTTATCCATTATTACTCACTTATCCTATAATGAATATACGAAAAAATTCATAATATCAAATACATACATACCTATTCCGGGCAGTATTGCCGATAATTTATAACTTCGCTGTATGCATTACGTTACAGTAGAAGGGCTCACCAAATCTTTTGGTACCAAACCATTATTCAGGGATATTTCTTTTCATATAGAAGAAGGCGACAAAATAGCGCTGGTAGCGCTGAACGGTACGGGGAAATCGACCCTGCTCCGCATCCTGTGCGGGAAAGACGCACCGGATGCCGGTAAGGTATGGATCCATAAAGATGTAACGGTAGTGATGCTGGAACAGCAGCATGGCTTTGATCTTAGTAAAACCATACTGGAAAATATCTTCGATCACAATAATCCGGTATTGAATGTGATCAAGGAGTATGAACTGCTCACAGAAGAAGGAATAGAACCGGATGTAGATAAGCTCGCGTCTGCCATCTCCCGGATGGATGAGTTGAATGCCTGGCACTTCGACGCCAAGGTAAAACAAATATTAGGTAAACTTAATATACATAAACTGGATCAGCCTGTGGGTTCTCTGTCAGGGGGCCAGCAGAAAAGGGTGGCACTGGCTAAAGTGTTGATCGATATCGGCTTTGAACATAAGCACGTATTGCTGATCATGGACGAGCCTACCAACCACCTGGATGTATCCATGATTGAATGGCTGGAAAATTATCTTGACCAGGAAAGAGTCACGTTATTACTGGTAACGCACGACCGTTATTTCCTGGACAGCGTATGTAACGAAATCATGGAGCTGGATCAGGAACAGTTATTTATCTACAAAGGTGATTATGAAAATTACCTGGAGAAAAAAGCCACCCGCGAAGAAAATGACCGGGCCAGTGTAGATAAGGCCCGTAACCTGTACCGGAAAGAACTGGAGTGGATGCGTAAGCAGCCTAAAGCCCGTACCACTAAGTCGAAAGCCCGCCAGGATGCATTCTATGACGTAAAAGAAAGAGCCAGCACACGTGTACAGGAGCAGCAACTGGAGCTGAATGTGAAAATGACCCGTTTGGGCGGCAAAATCCTGGAACTGAAAAAAGTATACAAAGCTTATAATGACCTCGTGATCCTGAAAGGGTTTGACTATACCTTTAAAAAAGGAGAGCGCGTAGGTATTGTAGGTAAAAACGGGGTCGGTAAATCTACCTTCCTCAATATGCTGCTGGGCATCGAACAACCGGATTCCGGTAAAATCAATGTGGGAGAAACCATTGTATTTGGCGACTACTCACAGACCGGGCTGGAAGTGAAAGAAGATATGCGGGTGATTGAATTTGTGAAAAATATCGCGGAAAACTTCCCGCTGGCTGATGGTACAAAGGTGAGTGCCGCGCAGTTCCTGGAGTTATTCCTCTTTCCCGCAGAAAAACAATACACCTATATCTCCAAATTAAGTGGCGGGGAAAAGAGAAGACTGCATCTGCTGTCGATCCTGTTCCGCAACCCCAACTTCCTGGTATTGGATGAACCTACCAATGACCTGGATCTGCCTACTCTCAGCATTCTGGAAACGTTCCTGCAGGAGTTCCAGGGCTGTGTGATTATCGTAAGCCACGACCGTTATTTCATGGATAAACTGGTAGAACACCTGTTTGTATTTGAAGGTGGTGGTGAAGTGCGTGACTTCCCGGGTAACTATACCCAGTACCGTGAATGGCAGAAAGAAGACGACCGGAAAAAAACAGCGCCGAAAAAAGAAGAACGAATAGAGCAGGTGGTAGCGGCGCCGGTAGTAGAAAGTAAAACCCGTAAGCTTTCTTTCAAAGAAAAGCGGGAACTGGAAATGCTGGAGCAGGAAATAGAAAAACTGGAAACAGAGAAAAAGACAATTGAAGCCCAGCTGGCCAGTGGTGAATTGCCGTTCGACAAGATGGAGCCGATGACACACCGGATCGGTGAAATTATGCAACTGCTGGACGATAAAGGTATGCGTTGGCTGGAATTAAGTGAATTAAACGGATAAGCCGTTGCAGATATATAAAAGGGAAAGCCGGTTGCTTGCAACCGGCTTTCCCTTTTATGTTAGTGTTGTTTTTCCTGTTGTGCTTTCCAGGCTTCGAGTGCTTTTATTTTTTTGTCCTGTTCAATCAGGTATAAGGTGAGTTCTTCTATTTTTTCCAGGAGTCGTTTATTGATATCTCCTACCTCTATACCTTCTTTGGCTACGGTGGCGGCATCCGGAATACCAGGAAGATGTTGGTGCGTATCAATATAAGCGGCTACCTCAGCGAGGGGGCGCAGCGGATAATCAGGCCGGAAAACATAATCTGCCCATCCGGTTTGTGTGATTTTTAAATTCCGGGCAGTAATACCCCCATTTACCATGAGCCGGATAGGTAGCTGTGGTGTATTATTAGCAATACTTACACCCTGTTCATTGACGGTGATAACGGTTTGATTGGTATTGGTGCTACCGCCGGATAATTTCAATGGTGTATAGTTGTTAGTAGTTCTGTTAAATCCTATCAGGTAAGCCATGCCGCCGGCGATGCCGATTTCTGCTGCAGGGCCGGTCGCTGCGGTACCAGTGAGCCATCCTTTGAACCGTCCTTGTCCATTCCATTCTGAATTACCGGTGCCGTCAATGCGGGCAATCTGTGTGGTGCCTCCATAGAATTTGAATCCCTGATTAGCGTCGCTGGTGGGGAGTCCCAGCCACATATGGAAGTCTTCTATACCAATACCCCATCCGGCTGTAGTGGCGCTTACCGGGGTATCCCACAGTATAATTTTAGTGCCGGCACTTCTGGTGGAGAAAGATGGCGGAGCAGCAGCTACGGCTTTAAAGCTGATCTGGTTGGAAGTAGCATTGGCTAATAACAAACCACCGGTAGTGTTCAATACCTGGGTAGGCGCTATCTGCAACAATCCGCCGCCAGGTTTGGGTTGCAGGTTTACATTGCCGTTATCACTCACCAGGTACATATCTTTTAGTGTGCTGGAACCTATACCAATAAAGCCTTCCCGGGTAGTATTGTCGTTTTGCATGAACTGCAGGTAAGACTGGTTACTGGTGCTGCCGGTACCTTGTATTTTGGAGCCGTTGGCAGCAGTCAGTTGATTGACGATAATGTTGCCGGTCGCTCTTTCAATGGTGAGACCATTACCCAGTAAAGTACCTGTATTGGAATACCGCAGGAGTCTAAAGTCTGCACCGGCATTGGCAGGTGTTTCTGCACCCATCAGCACCTGTTGCCATCTAAGATTAGCCGCGTTGTTTCCGGTGCCATTAAACAGTTGGATATGTGCTTCCCCGCCGGCACTGGTACCAATAGTGGTAAGGATGGTACTGGATTGTGCCGCGCCTGAAATATTGAAACTGGCGGGAGATTGTAAAGTCGTTTGATTGTAAATGGGTGTCTGGGCTTTTGCCTGAGACAGCGCCACTACTGACAGTAGTAGGGAATATACACGTTTATGCATAGGTATCTGATTAAAGGGATGTGCTTTTCGGAAGATGTAAAAATAAAGGTTAAATATTATCTGCAGATGATCATGAGGTACCAGAAAGGAAAAGATACGTTGTATTATGCTACCAGCAGGGTAAACCAGAGCGTGAAGAGGATAACCAGCAGCAAGGTAACAGCAAGCAGACATAGCATCTTTTTGTATAGATGCAGCTGTCGTTGTTGTTGTGAACAGATACGTATTTCTGCCTGCTGAACGGCTATTTTTATAGCATAATAATGTAACTGCAGACTGATGGTTTCTTTCTTATAAATATTACCCATAACATTTTTTGAAAAGACAACGATCGGATACATGGCTGATGTTTATGAAAACATACCGGAATGAGTACGCCATTGCAGGGAGGTGATGTCGTAAATAATAACATCACAAAGGAAGTATTGTTAACAGGATGTCTATCATCAGCCGGGTGGTCAGTGGTTTATGTATATACAGGGCTGCACCGGCCTGAAGAGCTGCCTGGCGGGATGCCGGGTATACATCGCATGACATCACTACAACGGGTACCTGTGCCAGCTGTTTACAGGTACAGATAGTTTGAAGAGGGGATACCTGTGAGTCTGCCAGCAGCCAATCCAGGAATACCGCATGATAGGCGTGTTGACCGGCGGCCTGCAGCCCATCAGGCAAGTTGGAAGTAATATCAGCAGCAATATTGATTCTTCCAAAGATGGTATGCAAAAGGTACCGGTCAATAGCACTTGCTTCCAGGGCAAGGATACGTTTGGATTTTTGCCAGTGAATAAATGAGGTGGCCATCTGGTTATATTTTATTCAGATAGATGATTACATCGTATGGTATGGCTACAGCAGCCAATGGTATGGCGCATACAGGGAATGGTTATCCGGCTTTCCGGTATCCTGATACCGGCAATAGTAACAGGTAGCTAAGTTAATAAGAATGTACATATAAAATTCCTGAATGAGAATTATTAATTATCAAATTGAAATAATTACTATCTATATAGTAATTTATTGTCGCATACAATAAATATGTTATTACTTTTCGGTAATGGCACAGGAAAAGAAATATGCAGCTGTAAAGGCCTTACTGGAAGCCGGAGGTATATCCCGGATTGCTGAAATATTCGATTATGTGTCTAAAACCAATATTTACAAACACTTAGGTGTAGGATATCTCACCTTTCTGAAGAAGCTGGATCATCCTGGTCTGTTTACAATCGAAGAGTTAATAACCCTGGCAGATCTGATCGGAGTGGAAGATGAGCTGCTACATACCCTTGCCCGGAAGGAGGCCAAAACCGGGAAGAAGAAACGGAAAAAGTAATCCGCACCTACATAGCCTTTCTCTGCGATAGCCACATTTCCTGTTTTATGATCCATGTTATTACCGTATTGCTTTTAAATGGATGCGAATTAGCCTCAGTGTAAAATGATA
Source organism: Chitinophaga nivalis (assembly GCF_025989125.1). Lineage (NCBI taxonomy): Bacteria > Pseudomonadati > Bacteroidota > Chitinophagia > Chitinophagales > Chitinophagaceae > Chitinophaga > Chitinophaga nivalis. The sequence continues at coordinate 324,202 of NZ_JAPDNR010000001.1, read as the reverse complement.
GTTTTGCGCAGCAGCCGTAAAATACATAGCTGCAGCAGCGTTTTGGTATCTGTCCTGACGACCCTTTTGGCTGACAGCTGTCCTTGAAACTACTATCGCTTTTCCCGTGCAGCTGCCGGGAAGTAGCTTGTTTTCAGTTCTTTGTCACAATACACTGACAGCCTGGTTCCCCCCTGTGAAGTGGTCCTTTTATCCTCCTGCATCATCATTACTGTTCAATATTAAACTCCTCTTTATGAAAATGCGGTTGTACCTCTTAAAACCATTTGTATGTCTGTTAATGACTTGTTTGTATGTTACTTCAAAGAGCCATGGCCAGGCAATATATGCCGGCAGCCAATCCAACCGGGTAAATGGCAATTGTTTTTCATGTAGTGTCAGTAACCCCGAAAACCCCGTCAATAGTAACAGTCTTGATGACTATTCCGTTTTTGTAATGAATGGCGTCCTGTCGGGCGTGAGTGTAGAACAGACCCTGATTTTTTCCGGTAGCAGTACAATCGGATGTGATTCCCTGGTGATTGGTATTGGTAGCAGCAACAGTGTGCTGCATACCGGTTTATTTAGCGGGGTAACAGTACAAACCTACAATGGTACCCTTTCCAACAACGATGCACAGACGGTAACAGCTGGCATCGTACAGCTAACGCATAATGGTACGCGTGCAGCCATATTGCTGAAGCCCGCCAGGCGTTTCGACCGGGTAAAGCTAACCCTGTCCAGTGTACAACAGGGGCAGTTAACCGGATTCCGGTTGTATTATGCCCGCCGTCAATCAGTGGCACCAGCAGCACCAGTGGCAACTCCCGGCAATGCGATCATCTGCACCGGCGATACGGCCACTTTTACCGTGCCAGCTGTGAGTGGTACCTCGATCAGCTGGTATGCCGGCGCCACCGGCGATGCGCCACTGGCTACCGGTAATACTTTCCGGGTGAAGCCATCCAAAAACACCACCTATTATGTGGCTGCCATCAGTGGCAGTTGCAGCAGCGTACGTGTGCCCGTTACCGTTACACTGTTACCAAAGCCGGCAGCACCGGTAGCAGGTGGCCCTTCGGGTATCTGTATTGGGGACTCTGCCGTGTTGACGGCCACCGGCAACAATATCCGCTGGTATAATACAGCTACCGGTGATGGACTATTGTATTCGGGCAGTCCCTTTGTAGTGAAGCCAGCCACTACTACTACCTATTATGCGCAGGTAGAGAGTGATGGCTGTACCAGTAAGCGTACAGGCGTTACCGTTACTGTAAGAGCCAAGCCTGCCGTACCGGTAACTACCCGCAGTACCACCATCTGTAAAGGCGATGGCATATCTATCACGGCTACGGGTCTGAATGTAACCTGGCATGATTCGCTTACCGGCGGCTCGCTGTTATATAGTGGAAAACCATTCCGGGTAAATCCGGATACGGCCACCACCTACTATGCACAGGTGAATAACAATGGCTGTAGCAGCGATCGGGTAGGGGTGACTATTTCGGTGAAACCAAAACCGGTTGTACGGGAGGTCAGCGGCTACCTGAATATCTGTAACGGCGATTCAGTATTGCTGACCGCAGTGGGATATAACATCAAATGGTATGAAACGAGAACCGGCGGCGCTCCGTTATTTGTAGGCGATAGCTTGTATGTAGGGCCGGCGTATACCACCAGTTATTATGCGCAGGCAGATAGCAATGGCTGTAATAGCATCCGGGTAGAAGCACCTGTAACGGTGTATCCGTCGCCACAACAGCCTTTTGTGGTGGATTCCATTATCTCCATATTTGCGGGCGATACTGTGCTGCTGGAAGCCTTTTCCAACTATGGTAATACCATTCAATGGTATGAGACACCTAATGGTGGCGTACCGGTATTTACCGGCAGTCCGTATCTGGTCATTCCGGATGTGACCACTACCTATTATGCCGGGGTCGACAGTGGGGTTTGCAGCAGCAACCATGTGGGTATCCGGGTGGTGGTGAATGAGCGGTTTAATACAGCTGCCAAAGCCACTAACAAGTGGATACAACCGGTAGGTGCTGCGGTAGATAATGAAAGTTATTTCTTCCCGAATCCGACGACCGGATATATGCAACTACGTACTAAGCAGGAGACTGGTGGTAGCCGGGTTTTAGTCACCGATGTACAAGGGCGGCCGGTTTACCGGGAGGTGATGAATAATAATAGTTTGCAACTGCCGGTATTGTTGCCGGATGGGTTTTATTTTATTCAGGTACAAACGAAGAATGGGAAGGTGATAAGAGGGAAAGTGCTGTTGACCAGGTAATAACGATTAATTGATAACAGATAAAAACTAACGGCAGATCATGTATCTGCCGTTAGCTTTTACGATGGGTATAGTCTACCATGGCGTTGTATATAAAGATGCATTTCAGTTTGAAGATTGTTTCCTGGCTTATATAGCATTGGAACTATAGCTATAGCTTTCAATCACAGCACCTGCACCAATATTACCGGTATGTACGTAAATGTTATAGGCATTATCAACAATCACCACACTACAGGTAGCGGTATGGTCTGCTGACTTGAAGTACCGGGAGCTGATGTGTTGGGCTTTTTTCTCCAGTTCTCTGCGCTCTTCTGCGGTATATATCATAGGTATGGGCAGTAGTTTGTTGAATACGTTTGCGGCTACGGCTCCTTTGGTAAATTCTTTCTTGTCTTTTTTCGCGGCATGTGGCGTGCTTCCGGGTGTTCCTGTTTTCATACTGATAGATTTAGGGTGCATACTATATACCAGCAACTGTCAGGTGTAACTGACCTGTAATTGATGGCTATAAACCTGGATTTTTCTATGGAGATCCGGAGCCGGAATAGATAGAAAAGGCGCGGAACTCAACCTGCCGCCCGACCCGCCAAGGTAGACACGGACAAGAAGAGCCCGCGCACAAAAGTCGCGGGCTTCACTCTACCCTGTGTCCTATTTTTGGCGGGTCGGACAGGATCAAAGCGATGCCCCTGATAATTTAGGGCAGCAAAGATAACGTAAGATAATAAAAGTCCAGGAATGGGTAAAATTTGACCACATTTATTTTTCAGTATTGGTTCATTTTGCCCCTATGCATGAAAGGGCCAATCAGATTAAGCAGGAATTTGGTGAAAAGCTGCGCAAGCTTAGAAAAGGCAAGAAGCTAAGTATGCGTCAGCTGGCACTATTGGCAGATATTGATCATTCACAGATCCGCAAGATAGAAATAGGCGCCATAAGCCCTACTGTTCCTACACTTTACTCCCTCGCGGAAGCATTGGGTATTACACCCTGCGATTTTTTTGATTGCTGAAAAGAGAAAGTACTACAAGTATATAGACGATTGATCCGGCCTGCCTTTCAGCCATTTTGAAAGTACAGGCCGGAAAGAGTGTTGTTAAATGCTTACGCAGCGGGCAGCATAGAACAGACAGGCACAAGTGATCGGGCCTTTGCTACTTTGGCAGTCGTCAGATGTCCGGCAGGATTTTCCCTGGCAAGCCAGTGCAGCACTATTGATGCCACCATGGATTGTTTTTAATGCAGCTCTCTTGAGATGTTTTCCGATTGTTTTGTGTGTTTTCATGGTTCTACATTGATTGTTTAGGTAATTATATAGATAGGGTTATATGATCAGGAATTACAGCTAATGCTCCAGGGAGCTGTAAATTAAACCCATGGGCTGCTATAGTTTGGCACCCGTCATTTTATTATCTGTCGGTAATGGATAAACGAAGGGATATATTAATTGTTGTTAATGATGGATAAATGAGGATGGAGGAGCTGTATTTTCCTGTTGTAAGCCTTTACCTTTGCATGATCACAATGGAATATTAAACCCCCTAAATACCTATGCAAAGAAGATGTATAACAGTTGTCTGTTTATTAACAGTCCTTTTTTTAACAATAACAGCCAGGAAGTGTATAGCACAGGGCAGCACGGTGGATGCCTGGATAACAGTAGGGCCTACACAATTGGGCGCCAGCCCCTACAGCCTTTTGTACTATAAGTTATTTCAGATAAACGCGGGTACCGATCGGTATGCATCTGTCATAGACGTGAGTATTCAGGGAGATGCCAACTATTATGACCGGCAGGCCACCTACCGCATCCGGATAGATAAGCTGGAAGGTAAGGCAGATCGTTTTGATGGATTGGAGATACGGTGTACTTCCGGTAATCCGCTGAGTGCTAATTTTTACATTTTTAATGATGCCGTTTGGGTACGATCGAATCATCAATGGGGTAATCTTTTTTATCGTTTTGCGGGCAACTTTGCAGGCGGAAGCCCTTTGAATACGGCCCCTTACGGACAAACGGTCACTGCACCGGCTAACCCCCTGCTGACGCTGACGACCGGTGGTGTGAAGTATGACTTTGATAGCAGCAAGTATTATTTATTACCCATTAATTACGTAGATGGAAGTACGAATCTCTTCAACAGTCTTTCCCTGCAAACCAATGTGAAAGTAGGAACTATATTAACAGACCAGTTTCCATACGATAATAAAGTGCAACCCCATTATGGTATGCAATGGACAACCGATAGCTGGAGCAATTTGGGTAACTCTTTTTGGCTGAGTGCCTTTGGTGGTATGAAATTATTTACTGCCGGTGTACCCCGGTTAATCATCAATGCAGCAGGTAATGTGGGGATTGGTACCACTGCACCAGACAAGGATTTTAAACTGGCTGTAAATGGTACGATTGGCGCCCAAAGAGTAAAAGTCACGCAACAGGGTTGGGCCGATTTTGTATTCCTGCCGGAATACCGTTTAAAGCCATTAACAGAAGTAGCAGACTTTATCAAAACGCATCAGCATCTGCCGGATATTCCATCCGCTAAAGAGGTCGCAATTACAGGAGTTGATTTGGGAGAGATGAATAAAAAGCTGTTGCAGAAAGTGGAAGAACTGACGTTGTATCTGATTGAACTCAAAAAAGAAAATGAGCAATTGAAAATGCAACAAGTGCAGCAAAACAAACAGTTGCTGGAACGGATAGAGAAATTGGAATGTAAGAGGTAGCTGTATAATAATTGATATTATTTGAGATAAGTACCCTGATCATTAAGGTGATCAGGGTTTTTTATGGAAAGATGTCCGGAGCGGTTATTGTTTTATTCGGATAGCATACAGGGCCTTAGCACGTGGAAATAAAGAAAACTGCATGCACTGTTTTGTCGTAAGTAACATAGAACGGGTTATCTACTATTGTTACATTTTCCTCACTGAAAATCCGCTTCCTTGTTTAGTGATCCAGCGGATGCCGAAAAGCTCTCAGAGTAGGCGTAATCTATTAAATGATTTACTTATGCGCACAGGAAAAGTATCCTTCAATGAAGCATTGGTATTGCTCACAGAAAAAGAACAGAAAAGTATTTATGGCGGCATTGGTATTAATGTAGATTTAGATAGACAGGGAGAAACATTATATTATATGCATCAACAACTTAATGTCCGTTATGGGCTGGAAAGATTATCCAATGATTTAGATACTTCAGATTTTTCATTTATAGATGATATCAATATTAATCTGCATCCAAATATCTGATAGACAGATCTGTTGAGTGCTTGTTACAACTCCTGTCAGGTCGGCGAAAAAAAATGCCTGAATAGAGGCAACAGCACAGGTGCATTCTATAAAACAGCAAGATCCGGTACCAATACCGGATCTTGCTGTTTTATAGAATGCTGATAGCGTCAGTATCAGTGGGTATGATGTACTGATATTTTATTACAGCCGCATATAATATCTTACAGTAGTAATACTTCCTTTCAGCCTGTACAATACCTATTGTCTATATCATTTACCTGCTAAATCATTCGTTATGAAAAACAAGTCAATACCTGGCAAATCTCTCAACAGAAAAACAATGAAAACAATTAAAGGAAATGGAATGACGGAAGGTGAGTGCCCGTTTTTTATTTGTGGTAATCCTCAGGGGCGCCTGATCTGCGATCAAGCCATAGGATGTGTTTGCAGCGGACTGGTGTTGCCGTTATGTCGTCGTCGCGGAACTGTGTGAGTCATTGCTCATACTGGTAATGTCATTTTGTAGTAGCTGGCTGTTTCGGAAACGGCAGATAAATAGTGCATTGAAAATAAAATTACTATTATATTTAAGGTACTTTTTTGATCATTATTTTTAATCTCAGCGATATAACTGATACATCCTATGACAGCCATTGCAGAACGTTTACAACGACTCATCAGCGATCATAATCTGGGTAATGGGAATCCGATAAATGAAGATGCTCTTTTGTATGAAGACCTGGGCCTGGATCCGCTGGATTGTATAGATCTGATCATGATGATGGAAACCACGTTGGAAAGAAATATAGCGCTGGATGGTGTAGACGATTTAAAGACCTTTAATGCACTGGTGAGATTTATAACAGCGCAATAATATGCCTGAAGGAATATGACGAATAGTAACCGGGGTATTGCTTGCAAAATGAAATTATTACATATCTTTATTTAACAGCATTTAAAAAATGGAATATGAATAGTAGATGGTGGATATTCGTCACGGCTTTGGTATTTATTTATGTCGTAAGTTTTTACTTACGGATAACGCATTCAGTTTACGCTGCTAAGGCGGTAGTAGTAGGCATTTTCGCTGCATGGGGATTGATTTTGACCCTGGTGATAGCGCTTGTTAAATACTTTCTTTTAAGAAAGAAAACAAACGGATAAAATAAAAGAGCTGATCTCCTGATCATGGTTGATGGCTCCTATATCGGAATTGCTGGATGGATGATAATATTATCATATACTTTGATGTCTGCTCTAAGTAATCCTTTTAATACCCCCTTGAGGTTGAAGTAAAATGCAAAACGAACCACAAACCAATTTTCTACGAACTACCTTTTAATTGATTCTATTTAGATCATAATTATACCCTTTGGGGTATAATTATGATCATATTTTACTATAATTATACCTTAAAGGGTATAGTTATGATAAAAATGTTTTTTGTTATCTTTATACCCTAAAGGGTATAGTATGAACAATCTATCTGAATTAATTAAACTCAAACGTAAGCAGTATGGCATGACACAACATGATCTTGCATTTAAATCAGGTTTGGGATTACGATTGATCAGAGAAATTGAGCAGGGAAAAACAACCATGAGAATGGACAAAGTGAATCAGCTACTCGCACTATTCGGAATGGAACTGGTTCCTGCAGCTAAAACATATCACAATGAGTAAGAAAGGAAAAGTTTTTTACGGTGAGCAACTGGCAGGTATTATATCTGAAACGGATGAAGGATATGTTTTTCTTTATGATAAAACATACCTGAGCAGTGATAATGCAAAGCCGGGTTAGCTTATCGAAAACCTAAATGGTGAAATTAGAATATACACTAAAAAAATATCCTTTCCTACAGATGAAGTCGTATTTAAATCTGTTTACCTGGCTTTACAGGATGCATCAAAAAAAATGGACCATGCACATTAGAAACTGGGGCATGGTCCTAAATCAGTTTTTAACTATTTTTGATAAAAGAGTGAGAATCTAATTATTAATTTGATCCTCGATTTTTAAGTTTACACACTTAGTGAAATAGGCCCTTTTTACTAAAGTAATCCTGTTGTAGTATTTCTGCCCCAACGGGAGAAGTCTTTTACTACATTACCTAAATCATGGGAAAGTGTATGTTCGCTTGTATCAACTACATCAACTAATCCATCTGTTGCATTTTTTGCTTTATCTATTATCACATCCAAAAAACCTCCCCCAGTAACATTCATTTGTTGTTCAATAGTTAATAACTGCAGACCATTAAATTCTAACTTTTTCATAACTATTAAAATTAAAGATAAAGCCTACTCTGATAGCTTTTCGGCATCCGCTAGGTCAAAACAATGGAGAGCCATAAATAATGACGCATAGTTAGTAACAAAGCGATAAGTAACCGAAGTCTTATATCTATAAATACGATAAAAATTAAGATATAGTTTCCTTCCTGATGCAATACCCCCAAAGTTTGAGTTAGTATTCACAGGCATACTTTTACGGCACGATACTATGTTTTATGATGCATTAATTGGCTTAATATCAGATATTGAATGCTGATGAAAAAATGCTAAAAAGATGGAAAAATATCATTGTAATTTCAGGTTTTGCTTTCTGTAAGCAATTGTCTGCACAAGTATATGTGAAAAATCATCGTAAACCCTGCCAGTAAAACTGCAGAAATGTGTTAATGACTCTGCTATGAATATCGTATATTCTTCTATATACTGGTATCGCGCAATCCTGCGGGTATAGTTTTTTGGAACTTTTCCAGGTGGCTCAAAGTTGTTACGTACCCTTTGTTCGTATTAGGTGAGATTTTTTGTTTGGTCTTTGGGCTGATGCGTTCCCCTTTTTCTGAGTGGATGTTAAAGCCCTTGCAATAAGAAAAGAAGGAGATTTGCTGTAGTCCCTTTTTGCTGGTAACAATGTCCTGAAAGCCTTTTAGTTGTTCCTGTGAGGGGGCATGATCATTCCGGTATTTGCGATAAGTGCGTTTAATAGTGTGATCTAAGTAATCCAGCCGTAGCCGTGCATTAAATTCCGGATACTCCGGAAATGCTTTATTTGTTTTTATTGCACCAATAGAGTGGGTGAATCTTGTCTGAAAGATAACATTTGAGGGGCTGGTTGTCATAGCTGATCAATGCAAAAATACGGCTGCATACAGCTTAGGACAGTTTTAAATAAAATCTTACTTCCATGGCTGTAGGGATTAGGTGTTAATAATATCAGGGGTAAGGTTTGGGGCCATTTTTACTTCATCCTGCCTTATCTCTCTTTATACCTTTTCCACAGAATTTAATTCCATAAATGAAAAACGCCCGATTTCAGTAAACCTGAAACCGGGCGAAAAGTCTTTCTGGTGGCCTCGTCAAGAATCGAACTTGAATCTGGAGCTTCGGAAACTCTTATACTATCCATTGTACTACGAGGCCGGAAAAGTAGGCAAAGCTACATTTTCTATTGTACAATCCCAAATAGATTTAAAGATTAATATTGCTTTTGAAGATTTTTACGGCGATAGCCAGCAGGATAACCCCGAAAAATTTACGTATAACCATCAGTCCGGCCTTGCCCAGTAAGCGTTCTATGAAATTCAGGCAGCGGAGAACGATGTATACAATCAGCAGGTTCAGTAAGATACCGGTGAGGATATTATTCTGTTCAAAGTTGGCTTTGAGGGACATAATAGTGGTCAGGGTACCCGATCCGGCTACCAGGGGAAAGGCGATCGGAACGATGCTGCCCGCCTTGGCATCCTGTTCTCCCTTGAAAAATTCAATACCCAGGATCATCTCCAGCCCGATGACAAAAATAACAATAGACCCCGCTACCGCAAACGAATGTACGTCTACGCTGAGTAGCTTCAGGAAAGGTTCGCCTACAAAAAAGAAAAGGATCATCAGGAAACCAGAGGCCAAGGTAGCTTTACCGGCATCTATATGGCCCAGCTTCTCCTTCAGGGAAACCAGGATGGGTATGGAGCCTACGATATCTATTACCGCAAATAACGTAAAGGTAACAGCCAGAATTTGGTCGATACTGAACATGTAGCTTCATTTATGTAAATATAACAGAAAACTGAGTTTCTATCTATATTTGTTGAACCAGACCTGTATTAAGCATCATAATCAGCAGTTATCATGACGGAGGACATCATTATTCAGATTAGCAACAAGATCAAGGAAAAACGGAAATCAAAAGGGATCACGATTCAGGAGCTCGCTGATAAGGCAGACGTAAGCAAGGGCCTGATATCCCAGATAGAAAATAACCGCACCGTACCCTCCCTGCTGGTACTGATCAATATCATCAAAGCGTTGAACCTCGATATGAACGAGTTTTTCAATGAAATTGACCAGCAGACCCAGGGCGCCAAAGTAATCATTAAGCAAAAAGCGGCTTATCAGGAGTTCGAAAAAGAACCAGCCAAAGGATTTGTCTATAAAAGAGTCCTGACCAAAAATGTGAAGAATTTTCCGGTAGATATCGTACTGCTGGAACTGAAAAAAGGCGCCCGTCGTGCACACAGCGTGAAAACAGACGCCTATGAGTACAAATATATCATCAAAGGGAAAGTAGAGTACCAGATCGATAATGAAAAATATGTACTCGAAGAAGGCGATTCCCTGTTCTTCGATGGCCGTTTAGGGCATAAACCCGCCAATATCGGCGAAGAAAATGCGCAGATACTCGTGGTCTATTTCTTCCTCGACAGCGAAAAATAACCGCCTGCTGCTGTCTGGAAGCACTTTCCGGATATATACAAATACTTAACATTAAATTTAGTATGACTTAACATTCCGGTCATATTCATACCGAACCTTTGCATAGTAAACAATAATACCTCAATCTAATTGCTATGCAATCCAATCTACTTCGAGCGCTCACAAGGCAGCTATGCACCTCGCTATTGCTGCTACTTTCCGTCACCTTTGCCTATGCACAACAAATAGTGAATGGTAAAGTAATTTCCGGCGATGATCAGCAACCCGTTATCGGCGCTACCGTAAAGGTAATAGGCGCCAACCGCGGCGCACTGACAGATGCCGGCGGTCATTTCTCCGTGGCTGCTGCAGCCACAGATGTACTGCAGGTGAGTTTTATCGGCTACCTGCCCGTACAATATCCTCTCAATGGTGCCACTGCGGTTACCATCACTCTACAACCGGATAAAAAAGCACTGGATGAGATAGTCGTAACGGCACTGGGTATACGTAAAGAAGTAAAAAGAGTAGGTTATGCCGTACAGGAAGTGAAAGGTGCCGACCTGGTGAAAGCCCGCGAACCGAATCCTGTCAATGGATTGGTAGGTAAGGTAGCTGGTCTTACAGTAGGCGCCTCCGCCGAATTACTGGCAGCACCTAAAGTCCTGTTGCGGGGTAATAACATTAACCTGTATGTGGTAGATGGGGTGCCTATTAACTCCGATACCTGGAACATTTCTCCGGATGATATCGAAAGCTATACGGTATTGAAAGGCGCCACCGCATCTGCGTTGTATGGTTCCCGTGGACTGAATGGTGCGATCATGATCACCACTAAAAAAGGTTCTAAAGATGGCCGCGGTTTCACTGTGGAGCTGAACTCCAGCACTATGTTTGAAAAAGGTTTCCTGGCTATCCCGAAAGTGCAGGATGAATACGGCCCCGGCGACCACGGTAAATACGCTTTTGGCGATGGTAAAGGCGGTGGGGTAAATGATGCGGATTATGATGTATGGGGACCTAAGTTCGAAGGCCAGCTGATACCCCAGTACGATAGCCCGGTAGATCCGGCCACCGGTAAACATCTCGGTACACCCTGGATTGCCCGTGGTAAAAACAACTTGCAGCGCTTTCTGCAAACTGGTATGCTGAGTACCAACAACATTGCGATGTCATCGCATGGCGATAAAGGAGATATCCGTATTTCCCTGTCACATTCCTATCAGAAAGGATTGGTACCTAATACTCAGTTGAATATTACCAACTTCAACATCTCCGCAGGGTATAATATATCGCCTAAACTGCGCCTGGATGCCTACCTGAACTATAACCGCCAGTATACCAAAAACTTCCCGGATGTGGCGTATGGTCCCAACAGTCTTATCTATAATACCCTCATCTGGGCCGGTGCCGACTGGAGCATGGATGATATGCGTAATTACTGGCAGGCCGGTAAGGATGGAATACAATCCGTATATGCAGAATACCAGCGTTATCACAACCCCTGGTTCATGACCTATGAGTGGTTGCGTGGTCACTATAAAACAGATATCAACGGATACGCAAAACTGAACTATAAGATCTCTGATAAATGGGAATTCCTGGCCCGTACGCAGGTGACTGGTTACGATATGATGCGTAATGAAAAAATGCCTTATTCCGCCCATCCATATGGTCGGGAAGAAGGAAAGGGTGATTACCGGGAAGATAAACGTACCCTGTTTGAAAACAATACGGACGTATTGTTCTCCTACACCAATATGTTCCCCCGCCAGATCAGGTTACATGCCTCTGCTGGTGGTAACGTCCGCTCTTTTAAATATAATTCCAGCTTTGTGACAACCGGTTACCTGAACGCACCGGGATGGTATGGATTTGGTAACTCCCGTGATCCGTTGTCTGCCACCAGTTATGTAGCAGATATGCTGGTGCTGAGTGCCTATGGTTATGCGGATCTGGATCTGGGAAAATATGCAACCCTATCCCTGACCGGCCGTGTGGATAAGGCTTCCAGCCTGCCGCTGAGCAACAATACCTATTTCTACCCTTCGGTAGCATTGAGTACAGTGGTATCTGACTACGTAAAATTACCGGAACTGATTTCCTTCCTGAAATTCAGAACTTCCTATGCCAATGTAAAAGGTGGGTTAACCAATGCTACTATCGGCGCTACACCAATGGCATCCTATCCGATCGGATATGGCACGGAATATAAATCTTCCTACGATGGTCCTACCTTCCAGAACTCTGCGGTATATGGTGTTTCACCAGTGTATCAAAGCCAGGGAGCTGCATACTATACGAAGGTAATTGCCAATACAGACCTGAAACCATTTACCAGTAAAGTGTATGAAGCCGGTATGGATATCCGCTTCCTGAAAAATCGTATAGGCGTAGACGCTACCTACTTCACTACAGAAAACGGACCGCGTATTTACTCCCTGTCGTTACCTCCGAGCACCGGATTCGACAGCTACCTGGTAAATGGCGTGAATACCCGCAAAACAGGCTGGGAAATATCGCTGAATGGTACGCCATTGCGTAATCTCAACGGATTGAACTGGAACATATCTGCGAACTGGTCTACCTATCGGGAAACATTTGTCAGCATCTATGGCGACAGAAAACTGCTGGATGCCTACATTGGGGTAGGCGACCGCGTAGATAAATTCTATGGTACCAAATTCGTACGCACACCAGACGGACAAATCATTAACGATGCTAAAGATGGTCGTCCGATTGTAAATCCTACCCAGCAATTCCTGGGTTATGCCAACCCTGATTGGGTATGGGGTATCAACAATACTTTCAGCTACAAAGGTGTTAGCCTCAGCTTCCAGTTCGATGGTCGTGTGGGTGGTAACATGATTGATTATATCCAGCAGCAGACCTTCCGTGGTGGCCGTAATATCCTGACCACCCAGGGGGCGATGGGAGAAGCGCGTTACCAGGACTATAAAGGCGTGAAATCCTGGCAGGGCGAAGGTGTCGTGATCAGCAACAATGTGCCGATTGAATATGATAATAACGGTAATGTAACGAATGCAGATAAAATGCAGTTTGCACCGAATACCACCAAAAGCTTCCTGCAGGATTATATCAGCGTGTATTACAGAACCAATGAAGGAAACCTGATCAGTAAAACCTTTGCCAAACTGCGTGAGGTAACACTGGGTTATACCTTACCGGCAACGGTATTAAAAGGTTCGTTTATCAGAGCTGCCAGTGTGTCTTTTGTGGGTAGAAACCTGTTCTATTTTGCGAAGAACAAGGATGTGGATATTGATCAGTATCCGGCATCAGATGATGGAATGTCTACACTACAGACCCCTACCACCCGCAGATTCGGCTTTAACATTAACCTTACTTTCTAAACAACGACTACATGAAATCTTTCAAAATACTTTCTTTCACAGCTTTGTTGGGCATAGCACTCAGTAGTTGCAGCAAAAAGTACGACGCATATGATGTGAATCCCAACAGGCCGGCGCAGGTGCCTCCCAGCCTGGTATTGGGTGGTGTACTGGCAGATATGAATGCAGACAAACCCTGGAGTAATGTGATGCGCTGGAACCAGTTTGATTGTTGTAACTATAACTATTATGGCGACCAGCGTTATGACTGGAACGGGGCTGATTTTAATAGTTACTTCTCCTTGCTGAATGTACAACAGATGGAAAAGGAGGCGACACGCCTGGGTGGTAAAACCGTGAATCCCTATACGGCTTTGGGTAAATTCCAACGTGCTTTCTTTTACTACCGGCTGACGAATCTGGTAGGAGATGTGCCGATGAAAGGCGCCTTGCAGGGAAGAGAAAACGGACAACCGGTGTATGATAACCAGAAAATGATCTTTATACAGATCCTGCAATGGCTGGAAGAGGCCAATAAGCAGCTGGCAGACGTAATCGCTGATCCTGATAAAAGCTACAATGCAGAAGGACAGCTGTTGAAAGGTGACTTTTATTTCAATAATGACCTTTTAAAATGGCAGCGAGTAGTCAATACTTTTCGTTTACGCGTGCTCGTGGCACTCAGTAAGAAAACGGATGATGCTGATCTGAAAGTAGCACAACAGTTTAAAGATATACTCGGTAATCCGGCAAAATATCCGTTGCTGGAAGGGGTAGATGGTAACCTGCAGTTTATCTACAATAATATCAATAAGTATCCTTCCAATCCGGATAACCTGGGTAATGATGCGACGCGTTATAATATGTCGGCTACTTACCTGAATACCCTGGTAAGATTAAAGGATCCACGGGCATTTATTACTGCAGAACCAGCAACACAGCAGCTGAATGCCTTTCATAAAACGCCTACAGATATCACGGCTTATGTGGGCGCATTGTCTGGCGAGAGTTTGAGTGATATGTCTTCGAAGATGTCGAATGTGGATACTGCCGTATATTCTGTACGCAGCCGAAGCCGTTATTACAGCAGCTATGCGGCCGAACCGGGTGTTATCGTCGGGTATCCGGAGATGTGTTTTAATATAGCGGAAGCGATTAATCGTGGCTGGGTAACCGGTAGTGCAGAAGACTGGTACAAAAAGGGGATGAAAGCTTCCCTGGCTTTTTATGGTTTGCCGGTGAATACGGCAGGTACATTTGCCAAAACGTATAAGGGTGTACGTTATGATATACCTTTTGACTTTGAAGGAGGATATTATACCCAGGAAACGGTGAAGTACAAAGGCAATAATACGCAGGGGCTGGAACAGATCCTGACCCAGAAATACCTGGCATTTTTCGAAAACTCCGGTTGGGAAGCATTTTTCAACTGGCGCAGAACAGGGGTGCCTACCTTCAGTACGGGTTCCGGTACGGGTAACAGTGGGGTAATTCCAAAACGGTTTAAATACCCGGATGCGGAGAAATCTACCAATACTGTCAATTGGACCAATGCCCTGAAAAGTCAGTACGGCGGTTCTACCGATGATATTAATGCCACTATGTGGCTGCTGAAGTAGACGTCCTGATAGCAACATAACAGCCCGAAGCCCTGTTTATTTGCCCACAGCCATGTTGGGGTAAATAAACAGGGCTTCGGGTTTTAGGTATGCGCTATTTGTTCAGTAATACTTAACATTAATATCAGTATTTGTTAACAATGTGTTTACATTGGAATGGCACCTTTGACCCAAATCATTTTGTTGACATGTTACATATTCCCTGGATACAACGGCGGCTGCAGCGGGCACATCACCTTGTTTTTTCATTATATGCAGGGCTGGTGGCCTTTGGTACCTATTCCTGTATGTATGCCTTCCGGAAGCCATTTACCGCTGGTATTTTTGAAGGAATGACCTTCCTGGGAATCGACTATAAGATATGGCTGGTGATCACGCAAACAATCGGGTATGCCTGCAGTAAGTTTTATGGTATTCGCTTTATTGCAGAAATGAAAGGCGACAGGCGTGCACAAAGTATCATCCTGTTGATTGCTGTTTCCTGGTTGTCGCTGTTATGTTTTGCGTTGTTGCCGGCACCCTGGAATATTCCTTTTCTGTTTATTAATGGTTTCCCGTTGGGGATGATCTGGGGGCTGGTGTTCAGCTATCTGGAAGGCCGCCGCAGTACAGAGTTTATGGGAGCGGTATTATCTATCAGTTTTATCTTCTCTTCCGGATTCGTCAAATCAGTGGGTAAGATAACGGTGGTAGATTGGGGTGTAACGGAGTTCTGGATGCCTTTTGTAACCGGATTGGTCTTTGCGGCACCCATGTTCCTTTTTATTTTCCTGCTCGAACAAATACCGCCGCCAACAGCTGCGGATGAACAGGTACGTACCAAACGCGCGCCTATGAATAAACGGGACCGGCAGGCCTTTTTACAGGCTTTCCTGCCAGGGTTGATATTACTTATCGCCAGTTATGTAATGCTGACAGTGCTCCGGGATATGCGTGACAACTTTGCGGCCGACATCTGGAAAGACCTGGGTTTTGGGGCGCAGGCGGGCATCTTTACACAAACAGAAGTACCGATATCCATCGCTATTATCATCATCATGGGATTACTCGTGTTTGTAAAAAACAACTTCCATGCTTTTATACTGAATCATTTTATTGTGATCACCGGCTTCCTGATTGCCTTGATCAGCACCATTCTTTTCCGGCAGCATCGCATTGATCCGGTATGGTGGATGACGTTGACCGGTTTGGGTTTGTATATGGGATACATTCCGTTTAACTGTATCTTCTTTGAGCGGCTGATCGCGGTTTTTAAATATGTCAGTAATGTGGGCTTTATTATTTACGTAGCAGATTCATTCGGCTACCTGGGTAGTGTAGGCGTAATGCTGTTTAAGAATTTCAGCGGCATAGATGTTTCCTGGAGCCATTTCTTTATGGATGCTGTGCTGGGCGTAAGTGTTACCGGTATCTTGCTGATGATGGCTTCTTCCTGGTACTTTAAGAAAAAATATGATGCAGTGAACAATAAGTCAAATGCAACCGTGAGTGGAGAAGTGCAAATCGCAGGATAGTTGCAGTAACAAAAAAAGGTAAATCGTGTGCAATACACGGTTTACCTTTTTCATTTATAAATGCTTTTTATTTAGTTAGCTTTTGGAGCATCAGTAGCGCCGGATTTGCTGTCTTTTTTCGGATCATCCTTGGCATCTTTAAATTCACGTATGCCGCTACCCAAACCACGCATCAATTCAGGTATCTTTTTACCACCAAACAATAACAGTACTACCAACGCAATCAGCAGTAATTCTTTGATACCTATTTCCTGCAGAAATAAAAGCGGGATATTTAAAAAAGATGTTGTCATTATATTCAGATTTTATAGTGTGCTTTTATATAAAGAGATTCCAAACATAAAGTTAGCACGAAATAATAGTTTTTTTGTTTTTTAGGCAGATATTTACTTATTTTCATATAAATAATTCTAAATGAATTATTTATGAATTAGAAAATATTACTTTTATCTCGTCGTTTAATACCTGTAAATGGGTTATTCGTCCATACTCTATCTGAAAATCAAACGCATCAGCCAGCGGTGTATCTGTGGCGTAGGCCATGATGCACCGGATCACACCGCCATGAGTAACCAGTGTGGCGTCTTTGCCTTTGGCGATAATTTCTTCCAGTAACTGTATCGAGCGGGTGTATAATTCAGCATAACTTTCGCCGCCCGGAATATGTTCAAATACTACATTATCTGCCCATCTTTTCAGGGCGCTGCGGCTGATATCATCCCAGGGCAGCATTTCCCAGCTGCCGAAGTTCATTTCCTGCAGGCGGTCGTCTGTAGTAAAACCATCGCCAAAGAGTGCGGTAGCCAGTTGCTGGCAACGTTGCAGCGGACTGCTGTAAACATCCGTGGTAATAACAGGCAGGCGTGTTTTTACATCGGCCGCTTCTGTTTCAAAAGTATCGGCAACAGCTATGTCGGTGGCGCCATAACAAATGCCGGCTTCTATGGCTGGCGCCGTATGTCGGATCAGGTATATTTCCATGTGAGAATGCAAAAGCACAAATATATAACAGTTTCTGCTACCTGCTGAACAGCGCCCAGGCAATCGCCGGTATAGCCGCCTATCCATTTCTGCATCAGGTGTACCAGGTACCAGCGGGCCGGCAGCAGGGCCAGTAGGGTGAACAGCAGCATATAATGCTGCAGGTATATCACGACCCCGATAAACGGGAGCAGGCCCCATATAGCCGCTATTAGCAGGTCCTGCACCCCGATGCCTTTGGAAACGGGTTTAGCTTTGCTGTCTTCGTTTTCCCGTACATAACGATGTGTATAGATTACCGTCAATGCTACAAAGCGACTGAGCGGTTGCGCCGCCACTACGGCCAGTATCGCTACAGAAAGCGGGAGTGCCTGTAAGGACAGGAATTTAAGTGCCAGCAGCAGGAGGAGTCCTGTCATGCCGTAGGTACCTATCCGGCTGTCTTTCATGATTTCCAGGATCTTTTCTTTGGTCCAGCCACCGCCGAAACCATCGCACATGTCTGCAAAGCCATCTTCATGAAAAGCACCTGTTATCCAGATGCCGACGATGATGCTCATCAGTATGCTGATGGAGTGTGGCGCGATGACGCCAAAGAGATATAGGATGCCGGCCATGAAAGCCGCTACAATCCAGCCTATCAGGGGAAGGTAGCGGGTAGCCCGGTTCAGCAACTCCGGACTATAGGGCGTACTAACGGTAACGGGTAAACGGGTATAAAACATCATTGCAGTAAGTACTAACTGCCACTGTTTTTTCATATAGTCCGGTTTGATATCTGTGCACTGTTGAAACTGGCCATTTCGGTGAGGAAAGCCACCGCACTTTGTATGACCGGTATGGCGAGGGCGGCACCGGTACCTTCTCCCAGCCGCATATCCAGCTGCAGCAAGGGATGTACGCCCAGGTGTTCCAGCATTTTACGATGTCCTTTCTCTTCTGAGCAATGGGCAAAAATACAGTAGTCCTTTACAGCAGGTTGTATGGCTGCTGCTACCAGCAGGGCCGACGTAACAATAAATCCGTCTATCACCACCAGCATGCCCAGCGCAGCTGCCTGCAGGATGGCGCCTGTGATCATGGCTATTTCAAATCCGCCGAAGGTAGCCAGTGCCTGTTCGGGTGATAAAGGCGTGGCATGGTGTGCCATTACCTGCTGCAGTACCGCCCGTTTTTGGGTGAGCTGTTGTACGTTGCTGCCGGCGCCTGTGCACTCCGCTACAGGTATACCGGTAAAATGGCTCATCAGCAGGGCTGCTGCTGAGGTATTGCCAATACCCATTTCCCCGAAGCCTACCGTATTGCATCCACCGGCATGCAGCAGGGTTACTTCTTCCGCACCCGCCTGCAACGCCAGTGCACACTGCTCCTGCGACATGGCTGGCCGGTGCAGGATATGCTGCGTACCCATGGCTATTTTACGGTCTTTTAATAAAGGATGCGGCGCAAATGCGTGATTAACACCGGCATCTACTACCAGTAACTGCAGTTGATGCTGGCGGCAGAATACATTGATAGCGGCGCCACCCTGCAGAAAGTTATAGACCATTTGCGCGGTAACGGCTTGTGGAAAAGGGTTTACCAGCCCTTCTGCGGCAATACCATGATCGCCTGCAAATACGATGATCGCTGGTTTTTTCAGTTCCGGTGTAAGCGTATTTTGTATCATACCGGCCTGTAAGGCCACCTGTTCCAGTTTGCCGAGTGAGCCTGGCGGTTTGGTTTTCTGGTCTATCTTATCCTGTAATACGGCTTTTAATGCCTGCGATACAGGCGGAATTTGAATCGGATGCCTCATAACTATTGATTTTTACGGCTGCTTAATGACCATGGGAATGCCGGAAACCATCAGCACTACGGTGTCGGCTACACGGGCAAGGTATTGATTGACCCATCCCTGCAAGTCGGTAAACTTTCTTCCGGCAGCGGTTTCAGCATGTACACCCATGCCTATTTCATTCGTAACGATGATAAAGGTACCTGCTTTCTGTTGGAGCGCGTGTATTTCAGCAGTAATTGCTGCGAGGGAGAGATCGATGTCGTATTGGTGATGTACGAAGAAGTTGGTCAGCCAAAGGGTGATGCAGTCGATCACTACGGTATGGCCATCTAATGGCAGGTGGCTTACATAAAGGGTTTCTTCATAGTTGATCCATGCGGAGCCTCTTTCGGCCTGGTGGCGTTGTATTCTGGCGGCAAAGTCATCATCCCACACCTGTGCAGTGGCCACATACACCGGTTGGTTACTGCGTGATAACGCCTGTTCCTGGGCGTACCGGCTTTTACCGGACCGGGCGCCGCCTGTGATCATGTGAATCATAAAACAGCGTTTTGATACCGGTGGTCAGCTTTTAGCCGGCAGTAAGCCTTCCTAAAAGCTGACCAGGTTCAGTCATTAATTATTTAAATACGGGTATAGCGGGGAAGAAATAACCGTTATACGCTACCTGTTTCAGCAGAGCACCACTGTAGGCGTCGTAGATATAAAGTGTATTCTGTTGGTAATTTTCGGAGTGAACAGCCGTTACTACAACGGTGTTATTACCCGGGTTATATCTTACGGCCGCACCATACAGCACCATCTTTGTGGGCAGCTTAATAAACGGCTGATTCAAAGAAGCCGGATTACCAACGGTATATTTATATACCTCGTCGCCGCCAGCGCCCCATGGATTGGTTTTGCCAACAAATACGGCCACTTCTTTGGTGGAAGTGCTGAACATGGTGGCATTCCACCCACCCCACGAGCCATATACATCAAAAGGAACATTCGTAGTGGTTACCGCCAGTGTTTGCGGATTAATGGCATACAGCAGTTTGCCGCCACCTGCCCAGATAGTACCATCCGGTGTTTGGGAGATACCCGCATCTGCTTTAGGTAAAGTGCGTACGATGCTGAAATCGGTGGCGTTCAGTACCACGATACCCGCATTTTCTACCATCACAAATACATAGTTGCCGGCTTTGATCATACCACCTGCCTGGCCGGTTATGCCGCTGATTTTATTGCCGACTGTCAGTGTTTGCAGATTGATCTGGTAAACACCGTCCAGGGTAGAAACTAAACCGGTATTGTTGTCCACCCCGCAGAACGCATTACCACTAGCTGGTAACTGGGCAATACGGCCGGTTTCCTGCATGTTGTTAACATCGGTCACCACCAGTGGGCCTTCTTTGGATACGAGGTATAACCGGTTGTTATAGACCGCGCCGAATTGGGTGGTCTTACCCAGGGTTTTACCCGGATTTTCCCGGTTAAATACATTCTGGTGTATGGTGTCTTCGCCGTTACGGTAAAAGTTTACGCCGCCCAGGTCGTGTCCAAACCAGCCTTCATTTACAATGAAAAAGCCATCAGCATACTTGCCTAATACCTTAAAACGGTAGTACCAGAAATTGTAGCTATTGCCGGAGCTTATCTTGTAGGAGATGGTATAATCTCCCGGTTCAGTTGGGGTGAATGTGTAGAGCGAATCTTTACTGACAACCGTACCATTTACCAGCCAGAGAAAGGTAGGGTTCTTTACGTTGGCTAGTTCCGGACTTAAGGCCCTGCTTTCGCCCAGGTAAAAGGTATCTCTTCCGTTTTTGATTCCCTGACCTACATTGGGAGTGATAAATGACGTTTCATTATCCTTCTTCTGGCAGGCAGAAAAGCCCAATATACCAATGATGGCCAGAATAAAAGGAAGTTGAAGCTTGCGTGAAATCATGCGCATGATGTAATAGTTTATTTACGGTTGTCCTGTTTGCGGTATAACTATCGCCCGATAGCGGATAGTGATGGAAAGATGCGAAAATATCAAGAGATTTAATTATTCAGTCATCACTGATCCAGATAAGTTTTTCTGAAATCAAAGTACTGAATAACTAAATCTCTGAATAATATCATTTAAAATCAAAAGCATTAGCGGGCCAAACGCAGTCTGCGTTTTACCAGTTCAAAGCTACCGAAGAAGATCGTGCTGTAAATCAGGTTACCGATCAGGGTATATTGCATGAAAGGAATCGCCAGTATGTAGCATTTGGTCAGGCCAGCTACATCTTTGGTGAAAGGCAGGCCGGTAGTGATATCTGTGCTGCCGCTTACCCATACGCCAAAGTTGGAAATGAGGAAGTGAACCAGGGCAGCGCCTACGGAGGCTAATATAATATTACCCGGACTTACTTTTTTAATGATTACTTGTCCCAGCAGTACAATCAAGGCAAAACTGGTATAGTTCCAGATCCATCCTTTATACAGTAAGCCGGATGCATATGCTTTATGGAAAACCTGCATCAGAATTACATCGCTGGCAAACAAGGTCAGTAAAGGAAATGCGTATGCTTTCCAGTTACGGGAAAATGAAGCGCCGCCAAACAATGCCATCGCACCAACCGGTGTAAACATCGCAATGGGAGACATATTTGCATCCGCTCCTAATACAACACGTATGATACCTGCTGCGAGAATAAATAATAGCAATACACCAAATTGCGGATTAAGATTTTTTAAAGACATTATGCTGATTTTTAGTGTTTATAAGTTAAAGATAATACCGGTGTTGAAATTGAACCGCCGGGTATTAAAACCAAGGACATCAAAATATTGATAATTTGTAATATTTCTCAACCCAGTGAAAATTTTCAGCAAGTTACCAAATTTATACTCACCATACCAATCCAGGGTGTAATAATCACCCATCGGAGTCCTTGTTTCGTAGCGCTGGCCGATGTATCGGGCGGTAACACTGGTATACAGGGCCGGGGTTACCTGATAGCCCAGCGTGGCATGCAGGGCATGCTTAGGAACCCGGTACAGATTATAGTAGGAAGTATCCTTGTTGTTGGCTAGCTGTTGGGTAATGCGGCCATCCACAAAAGTATAGTTCATCGTGAGGTCCAGCCCGGAGGTAATATTCCAGGTGGCTTCCAGTTCAGCCCCATAGGCACGTTGTTTATCTGCATTGCGGTACTGGCTGTAGCCGGTGGCCCCGTCATAATAAAAAATGATCAGGTCCCGCGTATCCCGGGCAAAGCCCGTTATCCGTAAGTCCAGTCTGGGCTGCCGGAAGGAGGCCTGGTAACCGGCTTCGTAGCTGATGGTGGATTCCGGTAGCAGGTTCCTGTTGCCATAACCGGCTACATACAGCTGGTAGAGAGAAGGTATTTTATAGGCCGAAGCAATATTGATAAAAACCTTATGCTGCTGGTTAATCAGGTAAGATGGATTGATGGAGATGGTTTGATTATTACCATAGAGATTATGATAATTGAAACGTCCGCCCAGCTCCAGGTTAAAGCCATTCCCCGGATGTAGCAGCATGGTAGCATATCCGCTGATCTGGCTGGCGTGCGAACTGTCTGGCGATATGCCATTGGTAACGAATTGGCTGCCGGGCCGGGGTGATAACGTCAGGTTTTGTTGTTCTATCCGGGAAGTGGTGAACACGCCGCCGGCAATGAGCCTGACTTCTTTGGTGACATCCCAGTTGACGTAGGTTTCCAGCTGGTGGGTCTGGGAGGCAAAAAGTGTTTCGTCGTATTTGGCATAGGTCATGGGCGCTACATCGGTGGAGTCATTGCGCACATTACGTTTGTTGCGCTGGTAGTTGTACAGGACGTGCCAGGAGCCTTTGTTGAAGGTATATTTACTGCTGATGCCATTCAGCAGATATTTATATTGACCATTATAGTCTTTGTCATCAGTATAGTTGTGATCATCCAGGGCATGATGATAATCGCTCATGGAAAACAGGTATTGCAGGTTCCACCTGGAAGTGGCCTGCAGGCCCAGTTTGGCGAAGAGGCTATGTTGCCGGAAACCATCTTTATCGAAACCGGCTTTTCCGGTGCTGTCGTAGGCATCAGAAAAACCATCGGTTTTTTCGTATTTGTATCCCAGCAGATAGGAGAAGCGGCGGGCCCGCCCATGTATACTCAGGCCGCCCTGGTAATCATTATAACTACCATAACCCATGTTGGCGGTCAGGCCAAATGGTTTGCTGCCGGCTTGCCGGGTAATGATATTGATGACGCCCGCTACTGCGTTGGAGCCGTATAAGGTAGATTGGCTGCCACGCAGTATTTCAATTTTCTCCACCTGGTCCGGTGTAATCGCATTGAGGTCAAAGGAGCTGCTGATCTGAGAGGCATCATTTACTGGCAGACCATCTATCAGCACCAGGGCGTTTTCGGTACTGGCGCCCCGCATATAAATACCAGGGATGGTTCCCCGGGTATTTTCTGCGCCATTGATAATAAGGCCGGCCTGTTCATTCAGGATAACGGCAATGGTTTTGCCGCTGTTTTTTTCCAGGTATGCGCGGGAGAGAATCGTAACTACTTTGCCGGTTTCGCTGGCCTTCTGAGGGCCTTTGGTAGCGGTAACCGTAACGCCGTTCAGTTGGCTGATACGGCTGCTGTCCTGAGCTGTGGCCGCAGTGGCAAGGCCCAGGCATAAGCATAAAGCAGGGTAAAGTTTTAAGTGCATCCGGTTGTTTTCAACGTTGGTAAAAATAAAATTGCGAATTAAGAACCGGAGAGTAATACGCGTAGATGATCCACTGTAATATGCTCTCCAATCCGTAATTCGCAATCTGTAGTATCCGGTAGGCAGGATCAACCTGGCATACGGGAAATATATTTATCCATTTCTTTGATCTGGCTTACAATCTGTGCGGTTGTAGGCTTCTGTGCTTTAGCTCTCCGGAAATATTCCTTAGCGGATTTGAAGTCGCGGCGGCTCATGGCTATAGAAGCCAGCGTCAGCAAGGCAGCAGCGGTATTTTCTTTATCCGGCAGACCCATACGCATGGCTTTCTTCAGGTTCTGATCTGCAGTTTTCAGGTCATTTTTCTGATAGGCAATGGTTCCCAGCTGGAAGTACTGCATCCCTTCGTATTCTTTCATCGGGCTACCGGATTGAATACTTTGACGGATGGTGCTTTCTGCTTTATCCAGGTCATTGGAATACATCGCCATATTGCTTTGCATAAAATAATATACAGAGCGGATCGGTTTATACAGCAGTTTAGGGAATTTCACCTGGTTCATCAGGGCCGTAGCTCTTTCGAGATCACCGGCTTCCACAGCTTCCTGTACCATCCGCATCGGGCCAAACATGACATGAGTTACCAGGCACACGAGGGCCAGTATCAGTACAATTGTTGCTTCCCACCAGCCAACAGTCAGGCCCAGTGTAATACCGCCCAATAACAACACGATACCTATCGGGAAACGATATAGGATAAAAAAGTTAAATGCTTTCATGAAAAAACGATTCGTAAATCACTTTGATCTGATAAATAGAGGGGGCAAAGATAAATAAAAAACACACCTCATGGGTTTAAAATACGGGCTTCTTTGGCTTGTTTCCGTTTCAGATTGGCCATGGCAATGGCGCTCAGGATAATTATTACCCCCAGCAGCTGTAGGGCGCTCACCGATTCATGCAGGAAAATAGTGGCGGCAATCATGGCTACCGGTAGTTCTGCTGCGCTCAGAATGGCACCCAGGGCCACGCCGGTCTGCGGCATTCCCTTGGAAAACAGGAAAGGAGGCAACACAGTACCAAAAAGCGCCAGTGGTAATCCCCACATCCACAGGCTGCTGCCTAGAAAACGACCGTTTATCAGGTAAACGGGAGGAAAAATACAGGTAATGATAACAAAGGCGCCGCTGACAATCCAGGCACTTTTTAGTACCGGGGTGAGTGATTGCCCGATACGACCGCTGACTACAATGAAAACGGTATAACATAAAGCGGCCAGCAGGCCAAAACCGATACCGGTCCAGTTTAACTGGTTAGCGCCGCTGTTGATAACACCGCCAGCCAGCAGGGTACCGGCTAAAATAAAAAATACGGCCAGCCATTGAATACCGGAAGGGCGTTTTTTGTAGATGATCCATTCTGCCATCATACTCATCCAGGTAAACTGCATCAACAGGATAATGGCGATACTGGCGGGGATATATTGTACACTCTTATAATAAGTCAGACTGACCAACCCGGTAGAACTACCCAGAATAAAAGAAGTACGTACATCTTTGTTTTTAAGACCGTAGGTGGGTGCACCTGATAAAAAATGGATGCCCCATAAGGCGAGCATGCCAAATCCGGCTTGTACGCTGCAAAGCTCAGCCAGTATAAATCCTTCGTGGTAGCCTAATTTAACAATGGTAGATAATATGCCAAAACTGATCGCTCCCAGTAACACAAGGGTAATGCCTTTCCACATAAAATATAAAGTTTTAAATACAGCAAAGCCATCAGACATTATCATAATAATGCCTGATGGCTTTGCGATAATTATCTGCTTACTGCTTTTTTTTCTTCTCCAAATTTGGCAATAATCCTGTTAATAACCCAATTAAAGGAAGATAAGCACATACTTCATAGACATAACCAATGCTGGTGGCATCTGCCAGTTTACCCAGCAGGGCAGAGCCTACACCCGCCATTCCGAAGGCCAGGCCAAAGAATAAACCGGCAATCATACCTACTTTACCGGGTACCAGTTCCTGCGCATACACCAGAATAGCGGAGAAGGCAGAAGACAGAATAACGCCGATGAATACACTGAGTATCGCCGTCCAGAATAAAGAGGCATGTGGCAGCAGCAGGGAGAAAGGCGCTACCCCCAGTATGGAGATCCAGATCACATATTTACGGCCGATCCGGTCACCTACCGGGCCACCGATGAAGGTACCCGCAGCTACGGAAAACAGGAAGATGAACAGGTATACCTGCGCACTTTGTACGGATATATGGAAGCGCTCGATCAGGTAAAAAGTATAATAGCTGGTCATGCTGGCCATATAGAAGTACTTGGAGAAAATGAGTATCAGCAGCACTACGAGTGAAAAAACAACCGTTGTGTTGGACAGCGGACGTTCCAGGTGCTGTATCGCCTTCTTGGGTTTAGCCCTGTGGGTATTGGCCCGGTACCATTTGCTGATATTGAGCATCACCACAATGGCCAGCAGGGCGGCCAGGGAGAACCAGATGATATTAAACTGTCCGAAAGGAACAATGATCATTGCCGCCAGCAAGGGCCCCAGGGAACTACCGGCATTACCGCCTACCTGGAACAATGACTGCGCCATCCCATGTTTACCACCGGATGCCATGTGAGCCAGGCGGGATGCTTCCGGATGAAATACGGAAGAACCTATTCCTACCAACCCTACAGATACCAGTACCATTTGAAAGTTGTGCGCCACAGACAGGCTCACAAGCCCCAGCAGCGTAAAGCCCATACCAATCGCCAGCGAATAGGGTTGTGGTTTTTTATCGGTATACAAGCCTACCAGTGGCTGCAGCAGGGAAGCCGACAGCTGGAAGGTCAGGGTAATCAGCCCCACCTGCGTAAAGTTCAGTTTCAGCGATTCTTTTAATACCGGGTACATGGCCGGTATCAATGATTGTAAAGTATCGTTGAGGAAGTGGGTAAAGCTTAATGCTATTAAAATCGAAAATACCGTTTGTTGTGCTACCTGTTGGGCAGCTTCAGCAGGTTGCTTACTTAAAGTTGTTTCCATTTTTGTTCTTTTAAGGTCAGATCATCTGATGTTTTAAGTTAAATTTTTTTATATGTGTGTACGGGTACTGATACGGGTCGCCCACTGTAACGCTTTCTTCGGATCGCGGTCGATAATGCTTTGTAACAGCGCATCATGCAGGTACTGCGATTCAACAAAAGATTCCGTATTGCCATAGCGCAACAGGAAAGATTGTTTCAGATAGGTAGCCACGGTTCTGTACAGGTCGCGCATAATCTCATTCTTGGAGGCATCGGCAATGGTGCTATGAAAATTGATATCTGCCTGAATACAAAGCTCCAGTTGGTTGGTAGCGGCATATTCATAGCGTTTCTTCAGATACGTTTTCATTTTCTCTACATCCTTGCTGCTTCTGTGCAAGGCCGCTTTTTCCGCAATTTTTACTTCCAGCAGTAAGCGTACCTCATTGAGCTCTTCAAAGTCGGCCCGCTCCA
This sequence comes from Chitinophaga nivalis, assembly GCF_025989125.1. Classification (NCBI taxonomy): domain Bacteria; kingdom Pseudomonadati; phylum Bacteroidota; class Chitinophagia; order Chitinophagales; family Chitinophagaceae; genus Chitinophaga; species Chitinophaga nivalis. The sequence goes on along the minus strand of NZ_JAPDNR010000001.1, from coordinate 296,544 downwards.
TCCGCTGCAGCAGCGGCTCTGAAGGACCTGTTTGCGATAAGACGAAGGTGCCCAGTCCCTGTTGTACCCGCAACAGTCCTTTCTGTGCCAGCAGTTTTACTGCTTCCCGCACACTGGAACGGCCCACTGCAAACTGGGCCATCAGTTCCGGCTCCGTCGGGAGCTGTTGTCCGATAGCATATTTGCCGGATACGATGAGTTCCTGCAATCTGGCAGCTACTTCTTCTGCGAGGCTAAGTCGTTTTACGGGTACGTTGTTTATATTCGTCATATCATCTGATGTTTGCAAAGGTACGATAAAACTTTTTTATTTTTCATCTGCTCAAAAAAAATCAAACAGACCGGCTGTTTTTATCAACCGGAAAACAGCACAATCTGTTTTATCTTTGACGCAGATGGAAGCGGTGTTACAAACGATACAACAACTGCCGGCATGGGTGCTGTGGCTGATCTTCGGCGCTGAAAATGTGCTGATCATGCTGGGCGTATTAGTATGGGGGAACCGGCTGCAACGAAAGCCGGCAACACAGATGTTTGCGTATAACCCCCGCCAATGGAGCATCGCCCTGCTTACCTGTATCCTGAACACCATCGTTACCTATGCGGGGTACTGGTTATGGCAACAAGGCTACATCCGTATTGGTACTTCTTTTTCACTGCGGGCATGCACGGATGCGGTATTCCTTTTCCTGGCCATGGACCTGCTGATGTATCTCTTTCACTACGGGATTCACAAAACGTTTGCCTATCAACTCATTCATAGTTTACATCATGCCGCTACTGATCCGGAACCCATTGACCTGTTCATCTTACATCCGGTAGAAACCCTCAGCTTTGGCGCTTTGTGGTTATTGTTATTAGTGGCGTTCCCGTTAAATATCTATGGCATCATCATCTACCTGATCATAAACGTAATATTTGGCATGACGGGTCATCTGGGTATGGAGCCATTGCCGGAAAAACTGCGCGGGTGGCCGGTATTCAGGTACCTGGGTACCTCTACCTTTCATCACAGGCATCACCGCAATGAAGTCTGTAACTTCGGATTTTATACCAGTATATGGGATCGTCTTTTCCGCACTTTTGATCCACGTCCCTGACAACGCTTATCATTTTCTGTTTTGATCTCCGCCGCAATAGTTTTATTTTGGCCGGATTCACTGGTTACAACGTATATAATTCTACAGCTATATGAGAAAATTGATTTTATCATTATCCTTATTGGTGACGTTCCGTGCTTATGCCCAGGATGCGCTGAAATATCAGACGCCTCCGCAAAGCATCCTGGAACTGGCCATGGCGGCGCCGTCGCCATCGGTGAGTTTTAATAGTAAAGGGGATATGATGTTGGTGATGGAGCGAACCAGCTATCCAACGATAGAGGATTTATCACAGCCGGAATACCGGCTCGCAGGAGATCGGATTAATCCGGCCAACTTTGGCCCCAGCAGGGCATCTTACGTTACCGGCATCCGGATCAGACAGATAGGCAGCAAGAAGGAATATGCCGTAACAGGATTGCCTGCGCAAGCCAATATCGGACATGTTACCTGGTCGCCATCAGAAAAGAGTATAGCCTTCACCGTTACAGACAAACAAAGCATTACTTTATGGAAAGCTTCGGTCGCAACCGGTGTTGCCAAACAACAAAGTACCCGCCGGCTGAATGATATTGCCGGTAACGCTTTTACCTGGATAGATGAAGACCGTATCCTGGTAATGTCTGTCCCTGCTACGGCGGGGCCGGCGCCAGTGAAACCGATAGCGCCGGAAGGCCCTACGGTACAGCAAACCAGCGGTAAGGCTGCTCCGGCAGCTACCTACCAGGACATGCTGAAAAATCCCTACGATGAACAGTTGTTTGATTACTATTTTCAATCAGAGCCAGTCATCATTACAGATAACGGAGAACAGGTAATTGGTAAACCCGCTATCTACACCACAGTTATACCTTCTCCGGATAATCAATACCTGCTGGTGGAAACCTTACATCGTCCGTATTCCTACCTGGTAGGCGCCGGCCGTTTCCCTACTACCATCAGCATCTGGAAAATAAATGGCGAGCCGGTAAAACAACTGGCCAGCAACCCGCTGGATGAAGTACGGCCTAAAGGTTTTGATGCCACCAGTAATTATCCGCGTGCATTTGCATGGCGCAGCGATGTACCGGCTACCATCACCTGGGCGCAGGCACTGGATGGCGGAGATCCTAAAAAAGTAGTACCGTTCCGGGATGCCGTACACACCCTGGCAGCGCCATTTACCGGTGCCTCCACCGTGCTGGTGCAAACCACGGATCGTTTTGCAGGCATTACCTGGGGCAACAGTCAGCTGGCCCTGGTAAAAGCAGTGAATCGCAGCAAACAAACCATACAGATCAGCCGTATCGACCCTGCGCATCCTGAACAGGCGCCGGTAACGGTAATTGACCGTTCAGAAAATGATCGTTATAATGATCCCGGTACACCCGTGACCGTGAAAAATGAATACAACCGGGAAGTATTATATGTATCGCCGGCAACGGAACTGCTGATGAGCGCACCGGGCGCTTCTCCGGAAGGCGACCGGCCATTCCTGGCAAAGTTCAGCCTGAAAACCAAACAGCAACAGATACTTTGGCGTTCCCAGGCGCCTTACTATGAGCAGGTAGTAGCAGTAGCCGATCCGGCAAAACTAACGCTGGTGACTACACGCGAATCAGTGACTGCTCCGGTAAACTATTACCTGGCGGATGTAAAAAAGAAAACTACGACCGCATTGACTGCTTTTCCTCATCCGCAGCCACAGCTGCAAGGTGTACAAAAGCAGTTACTGAAATACAAACGTAAAGATGGGGTAGACCTGACAGCGATGCTGTACCTGCCCAAAGGATACGATCCTGCTAAAGACGGGCGTTTGCCTGTGCTGATGTGGGCATATCCACGGGAGTATAAATCAGCCAGCGATGCGGCACAGGTACGTGGTTCTGCCTATAAATTCACCCGCGTTACCTACGGTTCCCCGATCTTCTGGGTAACCCGCGGCTTTGCGGTCATGGATGCTACAGAAATGCCGATAGTAGGTGAAGGCGATAAAGAACCCAATGACTCCTTTATAGAACAGCTGGTGATGAATGCGGAAGCGGCTGTTGGCAAAATAACGGAAATGGGTGTGGGCGATAAAAACCGTATTGCGGTGGGTGGCCATTCCTATGGCGCTTTTATGACGTCTAACCTGCTGGCACATACGTCGCTGTTTAAAGCCGGGCTGGCCCGCAGCGGTGCCTATAACCGTACGCTGACACCCTTCGGGTTCCAGAATGAACAAAGAAGCTACTGGCAGATACCGGATGTATATTATAAGATGTCTCCGTTCTCCTATGCGGATAAGCTGAAAACACCCTTACTGCTGATCCATGGCGAGGCGGATAATAACTCCGGTACTTTCCCGATTCAAAGCGAGCGGCTGTATAATGCCATTAAAGGAAATGGGGGCACCGCCCGGTTGGTATTCCTGCCTCAGGAAAGCCATGGCTATGCTGCTAAAGAAAGTATCCTGCACATGTTGTGGGAAATGGATGAGTGGCTGATGAAATACGTGAAATAGTATTTTTCAGCACCCGGCAGCGCAGGTTGCCGGAAGAGATTACCCGGAGTACCCCGATATAAGGGATATTTCCGGGTAATTTTCGTTTAAATAAAAGTCAATAGGTAAAAAGTACCATTAAACCACCTAATTGCACAACCCCCTTTATTCCCGCCGTTGTACCTTTGTGTCATCATGTCAAAGGCACCCATTCCTACATACGACATCTGTTCCCTGTCAATGGGAAGACCGGCATCGGACGATATATTGGTCGCTCGTTTTTCAGACTATCTGGCAGCGCACCAGGACATCCATTTTCCGCACCGGCACTCTTTCTACCATCTGGCGTTTTTTACAGCCGGGAGTGGCAGTCATACCATTGACTTCGAGCGGTTTCCGGTAAAGGCAGGACAGCTGTACTTTATGATCCCCGGACAGGTACACAGCTGGTTTTTTACCGGCGATATAGAAGGTTATGTGATGAATGTATCTGCTGGTTTCTTCAACGCCTTCCTGCAAGACGATGCTTATGTAGAACGTTTCCCGTTCTTCAGCGGCGTAAGCAGGGAAGGAGTGGTACAACTGCCGGAAGAGAAGATGACGCCTGTAGTACGGCTGTTTGAAGCCATGTTGGCCGAAATGCCAGGGGCAGAGATATATAGCCTGGATATGCTCCGGTTACTGGTACTGGAAATGTTTATTCAGGTAAGCCGCGCCGGCAGCCAGGATGAAAAGAAAGAAGTGGCGCCGCACAACTATGTATTGCTGCGCAATTTCCGGAAACTGGTAGAACAGCATTATATGCAGCTGCGGTTGCCGAAAGAATACGCGGCACTGCTGTATGTAACACCTAATTATCTCAACGCATTTTGCCGGCATATGCTGGGCAAATCTGCCGGAGAAATTATACGCGACCGGGTACTGCTGGAAGCCAAGCGTTTATTGATCAATGCAGATATCAGTATCGCTGCCGTTGCCTACCAGCTCAACTTTGCAGACAACTCTTATTTTACGAAGTTCTTCAAAAAATACGAAGGCATCACGCCGGAAGAGTTTCGGAAAAATATCTCCTGATAAAAATTAAAAGCTTTATAATATGTGTGCAGATAAAAAACACGAAAGGCCTAATTTGTTCAAAAGCTTGCTGGGTAATAAATGTGCGCGTTGCAGACGGGGATCTATCTTCAGTAAAAAGAATCCCTACGACCTGGCTAACTGTATGAAAATGCCGGAGAAATGTCCGGTATGTGGTCAGCAGATTGAAGTGGAAGTAGGGTTTTACTACGGTACCGGTTATGTGAGCTATGCTTTGTCTATTGCCGTTTGTGTGGCCAGTCTTATCGCCTGGTGGCTGTTTGTAGGATTTTCTATCTACGATAACCGCATATTCTGGTGGCTGGGTGTGAATGCTGTATTACTGTTGATTTTGCAACCATTGATCATGAGATGGTCCAGAACTATCTGGCTGGCCTTCTTCGTAGGGTATGATGAAGACTGGCAGCAAGGACCGCCTGCAGGTAGCGGAAGAGTAAATGCGACTTTCAAAAATGCGATATAGCCTGGTAGAGGCATAGTGGTTACAATAATAGTTACAGATTTAAATGGCGGGTTACAGGTTTCTTCGGAAATCTGTAACCCGTTTTAGTATGCCCCTGTCTGATCATAGCTATCGATTTATTCGTTATATTGTATAATCATTTAACCTCTGTTCGCATCTCTGGCTTTTACTAACATCAATGCTGATACGATGATGTTTTTACGACGGCCTGTTTTCGTTTATGTCATCCTGTTATTGTCTTTTTTCCCCGGCTCTGCTGTTTGGGCACAGGATAGTACATGGGGTGTTTTACCTGCGCAGTGGCGTCTACAGGATTGTTTCGATTATGCCCTGCAGCATAACATTACCCTGAATAGTTTACGTTTAAGCCGTATGAGCAGTGAACAGGATCTGTTACTGTCTAAAGCAGCCCGCTTGCCGGATCTGAGAGGTACGGCTTCCCAAAATCTTACCGGTGGAAAATCGTTGGCAGCAGATGGTAGTTATCCTTACCGGATAGGCGCAGCAGGTACCTATTCCGTCAACTCATCGGTTACTATTTTTCAGGGCGGTACCTTGCTGTACGACATCCGGCAAAAACAACTGGCCACCCAGGTGGCAGCATTGAATATTGCCCAGCAGGTAAATGATCTCACCATCCTCATTACGCAGGCTTACCTGAATATCCTGCTGGCAAAGGAAAATCTGGTGTATGTAAATGATGTGGTGACTACTTCCGCAGCCCAGGTACAACAAGGTCAACAACGGTACGATGCCGGAAGCATTGCCTTAAAAGACCTGGCATCGTTGCAGGCGCAGCTGGCCAATGACCGCTATTTACTGGTCACTGCCGAAAACCAGCACCGGCAGAATAAACTAAGCTTAAAACAACTATTACAGCTACCTGGTGGCTACAACTTTGAAATAGTTGCACCAGATACCCTGCTGGCCAACGCCCGCCTGCTACCCTTACAGGAAGTGGTGGATACTGCCCTGGCCAACCGACCGGAAGTGAAAAACAGCGAACTGGGTGTAGCTATCTCCTCATTGGATCTGGCCAAGGCGAAAGCAGCTTACTGGCCTACTTTAAGCGGCAACGGCGCCCTGGGTTCTTCCTATGCAAGAGATCCTGATAATAACTATTTCAAACAACTCGATAATAACTTCTATCAACAAATCGGACTCACTTTATCGGTACCCATTTTTACCCGGCGGGTGAATAAAACCAATGAAGAAAAATCACGCATCGCGGTAGATCAATCCCGCCTGAATCTGCAGAACACCAGAACCACGCTTTCCCAGACCATTGAACAGGCTTACATCAATGTGCAGAATGCCCAGTCGCAATATGATGCAGCTGTAGAGCAACTGAAATATACACAGGAAAGCTATCGGATTGCTACCGAGCAGTTGAAAGTAGGAGTGGCCAATATGGTGGATTTTCTGCAGCAGAAAAATTTATACATCCAGGCATTACAGAATTATATACAGTCGAAATACAGTGCAGCATTGACTATCAGGATATATGATTTTTACAGGGGCGTACCGGTAAAACTATAAACGTCATGAAGTATGAGAAAGTATAAAAGGATTATTATCATATTGATGGTGATACTGGCGCTCATCGCTATCTGGTATTTTTTCATCAGAAAGAAGCCGGTACCGGTGACGTTTGAACGTACACAGGCTGTCTATGGGCCTATTGCCACTACGGTAACGGCTACAGGTACCATTCAGCCCGTAGATACGGTAGCCGTGGGTACCCAGGTATCCGGTACGCTGAAATATCTATATGTGGATTTTAACAGCAAAGTGAAAAAAGGGGAATTGCTGGGAGAGCTGGATAAGGTACTGTTTCAGACGCAGGTAGACCAGTACAATGCGAATTTACAGGTGGCGAAAAGTAACCTGGAATATCAGCAGAATAATTTCCGGCGGCAGGAACTGTTGTTTAAAACCGGTGCTATCAGCCGGGCCGACTATGATGTTGCTACCAACCAGCTAAATCAGGCGAAAGCCAATGTAGCCAGTGTAAATGCACAACTGCAGTCGGCCTTGAAGAACCTTTCCTTTACAGAAATTACCTCACCAATTGCAGGAGTGGTCCTCAACAGAAATGTCAGCGTAGGGCAAACAGTCGCTGCGAGTTTTAATACACCTACCTTGTTTGTGATTGCCAAAGATATTACCAAGATGCAGGTAGAAGCCAATGTAGATGAAGCGGATATCGGCAATGTGGCCGATTCCCAGCGGGTTACCTTTACGGTAGATGCTTATCTCGAAGATGTATTTTCCGGCAGGGTACAGGAAATACGGTTGCAACCTTCTGTATCCTCCAATGTAGTCACCTATAATACGATCATTAATGCACCCAATGATAAGATGAAACTGAAACCGGGCATGACGGCCAACGCTACCATCTATACGGCGGAAAAAGACAGCACGTTGTTATTGCCGGTGAAGGCGCTCAAATTCAGACCAGATTCTGTGCAGCTGAAAGACTACGTGATTCAGTATGCGGTGCGCAGAACACCGGGAACAAGAAAAGATACGACTGGTAAATTCAAAAGTGTGGAGCGCATCGGATCATCCAACTATGTGTGGCTGTTGCGGGGCGACACCCTGGTGCAAAAACATATCCGTACCGGATTGAATGATAATACCCATATCGAAGTATTATCTGGGCTTACCACACAGGACATTGTTATCATGAGTGTACTCACCGGAGATGCTGCCGTAGCACAAACAGGAACGAAAAGTCCGTTCCTGCCAAAGATGGGAGGAGGCCGCAGGCGATGAACAAAAAGATACTGGAATTACAACAGATCCGGCGGGAGTTTACCATGGGTACCGAAGTCGTACGTGCGTTAAAAGGTGTGTCCTTTGATGTGCATGCTGGTGAATTTGTAACCATTATGGGGAGTAGCGGTTCGGGTAAAACCACGTTACTGAATATACTGGGTTGCCTCGATAAACCATCGGATGGCGCCTATCTGCTGGATGGGGTGAATGTGAGCGGGCTGTCGCGCAATGACCTGGCGCGTTTGCGCAACCATAAAATAGGGTTTGTATTTCAGGCTTATAACCTGTTGCCGCGTACATCGGCCCTGGAAAATGTAGAGTTGCCGTTATTCTATAATCCAACCCTTACGGCAAAGGAACGCCGGGATAAAGCCATTGGCGCTCTGGAGGCCGTGAAGCTGGCAGAGAGGCTGGATCATACACCCAGTCAGCTTTCCGGCGGACAGCAACAACGGGTAGCTATTGCCCGGGCGCTCGTCAATCAGCCGGTGATGATCCTGGCGGATGAAGCTACCGGTAACCTGGATACCCGTACTTCCTACGAAATTATGGCCCTTATGCAAGACCTCAATCAGCAGGAAGGTAAAACCATTGTATTTGTAACACATGAACCGGATATCGCAGCATTCAGCAACAGAACCGTGATGCTGCGGGATGGTAAAGTGGTGAAAGATAGCCGGAATGAAAATGTACGGTCGGCAAAAGAAGCACTGGCTGGATTACCGCCGGCAGAAGATTACTGATTAATCGCCTACTATGAGCGCACTCAATCTCATACGGATTGCATTAAGAGCCTTGCAGCGAAATAAGTTGCGGGCTTTTCTGACGATGCTGGGTATTATCATCGGGGTTGCCGCCGTTATCGCGATGGTAGCCATCGGGGAAGGTTCCAAGCAAAGTATTCAGTCGCAGCTGAGTAGCATGGGATCAAACATGATTACCATATTGCCCAGCAGCAATGTATCCGGTGGCGTGCGGGTAGAAGGTGCCAGCCTGCAGTCGTTGACGCTGGTGGATGTAAAAGCTATTCAGCGGGATGCGGCATCGGTAGGCGCCGTATCACCGGTATCTTCCGCCAAAGGACAGGCTATTGCAGGGGCGCTGAACTGGCCTACCTCATTGCAGGGGGTAGCGCCGTCTTACCTCGATATCCGCAAGCTGACGGTGAATGAAGGCATCAGTTTTTCAGATGCGGATGTGGCCACGGCTGCAAAAGTTTGTTTGCTGGGACAAACGGTCATCAACAACCTGTTTCCCAGCGGAGAAAGCCCTATCGGTAAAATTATTCGTTTCAAATCTATTCCCCTGCAGGTAATAGGTACGCTGGCTTCCAAAGGACAAAGCTCTTTCGGACAAGACCAGGACGATATTATCATAGCTCCTTATACTACCGTACAGAAAAGAATATTAGCAACGATTTACTTCCAGAGTATTTATGCTTCTGCCGTCAGTGAAGGCGCCTCGGAAAAAGCAACGGATGAAATTATTGATATCCTGCGGCAAACGCACCGGTTGCGGCCTGCCGATGAAAATAATTTCCAGGTACGCACCATGGAGGAACTGATTAAAACACTGAGTTCCACCAGTAGTCTGTTAACCATTCTGCTCACGGCTATTGCAGGCATTTCCCTGGTGATTGGCGGCATTGGTATTATGAATATCATGTACGTTTCTGTAACGGAACGTACCCGGGAAATAGGCTTGCGGATGGCAGTAGGAGGAAGAGGGATTGATATTTTATTACAATTTCTGGTAGAAGCTATCATTATCAGTATTACCGGCGGGTTGATCGGCGTAGTGCTGGGTATTACAACGGCTAAGGTGATCACACTCACATTAGGCTGGCCCACATTGGTATCAGAATCTTCTATTATTTTATCCTTTATGGTATGTGCGCTGACGGGAGTATTCTTTGGATATTATCCGGCGCAGAAGGCTTCCCGCCTGGACCCGATAGAGGCGTTGCGGTATGAATAGACGGTTAGCCGTTGCAATCGCAGGGGGTAGCGATACCGGCTTGTATCCATGCTTTAAAAACACTTTCTTTTTCAAAAGCGGGATGGTTGAGCGCTTTCCCGGTAATATCCTGCAGTACAGCACCATCTGCATGAGCGCTGATTACTTGTTGTGTGGCGGCTATCTGTGCCGGAGAAATAGCCCCTAATATCTTTTTAAATTCAAAGACCACACTATCGGAAGTATCGTTGGCATGAATCACCACAACGATGAAAATATAATCCCCAAACTGTTGCTGCAGGAACGGAATGGCGTGTGCATGAATCTGGTAGCAGGTGCCGGGGGTGAGTTGCATGTCGTACAATTTATGTGAAGGTACACTGGATTACTGAGTCGTGGTACGTAAAGCCGGGGGCATTAAAAAACCGGTAGTGGCAAGGCTACCGGTTTTAAAGAGAAAATATTGATGATGGATTAGTTTTTCTTTTTATCATGTATCTGATTATGTTTCAGGTACACTTTTTTACCTTTTTCATTGACGATGAACTTGCGGTCTTTTTTATCGATATATACGGTTTCTCCGTTGGGCCCTTCTTTGTCTTTATAAATTTTATCTGTAACGGCGGATGCGCCTTTTACAGCAACGGAAGCTGTTTTGTTACCTATTTTTTTTAGGGTGCTATCAATGCCCTGTGCGAAGCTATGTTGACCGGCCAGGGAAATCATTACACCTACTGCTGCTGCAAACAGAAATTTTCCTACCTGAATTGGAGTTTTCATGATTAATTTTCTTTTAAATGTCTTGAAAATAATATTCAGGTAGATGTTATCCAACAATAATGCCATTTCGGTTCTCCGCTAAAAGAGAGCCTTTTACAGATGTTTGTTTTTTGACCTGTAGGATAACTGCCATATGGGCTCATACAAACTGTGTACTTTTATTTCGTATATTCATAGCCGATAACCTGTATTTATGAAGCCAACGAAAGGTCTGTACCTGTCTGTTCCTACACCTTGTGAGGAGAATTGGGATGAAATGACCTGTACTGCAACAGGACGGCATTGTAATAACTGTAGCAAAACCGTGATTGATTTCTCCCGGATGTCGGATGTTGAGATGCTGGCTGTTATCAGAAACAGCGGGGAGGAGGTATGTGGTTATTTTAATACGACGCAACTGGAAAGGGTTGTGGCAGCGCCTGTACTGCCGCGGAGTAGCTTTATACCTACGATGTTGCTGTCTGCAGGACTGATGGTAAGTATTGCAAATCAGGGACATGCTGCCGCCAGAACATGGGAAAAAGTGGAAATGGATATGACGGTGCCGTTAACTGATACTATAACTGTACCGGATACACGTAACGGAAATATGCCACCGGCGGAGGCAATTATTTATAAAGGAAATACCAGCTGGAAAGGCAAGGTAGTATGCACCGAAGTAAATATGGTGGATCCCGCCGTGAAGATTGCACCGGCTCATTTTTCCGGTAAACTGCTCCTGGAAAAGAAAAAAAAGCGATGGTTTCATTTTTAAAGCCGGAAGCCCCGGAGTACACGAATGCACTCCAAAGGCTTAACCGGGTTGATTACTAACTGACTATTGTTGCCCCCAGAACAGGTCTTCCTGTGCCGGATCTGATACATATATTTTAGCCGCTACAATTTTTCCATCGTTTACCGTGTATACATCCACGTTATCAGTGTCCAGTACTGCCCCGGGGCGTGTAGCTGTCCAGTGCAATACAACGGCTGCCTGATCTCCGTTTACACTGATCGTGCTGGTATGGGTTAAGGCCATGGTATTGCCGGATACTGCAAACATGCCACCCACCATCTGAAATACTTCTCCGATGCTTTTTTTAGTGCCCGCGAAGCGATTATGCCCAGGTTGTTCCCAGATAATATCAGGATGTAATAAGGCACCCAGTTGTTCCATATTTACGGCTTTTACGGCGGTTAAAAATGCGTTGACTACTGCTGCTGTCTGATTTTCCATGTTATATTTTTTTTCGTGTGTATGAATAATTTGATAGCACAAAACTAGTGCGGGCAGGGCCCTCTTTCATTATCATAACACGACAATTCATTACCATTTTACGACAGTTTTTTTGTGAAGCAATTGATAAATATCTTTACCATATGAAACAACTGGCATTAGGAATGATAGCGTATGCCGTGCAGCGTGATGTAGATGCTGCACAGTTATGTAAGCATGCGGGTATTGATCCGGAAGCATTGAAGCATAAAACATGCCCACCGGTCACGGCACAACAGCTGCAGGATTTGTGGCTCAATGCCGGCCGGCTTACCAATGATCCTTTATTCGGATTACACTTTGCCGAATCTTTACGACCGGCAGCACTGGGTATTGTAGGTGAAATTATCCAAAGCAGTGCCACCGTGGGGGAAGCGCTCACCCACGCCGCAGCGCTCACGCACCTGATTACAGACCAGTGCCGGATGGAAGTGATCCGCACGCATAAAACCTTTACCGTTCAACTGATTCCTCATACAGATCCCGGTGCCACACCGCCCTATGCATTCCGGCAACTGATAGACCTGTTGCTGGTAATGGTCATCCACGAACTGGATGGACTGGTGTTTGAAAAAATTATTCCATCCGCGGTACGCCTGGCGTATGCTGTGCCGGATGTACAGGAGTATGAACGGGTATTCCGTTGCAAACCCTTGAAACGTGCAGGGGAATACAGCCTGGTATTCGACAGCCGCTACTGGGATGAACCGTTGTTAACAGCCAATCACCAGTTGCAGGGGTTATTGCTGCAAAAGGTATCTTCGCTGGCCGCACAAACCGGTAGTCAGCCGGCCACCCTGCAGACAAGAATATACAATTACCTGCTGGCCAACTCCTATCTGGGAGTGGCATCGCTGAATGATATGGCAGCCAACTTTAACCTGAGTCCGCGCAGCTTACAACGTAAGCTCCGGGAAGAAGGGGTGAAATATCAGGAGATCGCTGATGCGGTGCGTAGTTCACTGGCCTTATACTACATTGCTTCCGGTAATTATCCGTTGAAGGATATTTCCTATATGTTGGGTTATAATGAATTAAGTGCTTTTACCCGGGCATTTAAACGCTGGACGGGCAGCACACCGGTCACTTATCAGTCGTTGTAGTTCAGGAACGTGTCTTTGTGTACGATTCCCCATTTTTTAACAAATACATATTCTCCTTTTTCTATAGCTGTGATGTATTGATGCATCCACGCTTCAAAGGAAGGGGCTAATATGCCGCGGTGGCTGTCTTCATGCCATACGGTGATGATCTGGCCGTATTGCCCTTCCGGAGCCGGGTCGAGGTCGATACACAGGTGGTTGCCAAAACCATCGCTGGTAATGGGTATCCACAAGGGGTTCCACCAATCACTTTTAATACCGGTATCTGGTGTGGATGCTATTATTTCTTCGTTATAAATGAAACCGCCGCTGTCCAGTACATTTTTCCAGTGATGCCACTGGGTAATCATGTCTTCTACCGGTAGCAGCTGGTCTGCATCCACGAGGCCGGTTTTAACCCGCTGTTGTCCGTTGTGTATGGCGTAAAAGGACTTGAAATCAGCCGGCAGCTTGCTGCCGATAAGCCTTTCCAGGGCGTCAACGGTGGCAGGTGCAACACCTGGGTTAAGGGTGTCGGGTAGTTTGGGAGCATGCTTTTGCATCCATTTTTCCCATCTGGTCCAATATGCTTGCATGTTTTTGGGTTTAAACTGACTATAAAGATGTAAAATTTCGGGAATAAATTCTTTCCTGATTTCTGCTTGTTTTTTGTAAGGTAATAATCAATAATTTTGTAGCACTCAATAAAACGAGCATCATTAAAAGTAAATAACGCATTATGGTACAGTTACCTAAATTTCTGATCGCAGATGATCCTGTTACAGACCCGGAAAATGAATATATTTTTCATACCGAAACGCCCCGCTTCTTTGCAAAAAGAGTGGAAGAAGATGAAGAAACAGCATACATCGACATCGTGCACGAAATTGATAATGTAGAGGAGTTCTTCAAAAATACCCCGGAGAAAAAACAAGAACTGCTGGAACAACTGGAAGATTGGTATTATTCTTACATGGAGTGGCTGGAAGATGATGGTGAAGAAGAAGACGAAGAATAGTAACCGGTAAATTTATTATAAAAAAGCGTCCGCCGCCAGCGGGCGCTTTTTTAATGCCCTTAGTTGGCCTGGTGCTGCTGCACCTGCACCTCCTTCCGGAAGGCAGAAGGATTAACCCCTTTATATTTTTTAAAGATCCTGTTTAAGTGGCTTTCATCTGTAAAGCCCAGCTCCCAGGCAATTTCTCCTACACGCATCTGGCTGTACTGCAGCCGTATTTCCACCAGTTTCAGTTTGTATTGTGTGATGTATTGCTGCAGGCTGTCGCCGTTATGCCGCTTAAAATATTCGCTCAGATAGGTAGGCGAAATATTAAAATGAGTGGCAATCTGCTCTGCACGCAGTTTTTCGGGCGAATAAATATGCTCGTGTATATAATGCAGTATATTTTGAGACGTATCTGTCTTAGGGCTGTTTCTGGCCGGTTCCGGCAGTTGGAACAACATGTTGCGGGCTACTACCATGATGATGGTATTCACAATCTGCTGGGCCAGTTCCTTGTGATAGTGCTGTTGGTTGACCAGCTCCCGGATCAGCGCTTCTATCAGTGATTTGACCAGGGGTTTGTCGGTTTTGTTTTTTAAGATACAACCCGGCAGGTGATTATTATTCTGGAAGATGAATTCCAGTTGCTGAATCCAGTCTTTCGGCTGGTTTTTCAGGTAGATGTTATTGAAGCGGATAAAGAAGAATTTCGTGGTTTCCTTTACTTCAAAAGAGTGGGAATCCTGCGGCATGACCAGAAACAGTTTCTCCGGGCTGTAAGGCAGCTGATGCTGGTTGACAGATTGCACCCCATCTCCCTCAACAATATAAACCAGTTCGAAGAAGTTATGCTTATGCGGATCTATCGGGCATTCTGTACATTCCCGGTATTCAATCTCAAAAGGCTGATATAAATTCTCGTGTACCATACCCGCAAAAGTACAGAATGATCCCAGGAATGTACTGTTTTTTTGATCGGCGGCGGCTGAACTTTGAGTCATCAAAAATATATCACATGGACAATAACGCTATTGCATTCGTATTACTTCGCCTGGCAGTTGCTGCTAGTATGTTTGGCCACGGATTGGTCCGTTTGCCTAAATTAAATGGTTTCAGTGGCTGGATGGTTAAGAGCTTTGAAAACTCTATGCTGCCAAAAATAATGGTAGTGCCTTTCAGTTATGCTTTGCCTATCGCCGAATTTGTAATCGGCGCCCTGCTGATCCTTGGTTTATTTACCCGTGCGTCCCTGATTGGTGGCAGCATTGTGATGTTCATGCTGATCATGGGTACTACCCTGATCGAACATTGGGAAGCCCTTCCTTCTCAGTTGATACATGTTGCCTTTTTCGCGGTTTTACTGGTATTTATCCGGTATAACACTATTGCAGTGGATCATCTCATTAAAAAATAATGGCTACAAGAAAAGAATTTCTGAAAACAGCCGGCATGGTTGGCCTGGCAGGGATGGTACGCCCCGGCGCTGTGATCGCGCAAGCCTCACCTTCCCGGCTACCAGCGGCTACCCCTACCTGGGCAGATGGTTCCCGCCTGATCGTATCTGTATCCATGCAGTTTGAAGCCGGCGGACAACCCGATAACGCAGAAAGTCCGTTTCCACGGAACATGCAGCCCGGCTTTAAAGACCTGCCCGCCGCCACCTGGTACGAGTATGGCTACAAGGAAGGGATCCCGCGGATGCTCGACAACTGGGATAAACATGGCATTAAAGTTACCTCCCATATGGTCGGCGCAGCGGTCCTGAAAAATCCGGCCCTCGCCCGGGAAATTGTACAAAGGGGGCACGAAGCTGCTGCACATGGCCGCGATTGGTCTTCCCAATACATGTTATCCTACGAAGCCGAAAAACGTTTCATCCAGGATGGAGTGACCGCCGTGAAGGAAGCCACGGGCGTTACGCCGGTAGGCTATAATGCCAACTGGCTGCGGCGGGGCGAAAATACCCTGAAGATATTGCAGGAATTGGGCTTCCTGTACCACATCGATGACCTGAGCCGCGATGAACCTTTCATCACCACCGTAAATAACCGCGATTTTGCAGTAGTGCCCTATACACTACGCTGTAACGATATTCAGCTCATTGCCGGACAATGGTTTTCTACAGATCAGTTTCTGCAGCAGGTAAAAATGGAATTTGATCAGTTGTATGAAGAGTCAGCCCGCCGTCGCAGAATGATGTCTATCAGCTTCCACGACCGCATTGGCGGTACACCACAGCTGGTGAATGCGACAAGTGCTTTGCTGACATACCTGCAAAAGCACAAGGGAGTTGTATTCCGGCGGAAAGATGAAATTGCGAAAATGGCCCTGGAAGATAAAAATACCATCCGCGAATAAGTGAGCGATAACAGCCATCCCCCTGTCAGGAAGCGCGGGCTTTCCGGCAGGGGGGATGACGTATTTATGCGATGGTGAGCGACTTCAATTTTTCAGGATCCACCAGCACGCTGATCTGAGCAATCCGGCCATCTGTTTCATCGAGGCGGAATACCTGACAGCTGATCAGTTGCGGCCCGTTATACAACAGGATGGCAGGTTGGTGGTTGATCTCTTTTATCTCCATGGATAAAGCCGATTGATAGGTTTTATACAGATAGATAAGCAGATCGGTAACTTCCCGTAAGCCCTGACAGGTTTTCTTCACTACCTTATGTGTAGTACCACCATCGGCAAAGAAGGAAATATCCTTTGACAGCAGGCTTTCCAGCTGTTGTGTGTCTCCTCCGGTGAGGGCATTGATGTAGTTGTTTAAAATATCCGGTGTCACTTTACCCGTACTGACTGGCCGTTGCGCAGGATCTAACCTGGCTTTCGCCCGGCTCAGGAGTTTCCGGGAATTTTCCACGGTACTGGATAATACCTCCGCAATTTCCTCATGGCTGTAGCCGAATGCTTCTTTTAAAATGAATACCGCTCTTTCTTTCGGGTTTAATTGTTCCAGCAATATGAGCAATGAATAGGACGCAACATCCCTTAGATTGATATTTGCATCGGCAGCTTCCGTGGCTACCGGTTCTGGTAGCCACACGTCATCGCTGCTCACAGTTTTTCTTCTGTTCCTGATATTGATAGATTGATTAACGACACTCTTGATCAGGTAATTTTTTTCGTTGGTAATACCTTCCCGGTGAGTGGCAACGTAGTTGGATAATACGTCTTGTATGGCATCTTTGGCATCTTCAGCAGATCCCAGGATGTTATAGGCGTATGGGAATAAAACCCTTTGATAATCTTTCAGGTGATATTGTTCGTCAGACATGGTTTATCGTAGAATGTAGCATACGTATAATACTTATCCTGATAAAAGTAAGGACTATTCAGTAATTACAGACACTATGCAGGTTTGTAATCTCCGGGCACAGTTCTGAATGTTTTGTTGATCCTGTTCCAGGTGTTGATTTGTCCTACTACCAGGGCCAGGTCTGCGATATCTCCTTTAGAGAAAAACTGACTCAGTGCCTCATATACATCATCTTCCACATCCTGGCTGTTGGCTTTGGTCAGCACTTCTGCAAAGGCGAGGGCCGCTCTTTCTGCATCTGTATAAAAAGGAGCATCTCTCCAGGCAGCTAAAGAATACAGCCGTTGTTCCGTTTCTCCCATGTGGATGGCGTCTTTGTAATGCATGTCCAGGCAATAGGCGCATCCATTGATCTGTGATACGCGGAATTTGATCAGCTCCTGCAAAGCAGGTGCGATGCCGGATCTTTTCAGATAAGCTTCTGTTTTCATTAAGCCATCCATAAAACCTTTGTTGGTGTCTTGAAATAAAATTCTTGCGGTCATGATATATCGTTTTAATTGTTTCAAAAATGTCGACTATATATAAAACACAACAGCCGTTTAAAACGTGACAGCTTTTGCTATTTTTTTTTGAGAAAAAAATAAACAGATGATGATATGTTGATTATCAATCGTTTATTCTTAAACAAATGAAAGAAGAAAATGATTTCTTTTTAAGATGCATTTATGGAATTTATATTTTCGGTGCATCCTGAGAGAAACCTGATGTATATGAAAATCATGATTCCTGATCCCTGTACCGCTAACTGGGATATGATGACGGCGCAAGAGGCAGGACGCTTTTGTACTTCCTGTGCTACTACAGTAGTTGATTTTACCCGGATGACAGATGAGGAGGTACAAAACTATCTGTTGGCAAATGCCCATCAGAAGATGTGTGGCCGTTTCCGGGAATCGCAGTTGGCGCCGGTACCTGCCGGTTTGCAGGAGGTGATGTCGCATACGTCATTGCCTTACTGGAAGAAATTCCTGGCTATTGTGATCGTGGTATTTGGCAGCCTGCTCACGGCCTGTAACGAAACACCGGCTACTACCACCGGCGTGATGGTGCCCGCTGATACCGTTAATGTGACTGCCGGCTTAGTGGTTCCGATGGATACGACCGTTCCTGGCCAGATACCGGTAACGCCAACAAAAGATAAATTACCTGTTGTGAACCCGGTACCGGCTCCGGATCCACAAATCATGGGCGGCATCCGTTTAATCGATCCCCCTCCACCTGGTGGATGTCGGCCGGCAGCAGATACTACGTTACCCACGGAACAGATGATCATGGGAGATGTTGTGATGCCAGAACCAAGATAAAACAAACTTGTTTGCGGCATATAGGGTGAGTATATCGGTACCTGATAATTTTAAAAACAGGTATGTCGGTTTTTCACCCTACACTTTTTATCATACAGGATGGCACAGACCCGAAAACCTGTTTTTGAAATCCTGTCCGGCTGTGGGGATACAGACGAGATGTTGTAACTTTCGGGAACGACCAGCTACAACAATACCGGCAATGATGGCTGCCATTCAAATAATGACTGCCGCCAACATCCGTTATACCGGTATCGGCATCCAGATATTGTCAGGTAATCAAAGGTCCCCATATCATGTCCTCAAAACAACACGGTGATAAACGCTATCATTCCATTTTTAATAAAGCCCGGTGGATACTTTTTGCCGGATTGGCTGCTATTATAGGGCTGTATCCTGTTTTATACTTTGTAGTACCCGGAAAATTCAAATTGCTGAATGGAAAGAGCGCAGCATTGCTGGCCAGTATTGCCTGGAATACGGCTTTTTATACACACATTGTTTTAGGTGGGCTGGCGTTATTGATTGGCTGGAGTCAGTTCCACCGTCAATTACGGCAACAGCACACAGGGTTGCACCGAACGATCGGGAAAACCTATGTGCTGGCCGCATTATTAAGTTCGCTGGCAGGCATTTACCTGGGCTTTTATGCCATGGGAGGCCCGATAGCTGCTGTCGGTTTCATCTGTCTTGGCCTGGTCTGGTTTACTACTACTTTCACCGCCTGGTTATACATCAGAAGAGGACTGACTGATCAGCATGAAAAAATGATGATTTACAGTTACGCTGCCTGTTTTGGCGCAGTAACGCTGCGCCTATGGCTACCCGTACTGACTATGCTTTATCATGATTTTATGAAAGCATACGTATGTGTAGCCTGGTTGTCGTGGGTACCTAATATAATGGTTGCTTATTTCATGGTGCAGCAGAAAGCCGTTCGCAATAGATCAACAACTGTCTGAGCGCTTATACCAGATATCTGGAAGTATAGGATAACCAGCTGATATGTCCATTCAGCCATGTGCCCAGTCCTTCTACATACTTTTGAACCAATGCCTGATTGGCGCCGAAGTCTGGTATGGCATGGGACAGCTTTGTGAATTTTTCCAGGTGGGCATCATGCATCCGTACTGCTTCCTGTATCGCATCTTCAGGAGAACGGTTTTGCGTATGCTGCAGCACCAGCACCAGATTCATTACTTCATGCGCCAGTATTTCTTTTTCCAGTGAATAGAGATCATTGGCCCATCCCATCATATCGTAGGCGAGTGCACTTATCCGCCGGATGTAAGGATGATTGTAAACATCCTCCGGCAATATGCTGCCGGTAGTTACTTCTATGAGGTCGGCAACGCCAGGAGCCAGCATGATTTTTACCCTAATCTCCAGGTAGTCTTCCAGAGAGGGATATCTTGCCACCGGCTTATAACTATAATTGGTATCGATCATCAAACCTTCAAAGAAGTGTATATGATCATCAATAAACCTGGCCATCCATTGATCTGTCACAAAGGACTGTAACGCTTCTCTTACAAGGGAAAGCTGCCGGAATATTTCGTTGTCATGAGCGGTGATAGGCGCTCCACGTAATATTTCCACACTGCGTGCGCATGCTTCGCTGAGGTCGTCCAGATTGAGTGGACCATAATAATCATCAAAGGTAATTGCCCAGATCAGCCATCGGGTGATAACAGATAGCTGTTCTTCTGTACCATTGGGCCAGCTGGCGGCCGCCCAATATCCGGCATTTATCTTTTTTAGTTTCTCATTGAAGGCATCAGGTAGTAGCTGATACGCTTCAATAATGCTTATAGCGTTTTCTTCTAGCAGGTCTACGCCTGGGTTAATACGCGAGGGAAAAGGATATTTTAGTAGCGGCCTCATAGTTATTCAAAGATCAGTGTAGGTTAAAAGTAAAAACGTCGAAAAGAAATCCCACCTCAGTCATCGTAACAAAAATTGTTGGTTATCCCGGTATTAGCAGCTACTGCCGGTACACTAAACAATAAATATCATGATAAACCTGCCCGGACAGCTGCTGTAGAATTGCGTATACACTGATTAGTCCGGCAGTCACTGTCTACAAAACCGCTATCATTGGATAACGGATGGCAGCAAAAAAAATTAATACAAACATCATAAATACATGTCACCCGCAACCTGCTTTCACCAGCCTGGTGCAGGCGCTATCAGTATAATTCATGTTTGATGATACCAGTGACTGCCCTGTCGCAGTGATATGACTGCAATGAATGCTTACTGGACGCAGTATAATAGTAACGGCATTTGTTTATACGGCCTCCGCTTTTAAAAGCCATATGGTTGACGTGATGAATGCCCGGCAAGGGTAATGTTTTCTACAACTTACATACACTATCAGGTATAAAAAACAATCAGACGTGATGATCCTGTAAGGCATGTAATTTGGAACATTGTCCATGTTTTTATTGCAAACCTTAAAATGCCATGCTATGACTACCTCAGACATTGTCAACAATCAATTAATTCCCGCGACATAAAAAGATTACTGATTGAAAAAACGCTATGTTATCCTGCTACAGGATAAAACGGATGTATTGCCCACTCAAAAAAAATTGCATTATGGCAAAGAAAAAAGTAACGATACCCGACAATGAGAAGCAACAGGAACTGGAACGGGATAAGGAACATCCCGAAGATACCCTGTTAACGACCAACCAGGGATTAAAGATCAATGATAATCAGAACTCCCTGAAGGCAGGAGAACGCGGGCCTTCCTTACTGGAAGATTTTATACTGCGGGAGAAGATAACCCACTTTGACCACGAAAGAATACCCGAGAGAATTGTACATGCAAGGGGGGCAGGAGCACATGGCATATTTCAGTTGTATGCCTCACAGGAAAAATATACCAAAGCAAAATTTCTCAATGATACCAATACAGCTACCCCTGTATTTGTAAGATTTTCCACGGTGGCGGGTTCGCGCGGATCGTCCGATCTGGCGCGGGATGCACGGGGCTTTGCCGTAAAGTTTTATACAGAGGAAGGTAACTATGACCTGGTAGGAAATAACATACCGGTGTTTTTTATACAGGACGCGATGAAGTTTCCGGACCTCATTCATGCGGTAAAACCGGAACCGCATCATGAAATGCCGCAGGCGGCATCTGCACACGATACTTTCTGGGATTTCATTTCCCTGATGCCGGAAGCGGCGCATATGATTATGTGGGTGATGTCTGACCGGGCTATTCCCCGTAGCTATCGGATGATGGAAGGGTTTGGGGTAAATACCTTCCGGCTGATCAATGAAAAAGGAGAAGCCCATTTTGTGAAGTTTCACTGGAAACCTGTGTTGGGGGCACATGCGGTAGCATGGGATGAAGCATTGAAAATATCCGGTAAAGATCCTGACTTTCATCGCCGGGATTTATGGGAAGCCATTGAAAATAAACAATACCCCGAATGGGAACTGGGCATACAGATAGTAGCTGCTGCTGATGAACATACACTGGGAATAGATTTGCTGGATCCTACCAAACTGATTCCGGAAGAACAGGTACCGGTTGAAATGATTGGTAAGCTTACGCTGAACAGAAATCCGGATAACTTTTTCGCGGAAACAGAGCAGGTTGCTTTTCATCCCGGACATATTGTACCGGGTATTGACTTCACCAATGATCCCTTGCTGCAGGGACGGTTGTTCTCTTATACAGATACGCAATTATCGCGGTTGGGAAGTCCTAATTTCCATGAAATACCCATTAACAGAGCTATATCCGCGGTACATAACAACCAGCGCGACGGGCATATGCGGCAAACCATTAATACCGGTCGTACCAGTTATCAACCTAACACTATTGGTGGGGGCTGTCCGTTTCAGGCAAAGCTGAGCGAAGGCGGTTTTACTTCGTATGAAGAACGCATTGATGCCCACAAGATCAGAGACCGCAGTGAAAGTTTTTCGGATCATTTCAGCCAGGCGAAGTTGTTTTATAACAGCCAGTCAACGGCGGAGAAAAAACACCTCACAGATGCGCTGCGGTTTGAATTGGGTAAAGTGGAAATTACAGCTATCAAAACCAGGATGCTGGGTATACTCAGTCAGATAGACCGGTTACTGGCAGAAAATGTAGCCGCCGGGTTAGGACTGGAAGTGCCGGAACAACCGGAGAAGCCGATTAATCAAGGTATTCCGGCGGATGCAGATCCGGAAAAATATGAACCCACCCCCATTCACCTGATCATAGAAAGTTCCGCTGCCCTGAGTATGGACCGCAAGGAAAATAAAGGTATTGTATCCCGGAAGGTGGCCTTTCTGGTAGCAGACGGTGTAGATGGACAGTCCCTGGAAGATGCCCGGGATGCCTTGCTGGATGAGGGCGCAGTGGTTAAAGTAATTGCGCCTCATGGGGGCTTTATCCGTAATGCAGACGGGGAGGATATTCCGGTAGACCATACGTTGCTAACGACTGCTTCCGTGCTTTTTGATGCGTTGTATATTCCTGGTGGTGCCGCCAGTATTGCTGCGTTAAAGCAGGACCCCGATGCTATTCATTTTATTAATGAAACTTTCCGGCATTGCAAGGCCATTGCCGCTCATCCGGATGCACATGCGTTAATAAATGTAACCTATGTAGCGTCGCATGCCGATAAAAATAAGGATAGCGGATTATATCTCGATGACGACATGGAGGCTTTTATAGCCGGCATTGGGCTGCATCGTTTCTGGGACCTGGAAGAAGAGCGAAAGGTGCCGGCCTGATAATACGTATTTGGTAGTCGCTTCTTGCGGTCATTTGTGTTTGTATGGTGGGGAGGCCTTTTTAAAAAGGCCTCCCTTTTTATTTTTAGGTGAGATAGGTTGCCGCAGGCAGGTATCTTTCTTTGAGTATGTTTAAATGATGTTGCTGATGCCCTATAATGGTATAGCCCATTGCCAGCACGCTCATGTTGATTTTATAATTGTTGCCGGATGTTAGGAGCATACCATCGGTAAAGCTGTTGAACAGTGCGATGGTGGATTGTCTGACCAGTTTTAACTCGGCCATGATATCAGTCAGTGGCCGTTCATCAGCATGGCTGTTGGCTGCATATTCATTTTCATCAAATGGAGGTAGTGGTGTATCATCGTTGCGGGAAAATACCAACGCCCTGTAGGTGAAAATTCTTTCTGTATCCGTTACATGCTGAAACATGGTTTTAACAGACCATTTTCCGGGGGCATAACTATAGTTACCGTAAGTCTCCAGTAAAGGCATATCCAGCGTGTTAATCGTCTGTAATGATTGCTGGAAGGCGGCGGCTAGTTCCTGGTCAGGCGCCAGGGCGATGTAACGGTCGTAGTACTCCGGCATGGGGAGTATAGCTTGTTTATTCATAATTGGTGGAAATTACCCTGCTAAGCTATCGAAAAATCAGTTAGGTTGTCAGCCTGGTATATGATGGCAACAAGGCCTGTATAATCACAGACCTTGTTGCCATTATTATTGACGAAGTCTGATGGATAGCTGTTTACTAAAGGCGCCGTACATTTCTGGCCTGTAGCCCTTTAGGACCCATCTCTGCTTCAAATGATACGCGTTGTCCTTCATGAGTAAACAGGCCCGCTAATCCATCAAAATCACTAAAGTGAACAAATAGATCCAGTCCGTCTACATCTCGGGTAATAAAACCATATCCTTTTATTATATTAAACCATTTAATGGTACCGTTATATCTTTCGCTTACCGGAGCGGCATGTCTGATGACATTGTTGGATGCTGCGTGGCTGGTAGCCTGCAGGGAGTGCATCATGAATAGAGGAGACATTAAAATAGCGAGTGTTAAAGATAACTTTTTCATAATGATACATTTTAGAGGTGAGAGTGATAGATGATTGTAATTAGCGGGTAGTAAGTGATGAAAAGAGGTAGTTGTGTAACTGGTAGTGATGTTATTGAACCATTGTATCAATAGGTTGTCTCGTTTTTCAAAAAAGGGGGATCTGATCCTGTATCAGGGTTGTTAATTGTAAAGGTAAATTAATAAAACACTACTGTGATATAAGGCTATTATGGCATTTGCTGGTTCCTGGCTTCCCTCATTTCACATTTAGGCTGTTGTTGGTTCCTGCAGCAGGGCATGATGATAAATGCTGGTAGTAAAAAAGAGCGAGGTACCGGTATCATCATGTGCTCAATATAGATACGACCGGGAGAGTATAAAAGGATGTTAACAGCCGGTTAATGGTATAATCGAACAGGCTGGTACAACAGACAGATGATTTCTCCACGCTCGTTTGGTACCAGAATATCAGGTCTGCCTGCCGTATGTAAGGTTTCGGAAGAAGATGCCCGGAAGATGTGCAACAAATCACTGGAAGATAGACGGGTGGCAGAAAACCGGCATCTTATACCGGACCATGTAGTCGACCGGTATATATTGTCCGGGGCGACTACACGGTTTTTTCTCATAGAAGTACTGTTATGCAGGTGAATTGCAGTGCCTTGTATTAATTTTATATTTGTCAGCCTGGCTTTCCTTTGCTTTGATCCCTGATGAAAATATTCCTGTTAACACGTTTTTTTTCTGCTTAAAATCATCATCATCTTATTACCTGATTACTCCTGACTGTTATACGAGTTGATGTTTTTTTATTCATCTCTATAATTCCTGACATGGAAAAGCAATTTTTTTATCAGTAAAATTCTCACCCGGAATCAATTACAGCGCGTAATTGGTGGCATGGGAGCATGCCGGACCAATTGTAATCCGGAAGAATGTAAGCTCTCTTGTATTGCGCGTGCATTTATCGGTGGAAAGTGTGGTGTTAATGCATGTATTTGTTGGACGCACTGGTAAATATAGATTTATGTAAGCATGCACGGCATGCCCTGTTGGCATATGCTGTTATCTGTTATATTTGGTCATCAATTTCCGTTCAGGTATCATGCAGACAAGGCCAGTGTTATTACTGGCCTTGTTTTTTACTGCGCAGACTTCTTTAAACGCGTATAAAATAGTTATGAAAACCCCGGTAATGGCTTGCCATCGGTTTTTTATGAGATACCTGTAACCTTCCCGACGTGTTTTATTATAACTGTTGGATAATTTTTCTCCACTAATAAAATTTAAAATCATGAAAACAAACATTGGTAAACCACTGATGAGAAATGAGCTGAAAAAAATAAACGGAGGTATAATACCGCTCATCTCCCTGTGTTTATGGTGTAATGCCTTAAATATGGCCTATTGTTGTTCTATTCAGGCTGCTTGCTGCAAGAATGGATAATATAGGGTTTTACCGGGAGGAATAGTAGTCATCTCTTGCTCCCGGTAAAAAACATATAGCGGAACCGGCTGTATGCTTTATATTGAAATGCATATGCGTAAGAACAAGTCCCGGATACTAAGCATCCCTGCTCCCTGTACCGCTGAATGGGCCGATATGTCTGTCGTGCCGGGTGGGCGTTTTTGTACACAATGCCAGCAAAAAGTGATCGGCTTTTCTACATTGCCGGATAGCGAAATGGCGTTTTTCAGCGGGAAGTCCTATCCGCATTCGCAGCGGCATTGACTGCGTCTGACTGCCTGCTGCCAGCTCCTTTTCGCTGGTTTACACGGCTTGACTGCTTTCTGGCACTGCAGGACTGTCAGTTTACATGGCTTGATGGTTTATTGACAAGGTCGGGAAGTGTATTTACACTGCCTGGCTGTCAGGTAGAGGGGCTTGAATGCCTGCTGACAATATCAAGATGCCTGTTTACAAGGGTAAATAGGCTTTTTACGCGCCTTTTCCGGCTATTGACAGGTAAATATTCAAGTTTGTATAAAAATATCGGCAGACAGGCTGGTATGTGAAATTTTTTACGGGACGTATTTTAATACATGCTGTGGATGAATGACGAGATAAGCCGTTATAGATAGGAGATACAAAAATTGGTTGCTTTCCTGAAATGACCTGATGGTGTATTTCCGTGAACCGGTAGCAGCAGCTGTAACGTATAAAGTATGGGGGCCGGATTGCTACGGCTATAACCGTTCACCAGTATGGATTGCGTTAATGAATGGTTAACGACGTGGTTATAAAATCTGTTGGCTTATTTCTGGCGTAAATAAAAAACAGGCTTGTTACACTATACTTTATTTCTATCTGCCTGCATCCATATTTCCTAACCTGGCGGAAGCCGAAAAGCCGAAAGAGTAGGCATAACCATAAATAAATAACCATGAAAAACGATCTTTTTGACCATTGTACCAGTTTGTCAAAAGAAGAAGCTGCCAATATTCAGGGTGGCCTCAGTGGTACTGTGAAATGGTTTAATGAGGATAAAGGCTTTGGATTTATTACACCATTAGATGGGCAGGCGGATGTTTTTGTACATTTTGCAACTATACAGGTGGCAGGATTTCAGCCGTTGCCGGATATTGATTTGCATGTTTAGAGAAGAAACACGGATGATGAGCAATCTGTCGGGATGTTGTTTCTTATTAGTTGATAGATTTAAATGACAGGTTTATTCAAACAAGCGGGTATCTCAGAATAATTATGAGACATCCGCTTGTTCTTTAAGAAAAGGAAGGTGATTAAAATATGTAACTATCTATGTCGCCTTGTTGTTAGTTATCCGCTCTGGTGAGAAATTCATCTGTCTTATTATTGGAGCGAAATTCTGTTAGAAGAAATCCTGTATATTTCTCGTTGTTGAGATTTGAATAGGTATCTTTTCGAACGCCGTATCCGGTTCCAAATTCTTCTCCTAGAAATTTAGTACTTTCATTCTTTGAAGGTTGATTAACGGACTTATCTAATGAGTTTTTAATGATATTCAAACACATATTTACTTCTTTAGTTACAGTTGCCTTATCATCATTATGATTTCTCTCAGGTATGCCTTTATTGAGTTTTTTTGTTATATCTGTAGTTATATTATGATTTCCTGTTTCTATTATGTTTTCGAGCACCTTTCTGGTTTTGATATTTTCTCCTATTGCTGATAATACCATATTAGGAATATTGTCTTTTATCCATAACTCGTGAAGATCCTTTACATGTGAATGAAGATCGATTCCGTTGGGGATTGGTGTTTGGGTTTCAGCGACTCGTAGAATAGATGGAATAGCAATTAGATTAGATAATCCTTTTGCCAGAAGATAGAGGGCTAGACCGATTTTTACTTTTTCAGCCTCATTATCTATGTTTATATCTGCTAGTAAATCTAGAAGTCGCTTTGTTAAAGTGTCATAGAGGGTAAGGTGCATCTTCTCGCTTTGGGAAGCATTTAAATCTTTCTCGCTACTTTTAATTTCATGTACTATTTCCTGTGGTGTCAATGGGATATTTAACTGATAGCCTATTTGGTGACCATTTTGAGCTGCTACCCATTTTTTTCTTTGTGCAGAAATCCTAAATGAACGTAGGTCTGTTCTTTGAGTTTTTAGAGAAAAAAGGCCCAATATTTCCGCCAATACATCCTCCAGATTTACTTCTTGATTCTCATCTCTAATTTCTTGAAGTTTAAGTTGGAAAAGATTATGAACATGACTTATATAGTTTTTATCAACATTTCCAGTCTCTACATCCAACGGCGCGAGAAAGGGAGGTACCACCAATTCCAGTTCTTCTTGTGCGTCTGTTTCCAGAATAAATGGGATGTTGAATAAGTTGCTAAAAGGACCCGATCTTGCTACTTCGGTATGAGATGTCATACGCGGTAGCTGTCCTTCAGGCCGCGGTGGAAATTCTTCCCATGTGGCAAATTCATATTCAAGCCCAAAACTTCTGAAAAGTGTTAAAATGTTTTGCATTGGTGCTTGTTGTTCATGTAATTTATCATGTAAATTTTTTTGGTTATTTATTATTTCTCGTAGATCACCATCGAGAGTAAAATATTTTGAATAAGCTTGCGTAGCCCATCCTCTTTGGACCCTTTTAAGGACCTCTATCTCTACTGCAAGATCTTTTTTTAGATTTGTCCGCTCGTCTCCTTTCAGATTATTAGACTCCACCTCTTCACTTCCCACTACGTTATTAGGGAAATACTTTCCATCTCTTTTCCAGATTGGAATACGTTGTACAACAGGAGTGGCTGTAAGGACTGCAGTAGAAGGGGCGGATACCGGAGAAGTGAGTGTCGCTTGTGAGACTTTTTGCCCCATTGTATCAGCTTCTTGTTCCAATGTGCTATTGTTATTGATTGCTGTACCGCTTTTAAGTTGCATTGTTGGTTGCACTCGTCCCTGTTTCTGCTGCACTACATGCCATGCTTCATGAGGCAAATGTTTCTCCTGCCTGGGGCCAACATGAATATCGGTGCCTTGGGCATAGGCGAGTGCCTGTAGTTGCGCCGGTTTATCTGAGTTGTAATGAACTTTAACATCATCCATCGAAAGACCGGACATATTTTCTACGCCGGATTTCAGTTTGTCCGGTAACCCTGTGTTGTTGGGTGTTAGTGGTGAAGGTCCAGCTTCTGTATGTTGTCTGGGAGTTGGCTGGTTCCCTGAATGGTGCTTTCGCTGCACGGGATGATCGCTGGTGGCTGTTTGTTGCTTAGGCGTAAAAAAGGAATCTGGCTGTTCTGTTCCTTTAGGATTGAAAAAAGCGGTTTGCTGTTGTGCCGTATGATGCGGCATCGACCGGGCATGCCGGGTGGATGATTGTTTAAACATAGGAATGGGGTATAGGGTTAATTATCTTAAATAAAGTTAGCTGTTTTTTGCTATCAGGATCTACCTATTTGGGGGGAGGAATGCAATTTTATTTCTTTGAAAAAAAATTATATTTTAAAAGGAACAGGTGCTTGCCGATACCAGAAAACCTATGCTTTCAATATTAACGCCGGCATATTTCTTTCTGCATTATGCTAGCAGTTGAAATGAATATTTTGTGGTTGTACCAATGCAGTATCCATTGTATTTTATTACTGTAATCCACTTTATCCATTCAACAAACTTCACATGAAAAAACGTACACTTACCGGCATTTCCCTGACCAGAAATGAACTTAAAAAAGTGCTTGGCGGCATGAGCGACCAACAGCAAATCTGTGATACAGGTACCTGTTTCGGCGGACCCAAGACCTGGTGCATAACAATACCGGGTTGTTATTGTAAATCAGGTAGCATGACGCCTAGTTTACCTTGGATACACCGTTGTACTGCCAGCAGGATATATCCTTGATAAAGAGGGGCCGGAAGGCCCCTTATACTCTTCAGAATAGATAACCATAGTATGATTCATCTACCGATGGAATTTCATCTGTCCTCTTTCAAACACATCGCAGGTAATAGATGGAACAAATCTTATGACCACATATTATATTCGTTGCTATGACGCGGACTGCGTTCTATAATGTAGTATAAATGTTTAGTTTTATTATTAATGTTTATTGATTTGAAATGTTGTTATTACCCTCTTGTTTAATCCCATGGTTTCAATGACATGATAGATGAGACTACGCTGGTTTTCTCCCATTAGTTGAACTGTTTTCTATGATTTCCTTATACCTGCAAAAGAATAAGGCGTTTTTGTTTATTGGATATACTATCCCTTTTGCAACTATTAAGTGTACAGGAGACTTGTGCCCAAAGTGTTTATGCAAATACCCGAAAAGTGATGTTACAGGTTTATGTTTGCTTTGTGGGATCGATCACTCCGGCTGCTGTCAATATATATCCTGATCCAACCAATGGTGCTGTATATTGCAATTTCGGGGTAAAGATAAACCTGGCAGGACATATCTTGCAAAGGACTTACTTCACCACTAACAAATATTATCTGCCGGATTCATGGGCCAACGGTATTTATATAATGGAAGTAAGAACCACCGATAAAAAAGTGTTTGTATCAAAGATTATCCTGAAAAGATAATCATGTAGCTATCCTGAAATGAAAATGATATAGCTCTGCGGATATATACAAAATACAGGTACATATCAGTTTTGTATGAGTATGGGAGTAATGGTAGTAATGGTAGTATCTGTTGCTATTTACTGTCCGGATAAAGTAACAACAACAATGAGATAATGTAGTGTTGACGTTTAAACTGACCAGTTATGTTTCCTTTTATTATTTCACGATGGTGTATTGGGGGCTGTATCTCCCTGTTATTGCTGATGTTTACTGTTGCCGGTAAATCCCAGACAGTTCCCTGTAATTCTGCCAATGCACAAGTCACCGAAACGAGCGGAATTTGTATTGGCTGTTATGTCGATAATCCGGGACTAGCGGTGGATAACAATCCCGTCACATTTTCTACCCTACATGTAATACTGGGACTATTAGGGGGATATACCCAACAACAATTGATTTTTCCGGCAAAGAGTAATGCCGGAGATAGTGTGAAAATTTTTCTCACAACACCTGTTGGGCTGTTGGATCTGAATATCCTGGGGAATGTGGAAGTAGCTACCTATAATGGGATGGTGTATAATAATGATCGTAAACCCATCAACAACGAACTATTGCATTTACAGCTTATTTCCAGTCAGCAGTTTTTATTGTCGTGGGCGCCATCACGGCCTTTTGATAAAGTAGAAATAAGGCTTAATTCCGGTGTGTTGCAATTGTTGAATGCTATTAATATTGGTTACGCGCACCTTGAAGTGCCCAAACCATTAGCGATATCCCCCCTGGTAAAAGTGTGTAACGGAAAACCGGCGTCACTGGGTGTTACAGGCCCTGCTGGTGTGATGTACGACTGGTATAGGCAATCTGTTGGTGGAATTCCTGTTTTTACAGGCGCAGATTATACAACCCGGCCGGTTAAAGGAGATAGCAGCTATTATGTGCAGGCCAAACGGGGAGATTGTCCTAATCCGGAAAGAACACTGATAAAAGTAACTGCATTACCCCTTCCTGGCCGTCCTTTGGTTTCGGAACCAGTAGATAGTATTTGTAAAGGTACGCCGGCTGCTTTCATCGCCAGCAGTGTACCCAATATCACGCATTACTGGTTTGGGGTATCAATGGGAGGAGTTCCTCTGTTAGCTGCGGATACCTTTATTACCACTCCTTTAGGTACTAATACTGCATTCTATGTGGAGGCCCGGGAAACAACAGGTTGTGTGAGCAGTAGCCGTGCGGCAGTGATGGCGAGTATACTGCCACCAGGCCCCGGTGTTTCTATGGGGGCTCCCCGTACATGGGGAGGAACAGGTGGGGATAAGTTCACCGCTATCATTAATAGCCCTTATTCGTCAGATAAAGGTTTTCTTGTTGCAGGTGTAACGGCCTCCAATGACGGCGATTTATCAGGCCAAAATCATGGCTTATTGGATTGGTGGCTGGTAAAACTGGATTCCGCCAATAACAGGAAGTGGAGCAGGACAATTGGAACGGCTGGTGTAGACAGTCTGCATGGTATAGTAGCTACGGCAGACAAAAAATTTGTTGTATGCGGTGTATTTAATCTGCAAACAAACCCAGTAGGACAGATTGTCGGAATAGATGGGAATGGTAATACTTTATGGAGCCTGCAAACAAATTTGCGTAATCATATCCCGGCTACCCTGCTGAATGTAACGAAAATAGTCGTTGTAGGCACAACGGCGAATGCCATCAATCTGATGTTATTGAATAGTACCGGGGCGATTATAAGAACGGTCAGTTATCCCGGTAATTATGCGAGTGATAAGGTATCTGTTATCCCGCTTACAGATGGGGGACTTTTAATAGCGGGTAGTACTTCCGCTGGTTCGGTATATGGGAAAGATGTTTTCATTGCGCGGGTAGATAGTTTCCTGAACCGACAATGGGAAAAGGTATTTCTAACTGAAGGAGATGATATTATGGTTAGTATACAACCGGCAGGTGAAGGCCGGTTTATTGTAAGTAATGTTATCCAGGACAATTTATTACAGCATGCTGCCGCCAGGGTCATGAAACTCAGTGAAGATGGTATATTGAAATTTCTCAAGGTTTTCAAGGTGGGTACACTTTCGGCCAGCGGGTATAAAGATATGGATCATTCCCGTTTTTCTCCGAAAAGAGGAGGTTTGATAGATGTAAATGTCTCCAATGTTCTTAATTGTAATAATGTCAACGTTTTATCCAAAGATGAACGTGCTGCCTGTGAATCCAGTTGCCGGAAGGGTGGTTGCAGGGTATCGAAGTATCCGGACTTATCATCGGTTTCATCTGAAAAACGCACTTTACCCGTGAGAGCGCAGCATACTACGTTGGCGATTCAGTTACCGGAAGGCGGCGCTGATGGAAAATTATACCTGGTAGAATTGGATAGTATAGGAAATGTTGTTGCCATACAAGCAGATACTACACAGGTATTTGCGCCAGCGGCTACTACTTACATTCCGGGGGGAGGAGCTTTAATGGTAGGCGCTACCAGTGGTGTTAGTAAAGCTAAACTGGCTAAAGTGGATCCGCCATCCTGCTTGCCTGATGTGATGCCCTCATTGCCATTATCGGCTTTACTGGTGCAGGATACTTTACCGGTAATATCCAGGGATAATGTATTGGCAACCCATGTCGACTCAAAAGAACAATCATCTTCATTGATAGTATTTCCGAATCCTTTTACGGAAAGCCTCTCCTGCCGATATCAGGTAAAAAAGGCAGGGAAAATAGTAATAAGGTTAATTAATATGGGTTCCGGACAATACACCATATTAAGAACAGTAACTGCTACCGCAGGAATGTACAACTTACAGGTAAACACAAGACATTATCCTGCAGGGATGTATATCCTTCAATTAGAACAGGCTGGTGAAAAGCAGGTATCAAAATTGATAAAACTTAATTAATCGGATACGGTCGGCTGGTGATAGTGATTATACAGGGGGAAAGGCAAACAGGTATAGGGCTGCTTTTTCCCCGTAGGATATCTATATTTAATGAAGATATAGCAGGAATGTATTTAATCAGGAAACACATAGACCCGATGGTTGTTACTACTGTTATAATTAAACATAGCGTGGGTATGGGCGGTTTGGAAGGTCAACTGCCAGATATAAATTATTTTGACAGATTGCATGGTGGAGCAATATTCTTTTGAGAGGTAGATTGGGTATGAAAACTGTTTGATACTGCTCATAAATAAGTGAAATTGTTCCCGATTTACTTACCGGCAGATAATCTTATTATTGGTTATAATGCAGCCGCGCTGCATCATTTCAGTACCCTGTTGGCATGAAAAATAGTAACGTTGGAATGCCTTATTTTTAGGATGTTAGCCCGGTTTGTTCCCATCAACTTAGCCATATACCAATACTATTTTGTAACCCCTGCTGCATTGCGTAATGCATTAAATTTTACCTTATGAAAACATGGTTGTATTTACCTGAATCGTTGCTGTGCCCAGTGACGGCCCTATGTGCTGCTTTTTTACTGTTTGTCTCAAATAGCTATGGACAGGCGATCTATGCCAATAAACAGGTGAATGCCGTGACCGGCGTTTGTTTATTGTGCAGTATTAGCAATCCCGAATATGCAGTGGATAGTGATCTGACGAATTATTCCTCCTTTAATGCGCCGGTGGAACTGTTAGGCGCCAGTCTGTCGCAGACGCTTATCTTTCCCACTACCAGCGGATCCGGGTGCGATTCGCTGATTATAAAAGTAGGTAGCAGTTACGCCTTAAATACGGATGCCTTCAAAAATATTACTGTGCGTACCTATAACGCCTATACCCCAAATAATGATTCGGTATCGCCTGCTGCTACACAAATACGTATCCTGCCGGATAATACCCAGGCCTTGCTGTTGTTTCAGCCTACGCGGCCATTCGACAGGGTAAAGATTACCTATAATGCGGGCGTGGCAGCTTTATTGGGTAGTTTTCGGGTATATTATGCCTATCACACGGATGGATTGCCGGGGCCTGCTACCATACCGGCCAGCGATACGGCGATATGTATCGGTGGATCCGCAAGGCTGTCACCCTTACGTGTCCCGGGTACGACCTATCGTTGGTATGATCGTGCTACAGGCGGAAATTTACTGACGGCGGCGCCGAATACCTATATGCTTACGGTCACTCCTGCGGTTACCACTACCTATTATGTAGAGGCGGTATTGGGAACATGTATCAGCCAACGTACGCCTGTTAAGGTAACCGTTCATCCCAAACCGGCAAATCCTGTTTACAACGTACCTTCCGAAACCTTGTGTGGAGATGTATCCGTACGTGTAGAGAATCATCGGACAGACATTAACTATAACGTCCGTATCAAATATGTGGCGATAAAAGGAACTGTTTATGATACGGCCTATACCGTCAGAAACAAAGATCAGTTTGTAGTACGGGATATTAATTATCCCACACATGTACAGGCGGGGATCACCGTGCAGGCTGTCAATGCCATTACCGGTTGTAAGTCTGATAGTGTATCAGCCTCTTTGATGATCGGAGGGCATGGTGAGTTGATAGAGACAGATGCTGACAGCGTATCTATCTGTAAAGGAGACAGTGTTACCCTGCATGCATTTATGCCCAACAATACGGTAGCTATCATCAAGTGGTATGATGCGCCGGTGGGTGGTAAGCTGCTGTTTACCGGAGCTTACTATAAGGTGAGCCCGGCTGTTACCACCACGTACTATGCTATCATTAGTTTTGCGTGCGATAATGCGGATCGCCTCCCGGTGAAGGTACTGGTACGTAAGTTACCGGATCCTATATACAATGTTTCGCAAGGTTTCCTATGTAATCCACCCCGGTTGACCATTACTAATCACCAGACAGGATTCAATTATCGGGTAAAAGTAGCAGCAGATTACTTTTCCGGTAAACCATTTGATACGGCATATACTGTCTTGAACCGCAATACCATTGATATTCCTCCGTTGGTATTTTATGTGCCTGCGCAAACCCGTGTATATGTACAGGCCGTAGATCCGGTGAGTGGTTGCCGGTCAGACAGTGTACGTAAAACTTTTACCATAGGTGGGCATGCCAGTTATCCCAGTGTAGGAGCCGATTCGGTGAAGATCTGTAAGAAAGAAAGTGTTACGCTACATGCATTTATTCCCCAGGAAACATTTACTGTTTTCCGTTGGTATACAGCACCGACAGGAGGAACGCTACTGTATACCGGTGACTATTATGAAGTTAGTCCGGCGGTGACAACGGTGTATTACGTTTCCGCCGGATTTGAATGCGAGTATCCGGTAAGAAGGCCGGTAAAAGTTATTGTTAATCCATGTACGCCCGGTGGTACTGCAACGGCAACAGATCCGGCTACTGTAACAGGGAATAAATAAAACTACTTTCACTTTAATACATCCACGGCTATCAATAACTGTTATTGATAGTCGTGGATGTATCTGATCGGAGCAGTAATAAGAGCATTATATGCAGATGATGATTTTATATCTGCGTATAATAAGCACCGTTAGTCGTTCCTTCATTTCCACTTTACAGCATATGAAGGAAATGAAGCAGGGGAGATAGATACGGGAGATGCTGCTGTGGGAAATATTCTTTGACTAAAAAATACGCTGCGGCATTACAGCAGTGAGAAGGTTTAATTTACCAACTATACGCTGGCGTTCTATTTATTAACCTATAATGTAACACACTTATGAAGTACATCAAGTCGATGCTCGTTTTATTCCTGTTTGCGGTACCTGCTATCCTGAATGCGCAAACGATGTCCACTACACCTCCCATCACCCATGAACCGGTATTCCTGACAGTTACATCTAATGCTATTGGCAGCGGATCTTTGGAGGCATCATCGGCTGTAAAAGCTCCGGCAGCAGTAACTACACCCATGTCAGTATTTGTTTGTGCGGCGAGTGGCAGATATGCTAACCCGGACAATTGCCATGCCTACATTTTTTGTATAAGAATGGCAGATGGTACCTTTCAACGGAGAGATTATACCTGCGCTGCCGGTATGGCCTTTGATGCGAATAAAAAAGTTTGTGTAACTGAGGCAACGGTGAGCAATCCGTATCCGCCTTGTAATAATTAATTAATAAAAGGGATGTAAGGAATAATCTTTACATCCCTTTTATTAATTAATTGAAACGATGATGATAAAGGAAAGCTGTTTGTTGTCGTGATGTGTAGTAATTTGATTGGCAGGTGTAGTAGAATAGTTGCCACTAATATTACTGTCTTGATATTAGCAGTAATTATAGCTGTCTGATACGAATCTTTTTAGGTGTAAGCGTTACGAATACAGGACGTTTTAGTGGTTGTGTTTTCAATAGATGTATAACTGCTTGAGTTATTTCCTTATATTCATAGAAAGCATATCGGAGAAAAAGAACACTAAGGTTTTTTATATGGTGTGCAAATACCCATTCTCCAAAGTCTTTATCTTCTGTCAGTAGTAAATAATCATTTTTCAAAGCCCATTCAATCACTTTTTCATCTTTAATCCCTTTGTTTAATTCAGTTACAGAAGTAACCTCAAAGCCTGCATCTCGCAGTGATTTGACAATATAGGTATGTATGTTTTCGTCAGCTAATATCATGCAACTGCTATAATACTTTCATTTGCGATCACATCAGATGCATAAGCCAATACTGCATTTATTGCAGCAGGTGTTAATGAGGGGTAAGCTGTTAGCAGGTCGGAAGGAGTTGCTCCTTCGGATAATCTTTGTAAAACTAATGCTACAGTAATACGAGTACCCTTAATAATTGGTTTTCCGAGCATTATATTAATATCTGATTCTATATATTCTCTGTAGTCTATCATCTTAAAGGTCATTGTGTCTCACAATTTACAAAAAATAAGCTTCTTTTCTTACTTTATCATTGTCCATTCCAATCTTTACTTATTTCCACTTGTACTTTGTAGTGCCTGCTATTTCTGAGAGTATTCCTAATGAAAAGAATACCCGCAGTAATTTATAATGCTGGATGATTTGCCTGCTATGATGCTACCTATAATATATCCAATTCAACATATCCGTTGTTTATATCCGCCTGCGTAATGGTGTGGATAGCACTGGTCACCTCAATAGAAGATAGCAACGTAAGTCTTTGTGCTATTTTATCACCTACGGCAACTGAAATATTAGCGATAGACGAAGGACAGGGCACGTTGGCAATAATGAATCCATTTTCATTGATAATGTCAAGATCTCCAATAGCGACATTCGCTAAACAAGTGGTTGTTCTGATGCCAAGAAATGAGGTAAGGTAACAACGAGCGGCTATGGTTGCCAAGGGTTTGGTCTTTATGCCAGATGGGGTGTTAGCATACTTTATGGTGGTATTGTTCTTTACTGGTGGAATGGCGTCTGCTGTAAGCAGTTGTACCGTAAATAGGAATGCAATAACCAATAACAGCTTTTTCATGGTTTTAGGTTTGAGGAGGGTGGATAAATGAATGGAATAATGGTGATTGTTGTATTTGTAAGTTGTATTTCAATATAAAGATAAAAAGGTGCGGGAATCTTTGAGCAGCAGCGGTCCTTACTTCATTTATATTGTCCTCATGGCTGAATTTGTCTGCCATTTTTAATCCGCTTTAGATACGTTAATAGCAGTAGCATAGCTTAACTTGTGTTTATTCAATTAGTCTTTACTATCCGCATTGTCTACCTGTAATCCATCAGCCTGGCTTTTCTATTTAATAACACTCAAAATACTGCATCATGAAAAATGTTCAATTGTTTGGGAAGATCCTGAGTAGAAATACCTTGGGTAAAATTAAAGGAGGAGTTCATTTTGAACTTCAACTATGCAAATTATTAGGAGGAGAATGTTTGAATAATTGCCCACAAACAGCACAATTTCCTGCGATCTGTCCGACAGGGCAAGTATGTTGTATATGGATCTAAGGATAGGCCTTTAAAGAGGTGTATTTCACATGTGGGGTAACTGTTCATGGTACAAGTACAATTTCACACAGTTTTCAGCACTATTTGAACTATTGATACCAAACGAAATTTATTGCCATAAAAAAAACCGGATTTAACCGGTTTTAGTTTTATTAAATCATTTTTTTTGATATCGTTAACTCAGCTCTTGCCTGCTGGTGAACTGGATACAATGTTATTATAATTCTAACTGTGTAATATATTTTATAACTGCCAGCAAATGTTTCTGTCAGTTCTCCTTCAACAACTGCGCGATCCGGACTATAGGAGCTGGAACTTTTTTGCGTATAAACCCAATTCACTGCTCCTGGTTTAGACAGGTTTGAAGTGTGAACAGTTAGATTATTGCCTACGCTAAACCATATCTTTAAAAAATTTGGAAACCTGGTCATTCCATTGAATTGGAAAAAAGCCTCCCCTTGTTGAAATAAATTTACAGAAGTATCAGTTTGGGTAACCGGTATATTCTCAGTATTTATCTTTTGATCAAATATGCTCTTTGACTGTTCAACGGGTGGGTTATTCTGGTCAGTATCTAATGATAAATCACTTGATTTTTTACAACCAAAGACTCCTATGAGTAGGGCCATGGCAACAGACAGAGATAATAGGTTAACTTTCTTCATAATTTTAGGGATTTGATGATTGTCTAAATATATGAGATCATACTGCCGCATTTTGTGAGTAAAAAAATATCACTTATTTGCAATCTGTATTTCGAATAAAGACCTAATTGATAATACCGGCAGGCACCTGGCTACGAGGGTTCAGGCATGAGGATTTTATAACCTACTTTTTCTTTGGTCGTATGTAGTAGGGTAACTGCCTGGTATTGCCATGTAGTTGAGTTTTAAACAAACCGTAATCATTAAGGAATGTGGGGGTAATCATTGCTTGATTCCTTACGCAGCCGGATTTATATATTATCTTATGATACCTTTTTTACGCATTTTATCTGTGCTACATTGGTTTGTAGCTTTTAAAGCTATTTAGTGTTATAAGATGTTATATGATTTTTGCAGTGATGATGAACTTTTACAGAAAGATTACAGAAAATTGCTGATATGATATGGGATGCCATTCAATAGCGGCAGCATAGCCTAATTTGTATTTACTACACTGGCCTTCACTTTCCGTACTACTTACCTGTAATTCATTAGCCCAGGCTTTACTATTAAACAGCATTCAAAATCATTAAACCATGAAAGCGAAAAAGACTTTTGGTAAATCTCTTTGTAGGGAAGAACTGAAAATAGTAAAAGGTGGGATTGGTACCGTGTCAACCAGTTTATGCATTTTTTGTAATGCTCTAAATTATGTTAATTGCTGCGTGTTACAGCATGCGTCTTGTTGTCCGAAGTGATTATTATTAAGACACAAATTTTCAGCCGGAAATAGAAGTAACACTTATATTTTCGGCTGTTGTTTTTATATAGGTAAGCCGAAATCATTAGGGCGTGTGGAATTAATCTTCTGTTATGCTGATAACTGTTATGGAAAAAAAAAGAGATGACTGGGTAAGTTTATCGCAATAGCATTAACTAATTTTAATTAATTCCGTTGGCCCTTAGTATCCGCACTATTTATCTGTAATTCATCAGCCTGGCTTTCTATTAAGTAACCCTTCAGAATAAATAATCATGAAAAAGTTTGAATTATTAGGCAGAAGCCTGAGTAGACACGATATAAAATCTATTAAAGGTAGAAGTTCTCGTACTTGTCCTACTTTCCAATGTATACAAATTAATGATATTGTGAATTGTCAACTCAATATTGGCTGTACCTGTATATTAACCGGTTTTTGCCAATCTCTTGGTTAATAGAACTGCTTTTACATTAAAAATATAATTTGTATCATTTGAGTAGCCTAAAGTATTTCGTTTTAAACGCGCACTGTTTTGCATCTCAAACGAAAAAGAGTTTCAGTGGATTGACGTTGAAACTCTTTACTGTTATGGCCCTTTGCGACTATTCCACGGCATTTTCTTTTCAGGTTTTGTCAGGATGGTAAAAGATTTTAAAACACCCTCATTTAGTGTCATATTATGTTACATAATTTCAAGTTTCTATGCTGTTTCACCCTTGCGCGTGCGTTTTATGTGTAAAAAATTCTTCGTAAACCTTGCCAATCATGTTTTAGGAAGGCATTAATGAGCCTGGTATGAATATCAGTATACGCTTCCCTATACTGGTATCGTGCAAAATATTATTAACCCTTTAATAGCAGTGGAATAACCTAATTTGCATTTATTACGCTGGCCTTCACTATCCGCACTGCTTACCTGTAATTCATCAGCCTGGCTTTCTATTAAGTAACCCTTCAAAATAAATAATCATGAAAAAGTTTGAATTATTAGGCAGAAGCCTGAGTAGACACGATATAAAATCTATTAAAGGTAGAAGTTCTCGTACTTGTCCTACTTTCCAATGTATACAAATTAATGATATTGTGAATTGTCAACTCAATATTGGCTGTACCTGCATATTAACCGGTTTTTGCCAATCTCTTGGTTAATAGAATTGCTTTTACATTAAAAATATAATTTGTATCATTTGAGTAGCCTAAAGTATTTCGTTTTAAACGCGCACTGTTTTGCATCTCAAACGGAAAGAGTTTCAGTGGATTGACGCTGAAACTCTTTACTGTCTTATGCCCCTTTGGGGCTATTCCACGGCATTTTCTTTTCAGGTTTTGTCAGGATGGTAAAAGGTTTTTAAACACACCTCATTTAGTGTCATATTATGTCACATGTAGGCACCCCGAACTTCGGCCATAAGAATTAGAGTTAAGAATTGATTCGTTCCCCTTTTTCTGACCGGGTGTTGAAGTCTTCAAAATGAGACAAGAATGTAATCCGTTCTATTATTTTTTTCCCGGTAACTGTATCCAGCAGTTCTTTTAGCTGTTCAGGAGATGGGATTTGGTGATCATGATCATTTCTGTATTTGCGATAAGTAGTTTTAATGGTGTGATCTAAATAGTCAAGTCGCGCATTAAATTCCGGATGTTCGGGGAAATCTTTCCCGGCTGTCATAACTCGCTGACTAATCTTATTCCAGTACAATGTGGGGATTTTTTCAGAAAGATAATATCGTAGTGTTTCACCTTCATCAGTAATGTTTGCAAAAATGGTGCTTTCTACATCTTTGGGCCTTTTTAAATAAAATCTTACTTCCATAGTTATAGGATTGAAAGGGTTACAAAGAAGCAAGCAGTTTGGGGAAAGCAGCACGATATTATTAATGTCAAATATAGTACTAATCTATTTTTCTGGGGAAACTCCTGGGGAAAAATGGGGACGGTTTTGGGGACATTTTTACTTAATGCTGCTTTATCTCCCTTTATCTCTCTTCCTGCTGCCACCAATGAAAAACGCCCAGGCATAGTAAAACTAAGCCTGGGCGAGTAAACGTTGTTGTAGTCCCGACAGGGATCGAACCTGTATCTAAAGTTTAGGAAACTTCTATTCTATCCATTGAACTACGGGACCAATTCCTTGCCCCAAATCGGGGATCGGGTGGCAAAAGTAAGGGTTTTAATTTTATTTTTAAAGACTTTCTATATCGACTTTGCCGCCGGAAGGAGTATAAATACCAGCAATCTGGTCTTTGTATCTTTCCAGGATCACCTTCCGTTTTACTTTCATGGTAGGCGTCAGTTCACCGGCGTCTACGGTCCATTCATGTGGCAGCAGTACGAACCTTTTTACCTGTTCAATATGGTTAAAGAACTGGTTGTATTTTTCTACGGCCTGCTTATAGAGGTCAATGACTTCCGGCTTTTTCAGCAGCACTTCATTGGTGTCGGCGGTAATGCCGTTTTTCTGCGCCCAGTTACGGAGGTTATTGAAAGCCGGTACGATGAGGGCCGCGGTGAATTTGCGGTCTTCGCCCACTACCATGAGTTGTTCAATATAGGGCGATTCCTTGAACTTGTTTTCAATGGGTTGTGGTGCTACAAATTTGCCTCCGGAGGTCTTGAAGAGTTCTTTTTTACGGTCGGTTATCTTCAGAAATTTGTTGTCTAT
This sequence comes from Chitinophaga nivalis, assembly GCF_025989125.1. NCBI lineage: Bacteria > Pseudomonadati > Bacteroidota > Chitinophagia > Chitinophagales > Chitinophagaceae > Chitinophaga > Chitinophaga nivalis. The sequence goes on along the minus strand of NZ_JAPDNR010000001.1, from coordinate 254,145 downwards.
CATTACCCCGATATCGCCGGTATGGAACCAGCCATCGGTAATGGCTTCTTTCGTGAGATCAGGCCGTTTATAGTAGCCGATGGTAACGCTGGGACCTTTGCAAAGGATTTCGCCGTCTTCGGCTATTTTAACCTCTACATTGCTGATAACGGGACCTACGGTGCCGAACATACGTTCCTCTTCGTTGTACCGGTTTACGCTGATAATAGGGGAGGTTTCGGTGAGGCCGTATCCTTCCAGGATAGGGATGCCGGCAGCGGTGAATATGCGGAGCAGCCGTACCTGGCAAGCTGCTGCACCGTTTATAATCGTTTGTACATTGCCGCCTAAGGCTGCACGCCACTTGTTGAATATAAGTTTATTGGCCAGCTTTAGCTGCAGGTTGTACCAGACTCCCTGGTTTTTATTGATTTCATATTGTTTGCCCAGGCCTACTGCCCAGAAGAAGAGCGCGCGTTTGATACCTGTAAGCGCCAGGCCCGTGGTCATGATCCTTTCGTATACTTTTTCCAGTAAACGGGGAACGGTGGTAAATATCGTGGGTTTTACCTCTTTCAGGTTATCGCCGATGCTTTCCATGCTTTCTGCATAGTATACAGGGATGCCATTAGTCAGGTAAATATAGGTAACCGTTCGTTCGAAGATATGATTGAGCGGCAGGAAGCTGAGAGCTTTAGCATCTTTATTTACCGGCAGATAGGGAACACAGGCCAGTACGTTGCTCATAATGTTGTGATGGCTGAGCATAACGCCTTTCGGTGTGCCGGTGGTACCGGAAGTATAGATGATAGTTACCAGTTCTTCCGGGGAAATATCTTTTTTGATGGCTTCAATCTTAGGATAGTCTGCGGTATCGCCGAGAGACAGGATTTCTGTCCAGTGCCGGGCGCCTTCCACTTTGTTGAAGGTAAAGATGGCCTCGATGGTGGGGAATTTATCCCGCATGGCCAGTATCTTTTCCAGCAGTTCCTTATCGCTTACAAATAGCAGGCGGGCCGCCGCATCGTTCAGTACATAGGCGAGTTCATGTTCACTGATCGTAGGATAGATAGGTGTCAGCACGGCTCCCAGTTGCTGACAGGCCAGGTCGGTGATGATCCATTCGGGTCTGTTGGGGGAGATGATGGCTATTTTATCCTTCTCTTCATTCTGTGTAATACCAGCCCTTATGCCCAGTTTGAGTAATCCGGCACTGAATTTAAGGGTGATGTCCGCTACTTCCTGTGTACTGTACTGCTTCCATTGTCCGTTTTCTTTGCTGGCCAGCATATCTTTTTTGGGATAGTTTGCCAGTTGGTGTTGAATAACGTCAAATAGTCGTTGCGGTTGGTCCATCATGCTGCTTGTAATTTTGTTTTGGCTTAGAGGCGGGTATGTTCCTGCTCTTTTAACTTTTCGTACTCTCTTACGGCGTCTCCGAAGGGGTCTTTATGATAGGCGCTGAAATATTGAAAGGCCAGCGCTATTCCCCATCCGAGGGCTGGCCATACGGGCCAGGGAGTACCATGTGATCTGTCGCTGTCTGTCAGGAACCATACTGCCCATAAACCGAGGTTTATGACCAGGTAAATAATAAGATGCGATTTGAATCCGGCCCTGGCTTTTGCAATGCGCCAGAGTCGTTCATCTCTTTCTTGACTTGTTTCCATTTTAGTATCAGTTTTTTCGTGATAGAGGCTGTACTAAATTTAAAATAATTTCCTGGCTTGCGGCCAGAAAAAAACGGAAAGCAGTCTTATCGTTTGGCGGTAATATTGAAACCGATGTTTACCTGGGAGTTGATCAGTTTGTCCTGGAGGGATTTGTCTGCGCGGTAGCTGATCCCCCAAAGGGTACGGTCAATATTGAAGTTCGCCAGTGCATTGATATGATCATCCTGCAGGATGATCCTGGCAGGGAAGGAGATGTTTTTGGTCACGGCTTTCAGGGTAAGATTGCCCTGAACGGTGTGGGTAGCGCCTATAAAGGCTACTTCTTCGCCGGCAATGGCTTGCAGGGGAGTAACGCGGGTGATTTCAAATGTAGCCGCCGGATATTTTTTTACATCGAAAAACATGGCGCCTTTTAGTTCATTCTCCAGTTTGTTTTTCATGGCCGTATCGGCCGCGAGGTCTGTATTTTTAAGGGAATACATGTTCACAACAAACTGTCCGCCGGTAATGAGGCTGTCTTGCACATAAATGGCGCCGCCGGATAGCTGGAGGGTACCATGGTGTTTGCCGGTAGGTTTGGTACCTACCCATTCCACATGGCTGAGTGTTGTATCCAGCAGAAAGGCGCTGCCCGTGCCGGCTTGAACGGTCTGTGCGTCGGTCACCGTAGCTTTATCTGCTTTAGGTGCCTGTTCACAGGCTGTCAGTCCGTAACATAGCGCGAGAAAGATCCACAGTATTTTTTTCATAAATCAAAAGAAAGCTTTAGAAAACAAGCTCCCCTCGCTTCGTGCGGGGGGGCTTGTCAGTATGTTAAACTATTCCACCAATTCCCGGTTACCTACCCATACAAATCGTTTTACGATGAATTCCTGGTTAGTAAAGCTGGCATTACCAGCCGGATTACCACCTGTTACATGGAAGTCGGAAAAGGCCGCATGCTGGTTTACCCAGATGAAACCGGTGAGGTTAAAGGAAACAGGGGTGAACACGCTGTTCATCTCTGTGGTAATTTTTTCTTTTACGGCCGCATCTGTCGTGTAGGCGCCGCAGGTGATGGCTCCGTGTTTGAGCGCCATCTGCCGGGCCAGTTGAATCGAATGATCCGTATCTCTGGTTTTGATAATCAGCAGGATCGGGCCAAACAGCTCTTTTTCGTAGATATTGGTATCTACGCTGCTTACTTCCAGTACGGTCGGCGCATATACCCGGGCGTTGCTGAATTCTTCGTTGATCACGGGAGATCCCTGCAGAATCAGTTTTCCACCCAGCTGGTGGGCTTCTTTGGCGCGGGTGAGGGTGGCCTCATTCTGTACCGCTCCCAGGGTGCCGGCGCCCATTTTAGGATTGCTCACCAGGGCTACAATCGCATCTTTGAACTGTTGTACCACTTCGTTGAATCCTACCTGACCTTCCGGTGTGCTGATCCCGCTTTCCGGAATAAAGAAGTTCTGCGGGGCCGTACACATTTGTCCGGAATAGAGACAAACGGAAAAGGCGAGGTTTTGAATCACTGCATTCAGGTCTTTTACACTATCCAATATCACAGAGTTGACCCCTGCTTTTTCGGTGAATACAGTTTTGCCGGTCAGCGATTCTACATAGTTGCCGAAAGCGCTGCCGCCGGTATAGTCAATCAGGCGAACATCCGGATGCTCGCACAGGGTTTTGGTAATCAGATTTTCGGAGCTGTCTGCCGCCAGCTGGCACAGGTTCGGATCATAGCCGTTGTCCTGTAATACCTGCTGTATGGCCGCTACTACAATAGCGATCGGCAGAATAGCTTTCGGGTGTGGTTTTATAATTACCGGATTGCCGGTAATGAGGTCTGCGTAAACACCAGGCAGGGTATTCCATACGGGGAAAGTAGAGCAGCCGATAACTACAGCAATACCTTTGGGTACGGCGGTGTAGGTTTTTTGCAATCTGATGCTGCTTTTACCCATGGGTTTTTCCCACAGGAGCTGACCAGGATAACGCTGTAATTCGTGGTAACCGGCAGCAATGGCTTCCAGTGCCCGATCGTTGGCGTGTGGGCCGGATGCCTGGAAACTCATCATAAAGCTTTGGCCGGTAGTATGCATGGTGGCATTGGCGATATCAAAGAAATATGATTGGATGTTGTCCAGTGTTTCCGTCAGTACGGCGGCTCTTTCTGCGGCGGATGTCTGTGCCCATTTGTGGCCGGCAGTTGTAGCTTTGGCAATCAGGTCGTTTACGGCAAAAACAGGATACGTGGTGCCCAGTACTTCCTGGGTGTAGGGAGAGACTTCTTCTCCTGCCCATCCGGTTTCACCGGTTTGTAAAAGTTGTTTGAATGGTTTACCCAGCAGCTGTTGATAACGCTGGTGGCCTTTCGCATGCGCGTCTTCTCCATAAGCTTTGGGATGCTCCGGATATTGCGAAAAAAAGGTTCTTTCGTGGTTCGCTTTTACAGCGTTGTCAATAGTGTTTTGGTGTTTAGTAACGAGCATATCTGGATTTTGAGATTTACAAGTCAGAGATTTACGGGATCGGGAATACAGTGCAATTTCTTATTGCATTGAAGCTAAGTCACTAAATCCGTAAATCAAAAAAAACCTGTGTATTTAATATCCCGCATTTGCCAGCGTAAATCTCCCGTCGTTATAGTATTCATCCGGTCTTGGTTTCAGGGGATGATTACGTTGGAATTTCAGGAATGCATCATACTCCTGTTTATGTAAGGCTACCCATGCTTTGTAACCGGCCTGGTTGGCGGCCGGGCCAAAGAGCCATTGATTATAGGCTTCGAACATGCCTTCGCGCAGCAGCTGCTGTTGAAAATCGAAAAGTGCTACCGGGAATTTCATCCCGTAGAAGTTAAACCAGTCGAGGATAAAGCGGGTACGTACCATCAGCAGGGCATCGGGATCAATACCGCCGGTAACCACGCTGATTTGTTTGCCCATACTTTGGCGGTAGGCCTGTATGAAGTCATTACCGCTTCTGCTTTTCCTGCTTTTTTCATCCGGAATAACACTGTCAAATAAAGATGGATCGTTGAATAATTTCTTATAGGCTTCCAGCAGGATGTTCCGTACTTCGGCGGTCCGGGTGGTGAAGCTTTCCATATTCATGAAGGTTTCACCATAGAGGATGCACCATACCGGATCATTGCTGTATTCGTAGGTTTTAACGGCATTGTAGTAGTTACCGGGGAAGGCAGGATCTTCTTCAATACCTTTCAGCCAGCTGCGGAGCGCGGCATCATACATTTTGAAATTCATCTGCAGGTTACCGTTGTCGTTATACAGTTCGCCGCTTTTCGGGAATTTTTTGAGTGCCCGGGCGTACATCCGCTGCGCGGTTTTCCAGTCTTCCCGGCCTTTGTAAATATTCCCGGCAATCTGAAATACCTGTACATCTGCCTCTTTGCTGTTCAGCAGTGGTTCTATGATGCTCTTGGCTTTATTGAGATCTCCTTTCAGATAGAAGGTGAACCCCAGTTGTTTCTTATACTCAAAGTTCTCCGGATCCAGTTGTAAGGCCTGGTTTAATACCAGTATGGCATTGGAATAGTCGCCATTACGTATAAAGTTGTTGGCGGTACTATACAGTTCCTTTGCGTCCTGAGCGGCTACCGTTGATGAAAATAAAACTCCTGCTAAGAAAAAAAATATACTCAATAAAGAAGACCTCATATGCATCCCTTTGTCTGTCGTTTGTTGTAAAAGTAATGAAAATGAGATAACTACCCACGGAACAATCTGAAAATGGGGGAGCGGTAAAGAGATATATATAGTTATATTAAGCTATGTAAGAAGGAGGGAAGATAGGAAGAGATTCCCTGTTATGCCGTTGCAGGAAGGGATCCGCTGGCATAACAGGGAATACAGGGTATGATTAAATGACGTGTGTAAGGAGGCCATCGCGGAGCTTAGGTTCAAACCAGGTGCTCTTTGGAGGCATTACATTACCGCTGTCGGCAATATCAAACAGTTGCTGAATGGTTACCGGATAAAGGGCGAAAGCGACTTTCATTTCGCCGCTGTCTACGCGTTTAACCAGTTCCTGCAGGCCACGGATACCGCCTACGAAGTCAATTCTTTTATCGGTACGCTGGTCTTTGATGTCCAGCAGTTTGTCCAGTATATTGTTGGAGAGGATGGTTACATCCAGGATGCCGATAGGATCGGTGGTGTAGGTGCCTTCTTTGGCCACCAGGCGATACCAGCTACCTTCCAGGTACATGCTGAATTCGTGCAGCATGGAAGGTTGCAGCGGGTGATGGCCGGTTTCTTCCACGGTGAAGTCGTAATCCAGTCTGGATAACAGGTCTGCTTTGCTAAGGCCGTTGAGGTCTTTTACAACGCGGTTATAGTCCAGGATGGCTAACTGACTGGCCGGGAAAATGGTGGTCAGGAAGTAGTTGGCCGGATTTTCCACAGAGGTGATTTTGCCGGCGGCTTGCAGTTCCTTTTGTACCAGGCTGGCAGATGCTGCTCTGTGGTGACCGTCTGCGATGTAGGTACAAGGTACTTTTTCGGCAAACAGGGTAGTTACTTCCTGTACAGCGGCGGGGGTGTTGATGGCCCAGATGGTGTGCTGGATATCATCGTCCGCGGTAAAGTCGTACAGCGGTTTGTTGTGTTCCTGCCAGCGTTCTATCAGGGCGTTTACTTCCGGCACGTCGTTATAGGCCAGAAATACGTTACCGGTTTGTGCCAGCGTGGTTTTAATATGATTGATGCGATCCAGTTCTTTGTCCGGGCGCGTGAATTCATGTTTTTTAATGATGCCGTTGTTGTAGTCGGCTACGGCGGAAGCGGTAACGAGACCGGTTTGTGCGCGGCCGTTCATCACCAGTTTATAGATGTAGTAGCTGGGTTGTTCATCCTGAAACAGGATACCATCTTTTACCAGTTGTTGCAGGTTTTCGGCAGCTTTGTCATATACCTGTTGACTGTGGGTATCAATGCCGGCCGGTAAATCTATTTCAGATTTGGAAACATGGTAAAATGAATACGGGTTACCGGATGCAGCGGCTTTTGCTTCTTCTGAGCTGAGCACGTCGTAGGGCCTTGCAGCCACCTGGGCGGCTAATGCTTCTTTGGGCCTTAATCCTTTAAAGGGTCTGATAATCGCCATGATAAAAAAATGTGTGTGGGGTAAAAATAGTATAAAGTATTACAAAATACGAATTAACGGTTATGCACTTGCGCGAAGATCAGTTGTTTTTAATCTTCCCGGAAATGTATAACTGTTAATTCGTAATTAAATAATTTCCTGGTTATGCTTTCTTCAGGGAGAAGTATTTCATGGCTTCTACCATTACTTCTACGCTTTCATAGGGCAATGCGTTATACATAGATACCCGGAAGCCGCCGGAAAGCCGGTGTCCTTTAATGCCTACAATGTCTTCTTTCTTGCAGAATTTGAGGAACTCTTCTTCCATTTCGGGTTTGTCCATGATAAAGCAGGCGTTCATTTTGCTGCGGTCTTCCTTAACCACGGTGCCACGGAACAGTGGATTGTGGTCAATTTCATCGTACAGCAAAGCGGCTTTCCGGTCATTGATTTTTTCAATGGCGGGAATGCCTCCCTGTTCTTTCAGCCAGCGTAGGGTGAGCATCGAAATATATACGGCAAAAACAGGAGGGGTATTCAGCATGGATCCGTTTTCTATATGATTCCTGTAATCCAGGATAGAAGGGATTTTGCGGGATACTTTTCCTAAGATGCTTTTGCGTATGGCTACCATGGTAGCGCCGGCGGCGCCCATGTTTTTTTGTACGCCTGCATATATCAGCGAGTATTTGTTGAAGTCCATACTGCGGCTCATGATATCACTGCTCATATCAGCTACCAGGGGCACATCGGTGACAGGGGTCATATGCCATTGTGTACCATAAATGGTGTTGTTGGTAGTGATGTGGAGATAGCTTGCCTGGGGCGGGATCGTGAACTGTTTTGGGATGTGGTTGTAATTGCTTTCTTTGGAGCTGGCCACTACATCTGTATAACCAAACAATTTTGCTTCCTTGATAGCCTTATTGGACCAAACACCGGTATCTACATAAGCTGCCGACTCACTGTTTTCCAGCAGGTTCATAGGAATCTGCATAAACTGTGTAGTCGCACCGCCGTGTAAATAAAGCACTTCAAAGTCGTCATCAAGCTGCATCAATTCCCTCACCAGGCTGCGGGCCTCTTCCATCACCGCTATAAATGGTGCTGTCCGATGGCCGATTTCCAGTATAGACATCCCCGAACCTTCAAAGTCGATCAGGGCTTTGCTGGCTTTGTACAATACCTCGTTGGGTAATACAGAAGGACCTGCGTTAAAATTATGCACCTTCATGTTGCGATTCAGATTAAATTCATTTTTTGATCTTTCCACTTTGTTTTGGTTTTTCTAAGGAAACGGAAAAAAAACGGCACGGCATTTTAAAACCAGTAAGGCGCGTGTGGTGTAGGACAGGTTAAAAAGATAGTAGACGCAAAGATAAAAATTTCTTTTCCAAATACGAAGTATTGCTATAAATATTTTACCTGTATTACTCCTCTCTGCCCTGTATTTTACCGTGTATCCACTGTTGTTGCAGCTGCTCGAATGCTTGTAACTCGCTGGCAGTAAGCATTGTATGAGTCAGGTTCTGTAAAGACGGCTGCCCTGCGTTCACCCATGCGGTATACCAGCAGGCAGCTACTGCTTCAATGGCGCCTTTCATCCGCCTTTCCACCATGTCTCCCATCGACAGATAATACGCTTTCGTATAACCTTCTCCGTAAGTACGTACTAACTTGCCATTCCGGTTTTCATAAGCATACTGTTGCCCCGCCGGATAGTGCAGATGGAGGCGCTTTTCCCAGGTGAGTACGGTGTCGGCTGCCAGCCCGCTTTCCGTAATAATCCGCCAGAAATAAGTCCGGGGAGTTGGGAGGTAAACTGCTTTGCCGGCCCAGTAGTCAAACTCCCGGTCTGCCACCAGCTCCGGAATACGCGATTCCCATAGCCCGTGAATGCCTTGCTGGCCGGTGAATTGCCCGTTATGATTGGAACAGGCATGCAACGGTACATGTGCATCAGCGATGTAATGTCCGATCTCGGCAGAGAGCTGGAGGATATGTTGCCGGTCTTTGTCGCGGAAAGCGCGGGTCAGCAGGGCCATCATCTTTTCCAGATGCCAGGGCAGTATGCCGTTGCGGTTCAGGGAGTCGGCAGTGTATTTAGCCACCGCATCCTGCCAGTTGCGTGGAATGTTGCGGTAGGGCGGCTGATCCAGCAGGTCGATGTCAATGTAGTGCCGGGCGCCTTCTGCGGCTACTGCATATCGCCTTTTATCCGGATCGGTAGCGTGTGCAGTCAGGTATTCCAGGTGAGGTTTATACAACACCATCATCTCCGGAGGCAGGCAGAATACCGCCAGCCGGTTAATACGCTGATGGGCAAAAAAGCCCCATCCATACGCACATCCATGACATAAGCACATAATAAGGAAACACACGAATTTTCGTGTACAGGTTTGGGTTAACATGCAATTCAATTTTTGGGATAACGAAGATAACGATTTACAGGATCTGGAGAACAGGCATCACTATCCGGATAATGATGCCTGTTCTCCAGTATCGTCAGATGTTGGTAACACCTCCGCTGACAGCAAATTTCATCGCTTCGCCCGCAGAAATATTTTCCAATGCTTTCACCTTTTCTTTAGGTACCATAAATACTTTACCGGTGATGGCATAGGCATGTGGCACGTATACGGCCATATAGCCTTCCAGCCCGAAGTTGCTGACATCAGCCTGGGTAATAAATCCCATTTCCCATACGTCTACACCGTAGACCTGCACCAATACAGGGTGATCGAATTTCTTTTTCTCTCCTACAAAAGCATCAAACACATCCTTGATGGAAGTGTAGATGTATTTGATAAACGGGGTGCGCTCGAGCAGGTGGTCAAACAAATCAAAAATACGCCCGATGATAAAAGAAGAACTCAGATAGCCTACAACTACTATCAGCAGTATGATCAGGGCAAAGCCCACTCCTTTATACTTTAAAAAACGGAACGCTGCGTTGGTAGGAATCAGTTCCTTCGGAATGATATTGTCGATCGTAACAAATGCCCAATAAAGGGTGAGTGCCGTAATCCCAATCGGTGCAAGAATCAGCAATCCCTGAAAGAAATACCGCAGCAGGCGGGCCGCAAATACTTTAAACTGTAGCTTTGGCGACATGTGTGATAGGATAAATGTGCAGTGAGCTTCCGGTCATTAAAACTGGTACAGACATGCAGCGTTTGTAATCAAAACTTTTCGTGGTGCAAATTACAATAAATAAGCGCAAAGCACCATGCGGCCGTAGATAAACATCCCAGGTTTCCCGGGCTGTCCGACGCCTGTTTTAACCGGTACGGAGAAATGGGTGTTACCACATGTAAAAAAATATTATTGGAAACTTTGGAAGTTTGGAAAGTTTCTATAGTTTTGTGGGGCATAACCAAAGATGTTATTGCGGAAATCTTATGGAAGTACAGGAACGCATCATGGACACGGCTTTTGGCCTGTTTCGTCAGTATGGAACCCGGTCTATCACCATGGATGACATCGCTGAAAGAATGGGTATCTCAAAGAAAACATTGTATGCTCATTTCATCGATAAAGATGATCTGGTGCATCAGGCCATTACCCGTTTTATTGCCCATGTAACAGCGGAATGTATTGCCAACCACAATGACGCAAAGGATGCTATTGAAGAACTTTTTCTGGCAATGGATATGCTGGATCAGCGCATACGTAATATGAACCCCGTGTTGTTGCTGGATATGCAAAAATTTCATGCGCGTGCATATCAGGTATTCCTCGATTATCAGCACAATACCCTTTCCGGCATCATTCGTGAAAACCTGGAAAGAGGTATGAAAGAAGGACTCTACAGACCGGATCTTGAAATCAACATTTTAACACAGTACCGTATACATGGGTGTATGATCGGCTTTCAGCCGGAAGCTTTCCACGGGCAGGTGGACCTGGGTAAAGTGCAGAGAGTACTGCTGGATCATTTTTTATATGGAGTAGCTTCCGTGAAAGGATATAAGCTCATAGAAAAATATAAACAACTATCGCAAAACCAATAATATGATGCATTTATCCCAAAGGCTCACCAGTATATTTTTAGTGGTGTGGCTGCTGGCTATGGTGTCTGCTGTCCGCGCGCAGGAGCAACCCACGCTGCAGGACCCGGTACGCCTCTCAGTCCAGGAAGCGGTGGACTATGCCCTGGCCAACCAGAATAGTATTAAAACAGCCAAACTGGATGAACTGATCCAATTAGCCAAAAACAAGGAAGTCAGCGGCATGGCGCTACCCAACATTGCAGGAAACGGCTCCTTCCAGTATAACCCGGTCCTGCAGAAACAAATGAGTAACCTGAAGAACTTTGGTTTGCCGATGGACTCCTTTGTAGTAACTACGTTTCAGCTGAAACACAACGTTACCGGAGAAGTGAGATTAACGCAAACGCTGTTCGATCCCAGTGTACTGGTAGCTTTACAAGCCCGTAAAACACTCGAAGAACTGGTACACAGAAATGTGAAAAAATCAGAAGTAGATGTGAAAGTACAGGTGTACAAAGCTTACTATAATGTATTGTCTGCTGAAAAAGCATTGAAAATACTTTCCGGTAACCTGGTTTCTGTAGAACACCTGCTGCAGGAAACCCGCGAAATCAATAAAAACGGACTGGTGGAAAAACTGGATGTAGACCGGCTGGTAGTACAATATACCAACCTGCAGACAGAACAAACGAAACTCCGTAACCTGGTAGAACTAGGCACTGCTGCCCTCAAATACCAGATGGGCATGCCATTGAAACAGACCATAACGTTAACGGATACACTTTCTACTGCACGAATTGTAGAGAATACGCTGGATACTGATAAATTTGACTACTCCCAGCGCATTGAATACCAACTGGCAGAAACCCAGAAAAAGGCGAATGAATACGACCTGAAAAGGTATAAAATGAAAGGTCTCCCTTCTCTCAGCTTATTTGCTGCTACAGGAGCCCTCCGTGCCAGCGACAAGTTTGATTATTTACAAACACAGATGTGGTACGGTTATTTAAATACCGGTTTGAGCCTCAGCGTTCCCATCTTTACCGGTTTACAACGGAAAAGACAGGTAGATCAGGCTTTCCTGGCCGTGAAGAAAAGTGAGCTGGCGATTGAAAGTGCCAAACAGGGCATTGATCTGGAAAGGGAACAATCTGCTTCTACTTTCCGCAACAATGTACTCTCGCTGGAAGCACAGGAGAAAAACATGGAACTGGCCCAGGATGTGTTTAATACCACCCGGATCAAATATCGGGAAGGGGTAGGTTCCAGCCTGGAAATATCCACTGCGGAGAATGACCTGCTCACAGCCCAGAACAATTATTTCAATGCACTCTTTAATGCTATCGTTGCTAAAGTAGACCTGCTCAGGGCATACGGGAGACTTTAAAATAAAAATTTCCATTCACCATTCACTACTAATCATATGATCAATAAATATTTTTTCATCGTCCCTGTTATCGCTGTTGCTATGGCCTCCTGCGGTGGAGGTGGTGATAAATCCGCTAAACTGCAGCAACTCAAAAAGGAAAAGGAAAACATCGATAAACAGATTACGCAGCTGGAAAAAGAACTGGGGAAAAATGATTCCATTGTGAAGATGAAAGATGTGACCGCCGCAACGATCAGCGATACTTTATTCGAACACTATATAGATGTACAAGGAAGTGTAGACGCCCGCGAAAATGTAAATGTATCTCCCCGCACAGCTGGTACCATAATCGGCATCTTTGTAAAGGAAGGACAAGCCGTTTCCAAAGGTCAGACACTGGCACAGGTAGATGATCAGGTGCAGAAAGCTACTATGGCTGAACTGCGTACACAACTGGAACTGGCGGTGGCGCTGTATGAAAAACAGAAAAATCTGTGGTCACAGAAAATAGGCTCTGAAGTACAATACCTCAACGCCAAAAACCAGAAAGAAGGATTGGAAAGAAAGATGGCAACGCTGCAGGACCAGATGGCCCTCAGCCGCATTGTTTCTCCTATCAGTGGTACCGTGGATGCGGTGATTGCCAAAATAGGCGATAACGCTGCTCCTGGTGTAGCTGCTTTCCGGGTGGTAAATGCCAATAACCTGAAAATTACCGCTAACGTGGCAGAAGGATATGCTGGTCTGATAAGAACCGGCGACGCCGTGATCCTCGCTTTCCCTGATATTAACCGGGAAATAAGAGGTAACATCAGCTTTGCTTCCAGAACCATTGATCCGTTGAGTCGCACGATCAAAATTGAAGTGCCGCTGCAACCGGACAATAGCCTGCGGCCAAACATGATCGCACGCATTAAAATTATCGACTACAAAGCCAGTAATGCGGTGGTGATACCAGTAAGCGTTATTCAGTATACTGCCGGTAAACCTTATGTGATTGTGGCGAAAGATGTCAATGGTAAACTGACCGCACAGCGTAAAACCATAGAACTGGGACGCACCTATAACGACAAAGCAGAAATTAAAAGTGGTTTGCAGCAGGGAGATCGCATCATTACCACCGGTTTCCAGGGTCTGAATGATAACGATTTGATCAAATTGTAAGCTGATCATCACAGCTAAAACCTAGTAGTTTATGCAAGATAATCTCAATAAAGAATTTAAGCCTACCAGTTGGTCGATCGATAATAAGGTGAGCATTTATGTGGCTACCATTATTGTCGCCCTGGCTGGTATCCTTTCCTATATAAACCTGCCCAAGGAGCAATTCCCGGAGGTAGTGTTTCCGCAGTTCTATATCAATACCATTTACGCCGGTACTTCTCCGGAAGATATGGAAACACTGGTGACCAAACCGATCGAAAAACAACTGAACGGTATTTCCGGTGTGAAGAAGATCAAGAGTACTTCTATGCAGGATTTCTCTGCGATCACCATTGAGTTTAATGCCAATGAAGATATAGAAGCTGCACGGCAGCAGGTGCGTGAAAAAGTGGATGACGCCAAAAAAGACCTGCCCAAAGACCTGACACAGGAACCACAGATCGTTAAGATCGACGTATCGCAGATTCCTATCATGAACGTGAACCTCTCCGGTGATTTCGATTTGCAGACATTAAAACGTTATGCAGATGATATGAAAGACCGTATCGAGGCACTGAATGAAATTACCCGCGTAGACCTGGTAGGGGAGCTGGAAAGAGAGATCCAGATCAACGTGGATAAATATAAAATGGATGCCGCCAAGATCAGCTTTGAAGATATTATCGGTGCTATCCAGGGAGAGAACATCACCGTCTCCGGTGGTCTGGTGGCCATGGATGGACAGAAACGTACCCTCAGTGTAAAAGGCGAATACAAAGATCCTTCAAAGATTGCCAATATTATTGTACGCGGACAATCCGGTGCAACAGTATACCTGAAAGATATTGCCAATGTAGTGGATGGCTTCCTGGAACAGGAAAGTTTTGCCCGGTTACGTGGTAAGAATGTAATCACGCTGAACGTGATTAAACAAAGTGGTAAAAACCTGATTGATGCTTCTGATAAAATTCAGGAAATCAAGGCCGACATGGAGGCGAACTATTTTCCCAAAGGCCTCAATGTTACTATTACCGCAGACCAGTCAAAGTCTACCCGCGTAACGCTGCACGACCTGATCAACACCATTATCATCGGATTCCTGCTGGTAACCGTGATCCTGATGTTCTTTATGGGAGCCGTGAACGCCATCTTTGTCGCACTATCAGTGCCGATTTCCATGTTCATCGCTTTCCTGCTGATGCCGATGTATGGGTTCACCCTCAATATGATGGTGCTCTTCTCCTTCCTGCTGGCACTGGGTATTGTGGTGGATGATGCCATTGTGGTGATAGAAAACGTGCACCGTATCTTTAATGAACGGAAAGAGCTGGGCATTGTAAAAGCAGCCAAGATCGCTGCGGGAGAGGTATTCCTGCCGGTATTCTCCGGTACCCTGACAGTATTGGCGCCGTTTGTGCCTTTGCTGTTCTGGCCTGGCATCATTGGTAAGTTCATGTTCTTCTTACCGGTAACCCTGATTACCACCCTCGGTGCATCCCTGATTGTGGCATATGTCATCAACCCGGTTTTCGCAGTGGATTTCATGGACCGTCATGAAGGAGAACATCATCCGAAACCTAAATTCGACAAGAAATTCAAAATACTCACAGCCGTATTTGCCCTGTTTGCCCTGATCGGGTATCTGAACGGCAGTGTAGGTACCGGTAACTTTGTGGTATTCCTGTATCTGCTCATCCTGCTGGAACGTTTCTGGTTGGGAGGCGTGGCACGCCGCTTCCAGCAAAACTTCTGGCCCCGTGTGCAGGAGCGTTACAAGAGGATATTAAAATGGTGTCTGATTGGCTGGCGCCCGGTGTGGATCGTGGTAGCTACTTTCGGCCTGCTGGTATTCAGCATTATCGTAACCGGTATCCGTAATCCCAAAGTGGTATTCTTCCCGGAAGCAGATCCTAACTTTATCTATACTTATATAGAACTGCCTAACGGTACAGATCAGCAATATACCGACTCCATTACCAATATCGTAGAGCAGCGTATTACCAAAGTAGTAGGCGCCAGCAATCCGATTGTGGAATCTATTATATCCAATGTGGCCAAAGGTGCAGGCGACCCATCGCAGATGGACCTCAGTACGCAGCCACAGAAAGGAAAGGTGACGGTAGCTTTTGTGGAATTTGGTGCAAGAAATAACCAGTCTACCGTACAATACCTGGATAAAATCCGGGAAGCCGTTAAGGGTATCCCTGGTACTAATATCACAGTAGAGCAGGAAAAAGGTGGTCCTCCCACTGGTAAGCCAATCAATATAGAGATCTCCGGCGACAATTTTGACGAGCTGACCGGTACTTCGTTCAGGCTTAAGCGTTACCTCGATTCCCTGCAGATTGGCGGCGTGGAAGAACTGAAAAGTGATTTTGAAGACAACAAGCCGGAAATAGTAGTGAGTATTGACCGCGAAAGAGCCAATAATGAAGGTATTTCTACCCGTCAGATAGGAGGCCTGCTGCGTACTGCATTATTTGGTTTTGAAGCGTCTAAAATCCGCGATGACAAAGATGAGTACAAGATCATGGTGAGATTGAATAAGGATCAACGGAATAACATCAACAACCTGATGAACCTGAACCTGGTATACCGGGATATGAATATGAACGGTCAGATCCGGCAGGTGCCGCTTTCCGCAGTGGCAGATATTCATTACTCCAATACCTATGCGGGTATTAAACGTATCGACCAGAAACGGGTGATCACTTTATACTCCAACTTATTAACCGGGTTTAACGGTAATGAAGTGGTACAGAACATTCAGACGGCGATCCGGAATTTCTCGAACCCGGCTTCTGTTACCATCAGAATGACCGGTGAGCAGGAAGACCAGCAGGAGACGATGAACTTCCTGTTGATGGCGATGCTGGGTGCTTTCGGATTGATCCTGATGATTATGGTGACCCAGTTTAACTCGATTGGTCGTCCGCTGGTAATTTTTATGGAGATCCTGTTCAGTATCATAGGGGTATTCCTGGGCTTTGCCATCTTTAATATGAGTATTTCCATTGTAATGACAGGAGTGGGTATTATGGCCCTGGCGGGAATTGTGGTACGTAACGGTATCGTACTGGTGGAGTTTACTGATCTGCTGGTGAAACAAAAGATGCCGGTATATGAAGCCGTTGTGGAAGCGGGTAAAACGCGTATGACACCGGTAATACTAACGGCCATTGCAGCGATCCTGGGGTTAATTCCGCTGGCAGTAGGGTTTAATATTGACTTTGCGACCCTGTTGAGCAAATTTGAGCCTCATATATTCTTCGGAGGCGATAACGTAGCTTTCTGGGGCCCGCTGGCCTGGACCATGGTGTTCGGATTGGTGTTTGCCACTTTCCTGACCCTCATTCTGGTGCCGGTGATGTATGCCATGAATAAACGCTCGATTGATGTACTGGATAGGTATAATATGCCGCGTAACCTGAAATATGTGCCTTTCCTGGTGTTAATATTGAAAATATTTATGAAGAAGGAAGAGGTGCGGAAAATGCATGATCCGGCATATTTATCACCCATACCATATGCGTTTTTCCCTGAAAATGAAGAAGAAGAAATAGCCGTGCATAATGGGAAAGCGGACAGAGTATCAGTGAATTAAGTCTTTTTTAGTAATACAGTGTAACAGTTGTAGGTAAACAGTCTCCGTCCCGATTCTTCGGGACGGATTTTTTTTTGTATCTTAGGAAAAGAACCTTTATTTTGCTATCATTAACAAATTTTAACAATCGGAATGAAGGGCATTTGAATAGGCTTTATTACTTTTGACCCTGAAGAAACTTGACACGTTACTAGCCATATACAGCCTTAGCCTTATATGCCGTATGATAATTGAGAAATAAGTATATAGAAGAAATAGCCTGTTTTAAACAGTTTGCGTATTCGCCTGTTTTATAATTATGAGGAAATAAGATACAGCTTTACACTAGAACAGAAGAAAATCGCCATTAAAAAGAAAGCCAGGCGACAGATTGGAAGACCATGGAGTACGTAGCATCGTTAGCATTTGCTAAAGAGAAGGACCAACAGGATCCACTAAATAAATTCAGGGAGCAGTTTTATTTTCCACAACGTAAAGGAAAGGATGCGATTTATTTATGTGGGAATTCCCTTGGATTGCAACCAAAAAATGTAAAAGCAGCCATAGAACAGGAGTTAGCCGATTGGCAGCAGTGTGCAGTGGAAGGTTATTGGGCCGCAAAAAATCCCTGGTTGTATTATCAGCAATATTGCAGTAAGCCGTTGACGGCCATTTTAGGCGCCAGTCAGCAGGAGCTAACGGTGATGAATACACTTACCGTTAATCTTCACCTGATGATGCTGAGTTTTTATCGGCCAACCAAACAGCGGTTTAAAGTGTTAATGGAGGCAGGAGCTTTTCCCAGCGATCAGTATGCAGTAGAAACGCAGGTGAAATTTCACGGACTGGATCCGGAAAATGCAATCATCGAGGTTTCCCCAAGAGTAGGAGAGCATTTGATAAGATTGGAAGATATTTTGGAGATTATTAACAGGGAAAGTGATAGCTTAGCACTTGTTCTATTTGGTGGTATTAATTATTATACAGGACAGTTTTTTGATATACCCGCAATTACTGCAGCAGCACATCATGCTGGCGCTTATGCAGGTTTTGACCTGGCACACGTAGCAGGAAATATACCGGTTGAATTGCACAATTGGGAAGTAGATTTTGCCGTTTGGTGCTCTTATAAGTACCTGAATGGCGGTCCCGGCGCGGTAGGAGGCGCATTTGTGCATGAAAAACATGCCAGCAACAGCGGATTTCTCCGTCTTGGAGGCTGGTGGGGTAACGAAGAGAGTGCACGTTTCAAAATGGAAAAAGGGTTTGTGCCTAAAAAAGAAGCTGAAGGCTGGCAGCAAAGCACCGCTCAGGTGTTTAATATGGTAAGTCTGAAAGCATCCCTGGAATTATTTGAAGCTGCCGGAATCGGCGCTTTACGTACTAAAAGCATCGGAATGACCAGTTATCTGGCGTTCTTGCTGCAGCAGTTAAAAGGCATAAATTTCCAAATAATTACACCAGAAAATTGTAATGAACGTGGCGCTCAGTTATCTTTGCTGTTTTTGGATAAAGGTAAAGAGATACATCAACGAATGACGGATGCCGGTATAATCGTTGACTGGAGAGAGCCCGGAGTTATCAGGGTTTCACCGGCACCTTTGTATAACTCCTATCAGGACGTATTTCATTTTTATGAAATCATAGCTAATATTGCTTCAAACGCTTAATTAAGTAAGATGAATTTTGAGAGAAACGAACGCCCCCGCAGGCCTTACTCTTCTGACACCAACAAAGAGAATGATCCCAATAAGGAGAAAGGCGACGACAAACCCAACGTAAATACTGAGCGGGAAGGCGGAAAGCCCGACTACAACACTGGAGGCCAGGAAGGTCGTCCAAGTTACAATCGAGAAGGCGGATATCGTCCGCGTGATTACAATCGTGATGGTGGATATAACCGCGATGGTGGCGGTTATGATCGCGGTGGCTACAATGGCGGCGGCGGTGGTTATGATCGCGGCGGTGGCGGCGGTTACGATCGCGGCGGCAGCGGTGGTTATGATCGCAGTGGCGGTGGCGGCGGTTACGATCGCGGTGGCAGCGGCGGTGGTGGTTACGATCGCGGCGGTGGCGGCGGTGGTTACAATCGCGGCGGTGGCGGCGGTGGTTATGATCGCGGCGGCAGCGGCGGTGGTGGTTACGATCGCGGCGGTGGCGGCGGTGGTTACAATCGCGGCGGTGGCGGCGGTGGTTATGATCGTGGCGGCAGCGGCGGTGGTGGTTACGATCGCGGCGGTGGCGGCGGTGGTTACAATCGCGGCGGTGGCGGCGGTGGTTACGATCGCGGCGGCGGCGGTGGTGGTTACGATCGCGGCGGTGGCGGCGGTGGTTACAATCGCGGCGGCGGCGGTGGTGGTTACGATCGCGGCGGTGGCGGCGGTGGTTACAATCGCGGCGGCGGCGGTGGTGGTTACAATCGCGGCGGTGGCGGCGGTGGTTACAATCGTGGTGGCGGAAACCCAAGACAGGGTGGAAGACCTCAACGCTCCGAACCAAAACCAGATAATAAAATCTACTTTATTGCCTTATTACCCACTGCTGAAGTAGGTAAGGAAATCATAAAAATCAAACAGGAATTTGCAGAGCAATACGGTCCGATGTACGCACTGAAAGTATTACCGCACATCACGCTGCAGGTACCTTTCACTGCTGATCCGGCACTGGAAAAAGCTTTCTGCGATGAACTCACAGAGTTTGCCAAAACACAGGCTCCTTTTGAAGTATCACTCAAAGGCTTCGGTACTTTCCCGAATAAACAGAACCGTGTACTGTTCATCAACGTGGAAAAAAGTGAAACCATGTCTGCTATGCACCGTCAGCTGATCAACTTCCTGCGTAAGGAGTTTGGCTTCAGTACCATGCTGGCACGTACAGGCTTCACCCCACACGTAACAGTGGCGTTCAAAGACCTGGAAGATGATCAGTTCAACAAAGCATGGCCCGAATATGAGAACAAGGAGTATGAGGCTACCTTCAAGGTAAACAACCTGTACTTCCTCCGTCACAACGGTAAATCATGGGAAGTGCTGCAGAAATGCAAATTAGGTGGTGCCTGATAACAGGCCGCACAAAAGATGATATACGTAAAAGGCCTCCGCAAATGCGGGGGCCTTTACATTTTAAACACAGACAATATAACAGTGTAGATTATACGAAAAAAGAGTATTGTATTACAGCCGGATCAATCTGCCTGATCCTCTGATGTCAGTATCTATTTTGTAAGGATTGCCAATATAACTGATGTCGCCATGGCCAAGAATAGTGGCTTCCAGTTCTTTCGCTACCCGGATGGAATGATCGCCCGATCCACGGATGGTAATGTAGGCATTCTGCGTGGTCAGGTCTAATCCTGATATGTTGCCGTTGCCATTAATCTGACTATAGATGGTAAAAGCACTTCCACGCAGGATAATACTACCGTTGCCGTTGAGTGTGGTCGACAAATCCGATGCAGCCAGTTGCAGCGATGTATTTACATTGCCGTTCAGTTCATACTTGAAAAGCGGTGTATATAAGGTATCCTCATTATCTAAAGAGCCGGAACCATCAAAGATGACCCGTTGATAAATATTGCTGTGTACATAGATGTGAATGGGCTGATGATGACGGAGGGTGACATCCTTTTTTATCCGGACCAATAACTTATTATTACTGGTATAGGTTTCCACAATATCTGTAATATTATCTTCTGCCCTGATCTCCACAATGTTTTTGTTGTCCTGCAATAAATGTATTTCAAAAGGCCCTGAGATCTCCACGTCAGTGAAACTATTGGTGCTGCGGGTCGTAAAGGTAATACGCCCGGAGCCGCTGATATTTTCTTTTGTACAACCGGTAAAGATAACACTGAATATAACCAGCATTAACACCAGCCATCCAACGCTTAAACCGGTATATGTGATAATGATTTGTTTTTTCATAATCTCACATTGAGTGAGCCTCGTTTTTATGAATGACGGTTAGCAAAACGTTTACCCCTATGAAGGGTGGCTGTAATTCTGAAAATTTTTAGCATACAAGATGCCTTAATGAGCTGGAAGGAGAGGGCGAATCTGGCCGGGCTGCGGGATATAGTAAAGAGAAAAAAATAAGCCGGCCGCACAGACGTACGGAACCGGCTTTTTGATTAACCCCTATGAAAACCAACTATTGCTCTTTGTTTAATATGCTGATATTATACTGCTTCACTAACGGATGAACCGTTGTCCTTTCTGATTGTCAATAACAGTTGCAGGTTTAAGTGGAGCATGATAGCTCCTGCAACAAGTATACACTTGATCATTTCAGCATTCTATATGATCCAGGTGTTGCTGTTAAGGCGGATAATGTATCCCACTGTTCACTGACTAATATGTTCACTGACCTTTAAGTACACACAATCTTTGTTTCTTATGCTTCGCTGTTTGTATTAATTCCCATGTCATACGTTGTCGTGCTGTTTCATTTGTTGACAATCTATACTTTCGATGGAATGATCACTGTTCTGCCTTAACTGCTAAAGAACTTGTTGTGCTATCAGATTTTGCAATTACGGTGCCATAAAAGTGGGTACTGCGATCCTTTAACAATATTTTTGGAAGACATTAACAAAACAAAAAAAGCCATCCGATATCGGATGGCTTTTGCAAATATGCTTATCAGAGAATTATCTTCTGTTTAATTTACTTAACAGCCGCAGGATCTCGAGATACAACCACACCAGTGTCACCATTAATCCGAAAGATGCATACCACTCGTAATACTTAGGAGCACCGTGCGCAGCACCCTGTTCTATCATGTCGAAATCCAGGATCAGGTTTAAAGCGGCTACACCTACTACCACCAGGGAAAAGATAATACCGAAAGTACCACTGCTGTGAATAAATGGCATATCAATATTAAACAGGCGCAGTACGATGGCTATCAGGTAGAAGAATGCAATACCCGCAGTAGCTGTGATAATAATGGATTTAAAACGTTCTGTAGCGCGGATCACTCCCGTACGGTATAACACCAGCATCGCGATGAAAGTACCGAAAGTAAGACCTACCGCCTGTAACACAATACCATGCCACTGACTTTCGTACATAGCGGAGATGGCGCCAAGGAACAAACCTTCCGCAATAGCGTAGGCTGGTGCCAGGTAAGGAGACCATTCTTTTTTGAAAATAATTACCAGCGCCAATATAAAGCCACCAATAGCGCCACCGATTACCAGCGGGAGTACGGCACTACCTCTGTAGTACTGGCCCCAGGAAAACACGGATGCTGCCATCAGCATGATTAATAAAAAGGACATTTTGTTCACAGTGCCCCGGATGGTCATCGCATCGCCGGTAGCGTAGGGAGCTTTATTAAATACGTCTTCTTTAAGTACAGGGTTATTCGATTGAAATAATGCCATAAAGTATAGTTTAAAATTATGGGTTAAAAATACGATTTGATTTGATATTTGCCCGTAATCGGTCACCTTCTCCAACAAAATTAGCATTTTCTAAACAATAACTTTCTGTTATCACCCATAACAAGAAGTAATGCGAATAAAGCATTCCTGTTGTATTAGTCTATTAAAGTTGTGTACTTTTGCTGAGAGATGAGGATCAATCTGTACAGACATGGTGATACTACCCGCCGATTACTTAAATTTACATCTTTATAAAGAATATTTTAAAAGAATAATAGATGCCTAATACTTCGATTCAACAGCTGGAGGATGTAGTGATAAAATTTGCAGGCGACAGTGGAGACGGGATGCAGTTAACAGGTACCCAGTTTTCAAACAATACCGCTTTATTTGGTAATGACCTGAGCACATTCCCCGATTTTCCGGCGGAAATACGTGCCCCGATAGGGACCCTGCCAGGCGTGAGCGGATTTCAGCTTCATTTTTCTTCTAACAGAATATTTACCCCGGGCGATGCCTGTGATGTACTGGTAGCGATGAATGCTGCCGCTTTAAAAGCAAACCTGAAAGGGCTGAAGAAGGGAGGAATCATCATTGCCAATACAGATGGTTTTGATTCCAAAAACCTGCGGCTTGCCAACTATCCGGAAGGGGTAAACCCACTGGAAGACGGCTCACTGACTGATTATCAGCTGCATACCATGGACGTCACCAAAATGACCCGGGAAGCGCTGAAAGATATGAGCATGGGCATGAAGGAGAAAGACCGCGCCAAAAACATGTTCGTGCTGGGCTTCCTGTACTGGTTGTATGACCGTAACATGGAAAACACCGAAACCTTCCTGAAGGATAAATTCGGCAAAAAACCAGATATCCTGGAAAGTAACCTGCGCGTACTGCATGCCGGCTATAACTTCGCCGATACGGTAGAAGCCTTTACCACCCGCTACCGCGTGGAAAAAGCCAGAATGGAACCAGGCACCTATCGCAGCATCACCGGTAATACGGCGCTGGCATACGGACTGGTAGCAGCAGCACAGAAATCCAATTTGCCGCTTTTCCTGGGTACTTACCCAATCACACCGGCATCTGATATCCTGCATGAACTCAGCCGCTTTAAGAACTTCGGTATCCGTACCTTCCAGGCGGAAGATGAAATTGCAGGGATTACTTCTGCCATTGGTGCTTCCTATGGCGGACATATGGGTATTACCACTACTTCCGGCCCCGGCGTAGCCCTGAAAGGCGAAGCCATGGGACTGGCCGTGATGCTCGAAATTCCGTTACTGATCATTGATATTCAGCGTGGTGGCCCTTCTACGGGATTGCCTACCAAAACCGAACAATCGGATCTGTTACAGGCATATTATGGCCGTAACGGCGAATGCCCGATGCCGGTTATTTCGGCTTCCACCCCGGCAGATTGTTTCGAAGCGATCTTTGAAGCTTTCCGGATTTCAGTACAACATATGACACCGGTTATTTTCCTCAGCGACGGATATATTGCCAATGGTGCAGAACCATGGCGCTTCCCTAAAGCAGCTGATTTACCGGAAATTGCGGTGAAATTCAAAACGCAGCTGGATGAAGGAGAGGAAAACTTCCTGCCTTACCTGCGCGATGAAAACCTGGTACGGCCCTGGGCTATACCTGGCACACCCGGCCTGGAACACCGGATCGGTGGCCTGGAAAAACAGAATATCACCGGTAACGTGAGCTATGATCCGGAAAATCACCAGCTCATGGTGAAAATCCGTCAGGAGAAGGTAGATAAGATTGCGGATCATATTCCGGCACAGAAAATAGAACTCGGACCTGAAAAAGGAAAAGTACTGGTACTGGGATGGGGATCTACCTATGGTGCGATAAAAAGCGCTGTACTGGACCTGCTGAGTGAAGGACATGAGGTAGCACACGCACACCTCCGTCACCTGCGTCCTTTCCCGAAAAATCTCGGTGAAATACTGCATAGCTACGACAAGGTATTGATTCCGGAAATCAATAACGGACAACTGATTAAGATTATCCGCGACCAGTACCTGATTGATGCCCAGGGTTATCACAAGATAATGGGGGTACCTATTACCAAAGGTGAACTGATCACAAAAATCAAAGAAATGCTGGCTTAGGCTGCCTGATAAAATATTATTTTATTATTTGCTACAAAAATCCTGTCCGTCGTGACAGGATTTTTTGTATTTTCCCATAAGGGGACGATTACAGCTAAATCCCCTGCCCAAATCTTGTCAGTTTAAGCCAAATCATTTGTATGTCCAGTTTTTTCCGTGTATGCTCAACGCTCATCATCGCTGCTGTATTGTACCTGCCGTCGCAGGCACAAACGAATACCTTTGAAGTAAGGATTGCCAACCACGCTGTAGGTACCATTGAAGCCAGCCGTAAAATAAACGGCGCCGCCAAAAACATCGTTATCAAAACGCGTATTCAAACCATCCTGGCCAAAATTACCAGCGACATTAACAATGAATATCATAACAATGTACTGTCTGTGTCCAAATCCAGCCGTATTTCCGGCAAAAGCGGAGAAGACAAGCAAACCACTACGCATCGTAACGGTAAAGACTATACGATTGTTTTAAATGGTAATCGATCTGTTATCAGTGATGCTGTGATAGAAGAGTGTGTGGCCGATCTGTATTTTGCAGAACCAAAATCTGTCAGCCGTGTATTCTCGGAAGCGCAAGGCCGCTTTCTAGCATTAAAAGCCGTGGGGAACGGGCAATATGAACTGGTCATGCCGGAAGGAAAGAAGAATATTTATAAGTATGAAAACGGGACCCTCGTACAGGTAGAAGTGAATCATACTTTCGGGAAAGCCCTGTTTGTTAAAAACGACCGGTAGGTGCCGCTATAAAGGCAGAAGCGAAGCTGCCGCAGGAATAACCCGGCGTCATGCCCCGCTTCTATGTATCATCAGATCGTTTGTTCGATGATCCGGCCGGATTGTTTATCCTTCAGAATCAGCTTACGTGCCCCGAAGTGAGTGGTTTCTTCTTTTACAAGATAATATTGGTCGTCATAGTCTACCAGCGTTTGCGCTTTGGCTACGCCTTCCTGTCCGCGCCATATTTCCAGTTGCACCGGCTCCCATTGTTTGCTGGCAGCACTTTTATAGGCGGCATCGAGTATGGCATTCACCACATAGCCGTCATAGAAGGTTTCGCGGGGCGCCTGCCCGTTGTCCAGTGCATTGAACATATCGGTGAACATATGGTTATAACCCAGTTCATTCAATTCGTCGCCTACCGGGAAGAGCCAGCCGGAGTTGCTCTCCGCTTTTTCCGCTACATAGTCTGCGCCTTTGCCGGTGGTAAACATGTCAAAACCGGTACGCAGGAAATTATTGAGCCAGATAGTACCTTCCGTACCCATCACCTCATCCCGCAGATCGAGGCCGCCGCGGAAAGTCCAGCTTACTTCAAACTGTCCGATCGCACCGTTCTCATATTTCACCAGGCCAATGGCATGGTCTTCTGCATCAATGGGTTTTACCTGGGTATCTGCCCAGCACATCACTTCCACGGGTTTGATATCCTTGCCGATAAAGCTACGGCTGATTTCCACGCAGTGGCAGCCTAAATCGAGGATACAACCGCCGCCGGCCTGTTCTTTGTCCCAGAACCATTCACTGTGCGGGCCAGGGTGCGTTTCCCGGGACTTGGCCCACAGAATACGTCCGAGGGCGCCTTCCTGTACGCTTTGCAGCGCTTTGAGAAACTTGGGCGTGTATACCAAGTCTTCGAGGTAGCCGTGGAAAATGCCGGCCTTTTCAACTGCTTCCAGTATCCTTTTGGCCTCTGCGGCGTTGCGCCCCAGCGGTTTGGTACAGATCACCGCTTTTTTGTGCTGGCAGCACAGCAGTACGGCGCTTTCGTGGAGGTTGTTGGGTAGCGAAATACAAACTACTTCTACCTCCGGATGGGCAATGGCCGCTTCCATATCCAATGTCCAGTGAGGAACCTGATAATCTGCCGCAAATTTTTTAGCACTTTCTTCCCGACGGGAATAGATGCTGACAATCTTATCGCGGCTACGCTGCCCCTGCAGCGAATCTGCATAAAACCGCCCGATGAAGCCCGAGCCAAGCATTGCTATTTTTGCCATAGAAATTGTTTTGCTATCAGAAATACAAAGCAGGTAATCATCTTGCTATATACAGCCGGAAGAGATACGGGTAGTATATCTTCCGGCGTTATACTCAACCTTTGCTACCAGCTGGTTTGGAGGAATCTTTGAATAATAGCAGGAATAATACCAGTACTACGGCAGCGATGCCGGCTGGTATCAGCCAGATGCCCTGCCAGTTGTGGCCACCTGGAATTTTGCGGGCTTCCACAATAGGGCCCGAAATGAGAAAACCGAACAACATACCTACACCATAGGTAGCCAGTGTAACAAAGCCCTGAGCGGAACTTTTGAACTCTTCGCCAGCCATTTTATCGGTGTAGATCTGACCGGTTACAAAGAAGAAGTCATAGCAGATGCCATGTAACACAATACCGGCAATCAGCATCCAGTAATTGCTGTCGATGTTGCCATAGGCGAAACAGGCGTAGCGGATGACCCAGGCCAGCATACCCAGTGCCAGCATTTTTTTAACACCCAGTCTGGCGAAAAACAAGGGCATCACCAGCATGAACAGCAGCTCGGATATCTGTCCCATGGATTGTTTGCCGGCGGCGGCTTCCATCCCGATTTCATTCAGGAACGGATTGGTGAAATTGTAGTAAAATGCCAGCGGTACACAGATGGCAATGGAGGCAATGAAAAACAGGCGGTAAGACGAGTCTTTCAACATGCGGATGGCATCCAGTCCGAGGATTTCGCGGACAGATACTTTGGTGCCTTTTTTAGCCGGTGGTGTTTTGGGCAGGCTGAAACTGAACAGGCCTAACAGCAAAGACGCTGCCGCCGCCATTTTGAAGGTGGCGTCCAGGTGGTTTTGTTTCTCCCAGTTGAGCCATCCGATGAGCAGGCCGGCAATGATCCAGCCTACGGTACCGAATACACGAATAGAAGAAAATTCCTTGCTGGGATCTGTCATCTGGCGGAAGGAGATGGAGTTGACCAGCGCGAGGGTAGGCATGTACAGGATCATGTAGAGCAGCAGCAACGGATAAAAACTATCGAAGCTTTGCATGCCGGAGCAGATCCATAACAGGGCGGAGCCTACGATGTGGATAGCACCCAGAATCACCTGGGCCGAAATAAAACGGTCTGCAATGATGCCTACAATAAACGGGGCAATCACGGCGCCGATGGATTGTGTAAGAAAAGCTACGCTTACCTGTGTGGCATTGGTATCCTGCAGATTTTTGAGGACAAAAGTGCCCAGCGTAACAAACCATGCTCCCCATATAAAGAATTCGAGGAACATCATAAATGACAATTGTAACCTGACGGCTGATTTCATAACGTAGATGCTTTATTAATTTGGACCTTAAAAGACCCCTTAAGATAGCAAAAATTAATAATTGCCCGGAGAAATTAATGACAGAACAAAATAAACCACCAGCGTCTGCGAAGGGCGGGTGGTATGCGGTTTCCGGGCGCAGGCATACGACGCTGCCGGAGCAGGAAGCGTACAAAGAAGATACAGCAGGGAGGCGGTATTATTGCGCTTTGATCAGCTGGCCGTAATATTTGCAGGCAGGCCTGATACCACATTCCCCACATTTGGGGGTACGGGCCACACAGGTGTACCGGCCGTGCAGGATGAGCCAGTGATGGGCTACATGGACTTTTTCTTTCGGAATGTATTTCAGTAACTGCAACTCTGTTTGCAGGGGCGTTTTGGCGTTGGTAGTGAGGCCTATTCTGGCAGATACGCGGAATACATGGGTATCCACGGCCATATTGGGTTGCTGGTGTACCACGGAGGTGATTACATTGGCTGTTTTACGGCCTACCCCGGGAAGTTTAACCAGTTCCGCTACGGTGGCTGGTATTTCTCCGTTAAAGTCAGCTACCACCATCTGTGCCATCCCGATCAGGTGTTTGGTTTTATTGTTAGGATAGCTGATGCTGCGGATCAACGGAAACAAGTCATCGAAGGTGGCGTTGCTCAGGGCGTATACGTCCGGATACTGTGCAAATATGGCGGGCGTGGTCAAATTGACCCTTTTGTCGGTGCATTGGGCAGAGAGGATGACGGCTACCAGTAGCTGGTAAGGATTGTCGTAAATGAGTTCGGTCTCGGCATTGGGTGTATGTGTCTCGAAGTAATGGAGCACATATGCAAAACGCTCTTTTTTGGTCATGCCGTAAAGATAGGAAAAATGGAAAAGCAACTGCGTGCAGGAATACACAACAGCAGCGATAAAGGATTGACTATATACTATTTATGTTCCTGTTTGGCGGCAGCGTAGTCGAAGATCTGCTGCAGGGTGGCAGCCCGCGGAAAGTAACGGACCTGATTCAGGGCCGCTCTGGTATCTTCAAAAACGGCCTGTTCTTCTTCCGATAATGCTATTTCATCCATATCCATATGAGTGGTGAGGTCATTATTGGTAACAAGACACAGGTTAGAAAATACAGTTAGTGTAGAATTACTCATGCATTATTATTTTAATACCAAGAATAAGGTTCTATTTTATAACGACAAAAGCGCAGAATCTATTGTTAAATTAAGATAAATTTTTAAGACGGGCAAAGCTGTGCAGTCAACAGTCAGGGTTATGGCTTAGGGGCTGGTGCGATAATAAAGAGGTCTTCATTATCTTTTTTCATATAGTATTTTTCCCGGGCAAATTTTTCCAGTTTTTCCGGGCTGGAGAGCAGTTCCTGTTGTTCTTCCCGTGTGGATTTTATCTCGTTGATAAAGAATTCTTTTTGTCCTTCCAGCTTGTTCTCTTCTGATGTGAGTTGATAATTGTACATCAGGTTGGTCTTATCCAGAAAAGCGATCCATATAAAAAATGCAGCGGCAGCAATAAAGAATTTGTTCTTTAAGTATCGCGGTATTTTTATGGATTTCGGTAATGGCATATGCTGCAAATTACGAATTAGGAATTAAAAATTACGCATTGGCAGGAAGATATTCGCGAGGGTTTCCCCGGGCTGTTATCTGCTTACCAATGCGCAATTATTTAATACCAGTGGTATTATTTCAATCTGCTATTTTTTTACACTGATGGCGTTGGTAGGATAGATCGCTACTTCACCCAGTTCTTCTTCAATACGCAGGAGCTGATTGTATTTGGCCATACGGTCGGTGCGGGAAGCAGAACCGGTTTTAATCTGACCACAGTTCAGTGCTACGGCGAGATCCGCGATGGTAGTATCTTCTGTTTCGCCGGAACGGTGGCTCATGATAGAAGTATACCCTGCTTTATGCGCCATATTTACGGCATTGATGGTTTCAGTAATAGTACCGATCTGGTTTACTTTAACCAGGATGCTGTTACCGATTTGTTGATCAATACCTTGTTTCAGACGCAGTACGTTGGTAACGAACAGGTCATCACCCACCAGCTGTACGCGGCTGCCTACAGATTCGGTCAGTTTTTTCCAACCTGCCCAGTCATCTTCCGCCATACCATCTTCGATGGAAACGATCGGATATTTATTGCACCATTCTGTCCAGAAAGCCACCATTTCATCGCTGCTGATTACTTTCTGAGAGCTTTTGTAGAATTTGTAGGTGTTGTCTGCTTCGTTGTACATTTCGCTGCTGGCTGCATCCAGGGCAATCGCTACCTGTTCGCCCGGGGTGTAACCTGCTGCTTTGATAGCTTCCAGTACTGTTTCGATAGCTTCTTCATTGCTCTGGATTTCAGGAGCAAAACCGCCTTCGTCACCTACGTTGGTGCTGTAACCTTTCTTTTTCAGTACCGCTTTCAGGTGGTGGAAAATTTCCACGCCCCAGCGTAAACCTTCGGAGAAATTAGGCGCACCTACCGGAACGATCATAAATTCCTGGAAATCAATTTTATTATCCGCGTGTGCACCACCGTTGATGATGTTCATCAAAGGAATAGGCAGGGTAAATGCGTTTACACCGCCGAGGTAACGGTACAGTGGCTGGTTGCTTTCGTCTGCTGCTGCTTTTGCTACCGCCATGCTCACCGCCAGGGTAGCGTTAGCGCCCAGTTTGGCTTTATTGGGAGTACCATCAAGAGCAATCAGGTGTTTATCGATACCAGCCTGGTCTGTAACTTCCCAGCCGATCAGTTCTTCTGCAATGATTTCATTTACATTCTGAACGGCAGTCAGTACGCCTTTACCCATGTAAACACTTTTGTCATTATCCCGCAGTTCTACGGCTTCATGCTTACCGGTAGAAGCACCGGAGGGCACTGCAGCACGACCAAAATGACCATCTTCTGTGGTTACATCTACCTCAATCGTAGGATTACCGCGGCTATCGAGAATTTGCCTGGCATGAATTTCTGAAATGAGACTCATAATAAGAAAAGTTAAAATTGTTAGCTATTAGCTTATTAACTACCGGTGTTTAGCGCAAGGCTAACCACCAATGGCTTAGGAGCGTTTCGTCAGTTCCCGGAAAATGGTTTCCAGATTTTGTGAATTGCTTTGCAAAGAAAGTATGTTCCGGTTATTTATCAAAGCGAATTGTAACAGGTTTTTTCGCACATCGTCTACTTCGTTGGTAAACAATTGCCAGGACTGATCTTCCCGGGCTACTGCACGCGTTACACCAGGGATGGTCAACAGCTCGGATGCTGTAACGGTTTCGCCGAAGGTAACGGTTATCGTGCCGTTTTGTGTGTTATTTTTCTGTAAATGGGATAGCTTGTCATCCGCAATGATCTGCCCCTTATTGATGATAATAACCCGGCTACACAGTGCCTCTACTTCCTGCATGATGTGGGTAGAAAGGATCACGGTTTTGTCTCTGCCCAGTTCTTTGATCAGTTGCCGGATATCGGCCAGCTGATTGGGATCGAGCCCGGTAGTGGGCTCATCCAGGATCAGTACTTCCGGATTATGCAGTAATGCCTGCGCCAGCCCAACCCGTTGCCGGTAGCCGTTGGACAGGGCACTTATTTTTTTACCGGCCTCCGGCTGCAGTCCGGTCTGGCTGATAACTTCCGAAATCCTGGCGGAGGTAGATTTTCCCAGCTGATGGATGCCGGCCACAAACTCCAGGAACTCCCGGATATACATATCCTGGTATAAAGGATTGGATTCCGGCAGGTACCCTACACGCTTACGTACTTCCAGGGATTGTTCTACTATATCGAAACCACATACACTGGCCTTACCGCTGCTGGGCGGCAAAAATCCGGTAATCATTTTCATCGTGGTGGATTTTCCAGCCCCGTTGGGACCCAGGAAACCCGTGATTTCTCCTTTTTTCAGTTCAAAGGAAATCGCATCCACGGCCCGTTGTTCGCCATATACTTTACTGAGTTGTGATACCTGGATAGACATGAATGATGGTACATTTTGCGGAAGCTAAAGTAGGAATAAAAAATCAGGAATAATAATCAGGGGCAGCACCCGGGTACGGCAGCAATGGTGGCTGGCTGCCAGTACATGGAGGAACAGGCTATAGATATACAAACGTAAACGGATATACGAAAAATGAACCGGCCGCCGTTGACCGCAAAATCGTACCGGTGCTCATATATTTATTCAGTATATATTTATCGGAATGGCCGCGACATTTTATGGAACAATAGCTGTAGATTGGCTATCACGCTATGTTTATCATCCGGCGAAGCCGGGTAAAACGGATCTGCAGTATTGTTTACATCCGGAAAATACAGGGGAATGTCTGATAGGCGGTTTTCCCTACATTTGCATATTATGAAGAGAGTTATTGGTTTATTTTGCTTACTACCGCATTTGTTGCAGGCACAATCCATTCCTGAAAAAAATTATCCGCAAGGTTATTTCAGAAACCCGCTGGCTGTTCCTATTGAACTGGCAGGCAATTTTGGTGAACTAAGACCGAATCATTTTCATTCCGGCATGGATATTAAAACCCAGCAACGGGAGAACCTGGCCGTGCATGCAGCAGCAGAGGGTTATGTGAGCAGGATAGGGGTGTCGCATACCGGTTTCGGTAATGTGTTATATGTGACTCACCCTAATGGCTACACGACTGTATACGCCCACCTGAACAGCTTTTTCCCGGCATTGCAGCAATATGTGAAACAGCAGCAATATAAGGCGGAAAGCTGGGCCAGCGATCTGACGATTCCTGCTGGCATGTTTCCCGTGAAGAAAGGTGACTTCATTGCCTGGAGCGGTAACACGGGTGGTTCTGCGGGTCCTCACCTGCACTTCGAAATCAGAAATACCGCTACCGAAAAGCCGTTAAATCCGTTGCTTTTCGGCTTTAATATTGAGGATACCCGCGCTCCGGAAATCTTTCGCATTGCGATATATGACCGGGAGAAAAGTATCTATGAGCAACAGCCTTTAATGGTGCCGGTAAAAAAAATAGGGGAAAGCTATGTGACCACACAGCCGGTTATAAAGGTGAAAGCTGCTAAAGCCGGGCTGGGCCTGAATGCGATAGACCGCATGAACAATGTACCCAACACCTACGGCATATACGAAGTTACCCTGCTGAACAATGGTGTGCCGGATATTGACTTCCAGCTGGATAACATCGGGTATGAAGAAACCCGTTACCTGAACGCACATATTGACTATAAAGTAAAGAAAGGCGGTGGCCCTTACTTACAGCTGTTGTTTTCCGTACCCGGCAATGAACTGGACATCTACCGGGAGCTGAAAGGTGATGGTACCATTTATCTGGGCGATGGCGCCGTGCATGATGTAAAGCTGCTGGTAAAAGATGCCTACGGCAATACCTCAACGGTAAAACTGGCGCTGCAGCAGTCCGGTGAAGAACAGGGAGAGAAGGTATGTGCCAATACCATGTATCCGGCTTCCCGCAATATTTTTGAAAACAATCAGGTCGAATTTTTCCTGGATGAACAGGCCCTGTATGATAAGATCTGTTTTAATTACCAGGAGATTCCGGCTACCAGTGCTAAAGATTACTCTAATACGTATCGCCTGCATACCGCATTGATACCCGTGCATGATTATTTCTCCGTACGGCTGCGCGCCCTGCGTAATGTACCGGAATACCTGCAGTCTAAAATGGTGATGGTACGGGAAGGACAGGGGAGCAGTGTTTCCGGCACCACCCTGGAAAATGGCTGGTATAAAGGCACCTTCCGGGATTTCGGTAACTTCCACCTGGAAATTGATACCGTTGCGCCCAAAATAACACCAGTAGGCGTAAAGCCCGGTGCGAATCTGGCCAAGGCTACCAAATTATCTTTTGCCATCAATGATGCCAGTGGTATAAAAAGCTACCGCGCAGAGCTGGATGGTAAATGGTTGCTTTTCTCCCGCAGGGGTAACGTGCTGACCTATACGTTTGACGAAAATTGTCCGGCAGGTACACATTCCCTGGTGCTGAAAGCAAAAGATGCAGCGGGTAATGAAGGTGTATACCGGTTCTCTTTCAAGCGATAGAAATTATTCTCTTCACAAATTGACAATATCCATTATTCATATCTAAAAGTTATTATATGGCAGCATTAAAAGAAGGCGATAAAGCGCCGGTGTTCAAAGGGAAAGACCAGCATGGTAAAACCCTGTCATTAACCGATCTGAAAGGAAAACGGGTGATCCTGTATTTTTATCCTAAGGATATGACACCGGGATGTACTACCCAGGCCTGCAATCTGCGGGATAACTACACGGCATTGCTGAAAAAAGGATATGCAGTCGTAGGCGTGAGTACCGACAGCGAACAAAGTCACCAGAAGTTTATAGAGAAATACGAATTACCTTTTACCCTGCTGGCAGATGAAGATAAAACCATCGTGAACCAGTATGGTGTATTCGGAGAGAAACAAATGATGGGTAAGACGTATGATGGTATATTCCGTACTACTTTTCTGATTGATGAAAACGGCGTAATTGCCCACATCATTAAGAAACCGGATACCAAAAATCATACAGAAGAGATACTGGAGCGCTGGAAATAATGATGGTATTATCCATAAAAAAAATACCCCCTCACCATATGGCGAGGGGGTATTTTTTTATGGATAACTGATTATCGTTTTTGTCTTTGTTTCTTGAACAGGTTACCTGTTTTGAACTTGTTACCTTCAGGGCTACCTACACGGTCCATGGCGCAACGGAAACCTACGGTGTTGGTGGCCATGTCTTCCTGCATGTAACGGCGTGTACCCGGAGAAAGCCAGTAAGCACGGTCGTTCCAGCTACCACCTTTGATCACGTGTGATTTGTCGTTAATCAGGGTAGTGATGGCATAACCATATTCTACCTGCGACATCGAGTCACCATCCAGGTAGTTGATTACATCCCCTTTCTGGTAGTTCAGGCGGTTAGCACTTTCTTCGTCGGTCACATCACGCATTTTCAGACCACCCAGGCTGTCTTTTTCAAACTCCTTGTTTTCGTTCTGATAAACAGTCTGGAATTTGTTACCACGGAAGTAGTTGAAGTCTTCCCCGTCGATTGGGTTCAATGGTCTGTACACGTCGAGTACCCACTCAGAAACGTTACCGGACATATTATAGATACCGAATGTGTTCGGGAAGAAGGAGCGGATCGGACCCGGGATAGACGCACGGTCATTCAGACCACCGGCCACACCCATGTTATCACCGGAACCGCGTTTGAAGTTGGCGAGGAATTGTCCCTGCCAGTTACCTCTGCGGATATCACGTAAACCACTGGTGTTGGTACCCCAGGAGTATACCTGTTTGTTCATGATCAGCTCTTCCCCGTGTTTGCCTTCTTTTTTGGAAGGGCCCGGGTTCTGGCCTACATAGCCCAGTGCGGCATATTCCCACTCAGCTTCTGTTGGCAGGCGGTAAGCCGGTAACATGATACCATCTTCAAAGATGGCGTTACGAGGCGTTCCGTCGGCATTCTTAAACTGGTCTTTGGTGCCTTTGGACATTTTGCCAGGCGTACCTTCGTACAGGCCGGCAGAATAAGATTTGGTATCGAAAGTGTTGTCGTCTGACTGGTTGGTAACATCCGCTTTGGAAAGCAGACCTTTGTCCATCAGCAGTTTTTCGTTCACACGGTTAGAACGCCATTTACAATAGTCAGCAGCCTGTTTCCAGGTCACACCTACTACCGGATAGTCGTTATAGGCCGGGTGGCGGAAGTAATATTCTACCAGCGGTTCGTTGTACGCCAGTTCACTACGCCATACCAGGGTATCCGGTAAAGCATTGCGGTAAACATCAGGGAAGGACTCGTTGTAAACACGGGCCAGCCAGTAAAGATATTCCCGGTAATGTACGTTGGCAACTTCGGACTCGTCAATGTAGAAAGAGGATACTGTAATACGACGCGGAATGTTGTTCCAGTCGCCCATTACATCCTGCTCAGTGGCGCCCATGGCAAATGTACCACCTTGTACAAACACCAGGCCCGGACCGGTTTGTTGGTCTTTATTCTTGGCTACGCTGAAACCGCCCATCTTCGGGTCGTTATAGCTCCAGCCGGTAGCAGAAGATGCTTCTTTCTTTTTTCCGAAAAGTCCCCCGCCGCCCTTGTTACAGGCACTCATGGATAGCATTACGCTGGTACCTACGAGCAATGATAAAGAGGTTAATCTACGCATGCGATACAGCTTTAGTCGATTATATTTACAGTAAACGCAAATGTACTCTTTTTTATTTTATGGCGAAAAAAATTAATTTGTAATTTGCTGCCATTCGTGCGCGCAGCAGCCGTCGCTGCTACATTTGCGTTCGTGATAATCCGGGGGATTAAGATAATGAAACTCAATGGTATTTTCCTATTACCGCTATCCGTTTTTTTGCTGGTATACCATCTTACCTGCGCACAGACAGGCCAACGGTCCTATAAAGCACACTCCGTACTGGCAACCGGCAGCTGGCATAAGCTGGCGGTAAGTGCCGCCGGGATCTATAAAATAGATGTACCGCTGCTGCAGCAACTGGGTATCAATACCCGGGAGGTACCCGCTGCGCATATCCGGTTATTTGGAAGCGGTGGCCGGATGTTGCCGGAAGCAAATAGGTCTGACCGTTATGACGACCTGCCGGAAACGGCCTTGTATATTGCCGATGGCGGCGATGGCTACCTCGATGGCAACGACTATCTCTTATTTTACGCGCCTGGCGTAGACCACTGGGATTTCGACAACAGCTTCAAAACCTTCCATCACCAAAAACACCTGTATAGCGATACGGCCTGGTACTTTCTGAATACCGATGCCCCTGGCCTGCGGATAAAACAAGATACTGCCCGGATCGTACCCGGTACCCCGGTGCATACATTTGATTACCTCACCTTTTATGAGCGCGACAGCCTCAACTTCCTCAACAGCGGTAAACAATGGTGGGGGCCGGAGTTCGGCAAAGTGGCCGGGCTGCAGCAATCGTATGCTTTTACACTACCGGCGCCTCCGGCAGGCCCGGTAACCGTGCAATTCCGCGCCGCTGCCCGCGGTGGCTCCGGCAGCAATTTTAATATCTCTGTTAATGGTACGGCTGCCGGCGGCATTTATCTGTTACCGGTAACCGGTAATATATTTGAAGGCGTGGCCACAGCAGCTACGGGCGCAGGCTCCGTAGCCGTTGCCGGGCAGGCATTGCAGGTAACTGCTGCCTTTGAACCGGGAGATGTGAATGCCCGTGGATGGCTGGACTACCTGGAAATACAGGCCCGCTGCCGGCTTACCTTACCCGCTGCGGGGATGCTGCTGTTCCGGGACAGCCATTATACAACCGGTGCTTTGCCTGCTACCTATACACTGCATAACGTACAGGCACACACGCAGGTGTGGGAGGTAACCGATCCTTTACACCCGGTGGCGGTTCATTTTAAACAACAGGGCGACTCCCTGGTGTTCAATGGAAAACAGGATCAGCTGCGCGAATATGTGGCCTTTAACAGCAGCGCCGCACAATTGCCGGTAGTAGCCGGGCCGGTAGCTAACCAGGACCTGCATGGTACAGGCCCGGCTGATATGCTGATTGTTACAACCACCGCCTTGCAGGGACAGGCAGAAAGGCTGGCGGCCTGGCACCGCTCCCGCGAGCAACTGACAGTATTGGTGACCACAGTAGATAAGATCTATCAGGAGTTTGCCGCCGGTGCTCCGGATCCTGCAGCCATCCGCGATTATGTAAAAATGTTTTACGACCGGGGACCTGCTCCCCGTTACCTGCTGTTGTTGGGGGCCGCCTCCTACGATTATCGTCAGCGCACCCGGCAGCATAGCAATATGGTGCCTTCCTGGCAAAGTGAAGCCTCCCTGGATGCGATACGCTCCTATGTATCAGATGACTTTTTCGGGCTGCTGGACGACCAGGATGATATTACCCGTGTGGATATCCCTAATTTGCTGGACATCGGTATGGGCCGTATTCCGGCAAGGGATGTGGCAGAAGCTGCCCTGGCAGTGGATAAAATTATCCGGTACGGACAACCGGCAACTTTAGGCCCATGGCGGAATCAGGTAACCCTGGTGGCAGATGATGAAGATGATAATATACATTTTGATGCGGCAGAAGCCATGAGCCGGATTATTACGAAAAGCCGCTACCCCGCAGATATAGATAAGATTTACCTCGACGCCTATCCGCAAACAGCTACCAATGCAGGCAGCCGGGCGCCGGAAGTGAATAAGGCCATCGATACCCGGATCAATAAAGGTTCGCTGATATTCAACTATACCGGACATGGAAGTAATGCCCGGCTGGCGGAAGAAACCGTGCTGGATGCCGGCAATCTGCCGTACTGGCAAAATGAAAACAAATTACCGCTGTTTATTACGGCCACCTGCGATTTTGAACCGTTTGATGATCCAGGCATTACCTCCATCGGCCACAAGGTATTGCTGCAACATCGCGGCGGAGCTATTGCCCTGATGACCACCACCCGGGCGGTATTTTCCTATGCCAACCAGGTGATGAACAGCAACTATATGAAGGCCGCCTTTACACCACAGGCAGATGGTACTTTACCGGCGCTGGGCACTGCTGCGATGCTGGCGAAGAATATGACCTATAGCAGCTCCGGTGATATTATCAATAACCGGAAATTCCAGTTGCTCGGCGATCCGGCTTTAACGCTGGCTTTTCCGGCATACCGGGTAATTACAGATTCCATCAATGGTAAAGCTATAGCAGTGAGTCCGGATACCTTGCAGGGCCTGATGCATTATACCCTGAAAGGGCATCTGGCAGACGTACAGGGTAACCCCCTGCCGCGTTATGAAGGTACCCTGTATACCACGATCTTTGATAAACCGGCCACCTTACACACGCGGGGCAACGATCCCCGGAGTAAAGCTGCCGCCTATACGTTGCAGCAGCAGGTGCTGTTCCGGGGAACACAAACGATTACCGGCGGACAGTTTACCCTTGATTTTATAGCGCCGGCAGATCTGGCAGCTGGCAGCGGAAAAGGGAAAATCAGTTATTATGCTTCCGATGGACAGCGGGATGGCAATGGTTTTTTTGATCACTTTACAACCGGTGGTATGGCCGGGTATCCGCCGGCAGATATAACCGGGCCGGGCATCAGCGTATGGCTGGATAAATACAGTTTTCAAAATGGTGATATTGTTGGTAATGATCCGTTGCTGATAGTGGAACTGGCAGACAGCAGCGGCCTTAATATTTCCGGCAACAACCGGGAACATCTGATGGTGGCTATACTGGACGGGACAGAATATTTTGTGTTAAATGATTATTTTGAAGCATCTTTGAACAGCTATAGAAGAGGGGTGGTACGTTTTCCGTTACAGGGAATAGCTGCAGGAACACATAGTATTACTATTAAGGCATGGGACACCTACAATAATGCCGCCACGGTCACCGTTTACTTTAAGGTGGCAACACCCGGAGAGCTGGCAGTAGAGGAAGTAGGAAACTATCCTAATCCGTTTCATGATGGAACACGTTTTACTTTCCTGCACAACCAACAGGAAGCATCCTTGCAATTAACGTTGCAGATATTTACCTTAGAAGGACGCCAGGTAAAAATAATTCGTCACACAATAATATCAGCTTCCGGCCGTTTTGATGGCATGCCTTGGGATGGACGTGGTGACTCGGGAGCTAAAATGTCACCAGGATTATATATTTACAGACTAACGATAACGAATATTAGTAGTGGCAAAACGAGGGTAAAGGGCGGTAAATTGGTATTGTTTTGACCTATGCATGAAAGAAGTAGTGTGCCGTAATTTCCTATTAACCCCTTTCTGTTTTATATTGATAAATAAAATTATTTTTACATCCTTATCAAATCCGAATTCTGCATGATCCGAAAGTTAACAATGGGCCTTGTGTTCATTTACGGCACTTTCACCAGTTTTGAAACCTCAGCTCAGATAGACTCTCCTGGTCAGCTTGATGGCCGTACGAATACTATTAACACTGCAGTCCCTTTCCTGAGAATTACCCCGGATGCCCGCAGCGGCGCTATGGGAGATGTAGGGGTGGCCACCGCTCCGGATGCAAACTCCATCTACTGGAACCTGGCCAAACTACCTTTCGCAGATACAAAAACCAGGATTTCGGCTACCTATACGCCCTGGTTAAAAGAACTGGTGAATGATGTATTCCTGGCTACTGTAAGTGGTTACACACAGCTGGATGAATTCCAGGCAGTATCCGCATCATTGCGTTACTTCTCCCTGGGTACCATCAATTTTACGAATGTTACAGGTCAATCCATCGGAGATTTCCATCCGCGGGAGTTTGCCCTGGATGCAGGTTATTCCCGCAGACTGTCTGATCATTTTGCAGTAGGACTGACCGGCCGTTATATTTACTCCAACCTGGCCGGCGGACAATCTGTGAATAACGTAACAATAAAACCCGGTAAAGCTTTTGCCGCAGACATTTCTGCCTTCTATACCAAAGATTTTGAGAAAGATGATGGGCTGGCCAATAAACTGAACCTGGGCGTAGCCATCACCAATATTGGTACTAAAATTTCCTATACCAGTTCTGCACAGAACAAAGATTTTTTACCAACGAACCTTGGTCTGGGAGCAGCTTATACCATGGCGCTGGACGAGAATAATCAGCTCACCTTTGCCCTGGATGTCAATAAATTACTGGTACCTACGCCGGATAGTAACGGCACCTACAAAAACAAAAGTTCCCTGGAAGGTATGTTCTCTTCTTTCGGAGATGCCCCCGGTGGATTTAAAGAAGAATTACAGGAGCTGATGTATTCTGTAGGGATGGAATATTGGTATAGTCAGCTCTTCGCAGTGAGAGCCGGTTACTTCAATGAAAATAAAAATAAAGGCAATCGTAAATACTTTACAGCCGGTATCGGTGTAAAGTATGATATATACGGTCTGAACGTGTCTTACCTGGTGCCTTCGGGTTCAGGTATCCAACGGAATCCGTTGTCCAACACCCTTAGGTTTACCCTGACCTTCGACCTGGGTAGCAGAGACGAGAGCCGGACAGGCTGGTAAAAGATAATGCTGCCGGTTTGATATGGGCCTGGCGCTACCGTTGTAGTGATCAGGCAGCCCCTGGCCGGCTTACAAATAATACAACACCCCATCCCCCCCGCCATATAGCGGGGGGGATTTTTATATTTATTGGCTTACCTTGCGCATTGGCGAAATGATTAAACTTTTTTTATATGAGTAGGATACGTATTGGACAGGGGATAGATTTTCATCAGCT
The DNA here is from genome assembly GCF_025989125.1 of Chitinophaga nivalis. NCBI lineage: Bacteria > Pseudomonadati > Bacteroidota > Chitinophagia > Chitinophagales > Chitinophagaceae > Chitinophaga > Chitinophaga nivalis. The sequence continues at coordinate 213,237 of NZ_JAPDNR010000001.1, read as the reverse complement.
GGTAGAAGGACGTGATTTCTGGCTGGGAGGCGTACTGGTGCCTCATCATAAAGGAGCATTAGGACACAGTGATGCGGATGTATTACTGCATGCCGTTTGCGATGCCATGTTGGGCGCTTTGGCCCTGGGAGACATAGGCGTACACTTTCCGGATACCGACAATACCTATAAAAATATAGACAGTAAAATACTGCTGGCCCGCTGTGCCCAACTGATTGGCGAAAAAGGGTACCAGGTTGTGAATATCGATAGTACGCTTTGTTTACAGGCGCCGAAGATCAAGCCATATGTGCCGCAGATGCAGGCCATCATTGCCGGAATATTGCGGGTGACAGTGGAGGATGTATCCATCAAAGCTACCACTACAGAGCAAATGGGCTTTGTCGGACGGGAAGAAGGCGTGATGGCTTATGCCACTGTTTTACTGGAAAAAATGGCGCAGTAAAATAACGCGGTTACAGCGCAGGATTAAAAAGCTATACCCATGCCTTTCCGCAAGAGGTATAATTTTTAAATCTTAATTCGTAATTCATTATTTAAAATATCTTTGTCCAATGGCGGATATAATTGTGAAAATCATTAATAAGTCGGATAATGAATTGCCGGCTTATGCAACAGCAGATGCGGCAGGGATGGATTTGCGGGCACACCTGGAAACAGCGGTAACCCTGCAGCCACTGGAAAGGACATTGATACCCACCGGTTTGTTTATTGAGCTGCCGGCAGGTTACGAGGCGCAGATACGCCCACGTAGCGGATTAGCCATCAAACAGGGTATCACATTGCTGAATACGCCTGGCACGATAGATGCAGATTACAGAGGAGAAATTAAATTGATCGTGATTAACTTGTCCAACGAACCGCAAACCATACACCCGGCAGACCGGGTTGCACAAATGGTCATTGCTCCTTTTGTACAGGTAGTAATGGAGCCGGTAGCTGTATTGTCTGAGACAGTACGGGGCACCGGTGGTTTCGGACACACCGGTAAATCCTGATAAATGCGGATATACTTCACCGTTATAGGGCTGGCGGGATTTTTTTTGATGGGAGCATGCAGCGGTGCCAAACAAATTGCTTCGCAGAAAGGTACTACCATTAAAGATCCTGCTGTATTGGAACAGCGGGCAGACAGTCTTTTTTTCGCTGCGCAGCGTTCCAAAATGCTGGGCGATTATCGTACTGCTATCACCCAGTATTCCGACTATTTACGGCTGAACAGAAAAAATGCGACGGTTTATTATGAACTGGCGCGCCTGTTTATGGAGGTGCAAAGCCCTGGCAATGCCCTCATTTTTGCCCGTCGGGCAGTAGCTATAGATGCTGACAACCACTGGTTTCAGGTAACCCTCGCCGACGCTTATGCTGTAAATGAAAGATACGACAGCGCAGCGATGATATTTGAGGGATTAACCAACCGCTACCCCGATAACGAAGATTACCTGTACAACAAGGCCATATTATTGGGGAAGGCCAACAAACCTGCGTCTTCACTGGCGGCATTTGATCAGCTGGAAAGCAAAGCAGGTGTGGTGGAAGAACTCATCTACCAAAAACAGAAATTACTCCTGAAAATGAGTATGGTAGATGAAGCGGCTGCAGAAATACAGAAACTCATTGACCAGTCTCCCCGGGAAATACGCTATTATTATCTGCTGGCCGAAATATATGATGCCAACGACCGCATCAAAGACGCCGCAGCGGTGTATAATACCATCCTGCAGAAAGATCCGGATAATGCCCGGGCATTGATTGCACTGGCCTCTTATGCCCGGCAGCAAAAGGATATGGTTACCTATCGGAACTACCTGACCAGAGCTTTCGCCAATCCCTTGTACAGCATCGATGAAAAAGTAGCGTATGTATATCCATACCTGCAAATGATGGATGTGGATAAAACCAAGCTGGATGAAGGGCTGGAGCTGACAGATCTGATTATCAGGGCGCATCCGAAAGATGCCAAAGCATATGCCCTGCGGGGAGATATGTTTTCTCAGGCAGACATGCTGGATAGTGCGCGGCAAAGCTATACCCAGGCGCTCAGCCTCGATAGCAGCCGTTTTTCCGTATGGTATCAGCTGATGTGGATTTATTCTCGTAAGGAAGATCCCAACGCTTTACTCGCACTGAGCAATACCGTGACAGAAAAATTCCCGAAAGAATTTATGGGCTACTACTTTAAGGGAGTAGCTGCATTTCTGTTACAACAATATCCGGCCGCTATCGGTGCATTGAACAAAGCGATGGAAACGGGTAGCCCGGAGAAAAAATTTATGGGTGATATTTTTTCTCTTTTGGGAGATGCCTATCATGCCACCGGTCAGCATCAACAGTCGGACAGCAGTTATGAAAGGGCTTTGCTGCTGCGTCCGAAAGATGCGCTGGTACTGAATAATTACAGCTATTACCTGTCTTTGCGAGGCGAGAATCTTGATAGGGCAGCGGAAATGTCCAGGCGATCACTCGAGATTGAACCGGAAAGTCCAACCTACATGGATACCTATGCCTGGATTCTTTTCCGGCAGGATAAGTTCGAAGAAGCGCGGCAATGGATCGAGAAAGCCCTGCAATATCCGGCAGCCCAGCAAGACCCGAATGTGCTGGAACACTACGGAGATATACTGTTTAATCTGAAAGAAGTAGCAAAAGCGGTGGAGTACTGGCAACAGGCGAAAGATAAAGGAGCTTCCTCTGTTGACCTGGTTCGTAAGATCGCTGAAAAAAGATACATTCAATAGGCGTTTGGCTTTTTAGCCGCTGGTATCCTGAACATACCGGCTGCTGATGGTCTGAGCTGAATGCCCAACGCTAAAAGCTAACATGAAAAGAGTAATTGTAGTCACACTTTTAATATTTACCGTCAGTATGGCAATGGTGGCCTGCAGACACCCGAAGAAACTGGCACGTAACACCTTTCCTGCTGCAGATACAAGCAGAGGCGGCGTAATACGGGATACTTCCTCTGCGGAAGAACTGGCAAAGTTTACATCCGCCATGTTACAGGGAATAAAAAGTAACCATATTGCATTTAATACCTTCTCCGGCAGAGTGAGGCTGGGGTTTGAAGATGAAAAAAGAAGTCATAATAACCTGACGGCTACCATCCGGATGAAAAAAGACAGTATTATCTGGATATCTGTCAGCGCCCCTATTGTAGATGAAGTGATACGTGCCGTGATAACACCGGATAGCCTGAAACTATATAACCGCCTGGAAAAACAACTGATCCTGCGGAAGACGTCCGATGCAGAAGCCTTGCTGAATATTCCGTTTGACTTCAACACCTTACAGGAAATGTTGATTGGGAATCCGATATATCTGACGGATTCGATATACCAGGTCGTAAAAACGCCCAGCATTATCTCCTTTAGCTGTGATCATACCAAATTCGTTAGCTTATTCAATGTATTTGCAGATGACTTTGGCTTACAGCAAAGTAAAGTAATGGATAAAGATAATACGGGAAACCAACGCTCCTGCGAACTCACCTATGGCGACTATGCGAAGGCAGCCGGCCGTAAATTTCCGACCACCCGCCGTATTTTCATTGAAGAAAAAGGGGTGACCAAAGTAGCCCTGGACTTCACCAGATACGACTTTGATGTACCGCTTACTTTTCCGTTTAATACGCCTTCCAGCTATAAACGTATGTAACCCGGCATTTACACAAATGTCATCTTCATTAAACTAATAAACGTTGTATATTTAGCGTTTATAAACCGGAACCTGATATTTAACTTGCAGTTACTAAATATAGTCATGTTGTATTTGAAGAAGATTATCCCGTTCATGTTGATTGTATGGTTGATACCAACAATATTGGTGGCACAAAGTAGCCAGCAGCAACAGTCACGGGAAGAACTGGAGCGCAGGAAAAAGGAACTGCAAAAAGAAATAGAGGAGGCCAACGAACAGCTGAATCTTACCAAAAAATCGACCCGGGAGAGCCTGGGGCAATTACGCGCCCTGCGTGATAAGATCACGCTGCGTACCCGGCTTATCAACAACATCAATGAAGAAATTAACTTTATCAACGGAGATATCAATACCGCCTACCGCGATGTAAAAACCCTGCAGAAAGACCTGGATACCTTAAAGGCGCAATATGCACAACTGATTATCTACGCCTACAAGAACCGTTCTTCCTACGACATGCTGAATTTTGTTTTTTCTGCACAGAATTTTAATGATGCCGTAAAACGTTTTCAGTATCTAAAGCAATATCGGGAATACCGCCGCCGTCAGGCCGATAATATTATCAGCACACAGGATCAGCTGAACCAGAAAATCCAAAGCCTGGAATCACAGCGGGTAAGACGTTCCGACGCCCTGAAAACAGAGCAGGAGCAACGTGCCACACTGGAAGTAGATAAAAAGGAAAAGGACGAAGTGCTCTACAAACTAAAAGGAAGAGAGAAGGAACTGGTGACCGATATCAATCAGCGTAAGAAAGACGCCTTGAAAGTACAGGCGGCCATCCGTGCAGTAATCCGTCGGGAGATTGAAGAAGCCAGACGTAAGGCAATAGAGGAAGAAGCGGCACGTCGTAAAGCAGCAGAAGAAAAACGCAAGAGAGAAGAAGAGGCCCGGAAAGCTGCTGCCGCCGCTGCTGAAAAAGCAAGAGCCGCTGCTGCCGCTGCCAACAATGCCAATAATAACAATACACCTGCTCCACCACCGGAAAAACCAGCACCTGCTCCGGTAAAACCAACGCCTGCACCGGAACCGGAGAAACCCGTTACCCGCAGTGAAAACGTACTGGAAGCTACACCGGAAGCCCTGGCTTTATCTGAAAGCTTTGAGGCTAACCGTGGTAAACTGCCATGGCCTGTGGATGCCGGTAATATCATTGAACATTTTGGTATTCACCAGCATGCGGTAATGGAACATATCCAGGTACCTTCCGATGGTATTGTCATTGCCACCAACAAAGGCGGCGCGGTTAAATCCATTTTCGACGGAGAAGTGAAATCCGTTGTGGTAATGCCTGGCTCAGGATATGTGATCATTATACGCCATGGACAATACTTTACTACCTATGTACGTTTGCAGACTACCCGCGTGAAGAAAGGGGATAATGTGAAAACGGGCCAGGTAATTGGTACCGCCAGCGTCAACGATATTGAAAATACCGGAGAGGTGGAACTGCAGATCTGGAAAGGGGTTACCAAACAGAATCCTGAGCAGTGGATACGCAGAAGATAATTTTTATAAGGCCGTCATGATATACCGGCAGCTATTATGCCTGAACAACCGCCATTGTTAACATACCTGTTGTTCAGGCATAACAGCCATTACCCGGTAGCACCGTACCGGCCTTACGCTTACTAACCAAATGCATTTTTTTTGAGAAAGTTGATCCCTCTTTTGATGGCTCTCTGGCTATTGCCTGCGTTGTTATATGCACAACGAGGTAATAAACCATCGCGCGCGACACTGGAAAACCGCAAACAGCAGCTGTTGAAAGAGATTGAAGAAGCCAATAAATCCCTCCGCCAGGTACAACAATCTGCCCGTGTAAACATTGGTCTGCAACGGGAACTACAACAAAAAATCAGCACCCGCACGGCCCTGATCAGTAATATTAATCAGGAGATCAGCCAGATAGACGGAGATATTCACCATACTAACGATAACGTACAAACGCTGGAGCGGGAAGTGGATTCATTACGCGCCCGTTATGCCCAGCTGATTGTATACGCCTATAAAACGAAGGACGCCTATAGTGTACTGCACTTCTTTTTTTCAGCCACCAGCTTTAATGATGCCATCCGCCGGTACCAGTACTTACGTCAGTATCGGGAGAACCGCCGCCGTCAGGCAGAAAATCTGCTGTCTACCAAAGCGCTGCTGGGCGAGAAACTGGTAGTACTGCAGGAACAACGGGCACAGAAAGCAGGCGTACTGCAAACAGAAAAAAAGGAACAGGTATCTCTGCTGGCAGATAAAAAAGAAACCGATCAGACGATTGCCCAGCTGAAAGACCAGGAACAGGAATTACAGCAAAGCATCAATAAAAGCAAGGCAGAAGCCCGGCAGGTAGATAAGGCTATTCAGGATGCCATCCGGCGGGAAATCGCAGCTGCACAAAGAAAAGCAGCCGCTGAAGCGCTTGCCCGGAAAAAAGCCGCTGAACTGAAACGCCGCCAACTGGCCGAGGCGCGTAGAAGAGCGGCATTGGCTGCCGCTAAAAAAGCCAATAAACCTGTTCCCAAACCGAAGAAGGAAGTACCGGAAAAAGAAGAAGAGGAGCCGGAACCGGCAAAAACATCCAATGAAGATGTGCTGGTTGCTACGCCGGAAGCATTGTCGCTGTCGCGTGATTTTGAAGCCAATCGTGGCCGTTTACCATGGCCGGTAGATGCAGGGCGCATCACAGGGCACTTCGGCGCCGGAAGGGTAGGGAAAATTGAAGTAGATCACAACGGGGTAATCATTGCTACCGGTGAAGGCGCTGCTGTAAAAGCTATCTTCGAGGGAGAAGTAATTATGGTATTTATGGTACCAGGCGCAGGATATATGGTTACCCTGCGCCATGGAAAATATTTTACCAATTATGTGCGGCTCGTGGATGTTCGCGTAAGTAAAGGAATGTCTGTAAAACGTGGTCAGGTACTGGGTGCCGCGGCTTCCGGCGCGGGTAGTAATACCGGCGAGATAGAATTACAGATATACCGGAACATGACCAAACAGAATCCGGAAAGATGGATACGTGGTCGTTAAAGAATCGCGGCCTGTGCCTGTTTTTGTAATACTTCTTCGTACAACGCTTCGTATTGCGGAATGATATTATCAATATGGAAACGCAAGGCCTGAGCCAGCGCACCTTTACGTACTTTGGCCAGCAGGGCTTCATCTTCCAGCAGGGCAATGGCGTGTGCGGCCATACCATCTACATCTCCTACATCGCTCATATAACCGGTTTGCCCCTGGATATTGATTTCAGGTAAACCGCCGGCATTGGAGGAAATAACCGGTACCTGCGCAGCCATCGCTTCGAGTGCTGCCAGACCAAAGCTTTCATAATCTGATGGCAGCAGGAACAAATCGCTGATAGACATCACGTCTTCCAGCTGCTCCTGTTTACCCACAAAACGTACATCTTCACATAAATTCAGTTCCCGGCACAGGCACTCAATCATCGGACGATCTGGTCCATCGCCTACCAGCAACAGTTTTGCCGGCATTTTCTCCCGTACACGGGCAAATACTTTCACCACATCCGGCACCCGTTTTACTTTACGGAAGTTGGATACGTGCAGCAGTATTTTTTCTCCGTTGGGAGCAATGGCTTTTCTGAAATGAGGCAGTTCCTGGCGGCTGAAACGCTGGGTATCCACAAAGTTGTAGATAACAGAGATATCTTTTTCTATCTGAAAAGATTTATAGGTTTCGTCCCGCAGGTTTTCTGAAACCGCTGTAATCGCATCCGACTCATTGATAGAGAAGGTTACTACCGGTGCATAGGTTTTATCCTTGCCTACCAGGGTAATATCTGTACCGTGAAGGGTGGTAATAAAAGGTACGGTTCTGCCTTGTTTCTTAACGATCTGTTTGGCCATATAGGCTGTAGATGCGTGTGGGATGGCATAATGTACATGCAGGAGATCCAGTTTCTGATTAATGATCACATCTACCATCGTGCTGCTGAGGGCCGACTCATAAGGTGGAAAATCAAAAAGCGGGTAGGTCGGTACCTGTACCTCGTGATAATATATATTAGCGTGAAAAGCGTTCAGCCTTACCGGCTGTTGATAGGTGATGAAGTGTACCATGTGGCCTTTGTCTGCCAGGGCTTTCCCCAGCTCTGTTGCCAGTACGCCGCTACCACCGTAAGTAGGATAACATACTATTCCTATGCGCATGTGTTATTATTTAAACTTAAAAGCAACAGCAATCGGCAGAAGTGTCCGTAAGCGGGTATTACACCCTGCTTTTCAGGGTTGCTTTCGGTAAGCGCGTGGTGCCATCCGGCTGTTTTGCATCAACAAAGGTAACTTTTTCAGGCATATGGCAACCAACCCCCGAACCAGTTGCGCCGGGGTGTGACGGTACCGGTTTTCGCAGGCTGGGGTGGCCGGGACTTTTACTTTCCGATTATTTTTTTGTTATTTGTAACGCGACTGCCAATTAATTAGTTTTATTCAACATAAACCTGCTGCATGAAAAAACATTTGTTGCCAATTTTATTTGCCTGTTCGCTGCCGGCGGCAGTTACAGCGCAACAACAGGATTCGCTGGTACTCCGGCGGATTGCTGATGAAGTATTGACCCACAGTACCGCCTACGAAAACCTTAGAATACTGACGAAAACAATCGGAGGCCGCCTGGCCGGCTCCCCGCAGATGGTAAAAGCAGAACAATGGGGTGTAAAAGCATTGCAGGCAGCGGGTGCAGACACCGTATACCTGCAGGAATGTAAAGTACCTCACTGGGTACGGGGAGAACGGGAAGAAGCCCGTATTATCTCCAACCGCCGGGATGCTGTACCGCCTTTGAATGTACTGGCGCTGGGCAACTCGGTAGGTACCGGCAAAGCGGGTATTACCGCCCCCGTACTGGAAGTGGCCTCCTTTGAAGACCTGGAAGCTAAAAAAGACCAGGTAAAAGGAAAGATCGTTTTCTATAACTATCATTTCAAACCTACTTTCATAAAAACCTTTTACTCTTATGGCGATGCCGTGAAATACCGGGGCCAGGGAGCGAGCAAAGCGGCCAGATATGGAGCAGTGGCGGTTATCGTACGCTCTATGTCGCATGCGGCAGATAATCACCCGCATACCGGGGCTATGGGCTACGACCCGGCTTATCCGAAAATTCCGGCAGTAGCCATCGGACTGGAAGATGCGGACCGGCTGAGTCATCGCGTAAAAGACGATGCCAGCGCCAAAGTATTTCTGCGCACCAATTGCCAGATGCTGGCAGATACCATCGGGCATAACGTGATTGCGGAGCTGCGCGGCAGCAAATATCCTGATCAGTACCTGACCGTAGGCGGCCACCTGGACTCCTGGGATATCAATGAAGGGGCACATGACGACGGCGCCGGCTGCGTGCAGTCTATTGAGGTGCTGCGGGCTTTTAAAGCGGCAGGTATTAAACCAACGCGTACCTTGCGGGTAGTGTTGTTTGCGAATGAAGAAAATGGTACCCGTGGTGGCCGCAAGTATGCGGAAGAAGCAAAGGCACGCAAAGAGAAACACATCATGGCACTGGAAAGCGATGCAGGTGGTTTTACACCCCGTGGGTTTACCACTACCATGGATGATGCGAAGAAAGCTCTCCTGTACAGTTGGAAACCACTGTTTGCCCCTTATGGCATCTATGATTTTGAAGAAGAAGGTGGTGGGGTAGATGTAGGACAGCTGGCGGCACTGTTAGGTACGCCGATTGCTGAACTTTCTCCTGACTCTCAACGTTATTTTGATATTCATCACGCGGCAAGTGATGTATTCGAATCTGTTAACAAGCGGGAACTGGAACTGGGTGCTTTTGGCATGGCCGGCTTTATTTACCTGACAGATCTGTACTTTTGATCTTCAATCATTAAATATTATTTATGGGCCGGTTTCTTTTTATCGTGATCACCATTATCCTGTTGGCATTAGGCGGGTTTTTCTTTTATAAGTATTACTTCGTTTTCGGACAGGGTGTAAAGGCTGGAGAGCTGAATTACTTTGTGGAGAAGGGATATGTGTTTAAAACCTATGAAGGAAAATTGATTCAGTCGGGCTATAAAGGCCGGGTGACGGGCACGATACAATCCAATGAGTTTCAGTTTTCTGTTGCCAATGAAAAGGTGGCGCAGCAGCTGATGACTGCCAGCGGTAAATTTGTGGAACTGCATTACAAAGAATACCTCGGGGCTATTCCCTGGAGAGGCTATAGTCCTTTTATTGTAGATAGTATTATCACCATTACGGACCTGAATAAGCGGGATCAGTAAACAAGATAACCCGGAAAAAGAAGGGCCGCCTGTAAATGAATCGCAGTATTCATTGGATAGGCGGCCTTTCTTTTTTTATTGTCTTGATCTGCTGTAATACTTATGTGATAAGGGTTTTGTGTAAATGCGGTTATTCGCAATTATTGTGTAATTTGCCCCGCAGTAGCCCTTTATTTATGCGTCACCTGTATCTATTTATCCTGCTCAGTCACTGTACACTTTTTGCTGTTGCGCAGCAAACCCAGGACAGCACCATTACATCCCCAGGGCACCATGCCTTAGCGCGTAAAGACAGCCTTGTGAAGCAGGTAGAGAAACTGCCGGCCAAATACCTGTCTGAAGTCAACAGCAAAACCCGGCAATTGAATAAACAGCTGGACAAGCGTTCGCAAAAAGCCCTGGCGCGTTTTGTGGCACAGGAAAAACGGATGCAGCAAAAAATGTTGAAAATTGATTCCCTGGCGGCTAAGAATATCTTTACCCGATCTATCGACTCGCTGGGCAATATGAAAGCCCGGATGAAAGGCAAGCTGGCTAAAGTACCGTTAGTAGGTGGCGGTGGCTACAACGGCTACATCGATTCTTTACAGCAATCCCTCTCTTTTCTGAAAGGTTCCAACGACCTGCTGGGGCAGGCAAAGGGGATGAAAGATAAACTGGGAGGAGCTACCAAACAGGTGCAGGCGCTGCAGGATAAGTTGAAGGAGGCAGAGATGATTAAAGCGTATATCCGTGAACGTAAGCAACAGCTGAAAGAACAACTGAGTCAGTTTTCCGGATTCGGCAAAGATCTGCAGAAGATGAACAAAGAGGCCTACTATTATGCCCAGCAGGTAAAAGAATACAAAGAGGTATTCAAAGACCGGAAGAAGGCCGAAAAGAAGGCGATGGAGATATTGAAAAAAGTGCCGGCCTATAATGATTTTATCCAAAAGAACTCACAGATAGCCAGCCTGTTTAACCTGCAGGGAGGTGGCTCCGCATCGCCGGAAAGCCTGGAAGGACTACAGACCCGTTCTCAGGTAGAACAGCTGATTCAGCAACGGCTGGGCGGTGGTGGTCCCAATGCCGGATCGGGTGTCAGTCAGCAGATGGCAGCTGCCCGCAGTAAGTTTGAAGAGTTGAAAAGTAAATTCCCGGACCTGGATAATGCAGCAGATATGCCCAATTTCAAACCCAACGACATGAAAACCAAAAGTTTTCTGCAACGGCTGGAGTTTGGCAGCAATATACAGTTTCAGCGCAGCAATAAATTTTTCCCCAGCACCAGCGATCTGGCTGGTCAGGTGGCCTATAAGTTCCATAAAAACGGGAGTGTGGGTGTAGGCATGAGTTACAAGCTGGGCATGGGTACCGGGTTTGATAATATCCGGTTTACCAGTCAGGGCATGGGTATCCGGTCTTTTGTAGACTGGAAGCTGAAAGGCACCTTCTTCCTCAGTGGCGGATACGAACAGAACTACCAGCCCAACTATGCGACTTTAGCCGACGGCGCCGGGCAGCCCTGGACACAGAGCGCCTTACTGGGAATCAGCAAGAAATACAAGATTAGCAGCAAGATGAAAGGCAACATGATGGTGCTGTTCGACTTCCTGTACAATCAGCATGTACCGAGAACAGATCCGGTAAAGGTGCGGATGGGATATAATTTCTAACCGGCGTACAGCAGGAAGATCGCTGGTCGCTTATGCAGTTCCGGCAATGCTTTCCGCCATTCCTTGACACTTCTGGTTTTGATATATTCAGTCGGTGCGGTAATGTCGGCGGCAATGCAAAGCTGCGTATGGTCTTTACAGTTATCCAGGATATCTTTCAGCAATTGGTTATTGCGGTAAGGTGTTTCGATGAACAACTGGGTTTGTTGCTTTTGCTGCGATTGCTGTTCCAACTCTTTGATGAACCGGATTCTTTCCGGTGGTTTGATGGGCAGGTAGCCGACAAACTGAAAGTTTTGTCCGTTCATGCCGGAAGCCATCAGGGCCAGCAACATGGAATTGGGGCCTATCATGGGAATAACAGGGGCATCGATGCTGTGTGCCGCCTGTACTATCAGGTGACCCGGATCTGCGATGGCAGGGCATCCTGCTTCACTCAGGATACCGATATCCTTTCCTTCTTTTAATAGCTTTTTTGCCAGGGTTACATCCGGTGGCTGATTCTCATTCATCAGCAACAACTGGAGGGCATCTATATTAATATTTCTGTCCAGTGCTTTCAGATAGCGCCGGGCAGTACGTTCATTTTCTACATAAAAAACCGTAAGCTGCTGTACAATGGCAGTCACATATGCCGGGATGCTAAACAGGGCATCGGGGCTTAACACAGTAGGAACAAGGTACACTTTGCCGATAGCACTCATTACATCAGTCTTTTGTTTTGTAAATCAATTGTAGCCGCAATCACCGCATAAGACGGTGCCAGCATCCAGCCCAGTATGGGGATCAGCATAAATAAGTAAAACACCATGCCATTGCCGATGGCCATACCCCGGTGCTGCCGGATAAACTGGATACTCTCTTTCATACTTAACCTGTGGCGTTCGCAGCTATAATCCATCATAGAGCAGCCATAGAAGTAAGATTCAATAAAGAAGCCGATCATGGGGGTAATCCACCCTACGATAGGTATAAAGGATACCACCAGTAATACCAGGATTGCGCCTGTCTGATAAATAATATTGCGGAAAGACATCTTAATGCCGCGTATAATATCCTGTGCCAGTTGTGACCAGCTGAAAGGAAACTCCCTTCTTTCCAGAATAGCTTCGGTTTTTTCAGACAGATAAGAGAATACCGGAGAGGCTAATATGAGAAACAGGTATTTGAAATAGGAAAAGTACCAGAATACAAAAATGATCCGGACGGAAAAGGCGACCAGCAGGAATAAAAAGCTTACCCAGCTGCTTTCCAGTTCCTGTACCCATTCAGTGATATGCAGTAACCGGGTGAAATATTCCACAAAGTCACCGGAGTATCCCCATACGAAATAGAAGCCTGCAAAAAACAACAGGCAGTAGATAATACCGGGTATCAGTATCCATTTCCACAACTGGTGTTGCATAATGAACTGGTGTGCTTTCCGGTACGACTGAATGGCCGACAGTACCTCTCTGAATGAAAACAATGCCTGAATAGTTTTAGTGTAACAGAATTAGTTTTAGCTCCTGGTTATAGTAGGAAGAACGAAACTAAGGCAAAAATATTTTAAAATGAATCCTGATGAGCGGATTATCCGTTTTTCCCCGTTCCGGCTTAAAAATATCCCTGACAAATGGATATAAAAAAAACGTTCAGTTTAATACATGAACGTTTTTTGAAGCTTTTTCTTTTGTGCGTGCAGTAAATTTTGTGCCGGCGTTTAGAAACGCGGACAAAGTGTTTTATACTTATTGTTGACGTTGCGTGTGTGAATGTAGATCAGTGATAATTCAAGACCTCCGCGGTAATTGGAAGCCGGCTTCAGGGTAGATACGTTGGTATCGTAGGTGAGGCCTACCTGAAACCCTTTTATTTCCAGGCCTACATAAGGAATGAAGGCATCTTTCAGCCGGTACCAGCTACCCAGGTAAAAGGTAGTCGGGTTGTCGTCCATATCGCTGAGGGCAAAGCCATAGGCGCCGCCGAAAGTAAATTCGGATGCCGTACTTTGTTTCATGTAAAGAATACTGGTGTGGAAACGATCTTTACCATTTACCGGAACAGATCCGCCACCGTGTATGGTCCAGCGGGAACTGAGCCTGTTCTGGGTTTCGTTCATGAAAGATTCCACCGGCTGGGTGATATGATAATAGGAAGCTCCCAGGTAAATATTCGCAGATTCACCGATTAATCCGTTATACAGCAGCCCGATATTGGGATCAAAATAAGAGATCTTCGGATTAATCAGCGTTTCGTTGCTGGGAATCAGTGGATTATATCCGTTGTTGTCAATCTGGTTTTCAAATCGCAGTTTACTGTTATCTATCCGTTTCTGTACCAGGGTTCCCTGTAAACCAATGGCCAGGGTATGATTCCCTTCGGGATCCAGCCCTTTGTGGTAGGCGGTACTGAAAGAGAGATAGGTAGACGTTAATGCGCCTCCGCCACTACGGTCATACATCGCCATAAATCCTACGCCCCAGATATCCGTGTACGAAATTGTATTCTTCAGGATACCGAAGTCCATAGCGGCTGTACCGGTAACAAAGGGCGTAGAAATGCTGCGCCATTGGGAACGGTAGTTGCCGGATAAACGGAAGTCGCCGGAGAATAAACCTGTAAAAGCCGGATTGAGCGTAAGCGGTGAGGCAAAGAATTGCGAAAAGTGCGGATCCTGTGCCCGAAGCGGATTAAAATAAAGGAGTATGGTCAAGAATAGTAAAGCTCTTTTCATATACATAAAGCTTAAAGCATAGGGTTTATGCATTAGTGGTGAAGGTACACCAATTTAATCATATCACAAATTAAAACTATGTATAATAAAAATATGGTACAAAAAAAACGAACGACAACGGCCTGATTCATTCAAAAAAAGCCCGTTGCCGTTCGTTAAACGATAAAAAGGTGTCTATTGTTGTAATTTATTTCCAAAGGCCAGGTCACCGGCATCTCCGAGTCCCGGAACGATGTACCCTTTTGCGGTGAGTTCATCATCAATGTCTCCTGCCCAAATGGTGAGATTGGCTTTGGTATTACGCAACACATATTCGATACCTACTGTGCAGGCAATAGCCACCACGAGGTGAATATGACTTGGTTTACCGATTTCCTCCAGGTGTTCGATGGTTTTTACCAGGGAAGAACCGGTGGCCAGCATGGGATCTGAAAGGATCAGTACCTGTCCTTCAATGGAAGGGCTGCTCACATACTCCAGGCTGATATCGAAAGAACCGTCGTGGTTGTGCTTACGGTAGGCTGAGATAAAAGCGTGATCTGCTTTATCAAAATAGTGGAGCAGACCCTGGTGCAATGCCAGGCCGGCGCGTAAAATAGTAGCCAGTACCGGCTGTGCCTTTAAAACGCGGCAGGTAGCAATGCCCATCGGCGTTGTTATTTCCTTGTCTTCGTACTCCAGCGTTTTACTGATTTCATATGCTGCTATTTCGCCCAACCGTTCCATATTACGCCGGAAGCGCATACGGTCCTGCTGAACATCCACATTCCTTATCTCGCTTAGCCATTCTCCTACCAGCGAATTAGTTTCACTTAAATTGATAATCATGAGCTTTCCTCTTTGAGCCGGCAAATTACCAAAATTAGTTGAACTACTCCTTATCCAGCAGGGCTGCTTTTTTCACCAACTGCAGGAATTCTGCCCGATAACCTTCCGGATCGTCGCCCCGGGCCGTGCCAGCCCAGTTCAATACATCGCTGTAGGTGGCGGTGCCTTTGAAGGGAGACTGGCGCAATAACTGTCCGAAAGCAGCAGCTGCAGCGGCCATCCGGAAATCGGCCGGCATTTGTGTAATCACCTGATGGCGATAGGGCAATACCTGTTGCAGCAACCGGCTGCTGGTTTCGCCTGGCAATTTGTAACGCATTTTTACTGTGAGTACTTCGGTTGTATTCCCAATAGGCTTACCCTGCTGGTATTTCAACGGATCTACCCAGCTGACCGCCGGTGTTCCCTTACCGGTAGGAATAATCTCATACAAGGCTGTTACCGTATGGCCAACGCCCATATCTCCGGCATCTTTCTGATCGTTATTGAAATCTTCATTTTGTAATACCCGGTTTTCATAACCTACTAACCGGTAAGCCTGTACGAAAGTGGGGTTAAATTCTACCTGTAATTTCACATCTCCGGCCACGGTAAAGAGTGTACCGCCAAATGCGGTCACAAAGGTTCTGCGGGCTTCTTCGAAGTTATCGATATAGGCATAATTACCATTGCCTTTATCTGCCAGCAGTTCCAGTTTATTATCCTTGTAGTTGCCCATGCCAAATCCCAGTACAGAGAGTTGAATGCCTTGCTGTCTTTCACGGGTAATGAGTTTTTCCAGTTCACCATCGCTGGAGGCGCCTACATTGAAGTCGCCATCTGTTGCCAGTATTACCCGGTTGTTACTGTTTTTCTGTTTGTTTTCGCCGGCAATACGATAGGCCAGCCGGATACCTTCACCACCGGCTGTAGAGCCGCCGGCCTGCAGGTTATCCAATGCTTCCAGGATCTTACTTTTTTCCGCACCGCTGGTAGCTGGTAACACGGTGCCGGCTGCACCGGCATAGACTACAATGGCCACCTTGTCCTGCGGGCGCAATTGATCTGCCAGTACCTTGAATGCCCGTTTTACCAATGGCAGCTTATTGGGAGCGTCCATAGAGCCGGATACATCAATCAGAAAAACCAGGTTGGCAGGTGGGAGGTCTTTCGTATCCACCTCTTTGCTTTTCAGGGCAATGCGTACCAGCTGATGTTTGGTATCCCAGGGGCATACCGCCATGTCGGTATAAAAAGCCACCGGATCTTTGCCGGTAGGTGGCTGGTAGCGATAATCAAAATAGTTGATCAGCTCTTCCACCCTGACAGCATCGGCTGGTGGCAGCTCTCCGTTATTGAGAAAGCGGCGCATATTGCTGTAGGAGGCCCGGTCCACATCAATACTGAAGGTGCTCAAGGGTTGGTCTGTAGCGGTATGGAAAATATTTTCATTGATAGGACTATAGTCTTCGGTGTTATAAACCGGCGTATGCGGATAGGGCGACGGGCTCATTTTTTTGGTCATCATCAGCGCACCGTTGGAGATGGCCCGGCTCCCATATACTTGCGAATCCTGGCTGGCTTCCATCACTATCCGGTTTTGTTCCCGTTCTTTTAACAGGGGTTGCAGCATCCTTAATTGAAAATGTACTGTTGTTTGCTGGCTGCTGATACCGATGGTCTGGCCGGTATAACCGGCCCGGTTGGCCTCCAGCAGCTGTTTGCCGCCAGGCACCTGCAACCGGAAGTGGCCCTGTGCATTGGTGGCCGTGAGTATATCGCTGCCTTTTACCCGTACTACCGCATTGGGAATGCCGTTATGGGTAAGGGAGTCCTGCACGGTACCGGTAATATACCGTAGCTGCCCGGCCGCATGCAGCACCATCAGGCAGGAGAGCAGTAGTAAAGAAATATATTTTTGCATAATCTTGTAGTTTTCTGCGGGTATGATGAATCCTGACCGGTGATTTCCATAAGTCGGAAAAAAAATATTTTACAACTACCTTTGTTAAAATTTTTTGTAGATGGTATACAATGTGATAGGCACTATGTCCGGCAGTTCTTTAGATGGACTGGATATCGTTTTTGCAGAACTGACTGAGGTCCGCGGAAAATGGACCTATGCTATCAAAGCGGCGGAGAGCCTGCCATATGAACCGGAATGGGTAGATAAACTGGCTACAGCTACTACACTGCCAGCCAGGGAATACCTGTTGCTGCACACTGCTTACGGACACTATACTGGTGAACGGATTTTGGCTTTTATTGCAAATAATCAATTAGAACATAAAGTACATTTTATTGCTTCTCACGGACACACCACTTTTCATCTGCCGGCTGGTAAGATGACTGCTCAGCTGGGCGATGGCGCTGCTATTACGGCCGTAACCGGATTGCCGGTGATCACCGATCTGCGTGCCGTAGATGTGGCATTGGGAGGTCAGGGAGCACCGATTGTACCAATTGGCGAAAAATACCTGCTGCCGGATTATCAATATTGGCTGAATCTGGGCGGTATTGCCAATATTTCTGCACAGTTACCGGAGCAGTTTGCCGCATTTGATATTTGTCCGGCTAACCGGGTACTCAACACGCTGGCAAACGCTTTGCAAAAGCCTTATGACGAAGGTGGGGCGCTGGCTGCCGGCGGTGTGGCGGATGAAGCTTTGCTGCAACAGTTAAACGCATTGCCTTATTATACGCAGGCCTGGCCCAAATCACTGGCCAATGATTTTGGTACAGATACGATATTACCGATGATTGCGCCTTTACGTATATCCGTACAGGGTAAGCTGCGTACCTATACAGAACACATTGCAATCCAAATCGCTCAGGCAGTAGCAGCCCTGAAAGCCCGTATGCCGGAAGGCCCCGTGAGTATGCTGATTACGGGTGGTGGTGCCTTTAATACCTTCCTGGTCAACAGGATTCAGGAGCAGCTGGCGCCGCTTGATATAACAGTCACTGTGCCGGATGAACAAACGGTTAACTTTAAAGAAGCCCTGGTCATGGCGCTGATAGGTGCTTTACGCTGGAGACAGGAAGAAAATATCATGTCGTCTGTTACTGGTGCCAGCCGCGATTCCATTAATGGCGCGCTCTGGATCAGCCACTGATCATCATCATATGAATAGATAAAAAAATAAGGAGCAGCTACCCGCTGCTCCTTATTTTTTTATTCTCGTGAGTTTTTTAATGACTGGTTGTCAGTTCAAACTTATCGCCATCAAATAATCCCAGGTCACTGAGCTTCAGGTGAGGAATCACCAGCAGCGCCATAAATGACAGGGTCATGAAAGGAGAGTTTAACTGTGAACCCAATGCTTTTGCTGCCTGATCCAGCGCACTGTATTGCGTTGCAATCGTATATCCGTCGAGGTTACTCATTAAACCGGCTACCGGTAACGGTAATACCTGTACTTCTTTTCCATTGGCCACACTGATACCTCCCTGTGCAGTGATGATGGCATTAATAGCTGCACATAAACTTTCATCATCCGTACCAACAGCTATAATGTTATGACTATCGTGTGCTACAGAAGAGGCAATAGCGCCGTGCTGCAGGTGGAAGCCACGAATAAATGCCAGTGCCGGCGGCGCTTCCCGGTAACGGTTAACGACTACCAGTTTCAGGGTATCCTGTGATACATCACTGTGCAGGGTACCGTTGACAACAGGTAGGGTAGCAGTAGTGCTACCGGTGATCAGTTGACCATCGGTGGCAGTAATCACTTTTACAGTAGCAGTAGTAGCGGTACTATCTGTAACGGTTATACGAAGATCGGTGACTGTTTTCGCATGGCAAACGAAGTTGTTTACCGGAACGGCAGGCACCGGTGCTATCAGTGTTTGCCCGTTTTCTGCTACTTTGGTACCGTTGATATAGGTGGCTTGTATGTTGAAGTGCTGTAAGTCATCGATCACAATAAAATCAGCGGCATCACCAGCGCGGAGCAATCCATTACTGAGTTTATAATGCAATACCGGGTTAACGCAGGCGGCGCGCAATACTTTAAAAAGCTCCACACCATGTGCCAGTGCACGTTTTACCAGCAGATTAATATGTCCCTCTACCAGGTTGTCGGGGTGTTTATCGTCGCTGCAGAACATGATTTTTTCCGGATAGTCGTGCAGCAATGGAATGAGTGCTTCAAAGTTTTTGGCGGCACTGCCTTCCCGGATGAGGATGTGCATACCGTATTGCAGTTTATCCAGTGCTTCTTCCAGGGTGAAACATTCATGATCGGTACTGATACCGGCTGCAATATAATTGCGGGCATCTTCTCCGCGGAGGCCTGGTGCATGGCCATCGACAGGTTTGTTTACTTTCTGTGCCGCTGCAATTTTAGCCAGTACTTCCGGATCTTTATGCAATACGCCGGGGAAGTTCATCATCTCCGTCAGGTAAAGAATGTCATCCCGTTGCAGCAACGCTTCAATATCGGCTACACTCACAGTGGCGCCTGCTGTTTCAAAAACAGTAGCGGGTACACAGGAGGGCGCACCGAAGTTAAATTTAAAGGGTACCTGTTTCCCGTTTTCCAGCATAAACTCCACGCCTTTTACGCCCATTACATTGGCTATTTCATGCGGATCGCTGATGGTGGCAATGGTACCGTGTACAACGGCCAGCCGCGCAAACTCCGAAGGGATGAGCATGGAACTTTCCACATGTACATGGGCATCAGTAAATCCTGGTAGTATGTAATGCGTATACACCTCGTTATTACGCGCAATGTGGCGGATAACACCGTTCTCTATATGCAGGGTAGCCGGATATATTTCCTGTTGGAGGATATCTACCAGGTTACCGGAAATCTGGAATGTATTCATACCGCAAAACTAAGGAATAGCAGGCAGTTTGAATACCGGCAGTTTTTTTGAAAGAAAGAGTGGAGCGATGTTTTTTGGTTATCTTTATTCGATCACTAAAATTCATACAAAACATCTTTTATGAAAGGCATGAAGGTTTTAACATGGGCTGTTGCTTTTTTAATGGCCGGTATCAGTACATACGCACAATCACTCGAGGAGATAGTCGATAAAAATATTGCCGCAATGGGTGGTGCCAATAAATTCAAAACAGTGCAAACGCAGTATGTGGAAGGGAAAATGGAAGTGCAAGGCATGGAAGTACCCTTGAAAAGGTGGGTAAAGCAGGATGAAGGAATGCGGCTGGAATTCAATGTACAGGGCACTACCAATATACAGGTGGTCACCAGTACCGCAGGCTGGAGCCTGATGCCGGTGATGATGCAAACCACTCCGCAGGATATGGATGCAGCTACATTTAAACTGATGAAAACACAGCTGGATCTGAAAGGTGATTTTTATGATTACAAAGCAAGAGGTAAACAACTCTCTTTGCTGGGGAAAGAGGACGTGAATGGTGCGCCGGCATATAAGTTGAAAATAGTATCAGCAGATGGTACAGAAGGCCTGGCATTTGTAGATGCCGCCAATTTTTACCTGGTAAAAGCTGTGAATAAAGTAGAGATACAAGGCCAATCCGTGGAACTGGTTACGTTGATGTCTGATTACCGGAAAACTCCGGAGGGATTTGCTTATCCGGCGGTAACAGAACAGCAGCCTTCCGGCGTGAAAATCAACATCGAAAAAGTAGTCACTAATCAGCCAGTGGAGAGTAGTTTATTTGAAAAGCCTGCGAAATAAGCTGATCACAGTATTATAAATCGTTATTCCGGGAAGATATCCGTGCGCTGTTGGCCGGTATATCTTCCCGGAACTGTTTACCGCCTTATTTTCCTTTGTATAGTGCTGTCATGGCGCTGGCTTCTGTGGCCAGTTTTTCTGCGAGGTGAGCGGGTTGCAATACTTTCACGTTGGCGCCGTAACTGAGCAGGGTCATGATGAGTTCGGGATTAATGACCACCTGGAGGGATATACGGCATTCCTTGCTGTTATCTTCCAGTATTTCCTGTGAAGCGTGAATCGGCTGCGATTTCACATATTTTCCCTGCCGTGGGGTAAAGCGCAGGATGACCTGTTCCGGCTCTCCGTCGTGTACGGTAATACCTACTGCATGCTGGAAGTAACTGGCTTCGTCGAAGTTTTTTTCATCGAAATGTTTATTGGTCGGCCATATGTTAACAACCCTGTCGAGGGCAAAAGTAATGACGGCGCCGCCCCGTGTTTTCTGACTTTTGCCGATCAGGTAAAAGCGGTGCTGGTATTCGCGCAGGTGAAAAGGTTCTACCCAGTGTTCCTTGGGTTCATCGCGGTCGAAACTCTGGTAGGAAATACGGATTACTTCCAGGTTTTTGATGGCATCCACGATTTCAGGAATATGCTCGGCGCCTTTGTACTGGGAGGTACGGGTAAATTTAATCAACCCCTTGTGTTGCAGGGCTTCCCGGTTCATTTTCAGGCTGGCAGCAATTTTCAGAATCGCGTCTTCAAACTGTTGTACTACCGGCAGGCTTCTGAATTGTTCCAGTATGCCAATGGCTATTTCCAGGCCTTGCAGGTCTGCTTCTTCAATGGGAATATTGCTGATGGAAAAATTATCGTCTGCATAGCGGTAAGTACCGCTGCTGCGATCATATACAATAGGCGCCATATAGTTCAGCTCCGGGTCCTGGCGCATATCCTGTATGTCCTTCTGAATAGTACGTGTAGAGATGTCTGTATCCATTTTTTCGGATACGTATTCAATAAGGTGTTCCAGTGTAGGTTTGGGCAGGCGTTTGTTACGCAGCCTTTCATCAATCCAGCGGTAACGTGATACCGCATCCTTATTCTTTGGCACAAGATAAAGTTTAGAAAATAAAAATAAGGAATTCTCCTTTTTGCGACCTCTATTTAAAATTTTATAACAGGATGTTCACTACGCAAATTCTATGCGCGCAGGAAGGGTAGCTTTGTATTGTTATTAAAACCTGATAGTTATGAACAAGGTACATACAACTACAGCCATTACCAACATACAGGCCATTTCAATCGGACAGATTATCATGGATGACTCCAACTACCTGACATTATGGGGGCATGTGCAACTGGAAGAGGTGTGGCATCTGTGCGACTTTGTAACAACCTATGAGGTGATGAACACCATGTTGCGTTACGGTCATGATAAGCATGATGCGGTGCAGATGACAATTGTGAAGAAATTGGAAAACATGCGGCGTATACCGGAAATCATCGACCTGGAAACCGAACTGGGGGCAGCCGTGGTATTTGATAATATGACCTTCTGCCTGCAGAAACCCTCGTTGCAGCCGGAAAATAACTGGGAGCCTTACTCTGATGAAGAGTGTTATTATATAGAGAAAGTAGTAGCATTGCCGCCTATGCCTGCTTTACCCGATCTGCCGCCGGCCGCCCTTGCTGGCAGCAGGAATAGTCTGACCGAGTGCATCAGCACTTTTCAGCATTATTATGCCCTATACCTTGGATTTATTGAACTGGAGCTGGAAGAGGAAGCAGCCCGGATGGAAGCCGGCCTGGCAGATGATCATCTGTTCAGTATGGCCTATCACGCCTGGCAGCTTCCTGCTTCAGGTCAATAAGCAACTTTTGTAAATTTTGTAAAGCCATATTTTGTCCGTTTGATTAACCCCCTTTTTATCCATTTAACCCTTTTTATCCAGTTGATTTAACCCTGATTTGACCCAGTTTGTTACCCTGTTTGTTAGCCCCAATTACCCCATTTTAAAAAAAATAAAATAAAAAAATGAAAAAACTCCCTTAAAGTCTATAAATTTTGTAGGAAAATCCTATTTTTGAACAAGTAAATCGTAGAACTATGAGTTTAAGACTGGGGGACATCGCACCCAATTTCAAAGCCAATACCACATTAGGGGAAATAGACTTTTACGATTATCTCGGCGATAGCTGGGGCGTAATATTCTCCCATCCCGCAGATTTTACACCAGTATGTACAACTGAATTAGGTAGAACCGCTTTATTAAAAGATGAGTTTGCCAAAAGAGATGTTAAAGTACTGGCTATCAGTGTAGACCCATTAGATAAACACCTTAGCTGGATAGGAGATATTAACGAAACACAACAATGTGACGTAACTTTCCCTATTATTGCAGACCAGGATAAAACAGTGGCCAACTTGTATGATATGATTCATCCAAACGCTTCTGAAACGTTTACCGTTAGATCCTTGTTTATCATCGGTCCTGATAAGAAAATAAAACTGACGATCACCTATCCGGCTTCTACCGGCAGGAATTTTCACGAAGTTTTACGCGTTATCGACTCCCTGCAGCTGACTGCTAAATACAGTGTAGCTACGCCAGCAAACTGGCAGGATGGCGAAGACGTAATCGTTACAGCGGCTGTTCCGACTGCAGATATTCCGGAACGTTTTCCGAAAGGCCACAAAATTATCAAGCCTTATCTGAGAACAACACCGCAGCCGAACAAGTAATTGATAGCTATAGTGCTGTTTATTAATAACCAGATAACAGTACTTCCTAATAAGAATTTTTAATGGTTGGTTTTTGATTTTTACGAAACGGGGATTTTTCCCCGTTTTTTTATTTTATCCCCTTACCAACGCGGCTTGCCACGAAAGTTACCTGCATAAAAAAAGCCCACCGGCGATAAATTGCCAATGGGCCAGTGTTAAACCAAAACTATGTTAACTGCGATGTTTTCTCAGTTGATTCAGCAAGGCACTCATATCTTTCGGTAACGGCGCCTCTACTACGTAAGGCTGGCCATTCGGTCCTTTAAACTCCAGCATGGCGGCATGTAAGGCCAGGCGGCTCAGTATCGGACGTTCTTCTTCTGTATGTTTACCCAGTTTAAACTTCTTTTTAATGGCAGATAACAACACGGGTTCCGGGCTGCCATACAATTCATCCACGGCAATCGGATGCCCCAGGAATTTCATGTGTACCCTGATCTGGTGTGTACGACCGGTATGAATACGCATTCTCACCAGGCTATACAAGCCAAATTCTTCCAGCACTTCATAATCCGTTAAGGAAGCTTTTCCCTTGCGGTTGGTTACCATCTTTCCTTTTTGCACCGGGTGCTCCATAATGCCTTCATTCACACTGCCTTGTTTGACAGCCGGCTGACCGCTGACGAGGCCCAGGTAATATTTTTTTACATCCCGGCCTTCAAAAAGCTGAGAGAAGTATTTATGGGCAGCTTCGTTGCGGGCAAACAGGATAATGCCACTGGTGTCGCGATCGAGCCGGTGTACCACGAATATTTCCCCATATGCCTTTTTCATAATGGCATTCAGGGAAATCAGTTCGTTGTCATGCCGGTCGGGCAGCGTCAGCACGCCGGAAGGTTTATTAACGATAACAAAATCCGGCGTCTCTAATAAAATATGATCTTCTAATCGCATCAGCTATCGCCGGTTATTTTTTAAAATGTTTCAGCAGGATCACTTCTTTTTCCGTGAGGAAACGCCATTGTCCGCGGTTCAGTGTTTTTTTGGTAAGGCCGGCATACATCACACGATCCAGTTTTTCCACTGAATAGCCCAGGTGTTCGAAGATACGGCGTACAATACGGTTTTTACCGCTATGGATTTCAATACCGATCTGTTTTTTATCCTTGGGATCTACGTAACCCAGGGCATCCACCAGCGCTACACCATCTTCCAGGGTAACACCATCGATGATTTTTTCGAAATCACCTTTAGTCAGTGGTTTCTCCAGTTCTACCTGGTATATTTTTTTGATGTTGTGTTTCGGATGTGCCAGGCGCTGAGCGAGTTCTCCATCGTTGGTCAGTAACAACAGGCCGGAAGTATTCCGGTCAAGTCTTCCCACCGGGTAAACCCTTTCATTTTCAGCAGCTTCCTGTACCAGGTCCATCACGGTTTTCCGTCCTTCCGGATCGTCGGTAGTGGTAATATATCCTTTAGGTTTGTTGAGGAGGATGTACACCAGGTTTTTAGTCAGATGCACTTTCTTATCCTGCATGGTAACGGTATCGCTGGCGGTAACTTTGGTAGCTGGTTCGGTGATGACTTTACCATTTACCGTTACTTTCCCTTCCTTGATGAAGTCTACCGCTTTGCGGCGGGAGCAAAGCCCGCAGTGTGCGATATATTTATTCAGGGGCATTTCACCAGGGCCAAAGGAACTTTCTTTGGATGCTTTGGTGGGATTTTTCGTGTGCTCGTTATCGTTAGTGGTCCTTTTTTTAGATCCTTTGCTTCTTTCCTGTTTGTCAGCAAAACGATCATTGGTCCGGTCAAAGAATTTTTTACGGTTAAAGCCGCTGGGGGTTTCTTTCCGGTCGCCTTTTTTGCCTTTGCCACTGTCGCCATGGAAGTGGAAAACGCTGTCGTCGCTGGATTTCTTAGGCTCGTAGGTTTTTCTGCCAGTTGCCTTTTTATCGCTGCCGAAGCTGCGTTTCCGGGCGGGTTTATCTGATCCGCCGGCCGCCTCTCCGAAGCCTGATTTTTGATCTGTGTTTATATCATCCTTTTTGAAGGAAGTGTAGATGCGTTTCCGCGCTGGTTTGTCGTCGCTTTTTTTGTCGGTATCAAAGCTGCGTTTCCGTTCTGGTTTAGGGCCATCAAAACTGCGTTTACGGAAAGAAGGTTTGTCACCATCGGTTTTATCGCCGTCAAAGCTGCGTTTACGGAAAGAAGGTTTGTCATCACCGGTTTTATCGCCGTCAAAGCTGCGTTTGCGGAAAGCGGGTTTATCGTCACCGGTTTTATCGCCGTCAAAACTGCGTTTACGGAAAGCAGGTTTATCGTCACCGGTTTTATCGCCGTCAA
This sequence comes from Chitinophaga nivalis, assembly GCF_025989125.1. Classification (NCBI taxonomy): domain Bacteria; kingdom Pseudomonadati; phylum Bacteroidota; class Chitinophagia; order Chitinophagales; family Chitinophagaceae; genus Chitinophaga; species Chitinophaga nivalis. The sequence goes on along the minus strand of NZ_JAPDNR010000001.1, from coordinate 187,384 downwards.
AACTGCGTTTACGGAAAGCGGGTTTATCACCACTGGTTTTATCTCCGTCGAAACTACGTTTACGGAAAGAAGGTTTGTCAGCACTGGTTTTATCTCCGTCAAAGCTGCGTTTGCGGAAAGGTTTATCATCACTGCTGCTGTTATCTTTTGCAGATGCTCTTCCTGGCCTTTCACCATCAGCGGAGGAGCGGTTGCGGTTGCCTGCTGGTTTATCGTATTTATCGGATCGCTTGTCTTTAAAAGTTCCCGACCCTTTTTTAGCAGGTTGTTGTTTCTTCATAAACTATTATTGATTGGTGATCCTTCCTATGCAGGAAGGACCAATGGAAATTTTGTTTTAGTGATATCAGCCTTTGTTGGCCAGTTGTCCGCAGGCAGCGTCAATATCTTTACCACGGCTGCGGCGTAGTCTCGCATTCACCCGGTTCTTGCCAAGATATGCCATGAATTCCTCTGCGGTCTGGGCTTCCGGTTTCTGGAAGCGGGCATTATCAATTGGGTTATATTCGATGATGTTTACCAGGTCGGCAGGTACCTGCCGGTAAATTTTAATCAGTTCATCTGCATCTGCTTTTGAATCATTAAAGTCCTTGAAGAGGATATATTCAAAAGAGATTTCATTCTCGGTGGCTTTATAAAAATAGTTCAATGCCTCTATCAGTTCCTTCAGGCTGTTGGAATCGTTGATAGGCATGATTTCGCTACGTTTTTTATCATTGGCGGCATGTAAAGACAAGGCCAGGTTAAAACGTACTTTATCGTCGCCCAGCTGCCGGATCATTTTGGCCACACCGGCGGTAGATACGGTAATACGTTTGGGCGACATGCCGAGACCGTCCGGAGCGGTGATCCGTTCGATGGCCTGTAACACGTTTTTGTAGTTGAGCAGGGGTTCTCCCATACCCATAAATACAATATTGCTTAGCTTTTTACCATAGTGCTCCAGGGCCTGTTGGTTAATCAGCGCTACTTCATCATAAATTTCATCGTAATCCAGGTTACGTTTACGGTCCATATAGCCTGTAGCACAGAACTTACAGCTCAGGCTACAACCAACCTGTGATGATACACAGGCCGTCTGGCGCGTATCTGTAGGAATAAGCACGCCTTCCACCAGGTGGTTGTCGTGCAGGCGGAACCGGCTTTTAATGGTACCATCTGTACTCTTCTGTACAGTATCTACTGTTACTGCCGGAAGGGTAAAATGTGTTTCCAGTTTGTGACGTAAATCTTTGGAGAGATTGGTCATGGCGTCAAAGCTATTGGCGTGACGCAACCATACCCATTCGTATACTTGTTTAGCACGGAAAGGCTTTTCGCCTATAGATCCGAAATATTCCTGTAATGCCGGTAAACTTAAATGCCGGATGTTTTTGTTGTCAGACTTCATTATTGACCATTAATTGAGCAAATGCCTGCCTTACGGCAGTCGGAAAGCATCTGCAAAGATACTGAATATTGGCGTACTGCCGGAATGTCTTGCTAAATACAATACCACGGCCATTCCCCTGTTCCCGGGCCCGGTTTGGAGAGCTATATTGCAGCCGTAAAAGGCCCTGAAAAGCGGTATTTTGCCGAAAAGGAGAGGGTTTGATGTAAGTGGCTGAATGTCAGTTTGTAAGGCGCTTTTTGATGCCAGAGATGCACAATACCAGCCAACAGCACACCGGAGGTTTTATTGGCTGAGTTAGTGGGATGTCTTTTATTTGCATATCACCTAAAATCTATACACCAAAATGCAAGTTGCTTATATAGTAGATGCAGTACGTACCCCAATAGGCCGCTATGGCGGAGCTTTAAGTACCATCCGCCCGGACGATATGCTGGCACATGTAATAAAAGGGTTGTTAAAAAGAAATCCCACAATAGATCCTGCTGTCATTGAAGATGTGATTGCCGGCGCTGCCAACCAGGCCGGAGAAGATAACCGCGATGTAGCCCGTATGGCGGCTTTGCTGGCAGGACTGCCGGTAACGGTAGCCGGCAACACCGTTAATCGTTTATGCGCTTCCGGTATGCAGGCTATCATGGATGCTGCCCGGGCAGTAATGTGCGGAGAAGGAGATGTATATGTAGCCGGCGGCGTGGAAAGCATGACCCGGGCCCCTTTTGTCATGGCCAAAGCAGACGGACCTTTCAGCCGTAAGGCCGAAATATATGATACCACCATTGGCTGGCGCTTTACCAATAAAGCCCTGGCAGATATGTATCATCCCTATTCGATGGGAGAAACGGCAGAAAATGTTGCCCGCCAATGGAATATAGGCCGGGAAGAACAGGATATTTTTGCCCTGCGCAGCCAGCAGCAATATAAACAAGCCCTGGAAGCAGGTAAGTGGAACGATGAAATTATTCCGGTAACGATTACTCCCAATAAAGGAGAAGCCATTATTTTTTCAACAGATGAACAACCCCGCGACACCTCGCTGGAAAAACTGGCGGGCCTACGTCCTGCTTTTGCGAAAGATGGTTCTGTTACGGCAGGTAATTCTTCCGGGATCAATGATGGGGCAGCAGCGGTATTGATCGTATCTGAAAAAGCATTGAAACAATTCAACCTGCAGCCATTAGCGCAGATCAAATCTATGGCAGTGGCAGGGGTAGACCCGTCGGTGATGGGGATTGGTCCGGTACCGGCTACTCAGAAAGCCTTGCAGCGGGCAGGTTTGCAAATACATCAACTGGATCTGGCAGAACTGAATGAAGCTTTTGCCGCTCAGTCACTGGCCTGTATGAAGGATCTGGGCATCAACCCGGATATTGTGAATGTCAACGGAGGGGCTATCGCCATCGGACATCCGCTGGGATGCAGCGGTTCCAGAATTACAGCTACTTTATTACACGAAATGAAACGGCGCGACGGCGCCAGATATGGCCTTGCTACGATGTGTGTCGGAGTAGGGCAGGGCGTTGCCATCATATACGAACGGCTTTGATCAATAGAATAAACTATGCCAACTAAACCGAAGAAGTCCTTTTACTGGGGCTTTACCATGGTGCTATTAAGCGCCGTGTGTTTTTCCATGAAAGCTATTTTCATTAAGCTGATTTACAGGGCAGCGCCGGTAGATGCCATTACGGTGCTGGCGCTGCGGATGTTGTTTGCCTTGCCTTTTTATGTGCTGACAGCGTTGGTGCTGTGGCGGCAGGAAGGTAATCAGCAACTCAGTGGCCGTCAATGGCTGACCATTGGCATACTGGGTGTCTTGGGGTATTACCTGAGTGGTATCCTGGACTTTATGGGTTTACAGTATATCACGGCCGGTATGGAGCGGCTGATCCTTTTCCTGTATCCTACTTTTGCGTTGCTGATGTCGGCCATGTTTTTCGGGAAACGTATTACCACGATTCAATGGCAGGCATTGCTGCTGGCATACATTGGTATCGTGATCGCTTTTGTGGGAGATATTGGTCACCTGAATACAGGCGCACATCTGGTGCTGGGATGTTTGCTGGTGGCCGGATGTGCCGTGGCGTATGCATTTTACATGGTGGGAGGCGCGGAAATCATTTTGCAGGTGGGTGCCATGAAATTTACGGCCTATGCGCTCATTTTTTCTACATTGGGTGTATTCACACATTATCTGTTGCAATATGGTTTTCAGCCCCGGCATTTTTCTTCCTACACGATCAGTATGAGTGTATGCCTGGCCGTTATTTCTACGGTGCTGCCTACGTTTTTGTTATCGGCAGGTATGAAGTATGTAGGGGCGGGAAATGCCGCCATTATTGGCATTGTAGGGCCGGTAGCTACGATTTTGCTGGCGATGTTTTTTTTACAGGAGTCTGTCAGCTGGCCGCAGTTGCTGGGAACGGTGCTGGTATTGGCGGGTGTGTGGCTGATCGGAAAGAAGAAAACGGCCACGGAAAGGTCCTAAAATAGCGAGCGGTCGGACATTACATCCGGCCGCTCGTTGCTGGCAAGCAAAAAAAGGGTCGTTCACAGACAAATTTGCTTCTCCGTCATCATTTTACGGAGATTGATCAGACCATACCGCATCCGACCCAGTGCAGTATTGATACTCACTTGCGTGAGATCCGCAATTTCTTTGAAGCTCAGTTCTGCATAGTGCCGCAGAATAATCACTTCCCGTTGTTCTTCCGGCAGCATATCCAGCATACGCCGGACACGGTCGTGGCTTTGACGGGTCATGATTTTATCTTCAGCACAGCTGTCGCTGAATCCCAGTACATCAAAAATATCTTTGTCGTCGCCGGTTTTAATCATCGGCGTACGCTTGATCTTTCTGAAATGATCCACACACAGGTTATGTGCAATACGCATCGCCCAAGGTAAAAACTTACCCTTTTCGGTATAGCGTTCTGCACGTATCGTGTCTATGATTTTGATGAAAGTGTCCTGGAATATATCTTCTGCTAAAAAGTAGTCCTTTACCAATAGCAGTATGGAAGTAAATACTTTTTCCCGGTGGCGGTGCACCAGTTCCTCCAATGCGGAAGAATGTCCCTTTTTGAAGAGGGTAATTAACTGCTCATCGCACAATTTGTACATTATTTGCATAAACTTCTACAACTAGGCGGGTTAGTAAATAATTACAGCCTTTACAGCCAGTTTGGTTGTTTAAATTAGGTAGAGTTTAAGCGATAATGAGTAGTTTTAGTGTTAAGAGATAATGAAATCCTGTTACAGGTTTATAAAACAGGGCTATTGCAAATATAAAAGATTACTTCAATAAAACAAATAATAATTAGCTGTAAAAATCCCCCTTTAGCCTTTGTCCATTAGCTTTTCACGTGTAATGTGGTGGCACTTTTCAAGCTAACACATTCAAAGCTAATCGCTAAAACGAGACACCTTACCTAACATCTTTTCCCTTAAATTTGTTCTGTCATGGCAACAAAAGTTAAAAAACAGGAGACCGCAATCGTTCCTCAGGAAGTTAGCCCGCAGGATCAGATTTTCATAAAAGGTGCACGGGTACACAATCTCAAGAATGTCAGTGTAGCTATTCCGCGTAATAAACTGGTCGTAGTAACGGGCGTGTCCGGATCAGGTAAGTCCTCCCTTACCATGGATACCTTGTACGCAGAAGGACAACGTCGTTATGCAGAGAGCCTGAGTGCCTACGCCCGGCAGTTCCTCATGCGTATGAACAAGCCGGATGTGGATTATATCAAAGGGATTTGTCCTGCAATCGCAATAGAACAAAAGGTCATCACCCGTACACCCAGGTCTACCGTGGGTTCAATGACGGAGATCTACGATTACCTGCGGTTATTGTTTGGCCGGGTAGGGAAAACCTATTCGCCTGTATCCGGGCAGCTGGTAAAGAAACATGAAGTCAGTGATGTGGTAGATTACATCATAAAGCTGAAACACGGGAGCAAAGTATTGTTGCTCGCGCCTTTCCGCCGCCACGCCAAAAGAGACGTGAAAGAGGAACTGAACATCCTGATGCAGAAAGGTTTTTCCCGGTTGTATTCACCTGCCGGAGAAGGTAATGGTCTGCTACGGCTGGAGGAACTGCTGGAGCAGAAAAAACCGGCAGTACCGGAAGATGCCTGGGTATTGATAGACAGGCTGGTAGTGAAGGATTTTGAGGAAGATGATAAACATCGTATAGCCGACAGCGTTCAAACCGCTTTTTATGAGAGCGAAGGAGACTGTTATGTAGAAGTCGACGGCAGCAAAATGGAACATTTTGCCAACCGTTTTGAACTGGATGGTTTACAATTTGAAGAACCGGTACCTAACCTGTTCTCGTTTAATAATCCCTATGGTGCGTGTCCTACCTGCGAAGGATTCGGACAGGTGCTGGGTATTGATACCGATCTGGTGATTCCGGATAAACGCCTGAGTGTTTTTGAAGGAGCGGTAGCACCGTGGAGAGGTGAAAAAATGGGAGAATACAAAGAAGCATTGATCAAAGCTTCCCGTAAATTCGGATTTCCGATACACAAGCCCATTGCAGATCTTACAGATGAACAGGTAAAACTGTTGTGGACCGGAAATGAACATTTCTATGGGCTGAACGAATTCTTTAAGATGGTAGAGCAGAATCTCTACAAGGTACAGTATCGCGTATTACAGGCCCGTTATCGTGGCCGTACGGTTTGTCCGGATTGTGGAGGCGGCCGTTTACGTAAAGAAGCGCTGTATATCAAAGTGGGAGGCTGCAACATTGCCGCACTGGTAGAAATGCCGGTGGAAAACCTGAAAGTCTGGTTTGATGAACTGGAGTTGAATGAGTATGATCAACAGGTTGCCAAAAGAATTCTCATCGAAATTAATCATCGCCTGAAAACATTACTGGATGTAGGTTTGGGATATCTTACCCTGAATCGTGTGGCCAATACCCTGAGTGGTGGGGAAAGTCAGCGTATACAGCTCACCCGCACCCTGGGAAGTAACCTCACCAATTCCATGTATATACTGGATGAGCCGAGTATCGGGCTGCATGCAAGAGATACCCATCGCCTGATCCGGGTACTGAAAGAACTGCGCGACCTGGGTAACACCGTAGTAGTTGTAGAGCATGATGAACAGATGATGGAAGAAGCAGACTATATCATCGATATGGGACCGCTGGCCAGCCACCTGGGAGGAGAAGTAATTTTTGCCGGCACTTACGAACAGATACTGAAAGACGGCAAAAGCCTGACGGGTAAATATCTCAGCGGTAATTATACCATTGATCCACCGGAAAAATTACGTAAATGGAAAAAAGCCATTACGCTGGAAGGCTGCCGGCAGCACAACCTGAAAGATATCAGTGTTGATTTTCCATTACAGGTCCTGACAGTGGTGACAGGAGTGAGTGGTTCCGGAAAAACCACGCTGGTAAAACAGATCCTGTATCCGGCATTAATGAAACTGAAGGGTGAATTTGCGGAAAGGGTAGGATTCCATAAAGCCCTGAAAGGTGCGGTGGATGATATCACGCAGATAGAAATGATTGATCAGAATCCTATTGGTAAATCATCCCGTTCCAACCCGGTTACCTATATCAAAGCATATGATGAAATCCGCGATCTGTATTCCAAACAACCTTTGAGTAAGATGCGTGGTTTCCAGCCCAAACATTTTTCTTTCAATGTGGATGGCGGCCGTTGTGATTCCTGTAAGGGAGAAGGAGAAGTGGTAGTGGAAATGCAGTTCCTGGCAGATGTGCATCTGACTTGCGAAAGCTGTGGTGGTAAAAGGTTTAAGGATGAAGTGCTGGAGGTAACCTACAAGGGTAAAAATATTTACGAAATACTGGAACTGGGCGTGGATGAAGCACTGGAGTTCTTCCAGGATGAAAAAGACGTTTGCAACAAAATACGTCCGCTCAGCAGCGTAGGACTGGGTTACGTAAAGCTGGGACAAAGCAGCGATACATTGAGTGGCGGGGAGGCGCAACGGGTGAAGCTGGCGTCTTTCCTGGGTAAGGGCAAAGCACAGGGCCACATCCTGTTTATCTTTGATGAACCTACCACGGGTCTTCATTTTCATGATATTAAAAAGCTATTGGACTCTTTTAATGCCCTGATTGACCAGGGACATACCGTATTGGTGATAGAACACAACCTGGATGTGATCCGGAGTGCAGACTGGGTGATAGACCTGGGACCTGAAGGAGGTGCTGGTGGTGGTAATCTGCTGTATACCGGCGTGCCGGAAGGGTTGAAAAAGGTGAAGAATAGCTATACAGGGAAATTCCTGTAGATGATAAACCTAAAATGGACAAATGCCCATTATGTTTTCGCTTGTAAACGAAAATATAATGGGCATTTTTATGAAGAAATAATTTACTGCTGTACTTCATAAACGGTAAAATCGTAATTTAGCAAAAGGCATAGGTTGGCTTTCTTATTTAAAAATTACCTGTAATTCACTAAGCTGATACATAGGTGGTAGCGTACCAATGATGTACTGACTGGCTGTTCAATCCCCCATACTTTTATCTCTCATTTTAAACTACTAATTGTTATGTATTCCTTATCCTGACTGCATGGTCAGTAAAATCGTAATTTAGCAAAAGACATAGATTGGCTTTCTTTTTTAAAATTCACCTGTAATTCCCTAACCTGATGAAAAGGTCGTAGGGTGCGAATGATTTATTGGCTGGCTGTTCAATACCCCAAATTTTATCTCTCAATTTTAAACCATTAATGTTATGGATTCCTTATCCTGCATGCACGCGCAGTGGGATGCTCTATCCCGGAACAGAAATGAGTGGAACAACATTGTCGGGGCCTTACTAAGTCCCATTGGCACCCGGATGATAGCGCTACTGCAACTTAAAGATCAGTCGTTTGTTTTGGATGTAGGAACGGGTACAGGAGAACCCGGCTTAACCATCGCAGAAAAATTTCCCGGCAGTCATGTGACGGGCATTGATCTTTCCGAAAAAATGCTGGAAATAGCCCGGCAAAATGCTGCCAGACGGGATATTACCAATTTTGTTACCCATTGCTGCAATGCCATGGAGCTGCCTTTTGAAACAGATAGCTTCGATGCCGTATTATGCCGGAATGGCGTCATGTTTTTTACTGATACAGCAGCCGGTTTACAGGAAATGCAACGGGTACTCCGCCCGGGATGCAGGATGGCTGTTTCTGCCTGGGGACTATTGGATAAAAATCTGTGGATTGCCATGGTGCTGGATGCCGTGCGGGAGGTAACCAAACGCTATCGGTATAATAAGCATGTTCCCGGCATGTTTTATTGTATGGAACCTGGTTTTATGACAGACTGGTTTGAAGAAATCAATATGCAGGAAATTCAGGAAGAAGAACTGACGGGGATTATTGAATTCAGCTCAGCAGATGAACACTGGAATTATGTTACGAATGTAAGTGCTGCGGTCGTAAATGCTTTGTCCGGAATGGATGAAATGCAGCAGGAGCAGGTGCGGGAGCTGGTTCGTAAAAAAATCGATACCCATATTATCCGGGAAAAACTGTATTTCCAGTGGACCGCCAGAATAACGAGCGGGGTTAAATAATCAATATTTTTTTACCGGACCGGAGGCAGTTCCCGGTCCGGTAAAATATAAAACGTTACGGTAATCAGCGAAGTCTGTCCAGTGACTTGATCAGCTTCTCATCTTTATAGATACCTCTCGCCGCCAGAAACAGGAAGATGATGATCAGTATCGGTAAAAAAGAAGCAGGCAGATACGAGGCACTGGCAATGGTAGTGCCACCCGTACTTAATTTATTGGCAGTTTCCTGTACAATGTAATACTGGTAAGCGATAGCGCCGGTAGTGAACAGGATGTTGAAGATCGTTAAGCGGAACTGTAACTTCCTCTTTTTGAAGAGAAAAATACAGATCAGGGCTACCAGAATAATAATCGTGTAAAGCACAAACAGGAGGTAGTTGCTGGAGGCATTTACATATGTTTCCGTGCCATTGCTGAGTTTGGCTTTCCACAAATTGTAAAATAAAGCAGCGGTGCCACCACCGGCAGCCAATAGCAGGTAAAGACTCTGTATGCGTTGTATCATGATATTTGTGAATGTTTAACACCGTAAAAGTAAGTAAATTTAACGGTTGAAATACGCATTATCTCCCGGAGGTAAAACGAATTTGCTGATATGGCTTACCGCAATACTTTGTATATTGCACGCCCATTAACAATCTTTATATTTATATGGCAAGAAAACTGAATAAGCAGGATGCATTGGATTACCATGCAATGGGCAGGCCGGGTAAAATTGAAGTAATACCTACGAAGAACACGAAAACGCAGTGGGACCTCTCTTTAGCCTACTCTCCAGGCGTAGCAGAACCTTGTAAAGAAATTTTCAACGACGAAGAAAACGTTTACAAATACACCGCCAAGGGCAACCTGGTGGGGGTCATCAGTAACGGTTCCGCCGTACTGGGCCTGGGTAATATTGGCCCCGCAGCCAGCAAACCGGTAATGGAAGGTAAAGCTGTATTATTCAAAATATTTGCGGATATAGATGTATTTGACATCGAACTGAATGCCAGCGATCCTGATAGTTTTGTGGCGGCAGTAAAGGCTTTGGAACCTACCTTCGGCGGCATCAACCTCGAAGATATCAAAAGCCCGGAGTGTTTTGAAATTGAAGAAAGACTCCGTAAAGAGCTGAAAATACCTATCATGCACGATGACCAGCACGGTACCGCCATTATTTCCGGCGCCGCCCTGCTGAACGCATTGGAGCTGGTGAAAAAGAAAATAGAGAAAGTAAAACTGGTGGTAAATGGTGCTGGTGCCGCTGCTATGGCCTGCGTAAAGCTGTACGTAGCATTGGGTGCCAAACCGGAAAACTTCATCCTGTTTGATAAAGATGGCGTGGTAAACAAAGACCGTAAAGATCTTTCCGCCATGCACATGCAATTTGCCACCACTTCCAAGGTAAAACTGCTGGAAGAAGCCATGAAAGGTGCAGACGTATTCCTGGGCCTCTCCGTAGGAAACGTGGTTACCCAGGCGATGATAAAAAGCATGGCAAAAAATCCGATCGTATTCGCCATGGCGAACCCTGATCCGGAAATTGCCTACGATACCGCCATTGCCGCCCGTCCGGACATCATTATGGCTACCGGCCGTTCTGATTATCCTAACCAGGTGAATAACGTACTGGGTTTCCCTTATATCTTCCGGGGCGCCCTGGACGTAAGAGCTACCCAGATCAACGAAGCCATGAAACTGGCCGCCGTTAGAGCCCTGGCAGAACTGGCAAAGTCACCGGTGCCAGACATCGTGAACCTGGCTTACAATGAAAGAAATATCTTCTTCGGACCTAAATATATCATTCCTAAACCACTGGATCCGCGGCTGTTAAGTACAGTGGCGCCGGCGGTAGCCAAAGCGGCCATGGAAAGTGGCGTAGCCCAGCATCCTATTACCGATTGGGAAGCTTATAAACAGGAACTGAACGGCCGTTTAGGACTGGACAACCAGCTCTTCAGAGTCATTGGTACCAAAGCCCGTCGTGATCCAAGGAAAGTGGTATTTGCAGAAGCAGATAATATCAAGATCCTGAAAGCGGCCCAGGTGGTGAACGATGAAGGTATTGCCTTCCCGATCCTGCTGGGTAACGAAGCACGTATTCGCTCCCTCATGCTGGAAAACGCCATCGAAATCGATGACGCCGTGATCATTGATCCGAAGAGCGATGAAATGCAGGATAAACGTCATGAATTCGGAGACCTGTTCTTTGAAAAACGTAAACGTAAAGGATTTAACCTGTATGAAGCCAGGAAAATCATGCGTGAACGTAACTACTTCGGTTGTATGATGGTGGAAACAGGAGAAGCTGATGCGCTGATCTCCGGTCTTACCCGTAAGTATCCGGATACGATCCGTCCTGCCCTGCAGGTGATTGGTATGGAAGAAGGGGTACAGCGTGTAGCCGGTATGTATATCATCCAAACCAAACGTGGACCGCTGTTCCTGGCTGATACCACGGTGAACTTTAATCCTACTGCAGAAGAACTGGCGGATATTACCCTGATGGTGGCAAAAGAAGTGAAACACTTCAACATTACCCCACGCATTGCCATGGTATCCTATTCCAACTTCGGCTCCAGTCAGACACCGGAAGCACAGCTGGTAAGCAAAGCCCGTGAAATTGTAAAACAACGGGAACCTTCGCTCATCGTAGATGGTGAAATCCAGGCAGCGATGGCCTTTAACAAGGAAATCCTGAAAGATAACTATCCGTTTACAGAGCTGATCGGAGAAGAAGTGAATACCCTCATTTTCCCGAACCTCACAGCTGGTAACGTGGCTTATAACCTCCTGCAGGAAGTAGCTGGTTTTGATGCCATCGGTCCGGTATTGCTGGGTATGAAAAAGCCGGTACACATCCTGCAGTTGGGTAGTACGGTAAGACAGATCGTAAACATGGTGAACATCGCCGTAGTAGACGCGCAGGAAAAATGCTGCAGAGAGAAGGAGTTGGCAGCAGGCAAGAAAAAGAAGAAATAGTTTTATAAAGCAGCCGGACTAAACCGGGAGGCGTTGTAACAAAGGAAAAACGGGGATAGATTAATCCTGTTTCTCCTTCGTTATAACGCCTTTCTGCTTTATATTTATAGTATGCAAATTATTTCCCGGAAAAAGATTTTCTTCCCGATTAATACCGCTTTCCGCAATTACCTGAAAATGTATGAACGGGAGGTGAAACTACCGATAACGTACGAAGAGCTGCGTTATTATGATCATGCTATATCTGTGTATGATAAGGAAGGAAAGGATACACTGTGGGAAACAGTCTTTTATCCGCAAAGTATGATGGCGCCTATTCATGCGGGGCTGAAACGGATCTACTCTATCCTGAAAGCCGGTGGTAACCAGGCGGCGGAAGAACACCTGCATATTGAAAGGATCGATTATTGCACATTTGGTAACTCTTATCCTTTCCGTATCAAAATTGTAAATAACTACAACGAAGTATATGATTACTTCTATATCAAAATAGCGGATGCTTCCCGCATTTATGGCCTCGAGCTGGAACACATCCTGTCGCCCTACTGGATGAACTTCCTGGTAGATGGGAATACCCTGGTGGAAGAACATATTGCCGGTGTGCCGGGCGATCAGTTTATACTGCATTATCTCAACAGGCTTGATTTTAACCCGAAACGTATTGCCAAGGAATTTGTAAAATTCAATGAACGCTGCTTTGTACGCCTGCTGGGAGATATGCGTTCCTATAACTTTATCTTTGATATTACCCCCGACTTCGATGATGTGCAGTTTCGCATCCGGGCAATAGATTTTGATCAGCAGTTTTATGAAGGCCGCCGGACGCTATACATGCCCCAGTTTTTTAAAGAGAACCGGGTGTTTGTGGAACTCGCCATGAAACACCTGAATGCAGAAGTAGTGAAACAGTATCAGCAAGAGGAGCGTGCATTGATTGCGCGTCGTATCAAAGCGCAGCGGCACCGCATCAAAGATCTGCGCGATGTAATCATGACAGACCGGGTATCTTTTCCTGAAAAAATACAGCAGTTGGGAAATGAACTGGCGGAATATTATCATGATACCGTTTTTTCCCGTTGTAAAACAATGGGAGAAATAATTGAGCGGAGTTTGAAGCGGGTACTGGTAAGTGGTTTAAAGTAAATGGGGTATTAAATCTTAAATTAGGATTTGATTGCCAAAATCCTTCCTATCTTTGATCAGTTATGGAGTTCAAATTCTTCTATCATTTCGGAAACTTCCTGATTATGTTGAAAGGCATGTTTTCCCGCCCGGAAAACATGAAGATGTACTGGAAGGAATTTATGAAACAATGCGTGGACATTGGCGTAGGGTCGTTTGGGATAGTATTCATTATCTCACTGTTTATGGGAGGGGTAACTACCCTGCAAACAGCCTATCAGCTGGTGAGTCCTATTATTCCCAAAAGCACCATCGCACAGGTGGTGCGGGATACGATCATACTGGAGTTTGCGCCCACACTGACCTGTATTGTACTGGCAGGGGTAGTCGGCTCCAAAATCGCTTCTGAATTGGGCAACATGCGGATCTCCGAGCAGATTGACGCCCTCGAAATTATGGGGATCAATACCAAAGGATATCTGATTTTACCTAAAATAGCGGCGGGGGTATTAATGATTCCTGTGTTGGTAGCCATTGCCGGTTTCCTGGGTATCTGGGGCGGCAAGGAAGCAGGGGTGTTATCAGGTATTATCTCTCATGAGCAGTTCCTGCAGGGGCTCCGACAGGAGTTTAAGGCCTATAACGTATTTTTTGCGATGGCCAAATCATACACGTTCGGATTTATCATTGCCAGCGTATCTGCGTATTACGGTTATAATGTAAGCGGCGGCGCACTGGAAATCGGTAAAGCCAGTACTACATCCGTAGTGGTGAGCTGTGTATTGATATTATTCATGGACTACGCATTAACGGCAATATTACTGTAAATCATGATTGAACTGCAAAACATAAAAAAAGGCTTTGGTGATAAGGAGATTCTGAAAGGCGTATCAGCAGTAATGGAGTCCGGTAAGGTAAACCTGATCATCGGTGCCAGCGGCAGCGGAAAAACCGTGATGATGAAATGTATTGTGGGCCTGATTAAAGTGGATAGCGGCGCTATCCGCTATGATAACCAGGATTTCACAGCAATGGATGACCGGGAGAAAAAAGAAATCCGGCAGCAGATAGGCATGCTGTTTCAGGGCTCTGCCCTGTTCGACAGTATGACCGTAGAACAGAATGTGATGTTTCCACTGGAGATGTTTGGAACCGGTACACTAAAGGAAAAAAAGAAACGTGTGGAAGAGTGCCTGGAAAGAGTGCAGCTGAAAGATGCCGCTAAAAAATTTCCGGCTGAAATCAGTGGTGGGATGAAAAAACGGGTAGGTATCGCGCGGGCTATTGTGCTGAATCCAAGATACCTGTTTTGTGATGAACCTAACTCTGGTCTCGATCCGCAAACATCGCTGCTCATCGATCAGCTGATCAAGGAACTGACCGTAGAATACAATATCACTACCGTTATCAATACCCACGATATGAATACCGTAATGGAAAGCGGAGACCATATTGTGTATATGTACCAGGGACAAAAGCAGTGGGAAGGTAGTAATAAAGATATTGTATTCAGCAAGGATCAGAAGCTGAACGACTTTATCTTTGCTTCCGAGTTTCTCCGGGAAGCTAAAGAAATGCGACAGCTGGATATGTTTAAGGATAAGAACTGGCGCGATCAATTGGGGAAGCCAGGTAATCAGTAATCGTACATTTCGCTAAGAATATTTATCAATAAAGAAAGGAGCCGGATCTATGATCTTCGGCTCCTTTCTTATTCAATATGCTTTTGTTGTACAATAGTGCTGATAGTATCTGACAGCCAGGTTGAAATATGGTACGACTGACGGCAAATCGCTCAGCTATTTTTCTTTTTCTAAAGATAGAACTTCTTCAAGCCTGTGTATAACGCTAACGTATATACGTCTGTTTAAAATAACTAACGGGAAATGCCTTCCGTCGGATTAAACCAGCAGAAACGGGTAATTGTTAAATTTATCTGGCAGGAACATATTCCAGTTTATATTGAAGAACCGGCCTACCGTTATACAGGTATTGTATGGTTGTAGGAAGTCCTTGCTGATTGTAGGTATAATTATATTGATAAGGGGAATTTCCCAGGAAGTTATTTTTTGAGCGGTAAGGCGCGGCCATTTCTGCTTCTGCAAAGGACATACTGCTGGTAAGATCGAAGCCAGCTGCCTTTAGCAACGCAGTGTTGGTGGAGGTATTGAAATTTGGTTTGGTATCATATAGCGGCATGGAGAGGAGTGTGGGGTGATGATCGGCCGTATCAGGTAAATCACCGTTGGTCGTACTGTATCGGATGATTTGAACAAGATTGCCGTTGCGATAGGTCATATACTCGGCACGGGTGTACGTGAACCAGTTTTCCCATTCATTGACTTCATACCTGGCTATAACACTGGTATCCCCACGGTAAGTATAGGTGATGGAGTCATTACCGATGGTGTTGGCCTTGCGTAGCCTGTTCTGATTATCGTATTCAAGATAGTAGGGCGTTTGTGTGGGTGGCGCACTACTGCCAACATACCGGCGGTGATGCGTGAACCGGATGAGTTGCCCGGTAGCATTATAAACATAAGGAAAAGAGTCGATGGCGATACCGGCAACTCCCGGGGTGACTGTTACTTTGGAAATCAGCTGGTTGGCATTATTATAAGTAAAAGTAGTGGTGGCTTCAACGACAGATTTGAGATTCAATGTTGTTATTTTTTTTAAGAGCCAGGTCGTATCTGCCTTCGTGGATTGAAAAGTGAAATCCTGGTTGATAGTCGTTTTCTGACAGGATAACAGCAGACAGCTACAAACAAATAGCATAATGGGGAATGTTTTCATAAAAAAATAGTTAGTGGTTAACAGAATATAATGATGCGTTATAAACCGGGACAGTCAATGAGTATAGACGTTATGCAATAATAGGTGGGATGACTGCATTAAGCGTACAAGGAAAAATAAGGAGAGGCGGATATTAGGTGAATAGCAGGGAATAGCCGGTTTTAAGGACTTTAAAAGCGAAAAAATAAGATAAACATCGCCTGTTGCAGGTAGCTGCCTGGTTTAACCCTACCCAATATAAAAAACAGGAAAGGTAACTTTCCTGTTTTTTTATTTAAAAAAGATATATGATATAATTTTTTAATTATTTAACCTGCGGATAAATTATAAAAAGAAAAGACAGGGTGAAACCCTTGAAAAATCTGCTTTTTCCTACAATTCCCCGGTGAAACGGTTTCCTTGCGCTAAATATTTTCTGATTCAATTGGTAGCTTTATCTTAAAGGCACTAAATTGCAGAATTATGGAAATCGGCTTATTTTTGCCCCTCCAGAAATAGTCATATAAAATATTAAACCAATAAAACAAGCGCGATGAGTGTTTTAGTTAATAAGGATAGCAAGGTGATTGTTCAGGGATTTACCGGTACTGAAGGTACATTCCATGCTACACAGATGATCGAATACGGTACCCAGGTAGTGGGTGGTGTTACTCCCGGTAAAGGTGGCAGCACACATCTGGAACGCCCCGTGTTTAATACGGTAGCAGATGCCGTAAAAGCAACCGGTGCGAACGTTTCTATCATTTTTGTACCACCGGCTTTCGCCGCTGATGCCATCATGGAAGCTACCGAAGCAGGTATTGCGCTGGTAGTATGTATCACAGAAGGTATTCCTGTACAGGACATGATCAAAGCTAAAAACTTCCTGCAAGGCACTACTACCCGTCTCATCGGGCCTAACTGCCCGGGTGTGATCACTGCAGAAGAAGCAAAAGTAGGTATCATGCCAGGCTTTATCTTCAAAAAAGGTAAAATCGGTATCGTATCCAAATCCGGTACTTTGACCTATGAAGCTGCTGATCAGGTAGTTAAAGCTGGTTTAGGCGTTTCTACTGCCATCGGTATTGGTGGAGATCCTATCATTGGTACCCCTACCAAAGATGCTGTAGAACTGCTGATGAACGATCCGGAAACCGAAGGTATCATCATGATTGGTGAAATCGGTGGTAGCATGGAAGCGGAAGCTGCACAATGGATCAAAGCTCATGGTACTAAACCGGTAGTAGGTTTCATCGCTGGCCAGACTGCCCCTCCGGGTCGTCGTATGGGTCACGCCGGTGCTATCATTGGTGGTGCTGATGATACTGCTGCTGCTAAAATGAAAATCATGGCTGAATGCGGCGTACACGTTGTAGAAAGCCCTGCCAACATTGGTAAAACAATGGCGGAAGTGCTGAACAAAAAGGCTGTACTGGCGTAATCTGCCCGTCTTAATATCTTTAAAGGTGGAAAGTGAAGAAGGAGCCATCCTGTCACTTTTCACCTTTTTTTATACCCGTTTATGGAAACTCTGTTACTATCGGCATCCTGTATAAAAGAAGTATCTTACTGTAAATAACGATCTCATATGCGTTTATTCATCGGACTTTTCATTGTTTTAATCATTAGCAGCAATAAAATAATGGCCCAATTCAATTACGATAACTCCTGGAAAAAGGTTAACGCGCTGGAAGAGAAAGGATTGCCTAAGTCTGCACTCGAGGTGGCAAATGATATCTATGAACATGCTGTAAAAGACAAATCAGCTGTTCAGCAGATCAAAGCCCTGGTATTTCAATTGAAATACAACGCTGCCATTAACGACAGCAGTACCCTGCAGAACCTGGCCCGTATCAACCAGCAGATTACTACCGCCACCGGGGCACAAAAGGCTATCTTACAAAGTATTAAGGCCGAAATGCTGGTCAGTTACCTCCGGCACAACCGCTATAAACTTTATAACCGCACGGCAGTAGCCGAAGACGACAACCGGGATATCAGTACCTGGGGCATCGACCGCCTGAACCGCGAAATCACAGCCACTTACCAGGCTTCGCTGGCAGATCGGGATATCCTGCAAAAAACGGCTATCTCCGCATTTGATTCCATCATTGTAAAAGGAAATACCCGTACCATACGGCCTACCTTATACGATTTACTGGCGCACAGGGCCCTGGATTATTATAAATCCGGCGAAGAACGCATCAGTAAACCAGCTAACCAGTTTGAACTGGAAGATCCGGCTGCTTTTGCACCCGCAGCTGTTTTTGCAGCACACCGCTTCACAACGGAAGATGAAACTTCCCTGCAATACCGTGCCTTACTGATCCTGCAGGAGCTCATTCGCTTGCATGCCCAGCAACCTGCCGCCTTACTGGATGTAGACCAGGAAAGGATACAATATATGAACCAGGTGGCGGTAAACAGTGATAAAGATGAACTGTATATCAAAGCATTGGAACAAATGGCCACCACCTATGCTGCGCTGCCAGAGGTAACGGGTATCCTGTATTTACAGGCTAGTCATTACTATGAGAAAGGAACTTCCCAAAAAGAAGACGGAGCAGCTATTAAGCAGGCAAAAGCGATTTGTGAAAAAGCCATCCGGCTGGCGCCTAAAACGGCAGGTGGCGTAGATTGTGCACAAATCCTCCAGCAAATAAAAATGCCCTACCTGGAGCTGAAGACAGAACATGTAAATGTACCTGCACTGCCTTTCCGGACCCTGGTACAATATAAAAATATCCATAAAATTTACCTGCGCCTGGTAAAGGTGAATGAACCTTTCCTGCAATCTTTGCGGGCAGCACAGCGTAACTACCGGGAACCCAATGGTTATTGGAAACTGGTGGTAGCGCAACCGGCCGTAAAATCCTGGGAACAGACTTTACCCGATCCGGAAGATTATATCAACCACAAAGCAGAAATAAAAATAGATGCCCTGCCAGCCGGCCAGTATATGTTATTATCCAGTGTATCACCGGATTTTAAGATTCAGAACAATCCGATGGCCTTGCAGCTGACCTGGGTATCCAATATCAGTTATATTGAGAACAACGATCGTTGTTATGCCCTGGATCGTACTACCGGTAAGCCTTTGGCAGGACTGAAACTGGACATACTCAAAAATACAGGCTCCTATGATAATGAAAAGTGGGTGTTATTGCAGTCTGCGGTAACCGCAAAAGATGGTAGTGTAAATATCCAGGGGCAAAAAGATACCTATAACTTCCGGTTACATTGGAAAGGAAAAGAGGATGAGTTGTACCTGAACGATTACCGGTACTATACCGTGAATAACAACGAAAAAGCACCGGAAACTCCGAAAACTTTCCTCTTCGCAGATAGAAGTATCTATCGCCCTGGCCAAACCATTTACTTTAAAGGTATTGTTATCAAAAAGCATGAGGGAGATGTGCTGAGTGATGCATTAAGTGGCTTTAAAACCACTCTTTCCCTGTTGGATGCCAATAATGAAAAAGTGGATTCGTTGCGGCTGACCACCAACGAATTTGGCGCCTATTCCGGAAAATTCACTTTGCCGGAAGGCCTGATGAATGGTAGTTTCAGACTGGAAGATGCAGCAGGTGGCGCTTACCTGGCTTTCCAGGTAGAAGAATACAAAAGACCTAAATTCTATGTGGAGTTTGATACCGTGAAACACCTGTTTCGTTTAGGGGATACCGTTACCACCACCGGTAAAGCACTGGCTTATGCCGGTAATAATATCGATGGTGCACAGGTAAAATACCGTATCGAGCGCCGCGTACGTTTCCCGTATCCGTGGCTTTGCTGGAAAATAGGTTATCCGGTAGGATCATCCCGTGAAATAGCCCATGGTACCGCTACTACAGATGCCACCGGTAGCTTCACCGTGAAGTTCCCGGCCCTGGCAGATAAAGCGGTTGATCCGGCTACCAAACCGGTGTTCAGCTATGTGGTATATGCAGACGTAACAGACCTGAACGGAGAAACCCGTAGCGCAGAACAATGGGTTAGCGTAGGATATCAATCGCTGGAAATAGCCGTGGTTGCACCAGAGCGGCTGGAAGCACAGCAATTGCAGCAGGTAAAAATATTCACCCGGAACCTGAATGGCGGTTTTGAAAAAACAACTTTCCAGGTACAGATTAAACCGCTGGAACCTAATAAGCGGCTTTTACGCCCGCGTTACTGGGAACAGCCGGATCAATTTGTGATGAGTGAGGCAGACTATGTAAAAGCCTTCCCGGTAGATATTTATAAAGATGAAAACAAAAAGGAGAGCTGGGCACGTAAAGCTGCAGTAATCCAACAGAGTATCACCAGTGATGCTTCCGGAAAAATCACCCTGCCTGCGCAGGCACTGGCGCCCGGATTCTATGAACTGGAAGCTACCGCAAAAGATAAGAACGGAGAACTGGTAATCCAGAAGGCAACTTTTGAAGTGCTGGATACTAAAACGAAGGAATTGTCTGCGCCGGACTACCTCTGGTCATACCAGCAGGAAGGAAAGGTAGAACCAGGTGGTACCGGTAACATTTGGTTAGGTACGGCTGCCAAAGAGGTATATCTGATAGAAACCAGGAAACACCTGGATGAAAAAGAGGTATATACCACCTTTACCCTGCCTGCCCTGAAAAAGCTGGAATATGCCGTTACAGAGAAAGATCGTGGCGGTATACAACTGAGCTATGTATTTGTAAAAGATAACCGGGTGTTTACTGTCAATGAAAGTGTACAGATTCCCTGGGATAATAAATCGCTGGCAATAAAACTGGGTACCCATCGTAATCAGTTGTTACCAGGCGAGAAAGAAAAATGGACCTTGCAGATCGCAGGATTGAAAGGAGATAAGGTCGCCGCAGAAATGCTGGCTTCCATGTACGATGCCTCTTTGGATGCCTTTGTACCACACCAGTGGACGGTACCAGATATCTACCCTGTTACGCAGGCAGCTCGCCCGTTGGCAGGAACCGAAAACTTCAGCATGGTTACTTCCCAGTTCCGGTACGAACAGGATGCGACCAGTGCGGTACCTGTTGAATACAGAAGCTATGATGTGCTGAACCTCTTTGGCTGGCAGATGGATGGTGACGGACGGAATAAAATGCTGAGAATAAGAGGAGCTGCTGGTGGAGCGCCGGTAGCTGCCCATGCAGAAATGCGGTTGGCGAAAGAGAGTGCAGTGCAGGCTGCTGATGTTGTCACCACCGGATATGTACCGCCAGCTGCTGCTCCTCTCCAGGAGGAAGAGAAAGCACCGGCTAAACAACCGGAAAATGCGCCGATGACAGTACGTAAGAATTTCCAGGAAACGGCGTTCTTCTTCCCTGATCTGCGTACAGATGCTGCAGGTAATGTGACGTTCGAATTCACCATGCCGGAAGCATTAACAAAATGGAACTTCCAGAGCATCGCGCATACAAAAGACCTGTCATTTGGTTATACCGGTACATCCATCGTTACGCAGAAAAAGCTGATGGTACAGCCTAATGCACCCCGGTTTGTACGGGAAGGCGATAAGATGGATTTCACCGCTAAAGTGAGCAACCTGGCAGATACCCTGCTCATTGGACAGGCACGGCTGGAGTTGCTGGATGCTGCTACGATGCAGCCGGTAGACGGATGGTTCCAGAATGTATTCCCGGTACAGCACTTTACCGTAAAAGCCGGACAAAGTACGGCGGTTACTTTCCCTATACAGATCCCGCATGGCTTTGGCAGTGCGCTGATTTTCCGGGTAGTAGCACAGGCTGGCAACTTCAGCGATGGAGAAGAAAATGCCCTGCCTGTGTTAACCAACGCCATGTTGGTAACAGAATCGCTGCCGCTGCCAGTACGTGGCGACGGAACAAAAACGTTTAAATTCGATAAGTTAATAAACAGTGGTAGTTCACAGACGTTACGTCAGCATGCATTAACAGTGGAATATACCAGCAACCCGGCATGGTATGCCGTACAGGCGTTACCGTACCTGATGGAGTATCCTTACGATTGTGCAGAACAGGTGTTTAACCGTTATTATGCCAATGCGCTGGCTACCCACATTACAGCGGCAACTCCTGGTATCAAAGCTGTTTTTGAAAAATGGAAAACGGCAGATACAGCAGCGTTACTCAGCAACCTGCAGAAAAATGAAGAGCTGAAAGCAGTGTTGCTGCAGCAAACCCCTTGGGTGCTGGAAGCTAAAAACGAAGCACAGCAGAAAAAGAATATCGCGTTGTTATTTGACCTGCAGCGGATGGAGCGCGAAAGAAAAACTGCGCTGGATCAGCTGGCCGCCAAACAACTGCCGAATGGTGCATTCCCTTGGTTTACCGGTATGTGGGAAGATCGTTTCATTACCCAATATATATTAGCGGGTATCGGTCATTTACAGCACCTGGCTAAAACAGATGATGCCGTAGCACTGACCATTGCCAACAAGGCCATAGACTATCTGGATCGTAAGCTCGACAAGGATTATTATGACCTGATCAAAAATAAGGCAGACCTGAAAAAGCAGCAGATCAGCGAAATACAGATTCATTACCTGTATGCACGCAGCTTCTTTAACCATCCGGTACCTGCCGCTATGAAGAAGTCTTTCGATTACTTCAACGGACAACAGCAGCAATACTGGTTGAAACAAAGCAGGTATGCCCAGGGTATGATTGCCCTGACCCGGCATAAGAGTGGTGATGAAGTAACGCCAAAGGCTATACTGAAATCACTGAAGGAAAATGCGATGAACTCCCCTGAAATGGGTATGTATTGGAAAGATATCGCCGGAGGTTATGGCTGGCACCAGGCGCCGATAGAAACACAGGCGCTGATGGTGGAAGCATTTGAAGTGGCTGGGAAAGATGCCGCTGCCGTGGCAGACCTGAAAACCTGGTTGCTGAAAAACAAACAAACCAATAACTGGCATACTACCAAAGCCACTGCAGATGCTTGTTATGCGCTGTTGCTACAAGGTAGTAACTGGATCGCAACGAATCCGCAGGTAACGCTGCAATTGGGTAGTGAAGTAATCAAACCAGCAGCTACAGAAGCCGGAACCGGATACTTCAAGGAACGAATCGATGCTAAATCCGTAAAAACGGATATGGGTAATATCAGTGTTACGGTAACAGACAGTAAAGGTCAGCCTACCTGGGGAGCTGTATACTGGCAGTATTTTGAGCAGCTGGATAAAATAACTGCCGCCAAAACACCGCTGGTACTGGAGAAAGAACTGTTCAAAGAAGAGAACAGTAATAAAGGACCAGTATTGACTAAAGTAACAACAGAGAATGAACTGAAAGTAGGCGATAAAGTGAAAGTAAGAATCATTTTGCGTGCAGACAGATCTATGGAATACATTCACCTGAAAGATATGCGTGCTGCCTGCTTTGAGCCGGTAAATGTACTCAGCTCAGCTAAGTGGCAGGGTGGACTCAGTTATTATGAAAGTACCAAAGACGCCTCTACAGATTTCTTCTTTAGTTATCTGCCTAAAGGAACACATGTGTTTGAATATACCCTGTTTGTAACACATGAAGGTAAATTCTCTAATGGTATCAGTACTGCCCAGTGTATGTATGCGCCGGAATTCAGCGCACACAGTGAGGGATTGAATGTGAAAGTAGTGAAGTAAGCAATCCGCATCAGCAATAAAGGATGACGCATTGTGCAACAGATTTCGGAAGATGATCTCCGGATATAATCTGTTCCACAATGCGTCATTCGTTATATGAATGTTGTAATTTTCCGGGATGAAAGTGGATTACATAATCGTAGGGCAGGGGATTGCCGGCACGATGCTGAGTTGGTTTTTATTACAACAGGGCAGGCGGGTGCTGGTAGTGGATGATGGAAAAGTGAACAGTGCTTCGCGGGTAGCGGCAGGTATTATTAATCCGGTATCGGGCCGGCGTTTTGAGCCGGCGTGGTTGTATGATACCATCTATCCTTTTGCGAAAAAAACGTATCAGGAGCTGGAGCAGTTGCTGCAGGTACCGGTGTTTACAGAAAGAGAACTATGGTCGGTATTTCCATCAGAACAGATGCGGCAGGCCTTTATCACCAAAACTACCGGTGATGCTTATACGATAATGCCCGATCACCTGAAATATGAAACATTCCTGGATCAGCCTTATGGCGCCGCTATCGTAAAGGGAGCTACCGTTAACCTGCGGGCATTGTTGCCGGCTTACCGCCGCTACCTGCAGGAGCAGGAATCGTTGCTGGAAACACACCTGGAACTGGCGAACCTGGAAGTAACGCCCGCCGGCGTACAATATGGGCATATCTCTGCCACAAAGATCATATTCTGTGATGGAGTGGCTACTACGGGAAATCCCTTTTTCAAAGACATTAAGTTTTTGCCCAATAAAGGAGAGGTACTTTTAATAAAAGTACCCGGACTGGTAACAACAGATATCATTAAAAAAAGTATTACGTTGGTACCGCAGGAAGAAAGTGTATTTTGGGCAGGCTCCTCCTTTGCATGGGAGTATGCCGATGATATGCCTACCGGAAAACAACGGGACGTGCTGGAGAAAAGCTTACAGCAGTTATTAAAGGTACCCTATACCGTACTGAACCAGTTGGCGGCAGTGCGGCCTTCCGGAAATGACCGGCGGCCGATGGCGGGCTTCCATCCGGAATATCCGGCAGTAGGCATTTTCAATGGATTAGGTACCAAAGGTTGTTCGCTGGCGCCTTATATGGCAGCACATCTGGCTGATGTGTTTGCTGCCAATGCCCTGCTGATGCAGGAAATAGACGTGAACCGATATTTTAACATTCGTAAGGGCTGAAATGCCCGCTGCAAACCGTATCTTTGCCCCCCTTACAGGTATGGCTGAACAACTGGATAGTGGTCACAGGCAGCTGGCAGCTCATTCCATATTTCAACCATAAACCAATTAAAAACAACTATTTACGCATGTATAGGACGCACACTTGTGGGGAATTAAGAATAGAACAGGTGGGCCAGGAAGTAACTTTGGCCGGATGGGTACAAACAGTCAGGAAGTTTGGTAGCATCAATTTTTTCGATTTGCGTGACCGCTATGGTATTACCCAGTTGCTGTTCGGCGAAAGCCTGAATGCCAAACTGGATGCACAGCCCCTGGGCCGTGAGTTTGTAATCCAGGCAAAAGGAATCGTGACTGAACGTTCCAGTAAAAATAAAAACATTCCTACCGGAGATATTGAGATCACCGTGACGGATTTTACCATCCTCAATGCGGCAAAAACACCGCCGTTTACCTTGCAGGATGATACAGATGGTGGCGATGAGCTGCGGATGAAATACCGCTACCTCGATCTCCGCCGTAATGTGGTAAAACAAAATTTGGAACTGCGTTATAAAGTAGGCCGCGCGGTACGCGATTATCTGCACGCTGCCGGTTTTATGGATATAGAAACGCCGTTTCTGATCAAGTCCACCCCGGAAGGTGCGCGCGACTTTGTGGTGCCCAGCCGTATGAACGCTAACGAGTTCTACGCTTTGCCGCAATCTCCGCAGACATTTAAACAATTGTTGATGGTAAGTGGTTTTGATCGTTACTATCAGATCGTGAAATGTTTCCGGGATGAGGATTTACGGGCAGATCGCCAGCCGGAGTTCACACAGGTCGACTGTGAAATGAGCTTCGTAGAGCAGGAAGACATATTGCGCACATTTGAAGATATGTTGAAATATATCTTTAAAGAGATAAAAGGAATTGAATTTGATAGTGCCTTCCCGCGTATGACCTGGGATGATGCCATGGAATTCTACGGTAATGATAAGCCGGACATCCGTTTTGAGATGAAGCTGGTGAATCTGAACAATACTGTAAAGGATAAAGGCTTTAAGGTATTTGACGAAGCAGAACTGGTAGTGGCGATTGCCGCCAAAGGTTGTGCAGAATATACCCGCAAGCAGCTGGATGAATTAACCGAATGGGTGAAACGTCCGCAGATCGGTATGAGCGGCCTCATCTATGTTAAATATAACACGGATGGTACGCTGAAAAGCTCAGTAGATAAGTTCTTCGATGAGCAGCAGTTACAGTTATGGGCGCAGCAATGCCAGGCACAGCCGGGCGATCTCATACTGGTACTGGCTGGTAAAGAAGAGCGGACCCGTAAGGCAATGAGTGAGTTGAGACTGGAGATGGGTGAACGCCTGGGGCTGCGTAATAAGAACGACTTTAAGCCGTTGTGGGTGATAGATTTCCCGCTGTTTGAATACGCGGAAACCGAAAACCGCTGGGTGGCCCGTCACCATCCGTTTACATCCCCGAAACCGGAGATGGTATCCTGGATGGACGATACTACCAAATACGGCGATATTAAGGCTAATGCCTATGATATTGTATTAAATGGTACAGAAGTAGGTGGTGGTTCTATCCGTATCTTCCAGCGCGATTTACAGCAGAAAATGTTTGCTGCGCTGGGCATGGATAAAGAAGAGGCAGAACATAAGTTCGGCTTCCTGCTGGGCGCTTTCGAATATGGCGCTCCACCGCATGGAGGTATTGCCCTCGGATTTGACCGCCTGTGTTCGCTGCTGGGTGGTAGTGAGAGTATCCGCGACTTCATCGCTTTCCCGAAAAACAACTCCGGACGCGATGTAATGCTGGATGCTCCCAGTGCAATTGATCAGGCGCAGCTAGATGAATTGAAGATTGGCCTGGTGAAGTAATTACCGGCATAATCTTTGCACATTGCGGGTGCTTTTGTAACTAAAATCCCCTTTGATATGGCCTTGGCCGCATCAAAGGGGATTGGCGCAAATATAGAGAACGATTTTTTTTAACAAGAAATTAACGCGAGGAGACCAGGAAAGGAGAGAGACTTATTATTTAAATTTTTAAAGTAATATTGCGGTGTGATCATCGTTGATATGTGAGGTAAGAAATGATGCTGAAAACAAAGAAAA
This sequence comes from Chitinophaga nivalis, assembly GCF_025989125.1. Classification (NCBI taxonomy): domain Bacteria; kingdom Pseudomonadati; phylum Bacteroidota; class Chitinophagia; order Chitinophagales; family Chitinophagaceae; genus Chitinophaga; species Chitinophaga nivalis. The sequence goes on along the minus strand of NZ_JAPDNR010000001.1, from coordinate 160,693 downwards.
AACTATCACCACAAACAAAAAGTACTGCCATGAGAATTTCAACATTCTTTCAGAGGAAAGTATGGTTAGGTGCGGTGTTATTATTGCTAATGCTCAGCAATGTTGGGTTTGCACAACAATCCACAAACAGTTATTTGAAAAAATTTAAACCGGTATCAGTAGAACTGATGCAGCAAACCGGCGTACCTGCCAGTATCATACTGGGGGTAGCCATGCTGGAATCAGGTACCGGTACCAGTAGAAATGCTAAATTGTTACACAACCATTTTGGCGTAGTAGGGAAGAATAACATGGCTAAAATCAAACCCGGACATCGTTCGGTGTATAAGCAATATGCTTCTGATGTAGCCTCATATGAGCATTTTGTGCAGTTACTGACCAAAAAGAGATGGTTTGGCCAGTTAAAAGGGAACCAGGAATTTGCGGTGTGGCTGAAACAAATGAACCATAGCGGTTATTCCTCTGCAGGCCATGAATGGATTAGAAGAGTGACGTCTATTATTAACCGTTATAAATTGTATAAGCTGGACGCAGGCATGGATAGCGTGGCACAAGGTTCAAATTGGTTAACCGTAGGCCAGCCAGTCAGCAGCGATCAGTGAGTGCTAACTGATTCATTAAATTTATGTCTGGCAAAAACAAGTCTGCCTATCCGTTCTATATTATAGTAGGATCATTAGTATGTTTGGTAGCGCTGTCACAACTGAATTACAGCTTTTCCTATAAAGATTTTCAATTCCGGAAACTGGACATGTTGTCCGATCTGAGAACAACGTCGCCGGACGACAAAGAGCTTACTACTGGTAAAGACAGTAGTAAGCTTTCTGTTTCTGATAGTACCGGCGCAAGGAAGCCCGGTGGCAGCACGCTGCCCAATCCGGATCACCTGCATGACTACATGAGTTATACAGGTATCCTGGAATATGCCCCGCCTGCCACAGTTGAAACAGCAGCAGGCATACAACATTTCCTCAACGTCTTAAAAGAATTGCACGCCGGCACACGTAAAAAAGTACGTATTGCCTATTTCGGCGATTCCATGATCGAAGGTGACCTCATCACGAGTGACCTGCGCGACAGTCTGCAAAGCCAGTTTGGCGGCGCCGGTGTTGGGTTTGTACCGGTTACTTCGGTGGTCGCCTCTTTCCGGACTACGATCCAGCATACTTTTTCTTCCGACTGGAAAGATTATCACTATAAAAACTCCCCTCCGGCCAGCGTAACCCTGGGCCTATCCGGACATACCTTTTACCCCGGCGGTAACAGCTGGGTTAAATACTCCCCGGTGAAAAAAACACACCTGGATAAATTTGAAGAGGTATCTGTATTATACGGCCCGGCTACTGCAGCCACGATCAATATTAACGATAGAGACTATACGCTTACCGGCGATCAACCGGTAAACCGCCTGGATCTGCAACAGGATACCGGACATACGTCTATTGTCTTAAAAAATGGCGGCGGCGCTGCCATGCCTTTCTATGGGGTATGCTTTGAAAGCAACAAGGGTATCTATGTAGATAACTATTCCTTCCGCGGTATCAGCGGCGTGGAACTGGGCCGCTTGTCTTCCGCCATGATACACCGTATGCAGGAAGAACGCCCGTACGATCTGGTTATCATGCACTACGGCGCCAATGTGCTGTTCCGGCCGGAACTGACCGACTACAGTTGGTACGAGCGCCCGATGAAAAAAGTGATGGACTCCCTTCGCCAGGATCTGCCCGCCACCTCTTTCCTGATCATCGGTACAGCAGATAAATCCTACAGAAAAAATGACCGCTATATAACAGCACCAGGCGTGGAAGCGTTATTGAAAGTGCAACATGACCTGGCTACTGGTTATGGTACAGCTTATTGGAACCTGTATGCAGCTATGGGCGGCGAAGGTTCCATGGTGAAATGGGTAGAAGGAGATACCGTGCTGGCGAATAAAGACTATACTCACTTAAACAGACAGGGAGCGGCCAAAGTAGGGGCGCTGCTGTATAAAGCTATTATGAATGAATACAGGAGGGCAGAAAAACCTTAACAGGAGACTGATAACAATAGTATTATTGTTATTGACGGGTATAACCACCTATGCGCAACAGATTGTCACTAATAACATCCAGCAGGATACTGCCTTGTATGGTGTATTTAAGGCTTTGCTGGCGGCAGATAGTGATGTTGTATCCATTCTTCATTTAGGTGATTCACATGTACAGGCAGGATATTTTCCACTGGCAACCGGTATGCTGCTGCAACAGCAGTTTGGTTATGCCGGCAGGGGATATATCTTCCCCTATAACCTGGCCGGTACAAATGGTCCTGAAGATTTTCGCTGGAGCAGCACGGCCCGGTGGCAGTCTGAACGCGTAGTAGATCGCTACAAATCGCCCATACTCGGGCCCGGTGCCATTACGCTCAGCAGCCAGCAGGATGTGCCCGCACTGTCGTTTACAGCCAAAGCCGATGCAGCCATGGACAATAACTTCCGCAAGGTAACCTTGTTATATGATGCCGGTAATCTGACCAGTACCGTGGTACCCCAACAGGATGCCGCTGTATCGGTAACGCCTGCACCTTTTCCCGGTTCGCCTACCCTGAGCAGTGCTACCCTCACTTTCCCACAAACAAGCCAGTCTTTCCAGGTAAGATGGGAAGGCACCGCTGCTACGCCTTTCCGGTTTTATGGCGCCGTGATGGAAAATGGTCATAATGGTGTATTGTACCATAGCATTGGTATCAATGGCGCCATGTATCAGCATTATAATGAAATCAACAACATATTGCTGGCACAGATGGCGGTATTGCGTCCGCAGCTGGTGATCATCTCCCTGGGTACCAATGAAGCCTATGGCCGCTTTGATCCACTGGTATTCCGCGATGAAATAGATAAAACCGTACAGCTGATCCGATCTCAAAATCCGGCTGTGAATATATTGCTGACAACACCGCCAGACTGTATGCGGGCGGTAAAAAAGGCGACCCGTAAAAAAGTAGGGAAAAGAAAATACAAAACGTTCTATAGCACGGTGTATTATCCGAATCCATATATTTCGATGGTCACTCAGCAGATTGTAGGGTATGCCAGACAACATGGGATTGCCTGCTGGAATTTTAATGCGATCAACAAAGCACAGAAGAGCAGATTTGACGGCGGTTGGGCGCCGGATCATATACATTTTAATGTGAAAGGCTACCAGGTACAGGGACAACTTTTATATGAAGCATTACAACAATCTTATTCCAACTATTCAGAGCAAAAAAAGAAAATCCAGTAACCTCCGATGATTAATACAGATAAGCTGATATCCGAACTGTTGTACAATCCCGCTGATCCGGTGCTATTCAACAGTGCCTTCTTTTTCTATTTTTTTGCACTATTCCTGTTCTGTTATCTGGCCGTAAACGGCAGTAAAACAGGGCGTGTATGGGTGTACACCATTTTTTCATTGTATTTCTTTTACAAGGCCTGTGGCTTTTATGTAGGCCTGGTGGTGCTTTCCGCGATTGTAGACTTTAACCTCTCGCGATGGATTTACCATACGCCCAATAAGTCGGTGAAAAAATCGTTGCTCATCTTCAGTATTATCCTCAATATAGGACTGCTGTTCTATTTCAAGTATACAGATTTCTTCATCGGCATTGTCAACGACCTTACAGCCGGACATATTCGTCCACTGCACCTGTTGCTGCCCATCGGGATTTCTTTCTATACCTTTGAAAACCTCAGCTATACCATTGATGTATACCGGAAAGAAATAAAGCCGGTAGACAACTTCATGGACTACCTCTTTTTCCTGTCTTTCTTCCCTAAGCTGATGATGGGACCTATTGTGCGGGCAGCTGATTTTATACCGCAGATCTCTATGCCTTATCGCCTGAATGCAGATGATATTGGTAAGGGGATGTACCTGATTATCGGTGGTTTGTTCAAGAAGATTGTGATCTCCGACTTCATCTACCAGAACTTTGTACAGTATATCTTCGATGATCCCAGTAAACATACCGGGTTGGAATGTCTGATCGGCGTATATGGGTATGCGTTGGTGATTTATTGCGACTTCTCCGGTTACTCCGATATGGCATTGGGTATTGCCCGCTGGACAGGCTTTAAGATTCCACCTAACTTCGATTCTCCCTACCAGAGTTCTTCCATTACTGAATTCTGGCGCCGCTGGCATATTTCATTGTCCAGCTGGCTGCGCGATTACCTGTATATCCCGCTGGGTGGTAACCGTAAAGGAAAGGGGCGGCAGTATGTGAACCTGGCGCTGACGATGCTGATCGGAGGCTTCTGGCATGGTGCCAGCTGGAATTTTATATTCTGGGGTGGTATGCATGGTACGGCGCTGGCCATAGACAAAGTGCGTATCGACTGGTTGAAAAAAAGCAAGAAAGCCATTACCGGCTGGAAAGCTTCCGTACTGAAGGTAGGAGGTGTGCTGCTGACATTCCATTTTGTGTGTTTCTGCTGGATCTTCTTTAAAGCCGCATCTTTCCACGATGCCTGGTCCCTGATTCACCAGGTGGTATACGATTTTCAGCCGGGCATCTGGCTGGAGTTATACAATGGTTATACAGCGGTATTCTGGGTAATGGTGCTGGGTTTTGTACTGCATTTTATGCCTGCCAAAGCAGAGTTTTCTGTAGAAAGAATCCTGGGCCGTATTCCGGTAGCAGGAAGTGTGGCGATTATGGTTGCTTTTATCTGGCTGTTGGCGCAGGTGAAAAGTACCCAGCCAATGATTCCGATTTACTTCCAGTTTTAATAAAAATACCTGCCGGTGATCCTTTGAATATTACCGGCAGGTATCTGCATAAATACCCTGCTATCTCCTTTGCCAGGGAATATAGATCTCACAGCTATCTGCTCCGGTGAGTGAAATGAAAAAGTGATTGCCGCTCATTTTAAAATAACCTACCCGGCAACTGTGATTAATAAATTCATACATAGGTAAACCTGCCGCCGCAAATCCCATGGGCACCGGTAGTTTCTTATAATCTCCGCCTGCTATCTGTTTGGTGACCAGTCTGTATTCTTCCTGATATACCATACGTATCAGCTGATGTGCCTGATCGTAAGCGGGCGTTATCGGCACCAGCAATCCTACATACATCATCATTTTTCCATAGGAGGTAACGGGTACTACATCCAGGGTACCGGTAATGATGCTCACTTCCGGCATTAACAGCGATGACTGTATCTCCAGCAGCCGGCTGTAATACCGGTTCATATCTTCCACCATATTTTTTACAGGATCATTGTTGCTGGGCAGAATATGATAGTACAGAACATGATGTGGCAGCCGTATTGCTTCCGTTCTGTCGGTGCTGAAAATATGACTGGCATGATGCTGATAGGAGGAGGTGATAATTTTGGTCCGCTGCAGGGTATGGGTTTCATTTTGCAAAAATTCCCGGTCACGGAAAGCGGTCGGGCTTTCATGAAATAATGCCTGGAAAGCTTTGCCAAAGCTGGCATTGCTGTAGCCGCAGCGTTCACTGATTTCCCGGATGCCGTAGTCACTGTGGCGTAAATATCCGGCGCCTGCTTCCAGCCGGCGGCGGCGGGTAAACCGGATATAAGGTTCACCACATATTTCTGCAAACTTATGGTAGAAGATATTCGTGGATACACAAAGTCTGTCGGCTACTTTTTTCAGATCAAGGTCGCCGAACGGGTCATCGTGGGAAAAAGCAATGGCTTCCTGCACCTTTCTTTCCCAATGAATTATAGTAGATGCTTTCATACAGGGGTGATTTAAGGACCGATCATAATTTTATCATTTTAAAACTTTGCCGTCTTTAGATTGTATTAATGATTTTGGATTAACGAACGATTAACCTGTTATGATAAAGGTGAAAATGATACTTTTGCGCAATTAATTTTCTGACCTGATGCGAATCGCGAAATGCCTGTTGCTCCTTGTGTTGTTATCATGTGCTTCCTTGTTGGCCCGTGCCCAGTTTCTGATGGATATGATCGACACGACGACTGATCTGGGAAAGGGGATGATCTCCATGTATCATAAATATGACGCCTTGCGTTTCAGTGGTTATATACAGCCGCAGTTTCAGCTGGCGGAGGCCAAAGGCATTGAAACGTATGCCGCGGGTAATTTCGGTACCCGGGTCAATAACCGTTTTCTGTTACGCAGGGGACGTATCCGGGTAGATTATGAACGGTATAACAAAGATGATATGCCGGTGATAAAGTTCGCTTTCCAATTTGATGGAACAGAGCGGGGAGTGGCTATCCGGGATTTTTATGGTCGTTTTTTTGAAACGAAATTCAACCTGTTCTCCCTGGCTGCCGGTATGTTTGCCCGGCCTTTCGGGTATGAGGTGAACCTCTCTTCTGCCGACAGGGAGACGCCGGAAAGGGGGCGTATGTCGCAGATCCTGATGAGAACAGAACGCGACCTGGGCGCGATGGTGTCTTTTGAACCCCGCCGGAAAGGGCATCCGTTGAGTTTTCTGAAAATAGATGCTGGTTTGTTTAACGGCCAGGGATTAACCTCCACAGCTGATTTCGATAGTCATAAGGATTTTATAGGCCGTATTGGTATAAAACCGCAGCGTATTAAGGGTACGAATTACATCGTTTCTGGTGGTGTATCCGTGTTGTACGGTGGCATGGAGCAGTTTACCCAATACATTAACCGGATGGGTACCGTCAATGATAAACCAGGTTTTGTAGTGGATTCTGCAGTGACCAATGCCGGAGAAATCGCCCCCAGACATTACTACGGTGCGGATATTCAGTTCCGGATACCCAACGGCAGGGGTAAGGGGAGTACCCAGTTCCGGGCAGAATATATTCGGGGCACCCAAACAGCTACGGCCAGCACAACAGAAACCCCAGGTAGTATACCGATGACGGCGCAAGGCAGGCCGCAGCCTTTATATATCCGCAAGTTCGATGGGGCTTACCTCTATTTTATTCAGCATCTGGGCAGTGAGAAACACCAGGCAGTGGTGAAATACGATTGGTACGATCCGAATAAAGCCGTGAAAGGAAAGGAAATCGGGGCGCCGGGAACAAGGCTTACGGCAGCGGATATACGTTATAATACCCTGGGTATTGGGTACCTGTATTATGCGAATGAGCACCTGAAATTTATGTTCTACTATGATTGGGTGCAGAATGAAGCCACAGAGTTGGAAGGCTATCAGGACGACCGGAAAGATAATGTACTGACCTGCAGGGTGCAGTACCGTTTTTAATACCTGGTATCCAGGTATTAAAAGAAGGAGGAGACAGCAGGGTGTAATCCCCGGTGTCTCCTCCTCTTTTTATTTCAGATGGTGTGAAAAACTTATTCTTTTCCGGACTCCATGGTGAAGCCGAAGGTGCTGCCTATTTCCGGTTTACTGCGCACCGTAATGGACTGATCGTGGGCTTCCACAATATGTTTAACGATGGCAAGTCCCAGTCCGGTGCCGCCAATATCGCGGCTGCGGGCACGGTCTGTCCGGTAGAAACGTTCAAATACACGTGGCAGGTGTTCTTCCGACATACCGATACCATCGTCTGATATTTCTACCAGTACACGTTTCCCATCCATGCTGTAAATGCTGGCAATGGTATGGCCATCGGGTTTACCGTATTTGATGGAGTTGTCTACCAGGTTGATAAGCACCTGACGGATTTTTTCTTTGTCGGCCAGTACGGGTTGTGGCGCTTCACATCCTTTTTTGATATTGAATTTGATGCCTTTGGTATTGGCTTTCAGCGACAGGGTATCAAATACATCGCGGATCAGGTCCTGAATGATAAAGATTTCGCTGTTGATGGTCATCTCGCCGCTTTCCAGTTTGGAAATTTCGTCGAGGTCATCGATCAGGCGACAAAGCCGGTCAATATTTTTAGTCGCATTTTTCAGGAACAGTTTATTAACTGCCGGGTCTTCCAGGGCGCCATCCAACAGGGTGTGGATATAACCTTGTACCGCGAAGATCGGCGTCTTGAGTTCGTGCGACAGGTTGAGGAGAAATTCTTTTCTGAATTCTTCGTTGCGGCGCAGGTTCTCGAGTTCTTCTTTCTTCTGGCTGGCCCATTTTTCTACATCTTCACTTACTTCTTCAATGGTTTTCAGCGGCAGGATGTTTTTCTGAAAGAATTCTTCTCTTTTAGAGGCCTTGGTCTGATAAATGAATTTGTAGATGAGCTTTATTTTCCTGTAAATAAAATTCTGCAGGGTATAAAGATACAGGTAATAGGATACAAGAAAGGTAAGAATAAACGCTCCTGCCACTACTTTCCAGTCGCCATCCACCAGTAAACTGCCCAATGCTATTACAGCAGATATAATCAAGGCTGTAAATCCCGCCAGTTTCTGCGGGGATAGGTTTTTTGCTTTAAACATACTCCAAAGTGAGTAATTAGTGTAATAGTGGGAAATTACTTTAAATTTTTTACTTGCCATAAAAAAGCCTTTGGCTAGTGACCCAAAAGTCAGTAGCCAGAGTGTTTTGGTGGAATAAAACAGAAAAGATTATTTGCAGGGCTTTCGCAGTTCCTACATCTCAAACTTATAACCTACTCCTTTTACGGTAGTAATGAGATCGATTCCGATTTTCTGACGGATTTTACGGATATGTACATCGATGGTACGATCGCCTACAATCACTTCGGTACCCCATACCTGGTTCAGAATCTCGTTGCGCAGGAATACACGTCCCGGTTTGGAAGCCAGTAACTGCAGCAATTCGAATTCTTTTTTCGCCAGGATGATTTCCTGTCCTTTGTAGGTAACTGTGAATTTCTCCCGGTCGATGATCAGATCACCGAGATGTACCTGGGTTTCTTCCGGTTTGTGCAAACGGCGGAAAAGCGCATTGATGCGGCTAACCAGCAATTTGGGTTTAATAGGTTTGGCAATATAGTCATCAGCACCCATGTTCAAGCCATCAATTTCTGATTTCTCATCATTGAGCGCTGTTAAAAATAACACCATGGTATCTTTGAATTCGGGGATCTTCCGGATTTCACGGCAGGTGTCGATCCCGTTCTTGTTTGGCATCATAATGTCCAGCATAATCAGATCTGGTCTGAATATTTTTGCTTTCTGTATGGCCTCACTACCGTCTTTGGCTGTTACGGTATCATAGCCCGCTGTTTTGAGGTTGTAGCTGATAATTTCTAGAATATCCAACTCATCGTCCACTACCAGTATTTTTCCTGCAACCGCTTGGTCTATCATAAATTTTGCTTTTAAAAAGACGGGACAAAATTATAAAGCCATCTCCGTGATTAATGGAAAATTAACATTATGAAATTGTTAATTCAATACCAGCCTATTTTCCATTGGTACGCAGCAAGTTACAGTAAAAAAAGAAGTAAGCGAATATGTTTATTATTTGGTATCCGTAGTGCTCTGATTGCTATTGCTATTACCTTTGTTTGTTTTGTGCATGGCTTTCAGGATTTCGTTCAGCATTTCCAGCTGCGTTTGTTGCAGATCCAGCATGTCCTGTTGCTGCCGTAGCATGAGGTGATCTATTTTTTCATGCAGGATACGCACTTCCAGCTCAGATTTCAGGTTGATCATATAGTCATTCTTCGATCGCTGGCGGTCTTTGGACTCCTGGCGGTTCTGGCTCATCATGATGACGGGAGCCTGCAGGGCAGCGAGGCAAGATAGTATCAGGTTTAACAGGATAAAGGGATAAGGATCAAAGCCTTTATTGGCCAGCCAGTATAAGTTCAGGCACATCCAGGCCAGGATAAACACGAGGAAAGAGATGATGAACGTCCAGCTGCCGCCAAATTCGGCAATCCTGTCGGCCAGCCGTTCCCCGTAGGTCATACTTGCCGGAGAAGGTTCCTCTTCCAGCTTGTTGGTCAGGGTTTCATTGTCCCGCAGCTTTTCCAGCACTACTTTCTCCAGGTCACTCAATTCACTCATCTCCCGGGAAAACAGGGAAGCATAGTATCCTTGCCGGTAGCTGTTCAGCTCCGAAACAGCCATATTGCAGTGATGATTGAATTTCGGATGGTCTTTCCGGATCTGTTCCAGCATGGAAGGCCGGATCATTTTGGCGGTTACTTTCTCTGACAAGGGGAAATGCTTCCCGGAAATATCACTGATAAAAGTCTCCATGGTTTTTGCAGTTAACGGTTGCCTTACAATGTAAGATTTTGAGGCCTTATTCTCAAAATGTGGGAAAATTCATATGTATTACGTGTTAAATATTAAATGCCAGACAGGGAAAAAGCATCTTATGCGCTTTTGGTCGTAAATTTGCTATCACGTCCGTGTGAAAAAGTACATTCAATGAGAAGAATTTTAATAATGTTATTGCTGGCGGCTTCTCAAAGCGGCTGGGTGTATGCACAAGATAGTCAGATTCAGATTCCTATTAACAGGCAGGGATTCCATGACAACATTGACAAAGAACAGGCTGCTGCCACCAAGTTTGATGGTAAGGCAGATGGCATGATCAAAGTATCTGACGATGAAACCACCAATCTGCAGGTGACCAATGCCCTTATCAAGGAAGTGGATGCCATGCAGCTGGAGATTGAAAAAGACGCCACACTGGATCACCGGCTGAAAGTAAAGTACCTGTCGGGGTTGTATGTGTTGCTGAAAGATTATAACCAGAAGCGTGCCCGCCACAACATTGAGCCGGAAGAAGCACCGGCCATGGTACAGGCTTACCGCAATATGATGCACGCCGATATTAAGGGCAACAGTATTCAGCCATTTATCCAGCAGCTGTCTTTCGATGCAGCTGAAAGGATCATTGAAGTGTTCAAGGATAATCCCGGCTACAAGGATGCAAGGGGAATTGTATTCACCAAATATGCCTTTAAGAACCTGGAAACGGTCATGCCTAAACTGAGTGCTTACCTGGATTACCCGGTAACCGATTCTATCATTGCAGCAGTGGCCCGTAAATACCCTAATCAGGTTTTAACCTATGCTACTTCGTATACGCCCATGGCTACTGCCATCAAAAGAAACCAGGACCCTATTGTACAGCAGATTGTGCGTATTGGCCAGTCGCCGCTGAGCACCAAGATCCTGCCTTTCATTGATGAACTGCTGGCAGGCACTACTACCGTAGATAAGCTGGAAGGTATTGTGGAAAACGATTACCGTTATTACCGCCAGATGGTAAAATCCACCATCGCCTTGCAACGCCTGAAAAACGAAGGCCAGACGCCGTATGGACTGAAAGCCATGATGGAAAACATGCAGGCCAAATCGCTCCTGTATATCCGGGAAGTGAATGATCTTCATGAAGAATCGGCGCCGGTACGTTTCCGTATTGTAAAAGACTTTACCCCTGAAGAGCTGTATTACCTGATCATCAACGGTCAGGAAGAATTATATACTTCCAGTTATACCAACCGCAATAATGCCGGTTTATATGACCAGATGATGTTGCGCATGAAACCTCCGCGTGGCGATAGTTTACTGATGCAGGTGAACTTCGACCGCTTCAAGCGTTTTATCGCTATGGCTGCCGGTTTCAACACCCTGGATCATTTCCTGAAATCCATGGCGCCGGAGAATGCCAACTACCTGATGCAGAAATATGTGCAGAACCTGGAGAAAACAGAAGATCTGGAAGATGCCGTGGATGTAGCCAATTCCTTTGGTAGTATCCGCGATGAGAAGCTGCTGGACTTCCTGCGGGCGGAGGTAAGAAAGAACCTGGCGTATGTGAAAAAACATAGTGATAAACGCGGAACCGTGATTTATCAGTTGTTGACCAGCCTGTTTGAAACAGAAGTTGGTAAGGAAAATGATTCTTCCAAAGCGTCGGATATGTCTGCGAGATTGCAGTTACCACCGATCAACTATGTTACATTCAGTACCCTGGAAAGTGATAGCGGCCGGATTTACCAGCAGGTATTTTTCTATGGAGATAAAGACGGGCAGGAATCTTTTTCGAGTTTCATGACCAACTTCCCTTCAGCAGAATGGCGGGTAATCCGCAATAAATACTGGGCTACCATTACTTCCTTAAAAGGTAAGCCTACCACCATTTATGCGAACCTTCCCATTGACGAACCGGGAGATAAAGAAGCCATTTCCAAGTTATCGGAATACCTGGATGAACATGATATTCACCCGACTATTTTCATTCACCGCGGCCACAGTTATCATATCAATACCACGCTGGACAACCTGCAAAGTTCTGCCAAGATCGTAGTACTGGGCTCCTGCGGCGGTTATCATAACCTGGCTACCGTATTGGAAAAATCACCGGAAGCACACATCATTTCCTCCAAGCAGGTAGGTACCCGTTTTGTGAATGAACCTATTATTCATAGTCTGGAAGATGTGGTACGTTCCGGTAAAAATGTAGACTGGGTAGTGATGTGGGCGCAGCTGACGAAAAGATTTGCGCCGGATGCCCGTAACAGGGAGTTGTTCAGCGACTATGTGCCACCGCACAAAAACCTGGGAGCGATCTTCATTAAAGCCTATAAGCTGATTATGAAAGACGAAAAGAAATAAAGCCGTAAGTATTACCCAACATAACGATCATGGCCCGGAGATATATCCTCTCCGGGCCATGGTGTTTCAGGGAGAGGCGGAATACTGGATTGGTAATGCTTATTTAGTTACTTTTGTTGCGGCACATATTAAACCTGGCACATTGGAAAATCTGGCGGTAAAAAAAGTATTTGATTTTAGCTTGCTCCGGCGCATATTCACGTTCGCTGCTCCCTATAAACGCTCCTTCTACATATCCATGTTCTTAACAGTCGTACTGGCTGTTATCTCTCCGTTGCGTCCTTACCTGATACAGGTAACGGTCGATAAATACATTGCGGGGCAGCTGATGCGTATGCTGGTGATCGTTACAGTGGTACAGATCGGGCTACTACTGGTAGAAACAGTGGTACGTTTTTTCTTCTCGTATCTGACCAACTGGCTGGGACAGTCTGTAGTAAAGGATTTGCGGGTAACGGTCTATAAGAAGGTGGTACACCTCAACCTGGCTTTTTTCGATAAAACACCTATAGGCACGCTCACCACGCGTACGATCAATGATATTGAAGCCATCAACGATGTTTTTTCGGAAGGAATTATTTCCATTACGGCAGACCTGTTGATGATTATTGCGATTCTGGTGGTGATGTTTATAGAAGACTGGCGGCTTACCCTGGTGAGTCTGTCGCCCTTTCCGATATTGATTTTTGCTACTTATATCTTCAAGGAAAGTGTAAATAAATCTTTTTACCGGGTGCGTAATGCGGTATCTGCGCTGAATGCCTTTGTGCAGGAGCATATTACCGGTATGGTGGTGGTGCAGGCCTTTACCGCAGAAAAAAGAGAGTTTGCCCGTTTCAAACATATCAACAAAGAACACCGGAAAGCCAATATAGATGCCATTTTCGCGTATTCTGTATTTTTCCCGGTAGTGGAAATCATCCTGGCTATTTCCCTGGGACTGATGGTATGGTGGGGCTCCAATAAAGTACTGAACTATGAAGTAACCCAGGGTGTGATGATCGCCTTCATCATGTACCTGAACATGTTGTTCCGTCCGCTGCGGATGCTGGCGGATAAGTTTAATACCCTGCAAATGGGGATGGTGGCCAGTGAGCGGGTATTTAAGGTATTGGATAACCAGGATTATATTCCGGACAGGGGGCATCATCCGGCCGATCAGATGAAAGGGGCTATTACTTTTGAAAACGTGTCTTTTGCGTATATCGAAGACCGTTATGTACTGAAGGATATCAGTTTTCAGGCATCGCCGGGCGATACGGTAGCGATAGTGGGGCATACCGGTTCCGGTAAAACCACCATTATCAGTATCCTGAACCGGTTGTATGAAATTCAGAAAGGCAGTATCCGGATCGATGATATTGAGCTGCCGGCTTATTCCCTGGAAGCTTTGCGCAGCAAGATAGGGGTGGTATTGCAGGATGTGTTCCTGTTTTCCGGTTCTATCTACGATAACATTACCCTGCACAATGCCGCCATTACCCGGCAGCAGGTAGAAGAAGCCTCGAGGCTGATAGGTATTCACGACTTTATCATGCAGTTACCGGGTGGCTACGATTACCAGGTGATGGAGCGGGGGAGTACCCTCTCGTTGGGGCAGCGGCAACTGATTTCCTTTGTGCGGGCGTTGTTGTATGATCCGGCTATTCTGATCCTGGATGAAGCTACATCATCTGTGGATACGGAGTCGGAGATGATGATACAACAGGCCATAGACAAGCTGATTGCCGACCGTACTGCTATTATCATTGCGCACCGGTTGTCTACTATCAGTAAGGCAGATAAGATCATTGTACTGGATAAGGGAGAGATTAAGGAGATGGGTACACATGAGGAGTTGCTGCGTTTGGAAGGCTTTTATCACAAGTTGCATAGTATGCAGTTTAATGTGAACAAGGTATAGTTGCTTGTTGTATGAAATAAAAATGTAATATTGATAATCTGCCGGTCATCTCCCTGAAAAAGATTCGATGTGTGTATAATACACTATCAGGCTATGGTAAATTTTTCATATTAAAAATGAATGTAATTGCATCCCATTCACTGCAACTTCGGAAATGCAATAGATTGACTATCAGTATAGTTAAAACTTCTCTCCATATTTTTTCATAGTCGCTCAATTTTTGACTTAAAATCGTTTATCTTTGCGCAAAATTTCAGAAAACGGTGATTTCTTTCAGTCAGTTCAAACATAGAATGGTAGCACTTGTGATGGCCCTTGGCCTTCACGGTTTTGGTAATTTTTCCTATGCGCAGGAAGCTCCTCACGGAGATACAGCACACGAGGCTGTGGTGGGTGAACATGCACATGTGACAGAGCCAGCTGAGTCTAAAAAATTTGATGCGAAGGAAGTAATTCTGGGTCACGTAAAGGATGCGCATGATTGGCACTTCTTCAGCTTTGGAGAAACGCACGTAACCATTCCTTTGCCGGTGATTATTTACAATCCGGCCCGTGGAACCTCTGTGTTCTCTTCATCTGCCTTTGAGCATGGTCACAAAGCGCATGATGGTTACCGCCTGGTAAATGCACACTACCTGCATGAAAAAGGATTGGATGCCGCACAATACACAGATGGTTCTGTGATTGCAGTGGATGCCAACGACAATCCTACCGGCGAAAAGATTTACGATTTCTCCATGACTAAAAACGTTACCTCCATGCTGATCGGCGCTATCTTACTGGTAGTACTGATGCTGAATGTAGCGAAAGCCTACACGACCCGTGGTGCGAAAAAAGCGCCTAAAGGTTTCCAGGGTCTGGTAGAACCGGTGATTCTGTTTATGCGTGATGAAGTAGCAAAACCGAATATTCCTGGTAAAAAAGCAGAAAAATTCACGCCGCTTATTCTGACGATCTTCTTCTTTATCCTCATTAACAACCTGCTTGGACTGTTACCTGGTTCTGCCAACGTAACCGGTAATATTGCTGTAACACTGGCATTATCCCTTGTAAGCTTTGTGGTGACGATGTTTAGCACCAACAAACACTACTGGGGTCACATTTTCAACCCTCCGGTTCCTTTCGGTGTTAAGTTCATCCTGGCGCCGGTAGAGCTGATCGGTATCCTGACCAAGCCGGCTTCCCTGACGATCCGGTTGTTTGCCAACATCCTGGCGGGTCACATTATCATTCTGAGTATTATATCCCTGGTGTTTATATTTGGTTCCTTAAGCAATGTAGCGGGTTATGGTTTCCTGCCCATTACAATTGCGTTCAACATTGTAATGATGATGTTGGAGCTGCTGGTAGCCTTTATCCAGGCATTCATCTTTGCCAATCTGACTGCCGTGTTTATCGGTCAGGCGATGGAAGGTGCACATGATGAAGCACACCACTAAATAATTATGGGTTACGGATTGCAGACATGGGGTTCCCCTGGTTGCAGTTCGTAATCCGCATATATAAAACCGTAATTTTTTAATTCAAATACATATTCAATTATGGCACTTTTGACTGTTTTATTGCAGGCTGCTGCTGCATCTGGTTTAGCTAAAGCTGGTGGTGCTGTTGGTGCTGGTATCGCTGCTATCGCAGCTGGTATTGGTGTAGGTAACATTGGTAAGAGCGCGCTGGAGTCTATCGCTCGTCAACCAGAAGCTGCAAACGACATCCGTGCAAACATGATCCTGGCTGCTGCGCTGGTTGAGGGTGTTGCCCTCTTCGGTGTAATCGCTGGTCTGCTGGCGGTAGTTCTGTAAGCCAAACTTTTTACTGCATCCGGCGCAAAGGGCAATGGATGCAGTAATCCTTTTGACTGTAAGGATGGACTGATTTTTTGGTTTGTGTGATATACCGGATCAAAAGTGTTGGTTTTCCCGCATCAAAAAATCAAAAATCAAAAAAATCTCAAAATCATAATTATATGGATCTGTTGCTACCCGCGTCAGGCTTGTTCTTCATCTCATTATTTATTTTCATCATCGTTTTCCTGATTTTGAAAAAATTTGCCTGGACTCCTATCCTGGCTACTTTGAAAGAAAGGGAAACTTCTATTACTGACTCTATTGCTACTGCAGAAAGAGTAAAAGAGGAAATGGCCCAGATGAAAGCTGAGCACGAACATGTGCTGGCAGAAGCGAAAGCTGAAAGAAGCAAGATCTTGAAAGAAGCAAAAGACGCGAAAGATCAGATTATCGGTGAAGCAAAGGTACAAGCCCAGGCAGAAGCGAAAAAGATCATCAGCGAAGCATACACCGCTATCGAAAACCAGAAAATGGCTGCGTTAACGGATGTGAAAAACCAGGTAGGTAACCTCGTGATTGAAGTAGCTGAAAAGGTACTGAGAAGAGAGCTGGCAGATAAAACTGCACAGGAAGGTTACGTAAAACAACTGGCAGAAGAAATTAAATTGAACTAAGAGATCAGCAGTTGGCTTTTGGCTGCTTAACAGCTAAGAGCTAAAGGCTAACAGCTAAAAGCTTTTTTATATTATGCAGAATCCCCGTTTAGCATCCCGGTATGCAAAATCATTGATAGATCTGGTTCAGGAACTGAATCAGCTGGAAGTGGTACACACCGACATGCTGTTCTTACAACAGGTGATGAAAAGCAATCCAGATGTGGTGAGTTTGCTGAAAAGCCCGATCATTAAGGCCGATAAAAAGCAAAAGATACTGGCAGCCGTTCTGGATGGCCGGGTAAGTGCTACCACGCTTACTTTCATTAACCTGCTGGTAAACAAAGCACGTGAAAGCAATTTGCCTGAAATGGCGATTGAGTTTACACGCCAGTATAATGTACTGAAAAATATCAGCCCGGTTAAAATCACCACTGCCACTCCGCTGGACGCAGCTACCCTGGATGTTATCAAACAGAAAGTGGCCGCAGAAAGCAATCAGCAGATCCAGCTGGAAACAGCCGTAAATCCTGCACTGATTGGTGGTTTCGTACTGGAAGCCAACGACCGTTTGTTTGATGCTTCTATCCTCCGGGATCTGAAAGATATCAAACAACAATTCAACAAGAACATTTACGTATCTGATATACGTTAAACCATACAGCAGCCGCTGCGTACACGCAAAGCTGTTGTCGTTAATTTCAATTTCTCTAACGACTCTTTTTAAAAAGCATAATTATGGTTGATATTAAACCTGATGAAATTTCGGCGATATTACGCCAGCAGTTAAGCAACTTCAATGCTTCTGCCGACCTGGAAGAGGTAGGTACAGTATTGCAGGTAGGGGATGGTATTGCCCGCATTTACGGTTTAGGTAATGTAGGCTATGGTGAGCTGGTAGAATTCAGCAACGGTGTTAAAGCTATCGCACTGAACCTGGAAGAAGATAACGTGGGTGTGGTATTGATGGGTGAATCTGCCGGTATTAAAGAAGGTGATAAAGTACGTCGTACCAAACAAATCGCTTCCATTAAAGTAGGTGAAGGTGTGGTAGGCCGTGTAATCAATACATTGGGTGAGCCAATCGATGGTAAAGGCCCGATCAAAGGTGAACTGTACGAAATGCCACTGGAGCGTAAAGCACCAGGTGTATTGTACCGCGAACCAGTTAAAGAACCACTGCAAACCGGTGTAAAAGCGATCGACGCAATGATTCCGGTAGGTCGTGGTCAGCGTGAGCTGGTGATTGGTGACCGTCAGACTGGTAAAACTGCCATCTGTATCGATACCATCATCAACCAGAAAGAATTTTACGATGCAGGTAAACCTGTATACTGTATATATGTAGCGATTGGTCAGAAAGCATCCACTATTGCCGGTGTAATGAAAACATTACAGGAAGCAGGTGCGCTGGCTTATACTACCATCGTAGCTGCATCCGCTGCCGATCCGGCTCCGCTGCAGTTCTACGCACCATTTGCCGGTGCTGCTATCGGTGAGTTCTTCCGCGATAGCGGTCGTCCTGCACTGATCGTATACGATGATCTGTCCAAACAGGCAGTTGCTTACCGTGAGGTATCCCTGCTGCTGAAACGTCCTCCTGGTCGTGAAGCATATCCTGGTGACGTATTCTACCTGCATAGCCGTTTGCTCGAGCGTGCTGCAAAAATCATCAACAATGATGCTATTGCCCGCCAGATGAACGACCTGCCGGAGTCTATCAAACACCTGGTAAAAGGTGGTGGTTCCCTGACTGCATTGCCAATCATCGAAACACAGGCGAGTGACGTATCTGCTTACATCCCTACAAACGTGATCTCCATCACCGATGGTCAGATCTTCCTGGAAGGTAACCTGTTCAACGCAGGGGTACGTCCGGCGATCAACGTAGGTATCTCTGTAAGCCGTGTGGGTGGTAACGCGCAGATCAAATCCATGAAGAAAGTATCTGGTACCCTGAAACTCGATCAGGCCCAATACCGCGAAATGGAAGCGTTCTCCAAATTCGGTGGTGACCTGGATGCTGCTACCAAAGCAGTTATCGACAAAGGTGCCCGTAACGTGGAAATCCTGAAACAACCACAGTTCAGCCCTTATGCCGTAGAAAAACAGGTAGCTATCATTTACCTGGGTACCAACGGCTTGCTCCGTGATGTACCTGTGAAACAAGTACGTGCTTTTGAAGATGCGTTCCTGAATGAAATGCAGGTACGTTTACCAGAAGTACTGGCTGAGTTCAAAAAAGGTAACCTGCCGGAAGATGGTATCAAAAAAATGATCACCCTCGCAAATGAACTGAAACCAAGATTCGTATAGGCAATCACGTATTGCTGAAAAATATAAAAAGCCTTTGCCAATTCCGGCAAAGGCTTTTTACTATAATAGCATTTAATATTTGAATATATTTATATTTAAATATTATTAATTTCAAATCTGCATCAGATACAAAGACAGAAATTTTTTTTATTTATTGCACTGAGGAAGATATATTTGTTAACAAGTTTGTCATATTTAACGTAGTTTTTGTAGTCCCCCGGAAGATCAATTTGTTTTGATCCATGTGTATGTAGAATGTTGTATTCCATAAGTTGACCATTTTTCACAAGCAAGTTTATTGTTGTCATTTACCAGTTTGCATTTACTAAAAGCAATATAATTCCGTCCTTTTACCACCTTACCGTGAAGTGTTAATTCCTTGTGTCAAGGCTTGATTGTGCGTTGGTGCATTAAGTAATATTGTTTGTTGGCAGGAGCAATGAAATTTCAGATGTGTACAGTATTGTTTGAGCACCACCCATTCAACCGTGGCAATTTGTCTGGTACATAAAATACTTGTGCATGGGTGTAAATTTACTCGCCATAACTCCAACGGCTATACGTATTAACAAACGGTTTTTCTGCAGGTACTTCATAGTACCCTTCCTGTTTTTTTTCCTGTATGGGCTGCCGGCACATGCACAGTTTACCATTACGGAAGATTTTAAAGGTAATTCCCAGGGAGATATTACCCTGGGAGGAGCTGCCAGACTAACTTCCGGCACAGTAGATCCTACCGGAGCAGGTTGGCTGCGCCTGACCGAAGATGTCAATAACCAGGTCGGATATGCCTATGTTAACCAGGGATTTCCTTCTACGTTAGGAGTCCTGATGGATTTTGAATATGTAGCCTGGAGAAGACAGAACCCTCAGTTTGGAGGTGGTGATGGCTTCTCTGTTTTCCTGTTTAATGATAACGTAACCAACTTCACATTGGGATCACGGGGAGGAAGTTTGGGCTACTCCCAGTCCACTTCAACAGGGAATACCGGGTTGAGTGGCGGTTATGTGGGAATAGGGATCGATGAATTTGGTAACTATGGTAATTGTGGCGACGGAAAAGTAGGCGGCTTCACTGCTAATTGCAGCGACCAGTTTCCCGATTATATTTCTGCCCGCGGACCAGCGCCCAATTATGCCTATGTAGGTGGCGCCCGGGTAAATGCTTCCATAGACTATGATCCATTAACGCCTACCCGTCCTACGAGTGCACAGTTTTATCGCCGGGTACAGGTAGAAATCATGCCTACCGGCACCGGACAATATGAAATCACCGTGCGCTGGAAAACCTCGCCTAACGGTGCTTTTACCACCATCTTCGGGCCATTCGTGTTGTCGGCGCCACCGCCACCCCGGCTGAAACTCGGCTTTGCAGCATCTACGGGTCTTGCCAATAACAATCACGAAGTACGTAACCTGATCATCACCACACCGGGTAACATCCGGGTACAAAAACTGGCAGACAAGCCTATCGCCCGACCTGGCGGCCCGCTTACCTACAGGATTACTGCCTACAACGAAACCACTTCCCAGGTAAACAACTTGCCGCTGAAAGATATTTTTTCTCCTACCAACGGTTTTAATATTTCTAATGTCAGCTTCTCCAATGATGGTTTTTCCGGTAATACCGCTACCGGCTATACGAGTACCAGCCTGTCGTCGGCCCGGCTGAATATGGCCGCCAAAAGTTCGTCTACCTTCACCATTACAGGTACCGTTAACGGGAAACCTCCCGGTGGGATACTTACCAACACCACCTATGTAGAACCTGCTGCCACGGGCATTTCAGATGCAGATGCCTCCAATGATACCTCGCGTGTAAATACACAGATTATCACCCCGGACCTGGCCATTACGAAAACCCATAACGGCAGTATCCGGAAAGGGTTGAGTGGCAATTATGTGCTGACGGTCAGAAATGTGGGAACAGATGACAAACCCGGGCCCAGCACGGTTACCATCAATGATGTGGTACCAGCCGGGCTGATAGCCGGCATCCCCAGCGGTACCGGATGGTCTTTCGCTGGTACCTCCGGCAATACTATTGTGGCTACCAGAACAGATCAGCTGGCGGCAGGGGCTTCCTATCCGCCGATTACGATACCGGTACGGGTGCCAGTGAATGCGCCGCACAGGATCATTAATACGGCCACTGTACAAAATGAATATGAATCCAATACGACTAACAATACGGCCAACGATACCCTGGATACCCGCCGCAACATTGACCTGGAACTGGTATCACTGATTGTACCGCCCAGCAAAAAAGGGTGCGTATTGAAACCTTACAACGTAACGGTAACAGTACGTAACAATGGCCCGGATTCTGCTGTCAATGCCCGCTTTAACTTTGCCGTACCTACTGCCTTGAATGTTATTTCACTGGTCAGCAGAAATATCGTAGCCGGCTCGGGAACTTTTGGTACCGGCAGTTCTACCGGACCTACCGGTTATACTGAATCGCTGACCCTGACCAGCGGGGGGACAGCTACCTATGTGTTTGCTGTTACCGTCACAGATCCGGCACCGGCAGATCTGGCCATCGCCAATGCTTATCTGCTCCGGTCATCTACAGACCTGGATATAGATGCTTCAGATCCGACACTCACGAATCCTACCGATCCTCAGCATGAATGTGATGCATTGCCATCTGGTCCGCTGTGTAATAATATCCGCTTCGATACTGTGATTGTGACTGCGCCACCTACGCCTGCGAATGCAGGACCCGACAGGGTTTTATGTAATGTAACTACCATTAACCTGGCAGGTAACACACCGGCGTTAGGTAAAGGAATCTGGACACAGGCTTCCGGTCCCAATACCGCCACCATCAACAACCCTGCTGTGCCTAATACCAGCGTTAGCGGATTGGTACCAGGTACCTATAATTTTGTATGGTCTATCAGTAATGGCGGTTGTACCACTACTACCGATACGGTGCAAATCAGGATTGATATACCACCGAGCATTGCGCAGGCAGGCCCTGATCAGCAGCTGTGTAATGTAACCAGTACAACGCTGGCAGGTAACACACCTGTATCCGGCAAAGGTGGCTGGCGGCAGGCCAGTGGCCCCAATGCCGCTGTATTTGCAGATACTACCTTGCCGAATACGGGCGTAAGTGGCCTGGCTGCCGGTACCTATACCTTCATCTGGACGATTCGTAATGGTGGCTGTACGCCATCGGCCGATACCGTACTGGTGACCGTATCTCCTACGTCTACACAGGCGAATGCAGGTCCTGATCAGGAATTATGTAACGTGGGTGTGACTACGCTGGCGGGTAATACGCCTGCTGCGGGCACCGGCAGGTGGACCCAGGTGGCTGGCCCCAATACCGCGACTATCGGTAATCCGGCCTCGCCTAATACCAGCATCAACAACCTGGTACCAGGTACCTACTCCTTTGTATGGACCATCAGCAGCGGCGCTTGCGCTGCCACGAAAGATACCGTGCAGATACTGCTGTATACCCGTCCGGATGCTGCCAATGCAGGTCCTGACCAGATACAGTACAATTCCGGCGTATTCAACATGAATGCCAATATACCGGTGAATGGTACCGGCAAATGGACACTGGCCGGAGGTAATGCTACGATCGGAGATCCGGCCAATCCGAAAACAACCATGACATTGCAGCCCAATACCACTGCAACATTGGTATGGTCTGTTACGAATGGTAACTGCGCTGCCGCTACGGATACGGTGGTATTAAGATATGTGCGCCAGGCTGATCTGAAAATTGTGAAATCAGATGCCGGCAATACCTATAAAACCGGTAGTACTTTAACCTATACCATTACTGCAGAAAACCTCGGACCTTCTGATGTAAGTGGTGCAGATATACAGGATCTGTTACCAGCCGCTATGGAAAACCCCAGCTGGACAGCAGTGGCAACAGGTGCAGGCGTAACCGTGACGCCGACTTCCGGAAGTGGCCGGATTGTGAAAACATCTGTCAACATACCAGTGGCTGCCGGGAATAAAGTCGTGCTGACTGTTACCGGTACTATTGCTGCTACTGCAAAAGGAGGCGATGTTCTTTACAACAGTGCGTTGATTACGATCCCCGTTTCTACACCAGACCCGGATCACAGTAATAATGTGTCTGAAGTTACCGGTACGGTGCCTAATAATCCGCCGATTGCAGTAGATGACCGGTATACTACCAAACGGGATGTTCCTGTGAGTGGTAATGTACTCACCAATGATAGTGATCCGGAAAATCAGCCACTAACGGTAACGACTACACCGGTTACGCCGCCGCAAAATGGTACGGTGCAACAACGTGCAGATGGTACTTTCACCTATACACCTAATCCGGGTTTCACCGGCACCGATAGTTACGTATACCAGGTGTGCGATAACCAGGGTGCGTGTGCAACGGCTACTGTTACTATTATTGTGCAGGCAGCAGAGATGGATCTGACCGTATCTAAAGTAGCTAATCCAACGAATGCAGTAGCTGGCCAGGCGCTCACTTATACGATTACTGTCACTAATAACGGACCTTCCACCTTACAGCCGGGAGAAACATTTGTAGTGAGAGATCAGTTGCCTGCCGGTTTCATAGCAGATACCTATACGCCGTCTGCCGGTATCTACACCAGTGCCAGTGGCAACTGGACCGGCGTAACCCTGCGTTCAGGTAACAGCGTAACACTCAGCATTACAGGTAAAGTGTCTGCTTCCTTTGCGGGTGGTAGTCTTTCCAATACGGTAGCAGTAACACCACCACCAGATGTAACCGATCCTACGCCGGGTAAGGATACGCTGGTAACACCGGTGGGCAAGACTGTGGAAGTGGTAGTCACTAAAACAGATAATACCACTACCTATACACCTGGTACCAATACAACTTACCAGATTACGATTACCAATAACGGACCTTCTGATCTTACCGGAGGTACCTTTACCGATCCGTTGCCGGCAGGTATTACTGTGGCTTCCTGGTCTGTAACCGCAACAGATGATCAGCCAGCGGCCAGTGGTAGCGGTAGTATCAATCAACCGCTGAATATACATGCCGGTAAAAGTATCGTATATACGTTAACGTTATCAATCCCATCCGGCTTCACTGGGCCATTGGTAAACAAAGCCACCGCTACTGTTCCGGCCGGATATAACAATATTAACCCTGCTGGTAATACCGCCACCGATACAGATAACCCTGATCCGCAATCAGATTTGTCTATCGTTAAAACAGGACCGGCTTCTGAAATTGCGGGTACAGCTATCAACTATCAGATCACCGTACTGAATAACGGACCCTCTGATGTGAGCAATGTGACCATTGCTGACATATTGCCGGCACAGATATTAAATCCCACCTGGACGGTTACGACGAGTGGCAGCGCTACTGCCGGTACCACTGGTGGCAGCGGTAATGTGAACTTCACTGCCAACCTGCCGGCGGGCAGCAACAATAAAATAGTGGTAAATATTACGGGCACGGTAGATCCGAATGCTACCGGCGCCTTTGATAATACGGCTACGGTTACACCGCCAGGTAAACCTGCAGAACCATCCAATACCGTGAATACGGTGATTGAAAATAAAACCGGGCTTTCCCTGAGCAAAACCGGGCCGGCCAGCGGTAGTGTGAACGCCGGCGATCCTATTACTTATTTGCTGG
Organism: Chitinophaga nivalis; assembly: GCF_025989125.1. NCBI lineage: Bacteria > Pseudomonadati > Bacteroidota > Chitinophagia > Chitinophagales > Chitinophagaceae > Chitinophaga > Chitinophaga nivalis. The sequence goes on along the minus strand of NZ_JAPDNR010000001.1, from coordinate 135,935 downwards.
AACTGACCAATGCCGGGCCTTCCAATGCCAATGGTGTACAGCTGACAGATGTGGTACCCGCAGACATCACCAATGTGAGCTGGTCTGTAATTACCAGTGGCAATGCGACAGTTGCCACCGGAGCACCTGCCAGCGGCACCGGTAATAACATCAGTACCACCGTTAATATTCCGGGAGGTGCAACCCATAAAATCCAGGTACGGATTAATGGTACCGTGAATCCTGCTGCAAAAGATACATTGATCAATACAGCCAGAGCCATCTTCGGCGGCAACGTAATTGTTGCTGCAAATAAGACAGCCGTTATCAACAAACCCGGATTGCAGATCGTAAAAGCCGGTCCTGCCAGCGCTGATGCCGGTACGACTGTGAGCTATAACATTACTGTGTCTAACGCCGGCCCTTCCGATGCGGTGAATGCTGCGATTGCAGATGTGATTGGCGTGAATATCCTGAAAGATGTGAAATGGACGGCTACTGCTACGGGTAATGCGGTTGTCAACAGCGGTGCTACCGGTACCGGCAATACGATAAATGTAAATGCCAACATACCTGCAGGCAGTAATAATAAAGTGAGCATACAGATCACAGCTACTGTTTTACCAGGTGCCAATGGAGAAGTGCGCAATACCGCAACAGTAACAGTGGAAAATCAGCCACCGGTTGTTTCCAATGAAATTGTTACGGTTATCCGCAATAAACCGGGTCTGATATTACATAAGGCTGGTCCGGCTACAGCCACTGCGGGCGGTGCCATCAGTTATACCCTGCAGCTTTCCAATGAAGGGCCTTCTGATGCCTTTGATGCGATATTACTGGATACGCTGGCTGCAAGTATTAAGAATGCCACTATCCAGGTAACTACCCAGGGAAGTGCTGTGGTGAATGAAAGCCAGATCACCAATGGTATTGTGAAGGTGGATGCAGATATACCTGCCGGTGAAAATCATCAGGTACTGATTACGATTACCGGCACAGTAGATCCGGCATTTACCGGCCGGATCAGCAACCGTGGTACTGTAAGTGTTCCCGGTACGCCACCGGTAACTTCCGAAGAAGTGATTACCAATGTTACCAGTCTGCCTAAACTGCTGCTGGAGAAGAGCGCGCCGGATACTGCGGTAGCAGGGCAACAGATTACCTATACAGTGATTGTACACAACCTGGGTTTATCTGATGCCGTGAATGCCAACATCCGCGACGTGGTGCCGGCAGCATTAACCAATGTACAATGGACAGCTACCGCCACAGGTAACGCTACTATCAGCAGTGGTGCTACCGGTACGGGAAATAATGTGAATGTGACCGGCAATATTCCAGCCGGTACCGGTAACGCGATTACCATTACCGCAAAAGGGATTATCGCACCTTCCTTTACCGGTGTGCTGGAAAACCATGCTACCGGTGATATCCCCGGCCAGCCAACGGTGACGTCAGATACTGTTACCACGCAGACCGTGAATAAACCTGGTTTGCAGATCAGTAAAGCAGGTCCTGGTACAATGGTAGCTGGTGACCGGATACGGTATACTGTGGAAGTGACCAATAGTGGGCCTTCCGATGCCGTAAATGTGAACATCACCGATGCGGTTGCCGCAGTGATCACCAATAGCAGCTGGCGGGCTACTGCCGGCGGCAATGCGGCTGTGCTGAGTGGTGCTACCGGCAGCGGCAATAATGTAGTGGTGACCGCTAATATTCCGGCAGGCAATAATAAGGTACTGATTGTAATAGATGGTACGGTGAGTCCTGCAGCTACCGGCACTATTGTAAATAATGCTACGGCAGCAGTAACCGGTATACCGCCGGTAACCGCTTCTGTATCTACCATACTGAAAAGCGAACCAGCTATCAGCATTGATAAAACAGGTCCTGCCCGGATCAATGCCGGCGAAAACATCACGTATGTATTAACCGCCACCAATTATGGGTTATCAGATGCCCGGCAGGTAAATATCTCCGATCTGATACCGGCCCAGATCACCGGCGCCACCTGGACTACTTCCCTGACTGGCACCGCCACCATCACCAGTGGTGCTACCGGTACCGGCAATAATGTACAGGTAACCGGTACTTTACCGGCAGGCACGGGTAATCATATATTCGTGACCGTTACCGGTAAAGTAGCACAGGATTATGCAGGTACCCTGCAAAATTTTGCCAGTGCTTTTGAACAGGGTAAGGATACCAGTATCAGTGATACGGTAACAACCACGGTCAATAACCTGCCTGGCGTACAGCTGGTGAAGAGTGCACCGGATACGCTGGCAGCTGGTAGTAACATCACCTTTACGATTACCGCTACCAATGTAGGACCTTCTGATGCGAAAAATATTTCGTTTACAGATGCAGTACCGGCATCTGTGAAAAATATTACCTGGAATGCGATATCTGTAGGTAATGCGATTGTAAGCAACGGCAGTGGTACGGGCAATAATATCGTCTTTACGGGTGATATTGCTGCCGGTAGCGGCAACAGAATTGTGTTAACTATTAATGGTACGGTAGATCCGGCCTTTACCGGTGATATTCCGAATGTGGCTACCGCCAATATTGCCGGACAACCGCAGGTATCTTCCAATACTACCATTACACATATTGTGAAACAAACGGCTTTATCTGTTATCAAGGCTGGTCCGGCACAGGAAGCAGCAGGTGGTAACATTGCCTATATTATCAGTGTTGAAAATGAAGGGCCTTCTGATGCTACCGGTGTACAGTTCCGGGATACCGTTCCGGCTGCGATTTCCGGTGTTACCTGGCGTGTACTGCCCTTTGGTGCAGCAACCGTTACTGCAGGTAACAATGGCAGTGGCAATCAGATTGCGGTGACAGCTAATATACCAGCTGGTGAAGACAACAGTATCCTGGTACTGGTAGAAGGTAAAATAGATCCAGCTTATAATGGCCCATCACTGGTAAACAGGGCGGTGGTCACCTCTCCGGACGAACCAGCACCGGTAACGGATACTGCGATCACCAAAGTGATTAATAAACCTGGTATTCAGCTGACCAAAAACGGTCCGAGCCAGGCCGCTGCCGGTGATCAGATTACCTATACCATTCATGTGGCGAATAGTGGTCCGTCTAATGCCGTAGGGGTAACGCTGACGGATATACTGGATAATAATCTCCTGAATCCATCCTGGACAGCAGTAGCTACCGGAGCAGGTACAAGTGTCAGCAGTACCAGTGGTAATACTGATATCAATATCACCGCCAATATACCAGCAGGTGGCGGTAATAGTGTGGATATAACGGTAACGGGTACACTAAATCCTGATTTTGCCGGTACTAATATCCTGAATACGGCTACCGCTACGGTACCTGGTCAGCAACCGATTAATGCGGTGGTGAACACGATCGTGAATCGGGTGGCAGACCTGCGGGTAGTGAAGAGTGGTCCGGCAGCAATAATAGCCGGAGAAAAAATACGCTATTCCATTAAAGTCACTAACCAGGGACCATCCAATATAACGGGTGCGGTGATCTCGGATATTATTCCGTCTGCGATACTGAATCCGTCCTGGACAGCTACGGCTACCAACGCAACGGTATCTGCAGCTTCCGGTACCGGTAATGTGAATCTTACCGCGAATATAACAGCAGGTACCGGTACCGTTGACATTGTGGTAACCGGCACGGTTGATCCGTCTGCTGCCAATAACAGTACTATTGAAAATACCGCTACGGCAACACCACCGGCAGGTGTAACAGATCCGCATCCGGCTACCAGTACGGTTACTACCCAGGTGAGTAAAGAGGCCGACCTGGCCATTGTGAAATCCGGCCCGGCCAACTTAATAGCCGGTCAGGAATTAACGTATCAGCTGGTGGTAACCAACAGGGGTATCTCTGATGTAACAGGAGCAGTTATTACAGATGCGGTGCCGGCATCGCTGCTGCTTACGAATGTTACGGTAACCTCTACCGGCAACGCCAGGGCAGATGCGCCGGTGACTACCGGTAATAATATCCAGGTAATCGGAGATATTGCCGCAGGCCCGGGTAATACCATTACCGTAACCATCAGCGGTACGGTAAATCCGTCAGCAACAGGTACTATCAATAACACCGCCACTGTAACACCACCGGCTGATGTAACAGATGCGGAACCTGCGAATAATACCAGTACAATCAATACCAACCTGACTACTGATATCGGATTACAGGTATCTAAATCCGGCCCGGCTACTGTGAATGTAAATGATCAGATCACTTATGATATTTTGCTGATCAACAATGGTATTTCTGATGCGAATAATGTATTCATTACAGATAATGTTCCGGCAGATATTACCAATGTAGTATGGCAGGCAGCGGCTATAGGAAATGCTACGATCAATGCCACCAGCGGTACTGGTAATACCATTAACCTGCTGGGGATGGTTGGGGCAGATAATTCAGGTAGTATCAGGATTACAGTGACTGGTAAGGTAAGCAACAGTGCTGCCAATACCATTACCAATACAGTAACAGCTGTTTCCGGCAGTTCCAGAACCAGTACGGTAGTAACGACGGTGAATAAGACAGTGGATCTGCGGATCTCTAAAACAGCACCGAAAGAAATCGCTGCAGGAGAAAAGATTACCTATGTCATTGGTGTTACCAATGCAGGGCCTGCAGATGTAACAGGGGCGCTGATTGCAGATGTAATACCGGCGGCGGTATTAAATGCCACCTGGACAGCTGTCGCTGAAAATGGTGCGACGGTAGCGGCGGGCAGCGGTACTGGTAATATATCTCTGCATGCGGATATTCCTGCCAATAACGGTAGTGTTACCATTACGGTAACCGGCACCGTAGATCCGGCAGCTACCGGTACACTCACTAATACAGCTACCGCCACACCTCCTGCAGGCGTAACAGATCCGCGGCCGGCCACCGTTACCGTGAATACCAATATTATTGCGGTACCTGGTTTATCGATCAACAAATCCGGTCCGGCTACCGTGAATGCAGGTAACGCGATCACCTATACGTTGCAGATTCGGAATAACGGCCCGTCTGTAGCTACGGCGGTACGTATCACCGATACCATACCTGGTCCGGTAGGTAATGTTACCTGGTCGGCAACAGCCGGCACTGGTGCTGTTATTACAGATCCTGGTACCGGCACCGGTACGGTAAGCCTGCTGGCAGATATTCCGGTAGGAGGTACTGTGAGTGTGACCGTGAGGGGTACTACCGATCCTGCTTTTGCCGGTGAAATCATCAACCATGCTGAAGTGAGCAGCAATGGCGGAACGCCTGTCCGTAGCAACGACATCGTTACCCAGGTCATTAACCAGCCTGGTTTAAGTATACGTAAGTCAGGACCTGCGCAGGTAGCGGCAGGCCAGCAGATTTCCTATGTGATTAATATTGGTAACAATGGTCCGTCTGCGGCCAAAGGTATCCAGGTGAATGACCTGCTGCCGGCAGCTATTCATAACGCCACCTGGAGTGCTACTGCTACGGGTACGGCTGCCATCAATGGTGGTAATATCAATAACCAGTCGGGCAACGTGGTATTTACCGCTGATATTCCGGCAGGTGGTACCAACATGGTGCAGGTAACCGTGAAAGGGGAAGTAGATCCGGCGGCCAGTGGTCAGCTGGTAAATATAGCTACTGTCACAGCCAGCAATGGTACGCCGATATCCGATACGGCGACTACGCAGGTAGTGAATACACCAGGTATCCGACTGATCAAAGCAGGTCCGGATACGGTAGCAGCAGGTAACGTGCTGGGATATACGATTGATGTATACAACAACGGACCATCTGATGCCACCGGTGTAAATATTGCAGATATACTGCCTGCACAGCTGCAGGATGTTTCCTGGTCGGCTACGGCTGCCGGAGCAGCTACCATCAATGGTGGCAATCTGCAGGGGCAAACCGGTAATGTGGGCTTCACCGCCAATATACCGGCCGGTTCGGCAAATGTGATTCATATTACCGTAAACGGTACCGTTATCCCATCGTTTACAGGCACTATCCGTAACCAGGCAACAGCGACGGTTGATGGTAACAATATTACTTCCAACGATGTGGTGACACAGGTAGCAGGAAAATCTGCATTGCGTATCAGCAAGGCAGGTCCTGCGAAAGCTATTGCCGGCGGCAATATTGGTTATGTGATCATCCTCAGTAATGATGGACCTTCTGATGCAACAGGCGTGGCGGTTAATGATGTATTACCACCACAGGTGAGAAATGGTGTATGGTCTGCTACCGGTAATGGGGCTGCTGTTATCCAGGGTGGTAATATCAGTAACAGACCTGGCGATGTAAGCCTGATTGCGGATATACCGGCAGGTGCCAATAATCGTATAGTCATTAATGTTAGTGGATCAGTTGATCCGGCCTTTACCGGAGATATCACCAATACAGCCAGCTATACGCATGGCGGTACTACCGTGCCTTCTACGCCGGTCATCACCAATGTGTCTGCACAGACTGGTCTGATGATTACCAAATCAGGCCCGGATACCCTGGCTGCAGGCAGGAATATCAACTACACCCTGCAGGTAATTAACCAGGGCCCGTCTGACGCGGCAGGTATTAATATTACCGATGTGGTACCGGCTTCCATACAAGGTGTAACCTGGCAGGCCGTGGCCACAGGTACGGCTACCTTATCTGGCAGCAGTAGTGGTACCGGCAACAACATCAGCATTAACGGTAATATACCGGCAGGTGTGAATAACAGTATTCAGGTGACCATCACAGGTACAGTAGTATCACAGGCAACCGGTACGGTATTGAATATAGCAGGCGTAGCAGTGGCAGGAAAAACAGCTGATCAGGATTCTGTGAATACGGTGATCGTTAATACACCAGGTGTGTTGTTTACTAAATCCGGACCACAGGAAGCAGTGGCAGGTAATAATATCAGCTATACATTGGATCTCACCAATGCCGGCCCTTCTGACCTGGTGAATGCCGTGGTGAAAGACCTGGTACCGGCACAGGTGCAGAACGTGAGCTGGACCATTGTACCGGAAGGTAGTGCCACACTGCCAGTAGGTACGCCACTTACAGGTACCGGTAACCTGGTAGAATTCCGCGCCAATGTACCGGCAGGAGATGCCAACCGTATACACGTCATCATCAATGGTAAAACCAATCCGGATTTTGCAGGTACTATCACCAACAGAGCTACGGTTACAGATGCTAACGGTAAGGAATATACGGGAGTAGTGAATACCCGTATCCGAAAAATATCACTGTTGTCTATCAATAAGATCGGACCTGCAGAAGCAGCGGCCGGCGAAGTGATCAGCTATGTTATCACAGCTGCCAACCAGGGGCCGTCTGATGCAGCCGGTATCACCATCACGGATGTAATACCAGCGACTATTACACAGGTGACCTGGACGGCTGTTGCCAATGGCAATGCCCTGATAACCGGGCCAGCGGCAGGTACAGGTAGTAATATCTCCGTGCAAGGTAATATTGCTGCCGGTTCGGCCAACAATATTACCATTACCGTTACCGGTACCATTCCGGCCGCCACCACCGCAGCAAGTGTTACCAACACGGCTTCCCTGCTGCAACCGGATGGTACAACACAGGTGACTGATCCGGTAGTGACCGTGATTAAACAGGTACCGGGAATTAGTCTGCAGAAAATAGCGCCGGTAAGGGCGAATGCAGGCGACAGCTTACGTTATCTGATTACCATCTTCAATAATGGTCCTTCTGATGCCGCCAATATTGCCATCAGTGATGTGGTACCTGCTACGCTCACCGGCGTCAGCTGGACGGCTTCCGTAACAGGCAATGCGCGGGTTATCAGTGGTGCTGCTGGTACCGGTAATAATATCAGTCTGCGTGCAGCCATTGCAGCAGGCGCAGGTAATGCGATCACCCTGCAGATTAATGGCCGGATTGATCCTGCTTTTGAAGGAAGTATCCGGAACCAGGCTACTGCAGATGCTGCAGGAGTTACCACTCCTTCCAATGAGGTGGTAACAACGGTGGTACGATCAGCTAAACTCAGCATACAAAAAACAGGTAGTGCGCAGGTGAGTGCAGGTGATACCATCCGGTATGTGATCACGGCAGCCAATGCCGGTCCATCCAATGCTACCGGTATTACGATTACGGATATCGTACCGGCTACCATCACCACCGTCAGCTGGACTGCCATTACCAGTGGTAATGCCCAGATCACCGGCGGGGCCAGTGGTACGGGTAATAGCATTACCGTACAAGGTAATATCGCAGGTGGCGCAGGTAACACCATTCAGGTAATGATTAAAGGCGTAGTACCTGCCAATACCACCGCAGACCGTGTAACGAATACGGCTACACTGCAACCGCCTGGCGGCGATCCGATTGTAACAGATCCGGTAACAACCAATATCATTAAAACCGCCGCCATTAAACTGGTGAAAACAGCTCCGGCTACGGCCAATGCCGGCGATAATCTGCCATATGTGATCACGATTACCAATGCGGGTCCTTCTGATGCTACCGGCATTACTATCAGTGATGTGGTACCTGCTACGCTTACCGGTGTTAGCTGGACTGCTACCACCACGGGTAATGCGCAGCTCACAGGCAATACAAGCGGCACAGGTAATAATGTGAGCCTGCAGGGCAATATTGCTGCGGGTGCAGGTAACAGCATTACCCTGACGATCAGCGGCACTATTGATCCGGGCTTTACCGGCAGCATCCGTAACCAGGCCAGTGCAGACCATGGTGGTGTACCTGCCGTATCTAATGAAGTAGAAACAGTGGTAAGTCGTGCTGCGGGACTGAGCATTCAGAAAACCGGTCCGGCACAGGTAAAAGCAGGAGATGCCATTACCTATGTAATCACGGCAGCCAATGCCGGTCCGTCCAATGCTACTGGTATTACCATTACAGACCTGGTACCGGCTGATGTTACGGGTGTGACCTGGACCGCTACGACTGCCGGCAATGCCCAGATCACCGGGGCTACCAGTGGTACAGGCAATAACATCACCGTGTTGGGTAACATTGCCGGCGGCACCGGTAATACCATACAAATCACCATTAATGGTGTAGTGGCAGCCGGTACTACGGCAACAACTATCACGAATACGGCTACAGGGAAAGAGCCGGATGGCGGAAGCATAACATCTGTACCGGTTATTACGAATGTCACCAAATCACCGGGATTACATATTGTGAAAACAGCACCGGCTGGTATCAATGCGGGAGACAATCTGCCATTTACCATTACCGTAACGAATGATGGTCCTTCCGACGCTATGGCGGTAAATATCCGCGATGTGGTGCCGGCAACCCTCACCGGTGTTACCTGGACGGCTACCGCCACCGGTACTGCACAGGTCACAGGTGCGACCTCCGGCAGCGGCAATAATGTACAGGTGCAGGCAGCTATTCCGGCAGGAACAGGTAATAGCATCGTCATCAATATTACTGGTAAAACAGCGACCTCCTTTACGGGTACCATCACCAACCAGGCCACCTTGAATACAGGCGGCGGAGACGTGACTTCCAATACTACCACTACCACCGTTGGCAACAGCAGTGCAGATCTGGCTGTTACCAAGTCTGGTCCGGCTGAGATCCGCAATAATGCAGTTATTACCTACCTACTGGTTGCGCAGAATAATGGCCCGGCGAAAGGCGATGGCGCTATCGTAACAGATGTGGTGCCGGCAGCAGTGACTGGTGTAACGGCTACGATACAGGCGACCACCGGAGGTGCTACGGCACAGGCAGTCGTGAATGGTAATACCGTGCGCGTAACTGCTGGTAACTTCCCGGCAGGTAGTACGATTCGTATAGCCATTACCGGTACTGTTAATGGTATCGGCCAATTGAAGAACCAGGCAAACATAACAGTACCGCCAGGAACAGTTGATCCGGATCCGGGTAACAATACCAGTACGGAGGTAGTAACAGCTATTCAGTCTGCCGATGTACAGCTTGTTAAAACACTGCAGACCGGTGGACCATTGCAGGTAGGTGGTAAAGCAGACTTCCTGATTACCGTAAATAATGCAGGGCCATCTACGGCCACCGGCATTATCGTCAGAGATACCCTGAACAGCAACCTGGAACTGGTAGGTGGATTTACCGTCAGCAATGGTACTACTACTTATGATCCGATCAGCAGGATACTGGTATGGACACCTGATAACCTGCAGGTATCGCAAACGGCTACACTGAGATTTACCACCCGTATCACCCGGCCGGGTGTGGTGGTGAATGCGGCCAGTGTCACAGCAACCTTACCGGATCCGGATCTGTCCAACAACCGGTCTGTCACCAATGCGGTAACCGTTACGGGAGATGATATTTTCATCCCGAATGTCATTACACCAAATGGTGATGGTAAGAATGATAAGTTTAAAATCATTGATATATCCCGTTATCCTAATTCTTCTCTCTTTATTTATAACCGTTGGGGAAATATGGTGTATCAATCCAAAAACTACCAGAATACCTGGGATGGAGAAGGATTGAATGAGGGTACGTATTACTACGTCCTGAAATTAAATACACCTAACGGAGAAAGATCTTACAAAGGATGGATAGAATTATTGAGATAAGCTTTAAATGCAGCACTATGAAAAGAAGGATCATATTACTGTTTTGTTGCTGCTGTGGCCTGTTACAGGCTACAGCACAGCAAAATGTACAATTCAGCCAGTATGTATTTAATATGCTGAGTGTAAACCCTGCCTATGCCGGATATAAGCAGGATTGGTATTTAAATGCCGTGTACCGTCATCAATGGGTAGATTTTCCGGGAGCACCGAAAACCGGAGCAATCTCCATAGATGGGTTAACCAATGCCCGCGATGAACGTGTAGGAGTGGGGGCACAGTTTACATTTGATAAACTGGGGCCGCAGGAAACCTTGTCCGGGTACGGCTTTTATTCCTACCGGATTCCATTGGATGAAGATGATACCCGGCGTTTATGTATTGGTATCGGTGGTGGTATTACCCAATACAGTATCGATGGCAATGCATTGAAGTATGTAGATGATGTGGATGAAGCATTACCATTGGGTAAAACGTCGGTGATTATACCGGATGCCCGTTTTGGTATTTATTACTATACGCCCCGTTTTTATGCCGGTGCAGCCGTGATGGATCTTTTCTCCCTGTATACCGACAACACCCGTTATTACTGGGGAGGCTATAACTATAAAACCATCCGTAAAACACAGCACCTGTACCTGAATGCCGGTTACTTGCTGGACCTGTCAGAGAACCTGAAACTGAAACCTTCCATCATGGTGAAGGAAGATTTTAAAGGGCCTACCAATGTAGACCTGACAGCTTTCCTGCTGATTGCAGAAAAGCTGTGGATTGGCGGATCTTACAGAACGGGGGTGAAATTATGGAGTAAGCCTGCTTTGGATAAAGACCTGGAACAACTGGATGCTGCCAGCGCTATGGTGGAGTTTTATGCCACTCCCCAATTAAGAATCGGTTATGCTTATGATATTACGATCAGCAAAATGGCGGGCTACCAACAAGGCTCTCATGAGATTTCGATTGGCTTCCTCTTTAATAATAATAAGTCCCGGATTACCAGTCCCCGCTATTTCTAATTTTATGCACAACGATATGATGAAAAAGTTACCCGCTTGTATTTTCGTTTATGCCTTACTGTTAGTATGTATGCGCGCAGCGGCGCAGGAGCAGTTATCTGTTGAGAAAAGAGCCGATATACATTATCAGCGGGAGGAATATGCCCGTGCTGCCGGATTATACGAGAAGTTGCTGCGTGCGCGGCAGGGCCGCCGTCAGGCCACTTTCATCCGGCAACGCCTGGCAGATAGTTACCGGGGATTCAATCAATATGAAAAAGCTGCTTACTGGTATGGGCAATTGCTGCAGGATTCCACTGGTGCTGCAGACAACAGGCTGTATTATGGAGATATGCTGAAAAGCACGGGGCAATATGCCGCTGCCCGGCAGCAGTATCAGCTATACCCGGATGCGCAGCGGGTAGCCGCCCGTATCGCCGGGTGTGAGGTGGCGCCAGCCTGGCTGGCCGCGCCATTACCGGTATCGCTGCATAACCTGCAGGGATTAAACAGCCATGAAAATGATTGGGGAGCAGTGTGGTATAAAGATAAGATTGTGTTTGTGTCAGACAGCCTGCGGGATGATATGTGGTTTGTAAAAGGGAGCCGGCATAACTATGGCCGTAACAATGCTGCTTTCGGTAAATTATACGCAGCAGAAAATAAAACGGCTACACCCGGATATGTGAAAAACTTTGCTGCAGTCATCAATAATTATCCTTTTCATGTGGGACCGGTTTGTTTTACAACTGCTGGTGATACCGCCTATGTAACCGTTACCAATCCGCAGCGGAAAGTACCTTATCAGAAAAAGGACCGGCCGGTATATGGAGTACGTAAGCTGGAACTGTTGATCTTTGTACAAAAAAATAACCAGTGGCAGTCGCCTGTTGCATTTCCTTATAACGGTAATGACTACTCGACAGGACATGCTGCTTTAAACAAAGCCGGTAACATTTTATATTTTGCTTCTGACCGCCCGGGTGGCGCCGGCGCTACCGATATATGGTACAGTGAAAAACAAGCGGATAACAGTTGGGGTACACCCGTAAACTGCGGCGTGCTGAATACGCCTGATGAAGAAGCGTTTCCGGTTATCAATAATGCAGATGAACTGTATTTCTCCAGCAAAGGCCTGGTAGGAATGGGAGGCTATGATATTTTTCGGGCAACCGGTAGCCGGCAAAGCTGGGCAGCGCCGGTAAACCTGCGCACACCTTTTAATTCTGCCGGAGATGACTTTTATTATGTACAGCAGGATGACAAAGGTTTTATCGCTTCTAACCGGGCAGGTGGAAGAGGAGGAGATGATATCTATCGCTTTACGACACCAGCAGCAATACCTGGTTTGCTGCCACCGGTATTGCCATTACTGCGTATTCCGCTGGAGCTGGATATATGTGTACCGGCAGTTACCTGTGTATACCTATATAATAAAACCCGGGATATGGGCTGGTGTTATCTGTTATCGCCTCCTTCCGATAAGATAGTGGCCAAACTGGAACCGGATGCCGAATATGTGGTGCGGGTACATTATGCCAACCGTACAGACAGTCTGGTATTTGATACACGTCATGTAGCAGATACGGCTACTTTGTATAAAACCTTCTGCCCACGGCAGATCAATGCCCCTGCAATACAGCGGGAAGAGACCAGGATTCCCGTTAAAAGTAAACCCCGTAAACATTAAATAATACCTGATTTTACTTTTATGGGGTGAATTAATTTTTGGTTTATAATATAAACTAGTTTATTTTTGGTGAAAATTATCCCCCTTCATGTGGAAGTTCAACCTTTATCTATATCTGTTCATTATTGCACCTATCTGTTTATTAGCGCAAGGTAAGATCAGCGGGAAGATTACTGATGGCCGTAAACGCGCTTTGCCGGGAGTGAATGTATTTATCAAAGGCTCCTATGACGGTGCTACTACAGCTGCTGATGGCAGTTTTTCCTTTGCCACTTCAACTACCGGCGACCAGATACTGGGAGCAACGTTGTCCGGTTATCAATCCATCGAAATAAAAATCAATACGGGTAGTGCCCAGCAGGTCGATATTGTCATGAAAAGTGTGGCCAATGCCTTACGGGTGGTTACTATTTCTGCAGGTAGTTTTGAAGCCAGTGACAGTAAAAAAGGTACTGTGCTGAAACCGTTGGATATTGTGACCACGGCCGGCGCCAATGGTGACCTGACCAGTGCGATCAAAACCCTGCCCGGCGCCCAGCAAACCAATGACCGGGAAGGTCTGTTTGTACGGGGAGGTACCGGTTATGAAACGCAGACCCTCATTGACGGTATGATTGTAAGGAATCCTTTTTACAGCAGCTTACCGGATATTCCCGGGCGGGGCCGTTTTTCCCCTTTCCTGTTTAAAGGTACTACCTTCAGCAGCGGGGGCTATTCCGCGCAGTATGGCCAGGGCCTGTCTTCTGCACTGGTACTGGAATCCCAGGATCTGCCAGACCGTTCTTCTTCCTCGCTGGGCGTATCCCTGATTGGTGTCAACGCCGGCCTGGACAATCTGTCAAAAGATAAAAAAACATCCTACGGTATAGAAGCCGATTATACGAATCTGGCTCCTTACTTTAATGTCATCAAACCCAAGCAGGCGCCTAACCTGGGACCGGAAATCATTGGTACGTCTGCTAATTTCCGCAGAAAGACTTCCGCCACAGGGATGCTTAAATTCTATGGGTATGCGAATTGGAGTAAAATGGGTTTTGAAACACCCAGTCTGGAATACCCGGGTCTGAATGAATCGTTTAAGCTGCGTAACAATAACGTATATACGAATCTGACTTACCGCGAAAAGCTGAACCATGACTGGCATATGTATATCGGAGCTTCTTTCAGTACCAATACGGATGATATCGTATCAGATACGATCAGTAAACATCCGACGCCTACCCTCATCAAAGTACAGTCCGGTTTAAGCCAGTCGCGTATTGTGTTTGACAGAAACCTGGGCCGCTTTTCCATGCTGCGGCTGGGTGGTGAGTACCAGTATGCGGTAGAGCGTTCTGCTTTTGATGGCCGGAAGATGAGTTTTACAGATAACTATACTGCTGCCTTTGCAGAAGCAGATATTTACTTTACCCCCAGCTTTATGGGACGTGCCGGCGGCCGGGCGGAATATTCTTCCGTACTGGGGAAAATGAACTTTGCACCGCGTGCCTCCCTGGCCTACAAGCTGGATAACTACAGTCAGTTCTCCTTTGCATATGGCGACTATTATCAAAAACCGGAACCTAAGTATATACTGTGGGATAACGGTTTAGGCTATATGAAAGCCACGCATTATATACTGACTTATCAGCGGATGACGAAGTTTACGACGTTCCGTACAGAGTTATTCTATAAGAAATACAGCGATCTGGTAAAAACGGCGCCGGTATACAGCAATAACGGAGACGGCTATGCGCAGGGTATTGAATTCTTCTGGAGAGACCGTAAAACATTTAAAAATGTGGATTACTGGATTTCTTATTCCTATCTTGATACCAAGCGGGATTTCCTGAATTATCCGATGCGTGTACAGCCTGATTTTGCGGCCAATCATACGGCCAGTATTGTATACAAACACTTTTTACCGAAGCTGAGTACCAATCTGGGACTGACCTATACATTTGCTACCGGGCGGCCGTATTATAATCCAAACCTGCCGGCAGATAAATTTATGTCTGAAAGAACCATGACGTATAATTCCGTAGGTGTAAGTGCCAGTTACCTGACCAGCATCCGCAAAGCCTTTACTGTTTTTGTATTATCAGTGAGTAATGTACTGGGCAACAAACAGGTATATGGCTATCGTTATTCTTCCGATGGTATGCGCCGGGATGAGGTAACGCCGAATGTGCCGCGTTTTATTTACCTCGGCATGTTTATGAACTTCGGTATCGACAGACGTCAGGATGTAATTAATAACTTATAATTCCGATTAAATATGAAAAGAATCTTTTTATCGCTTTTATTTACAGGCGGGCTGGCAGTAGCTGCTATGGCACAAAGTGCCCAGTACGAAAGTGTCATGGGAAAGGAAGTAGGTGAACTGGACAGCAGTAAGACCTATGCACCGGATGTTCTGCAACAGAAATCCAATGTTTTTGAGCGGATTGCCGCAGCAGAAAAAAATCAGTGGCTGCCTTACTACTACGCAGGTTATTGTGAAGTGATGCAGGCGCTGATGACGAAGGATAAAGAAAAAATAGATGGCCTGGCAGATAAAGCAGAAGCCAATATGGATATGGCAGAAGCGTTGAGTCCTAAAAATTCTGAAATATCCTGTATCCGGTCGCTCATTGCTACCGCACGGCTGATTGTAGATCCGATGACCCGGGGTATGAAATATGGTCCGGAATCTGCGGCGCAGCTGGAACAGGGTAAAGCATACAATCCGGAAAATCCGCGGGTGTATATGTTACAGGGCCAGTCCTTACTGCTTACGCCGGAACAGTGGGGGGGCGATAAGGTAAAAGGGAAAGCAACACTTGAACTGGCTTTGCAGAAATTTGCTGCTTTTAAGCCAGAGAGTCCTATTGCACCTACATGGGGCATACAGCATACCCGTGAATTACTGACGAAGGCAAAATAGCCCAAAACATTATATTCGTTGTTTTGCTGTTTGGTTATTTTTTCTAAAATAATCAAACAGCAAAACAGCTTAATTTAAAATCAACAGAAATGGACTTTAAAGAGCTGGATCCGGTTTTACATTCCCAGTTGCGGTTGGCGATCATATCATTGCTGGTGAGTGAGCAGGAAGCAGAGTTTACCTGGCTGAAAGAAAAAACCAATGCAACTGCCGGTAATTTAAGTGTGCAGATCAATAAGCTACGGGATGCAGCTTACATTACTGTTGTTAAACAGTTTAAAGATAATTACCCGCAAACGATGTGTAAAATCACCGCTGCGGGTAAAAAGGCTTTTGAAAACTATGTTACTTCGATACAGTCTTATCTGAATGTGGGGAAGAGAACCTCAAAAAGCTGAGCATTATCTTCTATTCAGATGCGAGTTCTGTTTTCTTTAACGGATTTCTTGTGTTGAGTGCATACCGTATCCGCTGTTCCATGATATCCAGGCAGGTGAAGATAGCCTGTCTGAAGGAACTGGGATCGGCTACATTTTTCCCTGCGATGTCGAAGGCAGTGCCGTGGTCGGGGGAGGTACGTACAATATCAAGACCTGCTGTATAGTTGATACCTTCTCCGCTGGCCAGTGATTTAAACGGTATAAGACCCTGATCGTGGTACATGGCGAGTACGCCATCGAACTGGCGGTACATTTCACGGGCAAAGAATGCATCGGCGCTGTAAGGGCCAAAACAAAGCGTGCCATTGGCCTTCGCCTGCCGGATTGCCGGCGTAATCTGCTCAATCTCTTCTTTGCCAATCAGTCCATCATCACCGGCATGTGGGTTCAGGCCCAATACGGCAATACGGGGGTTATCAATACCAAAGTCTTTTACCAGGCTGTCTTTCATCAGCTGTAACTTACCCAGGATATTTTCTTTTGTTACATACCGGGCTACTTCTGCCAGTGGTACATGCTCGGTGAGCAGGCCTACCCGCATATTATCTGCAGTCATAAACATCAGCACATCCTTAGCCTCGAAAGCGGCTTTGAGATAGGGCGTATGTCCGGTATAGTTGAAATGTTCGCTTTGAACATTGTTTTTATGGATCGGGGCTGTTACCAGTCCGTGTATCTGACCTTCCTTCAGGCATTGAATGGCTACTTCCAGCGCGCGGGCAGCGTATTTACCGCCGGCTTCATTCAGTACTCCCGGGGTGATCTGTACTTCTTCTTCCCAGCAGTTATACACATTTACCTGCTTATGATTAAGCCGGGTAAAGTCTTTGATGCTTTGGTAGTTAAAGTTATTCTCATTCATCAGCTTCCGGTAAAAGTTGATGGTTTTGTTGGATGCAAAGATCACCGGCGTGCAAAGCTCCATCATCCGCGTATCTATAAACGTTTTGATGATAATTTCTGCGCCGATGCTGTTGATATCACCGATGGTGATGCCTAAAACAGGCTTGTTGATATGGGTGTTACTCATGCTGTTTGCCTCAATGAGGGGCAAATATAAGCTTTTAGCAGATAGCGTTTAGCAAACAGTTCCGGGAAGCGCGACTGCGAAATATGGACCACTAAGTGTGAAAACCTTATCTTTGCCTTTCACACATGTATACATTAAAAAAATCACTCGGTCAGCATTTCCTCACAGATGAAAATATGTGCAGGCAAATTGTAGAATCGTTACCTGTAATTGAAGGCCAGCAAGTGCTGGAAGTAGGCCCGGGCGGCGGTGCTATTACGAAGTACCTGTTGCAGCTGCCAGGTATTGATTTCAAAGCCATAGAACTGGATACGGAAAAAGTACAGTACCTGGAAAAGACTTACCCGGCCATTCAGGGTAAGCTGATCAATGTCAGCATCCTGGATGCAGTGTCTCCTTTTGAAGGCCCGTTCAACCTGATCGGCAATTTCCCGTATAATATTTCTACGCAGATTATGTTTAAGGTGCTGGAATGGCGTTCCCAGGTGGATGTTGTTGTGGGGATGTTCCAGAAGGAAGTGGCGCAGCGTATTGCGGCTCCGCACGGGAATAAGGAATATGGTATCCTGAGTGTACTGTTACAGGCCTTTTACAAAATTGAGTATTTGTTTGAGGTACATGAGAATTGCTTTAATCCGCCTCCCAAGGTGAAATCCGCCGTTATCCGCCTTACGAGGCTGGAGCAACCGGCCGATATTGCTTCGGAGCGGAAATTTTTTGTGCTGGTAAAAACTGCTTTTAACCAGCGCCGCAAACAGTTGCGTAATCCACTGAAAACGATGTTTGACAAGGAGCTGCTACAGGACCCAATCTTCACAAAAAGAGCGGAAGAATTGAGTGTGGCTGATTTTGCAGCATTATCCCACAAGATGTTATGAGCAGGAAAGTATTAGTTACAGCGAAAGTGCATCCTTACCTGATAGAACAACTGGAAGGAAAAGGATTTGAAGTGAGCTATCAGCCGGCCGTTACCTATGATGAAGTAAAGAGTGCCATCAAAGATTTTGTAGGATTGATTGTCACCACCCGTATCCGGGTAGATAAGCAGATAATAGACCAGGCCACGATGCTGCAATGGATAGGCCGTCTGGGTTCCGGTATGGAGCTGATAGATGTGCCTTATGCCGAAAGCAAAGGTATTCATTGCGCCAGCAGTCCGGAAGGTAACCGGGATGCAGTAGGAGAGCAGGCAGTAGGTATGTTATTGTGCCTGTTGAATAATGTGTTGAAGAGTAACCTGGAGCTGAGGGCTGGTGTATGGGAACGTGACGGTAACCGGGGCTATGAGCTGAACGGGAAAACAGTAGGTATTATTGGCTATGGAAATACCGGCAGCACCTTTGCACGTAAGCTGCAGGGGTTCGACGTTAACATCCTGGCATATGATAAATACAAGGAAGGTTTTGGTACGGCTGCTGTAAAAGAAGCTACGCTGGAACAGGTATTCCGGGAGTCTGATGTAGTGAGTATACATTTGCCGCTTACGGAAGAAACGCGGCATATGGCCGATATGGCATTTTTTAAATCGTTTGCCCGGCCGGTATGGTTTATGAATACGGCCCGTGGTAAACTGGTAAATAACAGCGATCTGATTGCAGCGTTGGAGAATGGAGTGGTGGCAGGTGCTTGTCTGGATGTGTTGGAGAATGAAAAAATGAGTACTTATTCCGCAACAGAACAGGAGCAGCTGGCGTATTTTCTGCAGGCATCCAACGTGGTGGTAACACCGCATATTGCGGGATATTCGCATGAAGCCAGCATTAAGATGGCACGTATTGTATTAGAGAAACTGAATATTATATAAATCCATCCCCTGGATTTAGGAATTCGAATTAAATGACTGATTATCAAGTTATTTGATTCGGAAAAGACCATTGTTTTTCTTTATCCAAAATTCATTATATTTGCAATAACACCAGTAAACAACGCTTCTGTGCAAATGGAGGCGTTGATTTTTTTTTCTTATAACCAAAAAAAACACAGCAGGTTATGTCTGGCATAAACTACGTTACGAAAGAAACCCTGGACCAAATGATGAGTGAACTGTCCCTTCTGAAAACAAAGGGCCGGGCAGAGATTGCAAGGGCAATCGCTGAAGCCAGAGAAAAGGGTGACTTGAAGGAAAATGCCGAATATGATGCCGCCAAGGAAGCACAGGGTTTACATGAAGCCAAGATTGCCACACTGGAAAATGCCATTGCTACTTCACGGATTGTAGACGCGGACTCTATTGATACGTCTAAGGTGTCTATCTTGTGTAAAGTAACAATTACCAACGTTGCCAATAAAAAAACGGTTACTTACCAGCTTGTTTCTGAAACAGAAGCAGATCTGAAAGCCGGTAAAATATCTGTAACATCTCCGATTGGTAAAGGATTGCTGGGCAAGCAGGTAGGTGATGTAGCTGATGTACAGGTGCCTAACGGGCTTATCAAATTTAAGATAGATCATATTTCCGCATAAAGGCTTACGCCTTTTTTACGATATTTGAAGGGGCGCAGCAGATGCAGCCCCTTTTCATTTCAGTATACACCTGATGTTGAATAGAACCCAATTCAAGATATACCGGAAACTCTCAACTCAAAATAGACAATACTTATGACCATCTTCACAAAAATTATCAAGGGCGAAATTCCTAGTTACAAGATTGCGGAAAATGATCGTTTTTATGCTTTCCTGGATATTTTCCCTTTGGTGAAAGGGCATACACTGGTAATTCCCAAAATAGAAACCGACAAGTTTTTTGATGTTCCCGATGAATGGTTACAGGAATGGCTGGTATTTGCCCGTCCGATAGCCCAGGCCATTGAGCGTGTGATTCCCTGCAATCGTATAGGCGTAAGTGTGGTAGGGTTGGAAGTACCACATGCACATATGCACCTGATCCCCATCAATTCGGCAGATGACATGAATTTTTCCCGTCGTAAGCTGGAACTGACCCCTGAACAGTTTAAGGAGATACAGGCGCAGATTATTGCAGCCCTATAGTCTTTATTTCCCTGGAATATTGAAGCGAAATCCTATGCCATGCAGTGTTTCCAGTTTAACCTGCGGATCTGATTTAAAATGTTTCCGGAGCTTGGTGACAAAAACATCCATACTACGCCCCAGGAAATAATCATCTTTTCCCCACACATGTGACAGGATATCTTCTCTTTTCAGCGTTTTATTAGGATTATTACACAGGTATCTTAACAATTCAGCTTCTTTCTGGGTAAGGGAGATAGATATTTCGCCGGATTCATTATACAGCCGCAGATCGTCATAGTCGAAGGTAAGTTTGCCGATGGCAAAAATATGGGCCTTGTCTATATTCTGTTTCATCGTCCGTTTGAGAAAAACCTCAATGCGGAGAATCAGCTCCTGCATGCTGAACGGCTTACTGATATAATCATCTGCTCCGGTTTGAAGTCCGGCTATTCTGTCTTCCTTTTCATTTTTGGATGTCAGGAATAATATGGGAACGTTATCATTAATTTCGCGGATCTGCTGCGCCAGTGTAAGACCGTCTTTTTTAGGCATGACGACATCGAGCAAACAAATATCGAATGAGCGTAACTGGAATTGTTCCCAGGCTGCCTGACCGTCTATACTGTGCACTACTTCATAGCCAGCTTCTTCCAATCGTTTTTTTGTTACCGCACCAATATATTGATCATCTTCCACCAATAGGATTCTTGCTTTCATATCTGCCTGATGCTGATTAATATAAAAAAGCTTGCTATACAATCGGTGTATAACAAATGATGGTTTTTTTTCATAGTGTAGCTATTTCCCGGAATACGGCCGGTTAGCTTTTTAATAGGATGAACAATTTAAACCAAAGTAACTACAATTTACGGATTTATAAAATAAGCTTTTCTATAACTGATTTCACCGTACAATTCTATCGGGGTGCTGTTGCAGGAATTTTTCCCACCCCTTTCCTTTGGATATGCCCGCCAATGGACTGCTTTCCTGGTAGAAGTGACAAACCGCTACCGCCAGCGCATCTGTCGCATCAAAATAATCCGGGCGTTCTGAAACCTGAAGAATATGTTGCAGCATTTTCCAGACCTGCTCTTTGTCGGCATTACCGTTGCCTGTGACAGATTGCTTCACTTTTTTGGGAGAATATTCCGTTACCGGTACCCCGGCCTGCATGGCAGTAGCAATGGCTACACCCTGGGCCCGGCCCAGTTTCAGCATACTTTGCACATTCTTGCCAAAGAAGGGTGCTTCAATGGCAAAACTGGTAGGTTTATGCTGCAGTATTATTTCGTTTACCCGGGCGTGAATCAGTTGTAGCCTTTCGTAGTGATCTTTGAATTTAGAGAGTTTCAGCACGTCCATTTCAATCAGACTGGCTTTTTTACCTTCTATAAGTATAAGCCCATAGCCCATTACGAGCGTTCCGGGGTCAATGCCGAGAATTATTTTTGACTTGTTTGCCAACCACAGGTTATTTTTGCCAAAATTTTAATATCTGAACAAAAGTACCAAAATAATCCTCAATTACTTATTAGGCGCAGGGCTTTTTACATGGCTGGCATACTCTATATATACACAACTGATTCACCGCGATAACCTCCGGGAATCATTGCGGCATATGGGGGAATCACTCGAAAAGAAAGGCTGGATGGGCATCTTGCTGGTGTTGATATTTATGCTTATCAACTGGGGACTCGAAGCCAGGAAGTGGCAAAAGCTGGTGAAGCCATTACAGGAGATTTCTTTTTTAAGAGCCTTCAGCGCTATTCTTTCCGGGGTATCTTTATCTATTAATACCCCTAATCGTGTAGGCGAGTACGGTGGTCGTATCTTATATCTTAAAAATCATAATAAGCTCAAAGCTATTGCAGCAACGATAGTTGGTAGCTTCAGTCAGCTGATAGTGACTGTTATTTTTGGGTTAATTGGACTGATCTATTACCTGAATAACTTCGCGCTGGCAAAGGGAAATGGGCCAATGCCTGCCAGTATCTGGTATAAAATATTATTAGGGTTGCTGATAGTAATTTGTGTGCTGACGATATTGTTATATTTTCGGTTACGAATAATTCTGGCTGTTTTTGAGAAAGTGCCCCTTTTGCGAAAAATAAAAGTGTTTGTACAGATTATTGTGAAATACTCATCCGGAGATTTGCGTTACCTGTTGCTGCTTTCAGCCCTCCGGTATGTGGTCTTCTCGGCACAGTATTTGATTTTGTTGGACGCCCTGGGACTGGAATTCTTGTGGTGGCAGGCCTTTTTATTAAATAGTGTTATTTACCTGGTAATGGCAGTAGTGCCTACCATTGCCATCGCCGAACTGGGACTCCGCGGAAAAGTCAGCATCTTCTTTCTCGGTTTACTCAGTACCAACACGGCAGCTATCATAGCGGCCACTGTAGGGATCTGGTTGATTAATCTGGTGTTGCCGGCCGTATTAGGTAGTGTGCTGCTTTTAGGAGTAAAAATTTTTAAGGAAAAATAGCTTCCAGCAATGAGGTATCTTCTACTCATCATCTTAGGACTCTCCTGTGTTCAACCCACAAAAGCGCAAAATGATTTTTGCTCTATCCGCAATACCAGTTTCAATGCTGGTGAAACCATTACCCTGAAAGTATTCTATAACCTCGGGAAAATGTATGTAGGTGCCGGTGAAGCCACCTTCACCTGCGCTTTGGAACGGTTTGCCAACCGCGATGTTTATCATGTAACCGGTGATGGTAAAACCTACCGGGCATATGACTGGGTATTTAAAGTACGCGATAAGTACGAAAGTTTTATCGATACGGCTACCATGCAACCCCTCAAGTTCCTGCGGAATGTAAGCGAAGGCGGATACAAAATCTACAACAATGTGGTATTTAATCAGGCTGCCCATCAGGCCGTGAGTACCAACGGTACCTTTACGGTTCCTCCCTGTGTACAGGATGTGGTCAGCGCCATCTACTATGCCCGCAACATTGATTTTGGCCGGTATAATGTGGGAGATAAAATCCCTTTTGCCATGTTCCTGGACGATGAGGTGTATAATATCTACATCCGCTACCTGGGTACAGAAGAAATTAATACCAAATTCGGTAAATTCAGGGCCATCAAATTCAAACCCCTGCTGATTAAAGGGACTATTTTTGAAGGGGGGGAAAAAATGACGGTATGGGTGAGCGACGATGCCAATAAAATTCCCCTGCGTATCGAAAGCCCCATCTCTGTCGGCAATATTATCGTAGATATGATTGGTTACGGGAACCTGCGGCATCCGTTTACCTCCCTGTTAAAGAAGTAATACCTGTAATAATCCGCTACAGCAGCAGTTTTAACAATTTATTTGACTGGATAAGCCCAAATTTTAACGACCTTCCGTGCCGTAGAAAAACTTTATATTTGTTATAATCAACCCTTTATGATTATGGAAGAACGTAAACCGAAAATATTACTGGCTGAAGATGATACCAATTTGGGTATGGTGTTGAAAAACTACCTGGAATTGAATGACTATGATGTGGAGCTGTGCCGGGATGGTATCCTTGCATTGGCTGCCTTCCGCCGGGAGAAGTTCGACATTTGCCTGTTGGATATTATGATGCCCAATATGGACGGCTTTAAACTGGCAGAAGAAATCAGGGACGTAGACCCCGATATTCCGCTCTTTTTCCTGTCGGCCAAAACCATGAAGGAAGATATTATCCAGGGATACAAACTGGGCGCGGATGATTATATCTCCAAACCATTCGACAGCGAATTACTGCTGCTGAAAATTAAAGCTATCCTGAAACGTAACCAGGAGCTGAACAGCAAGGAAGAAGAAGTACACGAATTTGAGATCGGCTCCTATAAGTTTAACTCCCGCCTGCGTACGCTGGGACATAACGGAGAATCACATACGTTGTCGCCGAAGGAAAATGAACTGCTGCATATGCTGTGCGAACATAAAAATGACCTGTTACCACGGGAGCTGGCATTGAAAAAGATATGGGGCAGCGATACCTACTTCAATGGCCGCAGTATGGACGTATACATCGCCAAACTGCGTAAATACCTGAAGGAAGACAGCAACATTGAAATCGTGAATATTCACGGAAATGGTTTCAGACTGGTGGTGAAAGACTAAACAATCATCTCTTTTCAGATAAAACAACAGCGCCGGGTAATCTGATTACCCGGCGCTGTTTTATTTTATGCAGATGATATCAGAATAAAAGATTAGTGCCTCCCTGGAACGGTGTTTTTCCCAGATGCGTATAGGCTTTAGGCGTTACTTCCCTGCCCCGTGGGGTACGTTTCATAAAACCTTCCTGGATAAGGAAAGGTTCATACACTTCTTCCAGTGTGCCGGCTTCTTCTCCTACTGCGGTAGCAATGGTGGTGATACCCACCGGCCCTCCCTTGAAATTCTCAATGATAACCTGTAAAATCCGGTTATCCATTTCATCCAGGCCATATTCGTCTACATTGAGGGCTTTGAGGCTCAATTGGGCAATGTCCAGATCAATGATACCATTGCCTACTACCTGTGCAAAGTCGCGTACGCGGCGCAGCAGGCCATTTGCAATACGGGGGGTACCCCGGGAGCGGCGGGCGATTTCGCTGGCTGCATCAGAGGTAATTTTGGTGCCCAGCAGTCCTGCTGCACGCCAGATGATCTTCTGCAAGGTGGCCGCGTTGTAGTATTCCAGCCGCGACTTAATCCCAAACCGCGACAGCAAAGGGGCTGTCAGCAGGCCGGATCGGGTAGTGGCGCCTATCAGTGTAAACGGATGTAAGGTCAGCTGAATGGCACGTGCACTGGGACCGGTATCTATCATGATATCGATCCGGTAATCTTCCATGGCAGAATACAGGTACTCTTCCACGACGGTACTCAGTCGGTGTATTTCATCAATGAACAGTACGTCTTTATTTTCCAGGTTGGTCAGCAAACCGGCGAGGTCGCCGGGTTTTTCAATGACCGGCCCGGAAGTTTCTTTGATGCTAACGCCCATCTCATTGGCCACAATGCGCGAGAGGGTGGTTTTCCCCAATCCGGGAGGGCCATGAAACAATACGTGGTCCAGTGCTTCGCCACGCATTTTGGCCGCTTTGATAAATATTTTCAGGTTATCAATAATCTGGTCCTGTCCCGAAAAATCAATGATCTCCCGGGGACGTATACTATTCTCAAATTCTTTCTCAGCTGTGCTGAGATGATGTTCGTCTGGTCTTAAAGGCTGATTCGACATAATACAGTAAGTGCCCAAAAATACGTAATTAATATTTGGGGGCGGCGGAATTCCCGGCGGACGGTTTCCGGCAATTCCTGCACGAGGAGCGTACAATGGATGGTTTATTTTTATATATTTAATACGGCTGTTTATACTGCCGGTATACCTGCCTCACCTGGTTGTTGCCGGTAGCATAGCAAATCTGCAGTACTGTAAGTACCTGTGCGGACACTTTAGTATTTTAGTACCGTCACCTTAAATGTAACCGTTTATCAACGTAGACAACAAAAGATTACCCGCTCGTATGAAAAGAACATTGTTATTATTTGTCACTGCCAGCTGTTGGAGCACAATGGTGCATGCACAGGACATTAAAGAAAAAGAAGTAAGCCGCATTATCAGTACCCTGGCGGCAGACGATATGCAAGGCCGCAGGCCCGGCACTCCAGGTATTGAAAAAGCAGCACAGTTTATCAGCAGCGAATTTCAGAAAGCCGGATTGCAACCATTGGCGGGAGAGAAAAATTTCCGGCAACAGTTTGCCAAATACAGCCTGAAGGTTACCCAAACCCGTTTGCAGATCAACGGACAGGAACGCAACTGGCCGGTAATTCCGGTAGGTAAGGCCACCAGTATCCGTTGGGAAAAAGACACCAGTTACAACGTGGTGCATGTGAAAGACCTCAATACCTTACTGCCTTTACTGCGTCAGGGCAATAAACGGGAAAAAAATACATTGGTATGGCTGGATCCGGCCCTGGAAGGTTACCTGGGCGGATTAAATGCTTCATTTGCAGAACGTTTTCATGATCGTCCGGAAGATGTACAATCCACCGGTGATGCACAACCGCAATTGTTGATGGTGCTGGAAAAAGAACCGGTGGCCGATAGTCTGCCCTGGTCTGTATCGCTCACCCGGGAAGTGGTGAGCCAGCCTTTTACCAATATCGCGGGTATGATCAAAGGCAGTAAAAAGCCGGATGAATATGTGGTGTTTTCAGGTCACTACGATCACCTGGGTATTTTGCCTGCGGTGGCGGGCGACAGTATCGCCAACGGGGCAGATGATGATGCTTCCGGTACTACCGCTGTGATTATGCTGGCCAAACACTTTAAGCAATCACGCCCGGCACGCTCTATTATTTTTGTAGCGTTTACGGCAGAAGAATCCGGCGGCTATGGTTCTGGATATTTTTCAGAAAAACAGGATCCGGATAAAGTAGTGGCCATGTTTAATATCGAGATGATTGGTAAGGAATCCAAATTTGGTAAGAACAGTGCCTTTATCACTGGTTTTGAAAAATCTGATTTTGGTACCATTCTGCAACGTAACCTGAAAGGTTCTGCCTTCCATTTCTATCCGGACCCTTATCCGGAGCAAAACCTGTTTTATCGTTCAGACAATGCTACCCTGGCCAAACTGGGCGTACCGGCACATACAATTTCCACGACGCAGATAGATAAGGACAAACTGTATCATACCGTGAATGATGAACTGGAATCACTGGATGTAACGAATATCACCGATATCATTAAAGCTATTGCTACCAGTGCCAAAACCATTATTGGAGGGACGGATACGCCTACACGAATTGATCCGATGAAGGAGTAGTCGCTTATATCATATACTCATCTGATGTACGCATCATATATTGATCCGGTTCCGCCACTGGCAACCGGATCAATCTTTTTTATTTAACATTGGAACGTTTTATTTTCCGAAATAATTTTTATTTTTACGACCTGTATAACTCCCCTTTAGTCATTTAAAACCATATCGATATGAAAACCGGATTCCTACACTTTTTTGGGGCCCTGGGCCTCGCCACCATGGTGTTATCTTCTTGCTCAAACAAGGATATGTCCAAGCCAGATCAACCACCTATAGACGACAAGGATGCAGCGAGTGTGAGTTATGAAATTTCTGCCATTAATCCTACGTACACCTTAACACCAGATGCATCCGGCCGTTTATCCGCTATTGTTGGCGATAAGTCTATGGCAAAAGATGCATCCGGCGGTTTTGATATTACCTGGGATACCGCTACGGCACGGCTGAGAGAAATCCGCTTTTCTGCAAAACGAGGCGTTGATGAGGTAGATTTTTCATTGAAAACTGATCGGCAGATAGACCTGAAAAAAGTACCTTTCCTGCTGGGCGCCATCAAGATTCCGAAAGGGACTTATCAGTCCGTAAAAGTGTATGCCAGAGCGGAAGGCGACAAAAATAATCCGGTGGTAAAATTAAAAGGTAAATTAACCTGGGCAGGTAAGAAAATTCCTATGGAAATTCTGTTGTCCGGTAAAATTGAACTGAAAGCCAATGGTAAAGATGTAGTGGTAACCGATACGAAGATTGACTGGAAAGGTTCCCTGAAAATCTCTATGGACCTGATCCTGAACAAACTCCAGATCGGAGACTTCACAGGCTCTTTTACCGAGGGTAAATTAACGATCAATGTGAATGTGAACAGTAAACTGCACGACAAAGTGGTGAATTCACTGGAGAACAGTATGTCTGTTGAACATAGTCATAACTAAAAACAGGCTTTCAAAGACATTAAAAATGAACGGAGGTATATGAAGTCGATCTTCATATACCTCCGTTCATTTTAAGGCATTACTGCTGCCTGGAATTGCAATTCACTGTATACGGCAAAGTGATCGGATGCATACCGCCCACCCCAGGTCTGTGAGATGCTGGCATGTTTACGTACCCGGAAATTACCTTTCAGGAAAATATAATCAATCGGCTGATTGGACGTTTCCGCTATGTGCCACCCGTTAAAAGTGCCTTCCGGCCCGTAATGCGGCGTTTGACTAATAGCTTTACTATCGGTGAAGTGTAATGGATTGTTAGGGTCCATAACCACCTGGATTGGTTCGTCGTCAGGCGTGGCATTGAAATCGCCGGTAATGACTGCCGGTGTTTTGCCCGCTATCTGATGTACCTGTTGCAGCAGAAACTTGGCACTTTCGCGGCGCGCTATCTTACCCATGTGATCGAAGTGGGTATTGAAATGATAGAATATTTTATTGCTTTTTTTATCCTTGAACTGGCCCCAGGTAACAATACGGGTAATGGCCGCATCCCAGCCAATACTGCCTGGAACAGCCGGTGTTTCGGATAACCAGAACGTTTCATTTTTCAGCAGCTGCAAACGTGTGGTATCATAGAATATCGCAGAAAACTCTCCTTTTGTCCGGCCATCTTCCCGGCCGATGCCAATATATTTATATTGCGGGAGCCGTTGTTGTAAATCCTGCATCTGATCATACAGGGCTTCCTGTACGCCCACAATGCCCGCATGATGGAATAATATTTCTGCCGCTACATATTCCTTGCGGTGAGGCCAGGCATTTAAGCTGTCCTTAGGAGTGTTCAGCCGGATGTTGAAGGTCATTACTTCCAACGGCGCCTGGGCTACCACCGTGCCTGTTATCATCAGGCCACAGATAGCTGATAACCATAACTTGATCATACTATAACGATTTAGCATATAAAAGTAATACCTGCATCCGAGAAAGTCATCTTCCTGAAAAAGACTTGATAATTTGATCATCTGCCGGAACAAGGCATCAGCCGTGGGTATGCCTGCCTAAACGGAGTATCAGGTCGGGATCAGGGCAGTTCTGCAGGTATTTTTCCCGCTCGCTGTACCGGCATACACCCGGGTAATCGCCCCGCAGATTTTGCATGTCTTCGATGATCTGGCAGTGCAGGTGCGGCGGCCAGCCACCGTTTTCTGCCGGCGTACCAAAATGTGCCAGGAGATGTCCGCCGGCGATGGGCATATTTTCGTATAGCCCTTTCAGACTGGAGATGCTGAGATGCCCGTATAACACGTGAAAGGTATGTCCGGACAGCGTATGCTGCAGGATGATAGTAGCGCCATAATCCCCGAAATGATCATTAAAGCGGAAACTATGTACATGCCCGTTGAGCGGATTAAATACCGGCGTGCCCGCAGGCCCCCAGATATCCACTCCCAGGTGTAATCGCCGGGGTTCTTCACCGGCATCGAAATGCGGACTTACCGCATAAATGGTCCGGTGTTCGCCATAACCTCCGATGCCCAACCGGCAGCCGCCTTGCTCCAACGTGTTGTTGATATACCGGCTGAATTTTTGAATGTCTGCCAGAATGGTTTTGTTGAGGGTGGTATTATTGGCGGTGAAATCCATAACCAGTAACTGTTCCTCTTCTGACAGGAGAGGGATCACGGGTTTAAAGGAGGATTGATATTGTTTTAATATCTCCGGTAACATATCTTCAGACAGCTGTATTTCATCTAAATATAAATATTAATTTGTTTATAAAATAATCAAGTCTGTACCAGCAGCAGAAAAGAGAAGCGGAGCAGGGGCTAAAAGCAGAACGGTAGCATATTACAGACTTGCAATACGCTACCGTTCGGAATAAGAGGAATAAAAAGCAGATTAGATCACCACGTTGATCATCCGGCCTTTTACGATAATGATCTTTTTAGGTGTTTTACCTTCCAGCCATTTCTGCACGGCTTCATTGGCCAGTACTTCCTGCTCAATGGCCTCGTTGGCGGCATCCAGCGCAATACCCATTTCGGCACGGGTTTTACCGTTTACCGCAATCGGGTAGTTGAAAGTACTTTCCCTGGTATGGGCTTCATCATACACCGGATAAGGTGCATTCAGAATGCTTTCATTGTGTCCCAGGTATTGCCACAGTTCTTCACACAGATGCGGCGCATACGGTGTCAGTAATATCAGCACTGGTTCCAGGATGCTGCGTTTGTGGCAACGCAGGGAAGACAGCTCATTCACACAGATCATGAACTGGCTCACCGCGGTGTTATAGGAGAACCCGTTGGTATCATGATCTATTTTGTTGATGGTTTTGTGCAGGATTTTCAGCTCTTCCGGCGTAGCTGCCTGTTCATTCACCAGGATACCTTTCTGCTCATCTGCAAAAAGCCGCCACAGTTTTTTCAGGAAGCGGTGTACCCCTTCAATCCCTTTGGTATCCCAGGGTTTAGACTGTTCTACCGGACCCAGGAACATTTCATACATACGGAAAGTATCCGCGCCGTATTTTTCCACGAGGTCATTCGGGTTAACGGTATTGAATAAACGCTTACTCATTTTTTCGAGCTGTACACCACAGATGTATTTACCATCTTCCAGTATAAAGGTGGCGTTCTCAAAATCCGGTTTCCACTTTTTCAGTGCTTCGGTATCCAGTTCCACCCCATCTACGATATTCACATCCACATGCAGTTCATCGGTTTCGTACTGGTCTTTCAGGCCATGGGAAACAAACTGGTGAGTGCCGCGTATACGGTATACCAGTCTGGAGCTGCCACCGATCATACCCTGGTTGATGAGGGATTTGAATGGCTCTTCAAAACCAATGTGTCCCAGGTCATACAGTACTTTGGTCCACAGCCGGGAGTACAGCAGGTGGCCTACGGCATGTTCCGTACCGCCTACATATACATCCACCTGGTTCCAGTAATCAGTAGCCTTGCGGTCTGCAAAGGTGGTTTTATTATGCGGGTCCATGTACCGGAGGAAGTACCAGCTGCTGCCGGCATAACCAGGCATGGTGTTGGTTTCCCGTTTAACATCCGGTGCAATGTTTACCCAGTCGGTGATATTGGCCAGCGGACCTTCTCCTTCTTCTCCCGGTTTATATTCATCTACATGTGGTAATTCCAGCGGCAGGTCTTTTTCTTCCATCGCATAGGGAATACCATCTTTATAGATGATGGGGAAAGGTTCGCCCCAGTAACGTTGACGGCTAAAGCCGGCATCACGCATTTTGTAGTTGATCTGGCGTTTGCCGATGCCCATTTCTTCCAGCTTGCTGATCACGATGTCCATAGCGGGTTTCATGGCTGTACCATCCAGGAAGCCACTGTTTTGCAGGGTGGCCTCTTTGGTGGAATTGGCTTCTTCGCCATTAAAGGCATCGCCGATAATGTTGGTAATGGGGATATTGAAGTGACGGGCAAAGCCAAAGTCGCGCTGGTCGCCGCAGGGCACTGCCATGATGGCGCCGGTGCCGTAGCCTGCCAGTACATATTCTGCAATCCATACCGGAATTTCGCGGCCATCGAACGGATTGATGGCATAGGCGCCGGTGAAACAACCGGTTACCTGTTTTACATCTGCCATGCGTTCACGTTCGGAACGGCTTTGTACGTAATCGAGGTATTCCTGTATGGCTGTCTGTTGCTCCGGTGTGGTAATTTGCTGTACCAGCTCGTGTTCCGGGGCAATTACGATGAAGTCTACGCCAAAGATGGTATCAGGACGGGTGGTGTATACTTCCACCTGTTCCGTACTGTTTTTCACGGCGAATTTAATTTCTGCGCCCTGGCTCTTACCGATCCAGTTACGTTGCATTTCTTTCATCGCATCGCTGAAAGACACTGTCTCCAGACCTTCCAGGAGACGGTTGGCATATTCGGTGATCCGGAGGAACCATTGCCGCATTTTCTTTTTCACGACAGGGTAGCCACCACGTTCACTGACGCCGTTTACCACTTCATCGTTGGCCAGTACGGTGCCGAGGGCAGCGCACCAGTTCACTTCTGCATAGGCGAGGAAGGCCAGGCGGTATTGCATGAGAATATCGCGTTGTTCCTTTTCAGTATATGCCTGCCATTGTGCGGCGGTAAATTGTATGTTACGGTCGCCGGGGCATATGTGCGCGGTATTACCTTCTTTTTCAAAGATGGCTACCAGCTCGCTGATAGGCGTCGCTTTCTGCGTAACCCGGTTGTACCAGCTTTCGAAGATCTGCAGGAAAATCCATTGGGTCCATTTGTAGTACGATGGGTCGCTGGTATTGATTTCACGCTCCCAGTCGTAACAAAAGCCAATGTTATCCAGCTGTGTGCGGAAGGCATTGATATTGGCTGCGGTGGTAACTGCCGGATGCTGGCCGGTTTCCATCGCATACTGTTCTGCCGGCAAACCAAAGGCATCATAGCCCATGGTATGCAGCACATTATATCCTTTTAGCCTTTTATAACGCGCATAGATGTCCGTAGCGATGTATCCCAGCGGATGGCCTACGTGCAGGCCGGCACCGGAAGGATAGGGGAACATATCCAAAACATAACATTTCGGTTTGGGGCTGTCATTGCTTACCCGGTAAGCATGGGATGCTGCCCATTGTTCCTGCCATTTTTTTTCGATTGCCCTGAAATTGTATTCCATATCAGTTGTAGATGAGCAGTAGATAGCCGGATTTGTCAGACAATAGATCCGGGAATTACTGCGTTATCAGTTATAATTTTAAATATGACGAGATGCCAGTTAAGCAAAATAATGTTAAAATCATTAATACAGCAATGCCAAACCCATACATCTGTATAAATTGCCATTAATTCTGCCGGTTATAGCAACTGGCTGGCAAAATTAAATACATAACTACTAATTTTTATTATTTTCGCCGATAAACTGCAGATTAATGGCGCAATCCGGGAAATCATCAGCAAAGAAGTCGAAACCTTCCTACCTGTACTCCATCATTGGTGTAGCACTGGTATTGTTTTTACTGGGCACACTGGGTGTGGTGGTCATACATGCAAATAAGCTGAGCGTGTATTTTAAGGAAAGCATTGAGGTACAGGTAATACTGAGGGACAACGTAAAAGAAAATCAGGCATTGGCCCTGCGCGACTCTATTGCGCAGAAACCATATATCAAGTCCATTGAATATGTATCCAAGGATATGGCGGCTAAACGCTTCCAGAAAGACTTTGGAGAGGACTTTATCACCCTGTTGCAGTACAATCCGCTGTATAGCAGCATTAACATAAAGGCAAATGCCAGTTATGTTAATACTGACAGTCTGAAAATTATTGAGGCCAATCTCTCCAAACAAAGCATTGTCCGGGAGATTTCCTATCAGCGTACCCT
Organism: Chitinophaga nivalis; assembly: GCF_025989125.1. Lineage (NCBI taxonomy): Bacteria > Pseudomonadati > Bacteroidota > Chitinophagia > Chitinophagales > Chitinophagaceae > Chitinophaga > Chitinophaga nivalis. Next base: position 102,255 of record NZ_JAPDNR010000001.1, on the reverse strand, counting down.
CGTTAGTAAACTGAATGAGAACGTCAACAAGATAGGATTGGTGATCCTGATCATCAGCGGTTTACTGGCATTGGTGGTGATTTTCCTCATCGACAACACCATCCGTCTGGCGATGTTCAGCAACCGTTTCCTGATCAAGACCATGCAGATGGTAGGCGCTACCCGCTGGTTTATTGCCAAGCCGTTTGACCTGCGTAGCATTGCCAATGGCGCTATCAGTGCGCTGATTGCCATTGCAGGACTGATGGGTATCATGTCGTTTTCAGATAAGGTACTGCCGGAACTGGCCGGTTTACGGGATAACCTGATGATAGCTGTGCTGTTTATCGGGATGATCATCATCGGTATTTGTATATCACTGGTCAGCACACACCGCTCCGTGATGAAATACCTCCGCCTGAAACTGGACGACTTGTATTAATTCAACATCTTTAACAGCAAGATCTATAATCATTACACTATGGCTAAAGAAACTATTAAAACTGCCGGAACAACCGTTAATCCGGAGGTAGATAACAAGCCGATTTTTCCGAAAGAAAACTACAAATTTATGCTGGCAGGGGTTATAGTGGTAGCACTGGGCTTCCTCCTCATGATGGGTGGTAGCTCCTCCGATCCCAACAGCTTTAAGCCGGAAGAGGTATATAGTTTCCGCAGAATTACCCTGGCGCCAATCGTTATTGTCCTGGGTCTGCTGGTAGAAGTATATGCCATTATGCACCGTCCAAAGCCCAAGGCATAATGCCCCAATACGGATAAAATATTTAGCGATGACACAATCATCGCTTTTTTTTTAACTTTTAACCATACCCGATTTCAATGAATGTTTTTCAGGCTATTATCATTGCCATTGTAGAAGGGCTAACGGAATTCCTGCCCATTTCCTCCACCGGACATATGATTATCGTAAGCTCTTTGCTGGGGATCAGCAAAGATGAATTTACCAAACTGTTTGAAGTAGTGATCCAGTTGGGCGCTATCCTCGCAGTAGTAGTATTATACTGGAAGAAATTTTTTGTATTTGACAAAAACCGGCTCAATTTCTATCTGAAACTGGCGGTAGCCGTATTACCTGCCCTCATCAGCGGATACCTGTTCAGCGACATGATCGATAAAATGCTGGAAAGCCCGCTGACAGTAGCCATTACCCTGTTGCTGGGAGGTATCATCCTGCTGTTTGTAGATAACTGGTTTAAGGAAGGAACCATTGATACGGATGAAAAGATCAGCATGTTTACCGCCCTGCGTATCGGCTTTTTCCAGTGTCTGGCACTGGTGCCGGGGGTAAGCCGCAGTGCAGCCTCCATTATCGGTGGTATGCAGCAAAAGCTCACCCGCAATGTGGCGGCCGAATTTTCCTTTTTCCTGGCTGTTCCTACCATGGCGGCGGCTACGGGTTATAAACTGCTGAAAGGCCGTGAATTGCTGCTGGCACACCCGGAAAACCTGAAACTGCTGCTGATCGGTAATGTGGTGGCCTTTTTAGTGGCGATGGGTGCCATTAAGTTTTTTATCGGCGCCTTAAAGAAATATGGTTTTAAGATGTGGGGATACTACCGTATTGTAGTGGGATTGATTATCCTGGTAGCCATGATGATGGGCTATACCCTGGAAGTTTAAGCATCGTAAATAACAATAAGAAAGCGGCTGACAGGTATCTGTCAGCCGCTTTTTATTGCCGGAAATACCGGTTACCTTATCCTTTCACTGCCAGTAACAGTTCCAGGTCGGTGTACTTTAATTTGAATTTCTCGCTTAAATGATAGTTCGTGAGGGCGCCTTTATACAGGTAAATGCCATTACGTACCCCCCGCTTGATCCATACCAGGTTTTCAAAACCACCATCATCGGCGGCTTCCACGAGCAGCGGCATCAGCACATTGCTGATGGCTTCCGACGCCGTGCGGGCAAACCCGGAAGGGATATTGGGTACACAATAGTGAACCACATCATATTTTTTAAACACAGGATTTTCGTGGCTGGTGATTTCAGAGGTTTCAAAACAACCACCCCGGTCGATGCTGACATCTACAATCACTGATCCTGCTTTCATATTGCTGACCATTGATTCACTGACTACTACGGGGGTACGGCCACTTTGTGAAGAGAGGGCACCTACCGCCACATCTGCATTACGCAGCTGTTCTGCCAGCACTTTGGGCTGAATAACGGAAGTGAATACACGTACACCGATATTGTTTTGCAACCGTTTCAGTTTATAGATGTTGTTGTCGAACACTTTAACGGAAGAACCCAATGCCAGTGCGGTACGGGCAGCAAATTCGCCTACAATGCCAGCGCCGATGATCACTACTTTGGTGGGTGGGATACCGGTGATACCTCCCAGCAGAATGCCTTTTCCTTTGTTGTCGTTGCTGAGGTATTGTCCGGCAATCAGCATCACGGCTGCCCCGGCAATTTCACTCATGGCTCTTACAATCGGATAGGTGCCGGCATCGTCTTTCAGGTTTTCAAAGGAGAGGAGGGTGATGCGTTTATCCATCATTTTCTGTACCTGCTGTGCTTTCAGGGCAGCAAGGTGAATAGGGGAAATAACGATCTGGTGCGGATGCAGTAATTCAATTTCATCGTCGTTCAGCGGGGCTGATTTAACGATGATCTCCGCTTTGAAAACTTCTTTTTTATCATATACGATCTCTGCACCGGCTTCCGAATAGTCCGTGTCGTAGTAATGCGATCCGTCGCCGGCTTTATGTTCTACCACTACATGATGACCGTGTGCAGCTAAAATGCTGACTGCATCCGGTGTAAGGGCAATACGGTTTTCCTGGAAGGATGTTTCTTTGGGAATACCAATAAACAAACGGGAATTTTTTTGTGGTATGTCCAGCGTTTCTTCCAGTGGTGAATAAGTAAAACCAGCACTCACTACAGGTTTTTGCCTTGGCTCCATATACGGTTTTGAATTTTTAAATCGAAGTATTCAAAGATACACTATTTGGCAGATGCAGCGATTTCGCGCAATACCCTTTTTTGGTCCGGCTGTACTTCCAGCTGCAGATGTATGGCATCCGGCGGGAGGAGCGGGGCGATGATGTCCGGCCACTCCACAAAGCTGATGGCATGCGGCTGGTAAAGGGTTTCTTCTACGCCCGCACTGATAGCATCTTCCAGGTCTTTCAACCGATACAGGTCCAGGTGGTAAATACGGCAGGGTTGTCCTGATGTATCCTGGCCGGTATATTCATTGATAATCGAAAAGGTGGGACTGGCAGTGGCATCCTGCACTCCCCGGGCTTCACACAGCGCTTTCACCAGTGTTGTTTTTCCGGCCCCCATAGGTCCATCCAGGGTAAATACATGTTTATCAGCGAAATATTCCCAGAACTGACAGGCGGTTTCCGGTAGTTGGTCCAACGTAAAAATCCATTGCATTCCCAAAAATAAGCATAAAGGATGAAGCAAAATACAAGGAAATATGACCGATTTATGTCTTTGCCCGGAAGGGCCTGATACTTTGCATTTTGGGGCTGGAATGCCCCGCTTTTCGCTTCCAGGTTGCATTAATATTTTTATGATGTAAAGTGGCAACCGATACCTTTGTAAGCAGGATAAAAGATGACAAATGACACCAATCAGTTGCAAGGTAGAAGGTATGCATTGCACCAGTTGCGCGATGAGCTTATCCAAATACCTGGAGAAAAAAGGCATGCAGGACGTACACGTTAGTTTTGCTACGGAAGAGGTTAGCTTTACGGCTCCCGCCGGAGCAGATTCCAAAGAAGTGCTGCAGGGAATTAACCAGATGGGGTACCGGGTGGTACTGCCGGAAGACAAGGCAGTTCGCCAACCAATCTATACTACGCTTACTTTTAAATTTTTCTTTTGCCTGATATTCACGGCCCCGTTGCTGTTGCATATGTGGGTTAATTGGTCGTGGCTCCATAACCCCTGGGTACAATGTGCACTTACCCTGCCGGTATACCTCACCGGCATGTGGCACTTCGGCCGGAGCGCCTTCCGGTCGCTGATGAACCGGATGGCCAATATGGACGTACTGGTTGCCCTGGGCGCTACCGCTGCTTTTGGATACAGCTTTGTTGGTACCGTCGTATACGGCAACAGCGACTATATGTTTTTTGAAACCACAGCAGCTATTATCACCCTCGTATTCCTGGGTAATCTGCTGGAGGAAAAGTCAGTGAAACAAACCACTACGGCTATCGCTGAACTGGCGAAAATGCAGGTCACCACTGCGCGCCTGATTAATACAGACCACGGGCACGAACATATTCATGAAGTAGATAACCGCGCCCTGCGTCCCGGCAATTGTGTATTGGTAAATACCGGCGATAAAATTCCCATGGATGGCACCATTTATTGGGGGAGTGGCCACATCAATGAATCCATGATCACCGGCGAAAGCACCCCTGTCAGCAAACAGGAAAAGGATAAAGTCATCGGTGGCACCATCCTGGAAGAGGGGAGTATCAAAGTATATATCACCGCCACAGGTAAGGATACCGTACTGTCCTATATCATTGAGCTGGTAAGACAGGCACAGAACGATAAAGCTCCGATGCAGCGGCTGGCAGACCGGATCAGCGCTGTTTTTGTACCACTGGTATTGAGCATTGCCATCCTCACTTTCCTGGGCTGGTACTTCATCGGACATACGCCTTTTGCTGTAGCCATGATGCGGAGTGTAGCCGTGCTCGTGATTGCCTGCCCCTGCGCCATGGGACTGGCTACGCCGGCGGCCGTGATGGTAGGACTGGGACGCGCTGCCAAAAACGGGATCCTGATCAAAGGCGGGCATACCCTGGAGTTGTTTAAAGATATCCGGCAGGTGGTATTTGATAAAACAGGTACCTTAACAACCGGCAAACTGCAAATGGGCGCGTATCAGTTTTTTGATATGACGGATGAAGCTTTCCGGCAGATCGTATATAGTCTCGAAAAATATTCTTCTCACCCCATTGCCCGTGCGATTGCCGGCCTGTGGAAAGGCGCCGGAGAAGTGCCTTTACAACAGGTACGTGAACACAAAGGACTGGGCATGCGGGCACACGATAAAGCCGGTAATGAATGGCAGCTGGGCTCTTTCAGAATGGCGGGTGGTGCAGCTACAGACGACAGCCATAACCTGTACCTCCTGAAAAACGGACAGCTGGCGGGATGGATTGATTTCATCGATGAAATCAGACCGGAAGCGGCCACCATGATACAGCAACTGAAAACAGCCGGTATCAAACCGGTGTTGTTAAGCGGCGATACCCGCCGTAAATGCCAGGAACTGGCAGAAAAACTGGGCATTACAGCTGTATATGCTGAACAGTCTCCGGAACAAAAGCTGCAACAGATAGATGCTTTTATGAAAGAAGCGCCCACTGCGATGGTGGGCGATGGCATCAATGATGCACCTGCCCTGGCCAAAGCCACGATTGGTATTTCCCTCAGCGATGCGACACAGGTGGCCATGCAAAGCGCCAATGTGGTATTGCTCAATAATAACCTGGGTACCTTGCCCCTGGCGCTGGGTTTGGGCAAACATACCTACCAGACCATCCGGCAGAACCTTTTCTGGGCCTTCATCTACAACGTAGTGGCGATACCGGTTGCGGCACTGGGATTACTGAATCCCATTGTGGGCGCGGGAGTGATGGGCCTTTCAGATGTAGTACTGGCCATTAACTCCGTACGGTTACGTTATAAAAATGTCTTGTAGTTAATAGCAGATAGTATTTAAAACAAGTGCAGGAAATCAGGTATCTTATTGTCTGTTTACGGGAGATGATCATCTTGTTGTAAACTTTCAGGAAGATGCCTGTTTCTTTTATACCTGCTTTCTGTGCCCGCCCATTTTGCGCTTTGTGTTATCTTCGCATCCAACCAGTTACCAAAAACATTGCATACACCTGTTGAGATACTGCAGCAATACTGGGGTTATAACCAGTTCCGGCCGCTGCAGGAAGATATTGTGAACGCGATCCTTGCTGGCAGGGATACGCTGGCGTTGTTACCTACGGGTGGTGGAAAATCCATTTGTTTTCAGGTGCCTGCCATGATGAAACCCGGTCTTTGCCTGGTGGTGACGCCCCTCATTGCGCTCATGAAAGACCAGGTAGCCAACCTCAAAAAAAGAGGGATTACTGCCTATTCCATCTACTCCGGTATGCTGTACAAGGATGTGGAAAGAGTGTTGGAAGCGGCCCGCCGGGGTGGTTGCAAGTTTTTGTATGTATCTCCGGAAAGACTGCAAAGCAAACTGTTTCAGACCTATTGTGACGGCCTGCCGGTAAACCTGATTGCGGTAGATGAGGCGCACTGTATTTCGCAGTGGGGCTACGATTTCCGCCCGGCCTATCTGCAGATAGCCGATATACGCAGCTTTTTCCCGGATACCCCGGTACTGGCACTCACAGCTTCCGCCACCCCCAAAGTACAAACAGACATCTGCGAAAAACTGCTGATGCAGGAAGCACAGGTATTTACCAAAAGTTTTACCCGTGCGAATCTGTCGTACAGTGTGCTGGAAGAAACCACCAAAATTGATAAAGTAAAACATATCCTGGACCGTGTGCCCGGCTGTGGTATTGTATATTGTCGTAACCGCAAACGCACCAAGGAAATAGCCAGCCTGCTGCAGTTGCAGGGAATATCAGCCGGTTATTACCATGCCGGCCTGCCGCCTGCCGAACGGGCTGCCCGGCAGGAAGCCTGGATCAACGATGAAATACGCATCATGGTATGTACCAATGCCTTTGGTATGGGTATCGATAAACCGGATGTGCGTATTGTAGTACACTATGATTTGCCCGATGGCCCGGAAGCTTATTACCAGGAGGCGGGGCGTGCCGGCCGCGATGAGCAGAAGGCATACGCTGTATTGTTATACAATGAAACGGAGCTGGCGGAGATGCACGAACGCATTGCACTGCAATTTCCTACACTGGATCAGATCCGGGAAGTATACCAGGGCATCGTGAATTACCTGCAGGTACCGGTAGGCAGCGCAGAAGGCGTATACTTTGATTTTGATATCAACGATTTTGCCAGAACCTTTCAGGTAAACCTGACCATTGCCTATAGCGCTATCCGGATACTGGAACAGGAAGGGGTGTTGCAGCTGAGTGAAAGTGTGTTCCTTCCTTCACGGGCATCCTTCGTGACCAATAAGGAATCGCTGTATGAATTTGAAAATGCTTATCCGGTATTGGAGGAAATTATCAAAACCTTACTTCGTACCTACGAAGGTATCTTTGATACCACCGTGCCGGTATATGAAAGGCAGATAGGGCGTATCATGTTGATGGAAGATGATGATATTGCGGCGCAGTTGCAACAGCTGCACCAGTATGGTATTATCCGTTATGAACCCCGCCGGGAAGAGCCACAGCTATGTTTTCTGCAGGAACGGGTGTCTGCCCCGCAGCTGCGCATTAATATGACAAGGGTAGCCCTGCGCAAAAAAGTATATACCGACCGGCTGGAAGCCATGTTTAATTATGTGCGCAACCGCGATACCTGTCGTACACAGCAGCTGGTAGCCTATTTCGGAGAAAAGGATAGTACGCCTTGCGGGGTATGTGATATTTGTTTGAAGAAGAAAGCGGCACCGCTGGATGCCGTTGCTTTTAAACGTATAGCCGACACCGTTGTTGCCTTGCTGGCCACACAATCATTACTGCTGGCGGATCTGCAGACGAAGATGCCGGATGTGAAACGGAATGACCTGTTGGAGGTATTGCAATTTCTGCAGGAAGAAGGCCGGGTCAAAAGTAATGAAACAGGTAGTTTGTATCTGTAAGCAACGCAACGGGCCTTTTCCCGAAAGACCCGCTGCGTGCAGTATTATAAGTGAATCACTTTCCCTTCGCGGCTGCTTTGGAAGGCCGCTTCAATCACCCGGATTACTTTAATGGCATCTTCCGGCGGTACCGGATTCGCGGCTTTATTTACCAGTGCAGCGTAGATACCCTGATAATAATCCATGTAGTTGCCGTTGGTGCCTGGCAGGTATTGTTTCACGGTTTTGCCATCGGTTTCGGTATGCAGCAGCCCCCACTCATGCGGCGCTTCCGCGCCCCAGTCCGGACTATCCGGGAACAATCCCCTTTGCAGCTGCGCTTCCTGAATGTCTGATTTAGATTTGATAAAGGACCCTTTACGACCATGCAGCTGATAGGCCGGTAATGGCTCCCGTACGAGGTAGTTACATTTCACCCGTACCCGCAGCTGATCATAACATAATACGATTTCGAAGTAATCATCTACCACAGAGTCTTTCCGGATGATGCGGATGTCGGCCCAGAGAGCGGGCGGCATTCCGAAAAGGGTGATAGCCTGGTCGAGGAGATGGGAGCCGAGGTCGTACAAGGCGCCGGTGCCGGGCAATCCACCTTCTTTATGTTTTTTATAGCTGAGTTCTTCCTTAAAGCGGTCATAGTGGATTTCTACTTCCAATACATCGCCCAGTACGCCGGACTGCAGTACCTGTTTTACTATTTTATAGTCGTTGTCGTAGCGGCGATTGTGATATACGCTGAGTAATAAACCCTTTTCGGCTGCCAGGGCTGCCAGTGTTTCGCCTTCCTGCGCGGTAACCGTGAAGGGCTTTTCCACAATCACATGTTTCCCCGCTTCCAGGGCAGCTTTTACATATTCAAAGTGGGTATAGTTGGGTGTGTTGACTACAATCAGCTCCAGGGAAGTATCGGCCAGCATCTCTTCCACGGACGTATATACCTGTACGTTAGGATAACGTTGCTGCGCCAGGTGTTTGCTTCTTTCCACAACTGCAGCAAATGCAAAGCCCGGGTTCACATGCAGGAAAGGGGCATGAAACACCTGACCAGACATACCATAGGAGCAAAGTCCTGTTTTAATTACTTTGGACATACACAATGATTTAGGTTGCCGGCCGGCTGTTTATCCGGTAAATGCCGGCCAGGCAGCGATGAATGATGCTGTTTAAAATATAAAAAAACAGCATCATCTTATAAAAAGAAAGGAAAAATATAAGTATAACCTAGTTAGAACCAGCTTTTGCTTTTTTTGCTTCTGCCACCTAATCCCAGTGCGCCCAGCAGGCTGCGGGTGATTACATTGGCAGCAGTACGGCCTACCTGTCTGGCAGCGGAGCTATCCAGCATTTGTTCCAGGATACCTTTTTCTTCTTTAGCCTTGCCGCCTTTGGCAGGGGTAGCAGCAGCTTCGGAACTGGTTTTTTCCGCAGCTTCCTGCAGTTTGGCGGTGAGGATTTCGTAGGCGCTTTCATTGTCAATTTCCTCACTGTATTTTTTCACCAGTTTAGAGTCGCCTACCAGTTTATCCAGTTCAGCGGCAGACAGTACGTCCATACGGGAACGCGGCGATACCAGCATGGTAGCGGCGAGCGGTGTAGGTACACCTTTTTCATTCAGGCAGGTAATCAGCGCTTCCCCAATGCCTATCTGTGTGAGCAGTTCATCGGTTTTATAGAAGTCAGACAGCGGGTAGTTTTCTGCTGTTTGTTTGATGGCCTTACGATCGTTGGCAGTAAAGGCACGCAGGGCGTGCTGCACTTTCAGGCCTAATTGCCCGAGTACAGATGCCGGTACATCCATCGGATTTTGGGTACAGAAGAAGATACCCACACCTTTGGAGCGGATCAGTTTTATGATGGTATCGATTTGTTTGAGCAGGGCATCGCTGGCTTCATTGAAGATGAGGTGAGCCTCATCAATAAACATGACCAGCTTGGGTTTGTCGAGATCGCCTTCTTCCGGTAAAGTCGCATATAATTCTGCCAGGAGGCTGAGCATGAAGGTGGAAAACAGTTTGGGGCGGTCTTGTATATCGTTGACCCGCAGGATGGATACGATACCGCGGCCATCGTCGCTGATGCGGAGCAGGTCATCTACTTCAAAGGATTTTTCTCCGAAGAAGAGGGCAGCGCCCTGTTGTTCCAGCTCTATTACTTTACGCAGCACGGTGCCGGTGGAAGTAGTGGATATTTTGCCGTAATCTTTTTCGAGGTCGGCTTTACCTTCTGCGCTGGCATACTGGAGTACTTTTTTGAAGTCTTTCAGATCGAGCAGCGGCAGTTTATTATCGTCGCAATACTTGAACAGCATGGCTACCAGCCCTGCCTGGGTATCGTTGAGTTCTAAAATTTTGGATAACAGAACCGGACCAAATTCACTAACGGTAGCGCGTAAACGAACACCTTTTTCCTGGCTCAGTGATAGCAGTTCGGCCGGGTAGGCGGCAGGGCTCCAGGAGCCGCCGATCTTCTGGTAACGTTCTGCTATTTTGGGATTGTCGGTACCGGCAGCTGCAATACCGCTAAGATCGCCTTTAATATCCATCAGCAGTACCGGTACGCTGGCATCACTCAGGCCTTCTGCGATCACCTGCAGGGTTTTGGTTTTACCTGTTCCGGTAGCCCCGGCAATGAGTCCATGACGGTTCAGGGTTTTCAGCGGCAGGAATACATCTGCGCCGGTCACCACTTCCCCGTTTAACATGGCACATCCGAGCTTGAAATGTTCTCCTTTGAAAGCATAGCCGCTTTTGATATAATCCAGAAATGCATCTTGATTCGCCATGACATTTTTTTTTATGAAGATAACGAAAATGAATCACTGCCTCAGGTGAATAAAAAGTTACGCATTGTACCTCAGATAATGGCGGAAATGATCCACAGTTAGCTGTTGCACAATGCGTAGCAATAAATTTCTGACCGGTATGGGTTACAGGTCTTCTTCTCTTTCGAGCATCAGAATAGCGCCCTGCGGTACGATATAATAGGTTTCTTCCTGGTATACGACTTCCGTAGAACCATTGACCAGGAAGATGGCCAGATCGCCTTCTTTAGCCTGTAACGGAATATATTTTACTTTGTCTTCATCCGGTTTCCAGGCATCATCTTCATCCACAGGGATGGGGATGGCGTAGCCCGGTCCGGTTTTGATCACATAGCCACGCTGTACTTTTTCTCTCTCCTGCACGCCGGGGGGCAGGTATAAGCCACTGTTGGTGCGTTCATGTGGCGTAACTGGTTTTATAAGCACCCTATCGCCAACAACGATCAGTTTTTTCAACTTGTTTTCCGGTGTTATGTGTATTGCCATAAGTACCGTATATCAAATTTAATGCAGCACCCCGGAGGGATGACAGAGTGACAGCTACTATATATCCCGCAAGGGGAAGGTATGGCCGGCACGGATGCCTTTCTCTGTCTGTTGCAGCAGGCAGCACTCTACCTGCGGATCATGTTCAAAGTAAAGGATGTATTGCTGTTCCGCGGCTTCCTGGAGGAAACTTTTCTTTTCCTGCAGGGTGGTCAGCGGAAACATATCGTAGGCCATCACATAGGGAAGCGGAATATGCCCGGTAGAAGGGAGCAGATCTGCCATATAGATGATGGTTTTGTCTTTATAGGAGATCTGCGGCAACATCATCGCATCGGTATGCCCGTTGGCAAACCGGATGCTGATATTTTCCGCGAAGGAGATACCTTCCGTATGTTCCAGGAATTTGAGTTGTCCGCTTTCCTGTATCGGCAGTATATTTTCTTTCAGGAAGGAAGCCTTTTCGCGGTCGTTGGGAACAGTGGCCCATTTCCAGTGGTCTGCATTGCTCCAGTAGGTCGCATTTTTAAAAGCCGGAACGAGTTTATCGCCCTGCCGGATAATACTGCCGCCACAATGGTCAAAATGCAGGTGTGTAAGAAACACATCAGTGATGTCATCGCGGTGAAAGCCGTGCGCAGCGAGGGATTTATCCAGGGTAGCATCGCCATGCAGGTAATAATGGCTAAAGAATCTGGCGTCCTGTTTATCACCGATGCCATTGTCTATCAGTATCAGTCGTTTCCCGTCTTCTATCAGTAAACAACGCATTGCCCAGGAGCACAGGTTGTTGTCATCAGCCGGATTCAGTTTGTTCCAGATGGATTTGGGTACCACGCCAAACATAGCGCCACCGTCCAGCTTAAAGTTGCCCGTTTCTATAGTATATAATTTCATCGGATGGATTTAGCTATTTGCTAACTAAATTACTAAATATCTACCGCTTTTGATTTTGCTTCAGCAGGGCAGAGATTAGCCATATTAATCCGATGACGAAAAACACCATCAGCGCCAGTACCGAGTTGCGCATATTATTGGTGAGGTCATCAATGTAGGCGAAGGAAAACATGCCGATTACAATAGACAGCTTTTCGGTTACATCATAATAACTGAAAAAGGAAGCCGTGTCTTTGGTTTCGGGCATCAGTTTGGCGTAGGTAGAACGGCTGAGAGATTGAATACCGCCCATTACGAGACCTACGGCTGTTGCCAGCATATAAAAATGAAAAGCTGTCTGCATTTTGTAGCCGGCAAAACAAATGCCGATCCACAGGATTACAACGGCAATCAATACACGCAGATTCCCGAATTTGCCGGACAGTCTGGCCATACTCCAGGCGCCCAGAATGGCTACTACCTGTATAATCACCACTGTGGCGATTAACTGATCGGCTGCCAGGTGCAGTACTTTGCTGCCAAAGATGGTGGCAGCCATCATCACGGTTTGCACGCCCATGCTGTAGAAGAAGAAACCACGCAGGAACCGTTTCAGTACCGGCATCACTTTTACCTGGGCATATACTTTACGCAATTCTGTAAACCCTTCTGTAAAGGCGCCGGCGGAATGTTTGTCGATAACCGGACGGGTGGCGGGCAGCCGGGCAAAGGTAATCTGGGCAAATCCCAGCCACCAGATACCCACCAGCAGGAAAGTAATTTGTACCGGCTTGATATCATCCATCCCAAAAGGTTTGATCATAACGAGGGCAAACCCGATGAGCTGCAGGAGTACACTGCCAATATAACCCATACTGAAGCCCCGGGCGCTGATGCGATCGCGGTCTTCCGGTGCGGCAATTTCCGGCAGGTAGGAGTTGTAGAATACGAGTCCGCCGCAATACCCCATGGTAGCCAGCATAAAGGCAATAACGCCTAATGGCAGATTGGTTTTATCGAAAAAATAAAGCGCACTGCAGGAGAGCGAGCCCAATATGGTAAAGAAACGCAGAAAGTTCTTCTTATTGCCTCGCGTATCCGCAATAGACGACAGGATAGGAGAGGCAATAGCTACCAGCAGAAAGGCGGCAGCCATGGTATAGTTGTACAGGGCGGAATTGACGAATTTCAGTCCCAGGAAAGACACCTTTTCATCGGTGACAGCAAGAAAATAAATAGGGAAAAAAGTAGTAGTGATTACCAGGTTGTATACGGAGTTGGCCCAGTCATACATGGCCCAGCCGTTAATCACTTTTTTACCGGCAGTTTGCATATCAGCTTTTGACGAAGATAATACACACAATTTAAATATGATAACAAGCGATGTTATTAAAATAAGATGCAGGTGCGGAGATGGCGGTTATTTATAGTCCAGGATACGGATATGTTCTGTACACATAAAATACTCTTGTTCATCATTGGAGCTGACAATGATCAGGCGGTTGCCGCCATAGTCCCGGATCAGTTGCTGGTAAAGCGCCGTGCCGGCAGCATCCAGATTGGTGCAGGGTTCATCCAGCAATAATACAGGTACATCCGAAAAAATAGCCAGCGCCAGTTTGATACGTTGTTTCATGCCGGAAGAAAAGTTCCGGATTTGTTTGTGGGCGGCTTTTTCCAGTCCTACCAGTTGCATGGCTTGTTCCGGCGTAATACCGGGCAGGAAGTTTTTGAATTGCAGGTGAAACTGGATGGTTTCGGTGAGGGTTAATTCTTCAATCAGCTCCAGGTAAGGAGCAGCAATGGCACAATGCCGGAAAAACGCATCGGGAGCGATGGGTTTTTCCGGAGTATGGTATAAAACGGTGCCTTCATTATGTTGAATGGCACCGCTGATAACTTGTAATAAAGTAGACTTACCGGAGCCGTTGGGGCCTAATATGGCATAACGGCTTCCCTCGTGGAAGGTGTACGTAACCCGACGAAAGATCCAATCGTAGTTGAAACGCTTACCGGTTTGTTCAAGAGATATCGTCATTGGTACGGGATGTATAACCTCTCATAATACCACGGCCGGAATCCCGGATGAAAGAAAGTATTTCATCTCTTTCATCTGTAGCAGGAAATTCTGCTTCGATGATGCTGGTAGCCTTGGATAATTTGTACCCCTTCACAAATATCACGCGGTATATATCCAGGATATGATTGATTTTCTCCAGGGAGAAACCTCTTCTTTTCAGGCCTACGGAGTTGACACCTACGTAGGAGAGTGGCTCACGGGCAGCTTTTACAAAAGGAGGTACATCTTTACGAACGAGGGAACCACCGGTAACAAAAGCGTGGTCGCCGATTTTACAGAATTGCTGTACGGCTACCATACCCGCCAGTACCACGTGATCGCCTACGGTAATATGGCCGGCGAGGGTGGTATTGTTGGAGAATACGCAGTAGTTACCTACTTCACAGTCGTGCGCGATGTGGCTGTACGCCATGATCAGGCAGTTGTTACCGATAACGGTTTTCCATTTGTCTTTGGTACCCCGGTTAATGGTAACGTATTCGCGGATGGTGGTATTGTTACCTATTTCTACGGTTGTTTCTTCACCCGCATATTTTAAATCCTGGGGGATGGCAGAAATAACAGCGCCTGGGAATATGCGGCAGTTTTTGCCGATACGGGCTCCCTCCATAATGGTAACGTTGGAGCCTATCCAGGTGCCTTCACCGATTTCAACATTTTTGTGAATAACGGTAAAAGGATCAATTTTTACATTAGGCGCAACTTTGGCGTCCGGATGTATGTATGTAAGCGGGTGGATCATTGCTGTTATTTGCCTTCTCTTGTTTTTATAATTTGTGCAATCATGTCGGCTTCAGTAGCTACTTTATTGCCGATAAATACTGTCCCCCGCATTTCTACAATCCCCCTTCTGATGGGGCTGAGTAATTCCATTTTCAGGATCATGGTATCCCCTGGAAGAACTTTCTGTTTGAATTTACAGTTGTCTATTTTCAGGAAATAAGTATCATAATTTTCAGGGTCCGGTACCCGGTTCAGGGCGAGGATGCCCCCTACCTGTGCCAGTGCTTCCAGCTGCAGAACGCCCGGCATTACCGGGTTACCAGGGAAGTGGCCCTGGAAGAAGTTTTCGTTGAAGGTAACATTCTTGATACCTACTACTTTCTCTTCTTCCAGTTCAATAATTTTATCTACCAGCAGCATCGGATACCTGTGTGGTAAGGTTCTTTCGATACGTGCGGTATCGAATACCGGTGGCTGGTTGGGATCGTATACCGGGAGGTCTTTATTGTGTTTGTTCTTTTTGATGTATGCTTTGATCTTACGGGCAAACTCCACGTTGGAAGCATGTCCGGGACGGTTAGCAATAATGTGGGTATTGATAGGGTAACCAATCAATGCCAGGTCGCCTACCACATCCAGCAGTTTGTGACGTGCCGGTTCGTTGGGGAAGCGTAACTCAATATTATTCAGGATACCTTCTTTCTGTACGGAAATCTGGTCGCGGTTAAATACTTTGGCCAGGCGGGCCAGTTCTTCTTCGGTTACCGGTTTATCCACTACTACGATGGCGTTGTTGATATCGCCACCTTTAATGAGGTTCAGGGATAACTGATATTCCAGTTCATGCAGGAAGCAGAAGGTACGGCAGGGAGCAATTTCCGTCCGGAATTCTTCTATTCCCTTCATTTTGGCGTGCTGGGTACCCAGTACCGGGGAGTTAAAGTCGATCAGGCAGGTGATACGGTAATCAACAGCTGGCATTGCCACCATTTCTACCTTCTTTTTCTCATCATAGTAACTGATGTTGGTATCGATAGTGTAATATACCTTTTTGGCATCCTGGTTTTGCAGCCCTGTTTTTTCAATAGCTTCAATAAATGCCTGGGAGCTACCGTCCATGATGGGAATTTCTCCGCCATCCAGTTCTACAAGTACGTTATCTACGCCTGTTCCGGCCAGTGCTGCCATGATGTGCTCTACCGTACTTACACGGGCACCATTGTGTTCCAGGGTAGTGCTGCGGGTTGTTTCCACCACATAATCCACGTCGGCCTTTACAATTGGTTGTCCCGGCAGGTCTACCCGTTGAAATTTAATCCCGTGACCAGGCAAAGCCGGTTTCAGGGTCATATTAACATGGGCGCCTGTATGCAAGCCAATACCCGACAGGGAAATTTCCCCTTTAAGGGTATGCTGGTATTGCAACTGTTGATTTTCCATAATAATGTAACTAATATGTAACTATTTGACTAGTAATCCAATTTATACACCTGCTCTCTCCTGTAACAGCTGTTTTACCATCTCTTCCAGCTCTTTCACGCGCTTTTCAAGATCCGGCAAATTTCTAAAAATTGCCTGACTTTTCAGCGAACTTTTATAATCATAGGCCGGCGAACCCGTCAGAGACGTGTTGGGCGTAGTAATAGACTTAGACAAACCGCTTTGTGCATTGATTTTGGTGCCATCGGCAATCTGGATATGTCCTACCATACCTACCTGGCCGCCGATTACGCAGTTCTGGCCGATTTTGGTACTGCCGGAAACACCGGTTTGAGCGGCGATAACGGTGTTAGGACCTATGTCCACGTTGTGGGCTACCTGAATCAGGTTATCGAGCTTTACGCCGTTTCTGATCACGGTAGACCCCATGGTCGCCCGGTCAATGGTGGTATTGGCGCCAATTTCCACATCTTCATGGATCACCACATTACCGATCTGAGGAACCTTTTTATAGGAACCGTCCGGTTGCGGGGCAAATCCGAAGCCATCTCCACCAATCACACAACCTGCGTGCAGGATCACCCGACTGCCTACAATGCAGTTATCGTATACTTTTACACCCGGATATAAAACGGCCCCGTCCTTCACAATCACGTTGTCGCCGAGGTATACACCAGGATATATTTTTACGTTATTTCCCAGTACTACATTTTCACCCAGGTAGGCAAATGCACCCACAAACACATTTTCCCCCATTTTTACCGTTTGCGGAATATGGGATGGCTGCTGAATGCCGGATTTGTTACCTGTCAGGTACCGGTATTGCTCCAATAACAGGGCAAAGCTGCTGTAGGCATCTTTTACCCGTATCAGGGTAGAATTGATCGGACGTTCTATGACCAGGCTCTCATTTACGATCAGAATGGAAGCATTTGTGGTGTATATGAACTCTTCATACTTAGGATTGGCAATGAAACTGAGCATACCTTCGCCAGCTTCTTCAATCTTGGCGATGTTGCTCACCTTAACGTCCGGATTTCCCTCCAGCTTACCATCTAACATGGTAGCTAATTGTAATGCGCTAAACTGCATAGTTTAAAATTGTAATGTTTTCCAGGCTACACCGGATAGTATGAACTAATTTTTTAACATTTTATTCCTTGTAAAACGTTGTTAGCCTAGATTTTTGGATGACAAATGTAGAATTTTTTTACCGGTATCGCCAGCGTATGACTAATCAGTGCATTGTCGATAGAAGAAATGTCTTTTACAGTGCCGTCTTTAAAAAGGATATTGATCTTTTCATCATTAACGTTATAAGCCCGTAAGGTGGCGGCGCCGGAGAAAACGAAGTATCCCATATCGGCGTCTTTTATCCCCCATTTTTGTGCCACCTGTTGCGTCAGTAATTTTTCTGCACTGCCGTCAAAAGGCTCATGACTAAGTACTACTTTGAATAAATTTCTGTTTATCAACCATTTACATAAAAGTGACAATACTTTATCCGGATGTTCTGTCCATACTTTAATGGCGCCCATAATATCATAATCATCCAGCAAGCAAAAAAGTCGTAAACAATCCGGTTCTCTCTCAAAGTTGTTTTGGGTAACGGTATTATACAGGAAATACTCCAGTGCAGGCGAACAAAACAGTTTTTGTCCGGACTGCGCCAGGGCTTTTGCCCGCGTAAGCACCTTTACCAGCATATTTTCCGCACTCAGCACCGTTTTATGCAGGTATACCTGCCAATACATCAGCCGGCGTGCGATAATAAATTTCTCTATCGAATAAATCCCCTTTTCTTCTACCATCAGCTCCCCGTTATGCACAGTGAGCATTTTTATAATACGGTCATACCCGATGGTCCCCTCTGCTACGCCGGTATAAAAACTGTCGCGGTTCAGGTAATCCATCCGGTCTACGTCCAGCTGGCTGGACACCAGCTGATGTAAAAATTTTTTATGATACCGTCCGTTGAAGATATCCAGGGTGAGTAGCAGGCTGTTATCCAGCTGCCGGTTCAGTTCTTCCATCAGCCACTGGGAGATGGCTTCATGGGA
The DNA here is from genome assembly GCF_025989125.1 of Chitinophaga nivalis. NCBI lineage: Bacteria > Pseudomonadati > Bacteroidota > Chitinophagia > Chitinophagales > Chitinophagaceae > Chitinophaga > Chitinophaga nivalis. The sequence continues at coordinate 83,998 of NZ_JAPDNR010000001.1, read as the reverse complement.
AACGCCCTCTATGATCCCGTTTTCCAGTGCATGGGAATAGGGGCCGTGGCCAATATCGTGCAATAAAATAGCCATTTTAGCGGCTACTTCCTCCTCCGGGGTAATGTCGGCACCTTTACTTTTCAACTCCTGCAAGGCCATACACATCAGGTGATACGCCCCCATACTATGGTGAAACCGGGTATGCATGGCACCCGGGTATACCAGGTGAGCCAGCGCCATCTGGTGTATCCGGCGCAGCCGCTGATAATATGGATGTGATATGAGGTTAAAAATCAACGGGTGATCTATGGTAATAAAGCCATACACCGGATCATTAACAATTTTTCGCTTGCGTTCGGTCATTGCAGTTAGTTATTCGATTCCGGCCGGGCATGCACCGCCAGAATCTTCTGTGCCAGTATGCAAAACTACACCATGAATTAATTATATGTATTTTTTTTACTTATAAAGACGTTCCACGTCCACAAAACCCCTATTACAAGTATAAGCAGCCGGTAGGTTACAGGTAAGAAAAGCTATGCATGCGAAGGTAAATAACTTTAGCGCCCGCCCCGCTTTTTCCGGTGAGGTTTTTAATGCCCCTCCCTTTTTTTAACATATAATTACCTGTTCAACGCCTGCAGGGAATGATATTTGACAAAAAAATAGGGTAATTTTCTTTTTTTCTGAACCCTTTCAATCAGCACTATGAGTCAGATAAATATACTATGGGTAGATGACGAAATCGAATCATTAAAATCACAGATTATTTTTCTTGAAAGCAAAGGATATCGTGTTTCCCCCCTCACGAACGGACATGATGCCCTGGAATTTCTGAAAGAACAGGTAGTGGATGTGGTATTGCTGGATGAATCGATGCCTGGCATCACCGGATTGGAAACACTGGCCAAAATCAAGGAAATAGACCAGCAAATCCCGGTGGTGATGATCACCAAGAATGAAGCAGAAAACGTTATGGATGATGCGATTGGCTCCCAGATCACGGATTATCTCATTAAGCCGGTAAATCCCAATCAGGTATTATTATCGCTCAAAAAAATCATCGACAATAAAAGACTGGTCGCCGAAAAAACCACCATTGCCTATCAGCAGGAGTTCCGCTCTCTCTTTATGGCACTCAGCTCCAGCCCGGACTACAACGAATGGATGGATATCTACAAGAAACTGGTATACTGGGAAATGGAAATGACCAAAACCAACAGCCCGGAAATGCTGGAGGTGTTTAATACGCAGAAAGCAGAAGCCAATACGGAATTCATCAAATTTATCAGCAGAAACTATTCTGACTGGCTTCACCCGAAAGCCAAAGAAGCTCCGGTGATGTCGCATACGCTCTTCCGGGATAAAATAGTACCTGCCCTGGATCCGGATGTGCCCAACCTGTTTCTGCTGATCGATAACCTGCGGCTGGACCAGTACAAGGCGATTATGCCTATCCTGCAGGAATCTTTCCGCCTGGTGGAAGAAGATACCTTTTACAGCATTCTGCCTACCAGTACGCAATACAGCCGCAACGCCATTTTCGCGGGTATGCTGCCCATTGATATTGAACACAAATTCCCGCAGGAATGGAAAAATGATGATGAAGAAGGAGGGAAAAACCTGTATGAAGAACATTTCTTTGCCCAGCAGTTACAACGACTGAAAATGGATACCCGGTTTTCCTACACCAAGGTGACGAACCACGCAGATGCCCAGCATATGCTGAATAATATCCATAACCTGCTCGACTATCCGCTCAGTATCGTGGTGTATAACTTTGTGGATATGCTCAGTCATGCCCGTACGGAAATGGAGGTATTGAAAGAACTGGCCAGTGATGAAACCTCTTACCGCTCTATTACCGCCAGCTGGTTTGAACACAGTCCGTTGCACCAGGCCCTGAAACGCCTCAGTGAGAAAAAAATCAATCTGATTATTGCTACAGACCATGGTAGTGTAAGGGTAAAAACGCCGGTGAAGGTGATCGGAGATAAACAAACCACCACCAATCTGCGCTATAAACACGGCCGGAATCTCAACTATGAAGCGAAGGAAGTACTGGCATTCAGAGATCCCCGTGACGCCGGATTGCCGAAACCGAATGTGAACTCTTCTTACATTTTTGCCAAAGGCGATGGTTATCTGTGTTATCCCAACAACTACAACTACTTTGTCAATTATTACCGTAATACCTTCCAGCATGGCGGTATTTCATTGGAGGAAATGATTGTACCGGTAGCCCACATGGTTTCAAAATAACAGAAAGCGGAGAGCTATACGCTTTCCGCTTCCCGCTTTTTGCTATTTTTGCGGCATGAATATTAAAATCACGCCTAATAACCTGACGAAGCTGGAAAAGGTTTTTGAAGATGCCAAATATGTACTGCGCTTCGAAAAAGGTACTTTCAACTCCGGTTATTGTATCCTGGAGCACAAGAAGGTGGTGGTCATTAATAAATTCCTGAATCTTGAAGGCCGTATCAATACGCTGATAGATATTTTATCTTCCCTGCCACTGGAGGAAGCCCTGCTGACCACTGAATCACATAAGCTGTACAAACAGATCCTGGCCAGTAAACCCCCGGCCGAAGATGCGCCTGCGGCAGATACAGATATACCTGCGGAAAATCCGGATGCAACTGCAACAGATACAGATACGCCTGCGGCAGATACGGATACGGAGGAGGAAACAACAGCTTAGGTTAAACAGACAAACGATATCGGGATGAAAGTTACATTTTTAGGAACAGGCACCTCGCAGGGCGTACCGGTCATAGCTTGTGGTTGCGAAGTTTGCCTATCCGCCAATAAAAAAGACAAACGTTTACGGAGCAGCATTCTCATTGCTTCCCCTGCAGGAAACATTGTAGTGGATACCACCCCTGATTTCCGTTACCAGATGTTACGCGAAAATGTGAAGCACCTGGAAGCTGTATTGATCACCCATTCCCATAAAGATCACATTGCTGGTATGGATGATATCCGTGCCTTCAACTACTTTCAGAAAAGTTCCATCGATATTTTCGCTACTGAATTTACCCAGCATGTTATCATGCGCGAATTTGCCTACGCATTCGCGGATTTCAAATATCCCGGTATCCCGGAAATAAACCTGAAACTCATTGATGGCCAGCCATTTGATATAAACGGACTAACGATCACGCCTATACAGGTTATGCATTATAAAATGCCGGTGATGGGTTTCCGGGTACACGATTTTACCTATATCACAGATGCCAATTTTATTGCACCCGAAGAAAAGGACAAGATCCGTGGCTCCAAAGTGCTGGTAGTGAACGCGCTCCGCCGCGAAAAACATATTTCCCATTTTACCCTGGAAGAAGCCATTGCTTTGGGGCGCGAACTGGAAATTCCCGAAGTGTATTTTACGCACATCAGCCACCAGCTGGGGCTGCATGATGAGGTGTCTAAAGAATTGCCTGCCGGTATGGCATTGGCTTACGACAGCCTGACCATAGAAATATAATGCTGTTTAGGTTCTGTTAACCGGTTTCTTTTTCCGACATTTTATTTTTGGGAGAAATGTTAACCCCCATGTGGAAAGCTTTTGTAAAAGCCTGGTTCCGGTTTTCCCGGGCAGAACGCACCGGTGTCTTCCTGTTGATTATATTTATCTTGCTGACCAGCCGTTTACCGGTATGGCTCTTTTACTGGCAGCGTGTACCCGTTACCGATACCAGCGATTTTAAAGCATTGGTACAGGCCTTTGAAGCACAATACGCCACGCATCCTGATACATCAGCAGCCAGGGTGGAAGCACTTTTTTATTTTGATCCCAATACTTTACCGGTGGCCGGCTGGCAACAGCTGGGGATACGTGAACGTACGGCACAGACCATTCAGCGTTATCTGGCCAAAGGCGGGCGTTTCCGGCAACCGGCCGACCTGCAGCGGATCTATGGTATTCCACCTGATTTGTGTGCCCGGCTGCTGCCCTATGTTCGCATTCCGGCAATGGATAAAAAGCGGGAACCTTTAACTGAGGCGGGGTTTCAGCGGAATAGACTACCATTACGGGACAGCTTTTTTCATTATTCGCACAAAAAGACCGGACAGCCTGTTGATGTTAATACTGCGGATACCCTTGCCTGGCAATCGTTACCGGGTATTGGCCCGGGCTTCGCCCGCCGTATTGTTGCCTTCCGGGAGAAGTTAGGTGGCTTTTATGAGGTAGGACAGGTAGCAGAGTGTTACGGATTGCCAGATTCTACATTTCAAAAAATTCAACCTTTTTTACGGATCGGTAATGGATCTCTAAAAAAAATAGACCTCAACCTCACAGATGAAAAATCTTTGGCAGCTCACCCATATATACGCTATAAACTGGCCCGTCTGATCGTAGCATATCGCAATACCCATGCGGGTTTCAGGCAGGTAGAAGAGTTGCGTGGCCTACCGTTGGTAGATGAAATTATTTATCGTAAAATTGAACATTACATTGTGATCAAACTTTAAACCCGCACGTTTATGAATTTTGAGCCAACGGAGATGCAACAACAGATTGCGCAAATGATCCGTGATTTCGGAAAGACAAACATATTACCACACGTGTTGGAATGGGATGAACAACAGGAATTTCCTGTAGAACTGTTCAAAAAAATGGGCGCATTGGGACTCATGGGGGTACTGGTACCTACCCAATATGGCGGCAGTGGACTGGGATACCTGGAATATGTAACAGTGGTGAGTGAAGTAGCCCGGATATGTGGCGCCATCGGTTTAAGTGTGGCGGCGCATAACTCTTTATGTACCGGCCATATCCTGCAGTTTGGAAATGAAGAACAGAAACAGCGTTTCCTGCCTAAACTGGCTACTGCCGAATGGATTGGCGCCTGGGGCCTGACAGAACCCAATACCGGTTCTGATGCGATGAATATGAAATGTGTGGCCGTGCAGGATGGCGATGAGTGGGTGATCAATGGTACCAAATGCTGGATTACGCATGGTAAGAGCGGGGATGTGGCAGTAGTGATAGCCCGTACCGGCGATGTACGCGACAGTCACGGGATGAGTGCTTTTGTGGTGGAAAGGGGTACACCGGGATTCAGTGGTGGTAAAAAAGAAAATAAACTGGGTATGCGGGCTTCTGAAACCGCTGAGATGATTTTTGATAACTGCCGGATACCTGCAGCCAACCTGCTGGGACCTGTAGGAGATGGCTTCATCCAGTCTATGAAAGTATTGGATGGCGGCCGTATTTCCATTGCGGCCTTGTCGCTGGGTATTGCGAAAGGCGCCCGGGATGCTGCCGTGAAGTATGCGAAAGAACGTTATCAGTTCGATCAGCCGATTGCCAATTTCCAGGGTGTTTCCTTTAAGCTGGCGGATATGGCTACCGAAATAGCTGCAGCGGAACTGCTTACCTTGCAGGCAGCAGATATGAAGAACCGCCACGTAAAAATGACGCAGCAAGCTGCTATGGCTAAGTATTATGCTTCGGAAGTGGCTGTGAAAGTGGCCAATGACGCCGTACAGATTTTCGGTGGTTATGGCTATACCAAAGATTTTCCTGTAGAAAAGTTCTACCGGGATGCCAAACTGTGCACTATCGGAGAAGGAACTTCTGAAATCCAGAAAATCGTAATAGCAAGAGAAGCATTAAGATAAGAATAGCATTTTTATAGTTGATTTTTATAAGGTTGTAAGGGTGGTAAATTTTTAATGTAAAAAAAGTGAAGTGGCAAACCATTCATCTTTTTTGACAAAAAAATGAAATATTACCCCTTTAGTGTTATGAAATATTGCAAAAGGAACGTTAAATTTGGGTTAATTCATCACTCTTTACCGTTTATCAACCTTAACACAAAATCAGAGAAAGATTTGAAAAACTTTTACACACATGAAAAGCACCCCTTGTAGGGTGCTTTTCTATACCGGAATCGAAAGAGATTGTTGGAATGTTTGCAAAGAAGTTTTAAAATTATCTACAACCTGTAATCCACGTTATGATTTTTGATGGCCCTCATCAGCTGTAAGGATCCCTTCCTTTCAAGCATTATATCCCTTAATATCCAGTTTAAGTATTTCCATCAGTACAATAAGCCCGTTGTGGCAATGAAGGCTTTAAAAGGGCTGTAAAATGGCTGCAGTACCTCTTGAAAATAAAACACCCTTTCATACGGTTGTATAAAAGGGTGCAAATATCTGTTAGTTAGCGGTACTGACCGGTTGGCCCTCTGCGATTATGCTTCAGGTGTTTCTTTTTTATCCTTGTCCTTAAAAAGGCCGGATACTTTGTCTTTTGCTTCTTCCAGCCAGTCTTCTGCTTTTTCTTTAGCATCTGTGGCCCAGTCTTCCGCTTTATCTTTGGCATTATCCAGGAAGTCGCCTGCCTGATCCATCAAACCTTCTTTTTTAGTGCCTGCCTTATCAGACATACTGGAAAACCAGTTATCCACAGTGCCGGCAATAAAAGGAGGTAACTTACCTTTTACATATTCTTTAATCACGGTAATCGACTGCGCTGCCTGTTCGGCTGTGAGTCCCGCTTTTTCCTGTAACTGTTGAATAAGTTCCTGCATAAATAGTGGTTTTAATGGTGAGATATTAAGAGGAGTATAAATTTCAGCGGCAACATTACCCGCGGCGGGATGGATATAAACCATCTTCCGCGGGTAATGTCTGTTGCTTATTTTAAATTCCTTATGCTACTTTCAGTTTGATCAGGGTAGACTGTTCCAGTTTGGCCTGGGCATATTCTTTGGTGAGCAGGAAAGCCGTTTCATTGGCAGAAGGCAGTTCATACATGGCATCACTCAGCACCACTTCGCAGATAGAACGGAGTCCACGTGCTCCCAGTTTGTATTCCATTGCTTTGTCCACAATGAATTCAATCGCATCATCTGCTACCTGCAGGTCAATATTTTCTACCTGGAAGAGTTTCTTATATTGTTTGATCAACGCATTTTTAGGCGTAGTCAGGATAGATTTCAGTGTTTCCCGGTCGAGGGAGTTGAGGTAGGTCACTACCGGCAAACGGCCCAGCAATTCCGGAATCAGCCCGAAGGATTTCAGGTCCTGGGAATTTACATAACGCAGGATCTGTTTTCTGTTTTCCTCTTCTTTCTCCTTGTTTACGGTGAAACCGATGGAGTGCGTCTGGATTCTTCTGCTGATAATTCTTTCTACACCGTCAAATGCACCACCGCAGATAAACAGGATGTTCTGGGTGTTCAGTTTGATCAGCTTTTGTTCCGGGTGTTTACGGCCGCCCTGTGGAGGTACCAGTACTTCTGTACCTTCCAGGAGCTTCAGCAATCCCTGTTGCACGCCTTCGCCGCTTACATCACGGGTGATGGAAGGGTTATCGCTTTTGCGGGCAATTTTATCAATTTCGTCGATGTATACGATACCCCGTTCAGCAGCTTCCACATCGTAGTTACATACCTGCAGCAGGCGGCTCAGGATACTTTCCACATCTTCTCCCACGTAACCGGCTTCGGTAAATACGGTAGCATCCACAATAGCAAATGGTACGTTCAATTGTTTGGCGATAGATTTGGCCAGTAAGGTTTTACCGGTACCGGTTTCGCCCACCATGATGATGTTGGATTTTTCAATTTCCACTTCATCATCACCTACCTGTTGATTCAGTCTTTTATAGTGATTGTATACAGCTACTGCCAGAATTTTTTTGGCATCATCCTGACCGATTACATAATCGTCCAGGAATTTCTTCATGTCTTTAGGTTTGGATACTTTGGGCGCGAAAGCAGGAGCGGCGGCAGCGGCAGCAGCTTTTTTCCCCGGAGCAAATAACTCCTGATCGATGATTTCCTGTGCGTTGGAAACGCAATTTTCACATATGTGTCCTTCTGCACCCGCGATCAGTATCTGCACTTCTTCTTTGGGGCGGTTACAAAAAGAGCAACGAATTTTAGATTCTTTCATTTCGGAACAGATTATTTTTCTACGAAACTATCATTGTCTGTAATCATATTACAGGGTTACAAATTTACACTAAAAAGCTGAAAGGACCCCTGTCAGCAGGATGTCATAAAGCGTTGAAGCGAAGACATCAGCGATATCTATGAAAAATCGCTAATATCTTCGCTTCAACAGCTTATGCTTTACTTGCAGATAGTTGCTTATTGTGGCGTATCCAGTTGTTTCTTAGGATTTTTCTGGAGGATGTCATCGATGATGCCATATTCCTTCGCTTCGTCAGCAGTCATCCAATAGTCACGATCAGAGTCTTTTTCCACTTTTTTCACGGGTTGACCGCAGTGGGAAGCAATGATTTCGTTCAGCTCTTTTTTCAGTTTCACAAACTCACGGGCAGTGATTTCGATGTCGGAAGTCTGACCTTCTGCACCGCCATGAGGTTGGTGAATCATGATACGGGCATGTTTCAGGGCAGTACGTTTGCCTTTGGCGCCGGCTACCAGCAATACAGCGCCGAAAGAGGCGGCCATACCGGTACAGATAGTGGCGATTTCAGGAGATACTACCTGCATGGTATCGTAGATACCCAGGCCAGCATATACACTACCGCCAGGGCTGTTGATGTACATCTGTACATCCCTGTTGCGGTCGGCAGATTCCAGGAATAACAACTGTGCAGTGATTACGTTGGCTACATAATCATTTACAGGTTCCCCCATAAAAATAATACGATCAGCCATCAGCCTGGAGAAAACGTCCATCTGTTGCATATTCAACTGGCGTTCTTCGAGGATGTATGGAGTCAGGCTATGGAGCTGGTGACTTTTAGCATAGCTATCTACTACCAGGCTGCTGATTCCACGATGCTGGATGGCATATTTTCTGAATTCGTTATTAATGTTCATGATGGTGATGTTTATGAGGTAAATTAACAAAATCTTCTGCTTTGATTTCCTCTTCTTTTATGGTCACCTTACTTTCAGCCCAGTCAAACAGCTTGGTAGTGATCATTTCACGGTAAGTCTGGTCTACAAATTTTTCATCCTGTAACAGGCGATCCAGGTAGCTGTCTAACCATTCAGCACCATCAGCAGCAGCGCCGCCATAATAGCCTAATACTTTTTGTTTGGCATTTTCTTTCAGTTCTTCGAAAGAAACTTCCAGTTTATTTTCTTTAACCAGTTTATCGCTGATCAGCGTCCAGCGCAGTTGGTGGTCGAAACTCGGGAATTCTTTTTCGGCTTCTTCAGCGGTTTTTGGTTTTTCACCGCCTACCTGCAGCCAGCGTTTGAGGAAATCTTTGGGGAGATCCATCGGCGTTTCATGTACCAGCACTTCAAACAGGTCGTTGTGCAGGTGGTTCCGGCTTTCAGAATCCCAGTATTTAGCGATTTCTTCTTTCAGTTTACCACGGAAAGCTTCTTCTGTGGTGATGTTATCCGCAGGATAAACTTCTTTGAAGAACTCTTCATTCAGTTCTCTTTTTTCAATCAGACCTACTTTAGTGATGGTCAGTTTGAAGTATTTCTGTGCTGCATCTTTATCGTTAGCTTCGAAGCCCAGATCTTTCAGGATCCAGCCCAGACGCTGCTCATCGAAAGAAGTAGCCAGCTGGAATACGATGCTGTCTTCGTTCTTTTTACCTTGCAGTTCTGCCTGGATAGCAGGGGTGAAGTATTTCACCAGCAGGGCATTTTCCTTGGTGATACCACCTTCCACGATGTTGCCGGCAGCATCGGATTCATTGAAAGTAACGTTGATGACGTTATCTTCTGAAGTGATGGTTTCCGGTTCAGTGGTTTTACCGCCTTTCAGTTGTAAACGCTGAATTTCATCGTTTACCATTTCATCGGTAACGTTTACTTTATATTTAGTAAGGGTGGTTTTATTGTTTTCCAGGGGAGTAACGCTGAAAGTTGGTTTTACACCTACTTCAAACTGGAATGCATATTCAGCAGGATTGTTGTGATCCAGGTCTTTCGCTTCTTTATCGAGCGACAGCGGCTGACCGAAGAGTTCCAGTTTCTCTGTCTGGATGTAGGTCATCAGTTCTTTTTCTACTGTTTTCAGTATTTCATCACCAAAAATAGCAGGACCGTGCATCTTCTTAACCATACCTGCAGGTACCATTCCTTTACGGAAGCCTGGTATGTTGGCATTTTTGCTGAACTGCTTTACTGCCTTGTCAAAATTAGGAAGGTAATCTTCCTGGCTCACTTTCACAGTGATCTTATCGTTCAATAAACCAATGTTTTCTCTGGTAACGGTTGCCATAATTGAATTGTATAAAAATGTTCTTTATGAAGCAATAATGATTCCTTGTTTGGTTTTTCTGCCATGAAGTCACAACGGCAAGAAGGAATGGCAGGAAAAGAATTTTTAAAAATCAGGTGAGCGTACGTCAGAATAGGGCTGTAGTGACAATGAAGGTGAGGAAGAGCGGTGCATTATCACGTTGCCATATTGACACATTGCCACATAATATAAAAAAAGTCCGGGTGGAGGGACTCGAACCCCCATGCCGTGAAGCACCAGATCCTAAGTCTGGCATGTCTACCAATTTCACCACACCCGGTAATAGTTGTTAAAAGAACTTGAAAAGTTGCACCCGCCTTCCGGCGTCGCGCGAAAATACATAAAAAAAAGCTGCCTTTCCTGCTCAAAAAGGATTGCAAAGGTATTATTTTTTGTGAATTAACAAAATCATTTATAAGATAAGTTATATTCCCGCACCACTTCCGGTAAAAAATACACATATCCAGTACAGGCCCGGTTTTGAGCACCGGCGGGAAATATTATGTCGTAACTGCTAAAAATAACCCGAACGTGCTTAAATTGGAGGTTGTTACTACTAAAAGACGATCAACCTACATGGCCAGAACCTTTTTTGACGAATTAAACCGGGAGAATCTGACCGGGGTAGCCTATAAGAATATTCACCTGAAGAAAGCCACCCTGGCTTATTTTGCCAATACCGGCAACGCTACGATAGCGGATATGTGTAAAGAGCTGAATCTGAGTACTCCCAAGGTAACGGCCCTATTGAACGACCTTATCCGCGACGGACTTGTAAAGGATTATGGTAAAATACAGTCTACCGGCGGCCGTAAACCTAACCTGTACGGCCTGGTACCCGATTCGGCCTTTTTCATAGGCGTAGACGTAAAACAGGATCACCTGAACCTGGGCCTGTCAGATCTGCATAAAAACCTGGTATCTACGGTAGAAGCTTTACCCTACGAGTTGGATAACACCCGGGAATCGCTGGATCAGCTCTGTAACCTGATCAACCAGTTTATTGTGGAACTCACCGTACCCAAATCCAAGATCCTGGGTATTGGCATCAATATCTCCGGCCGTATCAACTATAGCACCGGCTTCAACTACAGCGTATTTAATTTCGAAGGTAAACCCCTGAATAAATTAATAGAAGCCCAGGTAGGCATCCGGGTATTTGTGGAAAACGATTCCAGGGCCATGGCCTACGGCGAGTTTTGCTCGGATGTGGTCAACGGCGAAAAGAATGTATTGTTCCTGAATATGGATTATGGTATCGGGATGGGGGTAGTGATCAACGGGGAATTGTATTATGGTAAATCCGGCTACAGTGGAGAGTTTGGACATATTCCCCTGTTCGATAACGATATTATCTGTCATTGTGGAAAAAGAGGTTGCCTTGAAACAGAGGCTTCCGGATGGGCGCTGGTAAGGATGGCCCGGCAAAAACTGGCAGCTGGCGCTTCTTCCGTGATGGCCCGTATACATGCTTCTGCAGGAGAAATACAACTGCAGGACATTATCCAGGCTGCCAACCACGATGATATGCTGGCCATAGAACTCATTGCGCAGGTGGGGGAAAACCTGGGCCGGGGCGTGGCCTTGCTGATCAATATATTCAACCCGGAACTGGTGATACTGGGCGGCAGCCTGGCTGCTTCACAGGATCATATTCGCCTGCCGATCAAAAGTGCCATGAAAAAATATTCTCAAAGTCTGGTGAGCAACGATACACAGCTCAAAATGTCGAAACTGGGTGAACGGGCGGGTATTATAGGCGCCTGTTTGCTGGTAAGGAATAAAGTCCTCATCAATTAGTTTTGCCAACGTTATTATCCGCCTGATTAATTCCATCATCTAGCCCAAAAAATATTTTATGGCGCAAGCGAATGTTTACCTCATCTTTAATGGCAATTGCCGGGAGGCTATGCATTTTTACAAAGAAGCACTCGGAGGAGAATTAAATATCACGACCATGGGAGATTCTCCTATGAAAGACCAGGTACCTCCTGAAATACACCCTCAGGTAATGCATGCCATGCTGCAAAATGACAGCATAGTATTGCTCGCCTCTGATGGGGCTATGGGACAGCCGGTAACCCTGGGCAATGCCATTACACTGGCCTTGCAGGCTACTTCTGTGGAAGAAGCAGAACATTTTTTTACAGCGTTGTCGAAGGGAGGTACCACTACGATGCCAATGCAGGAAACATATTGGGCGTTGCGGTATGGTCAGCTGACAGACCGGTTTGGCGTGCAGTGGCTGATAAATCTCAGTAAATAACTGATGCAGCTATAAACATGACGGATGTGCATGTTATTATTCTTCGTGTATCCGTCATGTTTATATGCTTTGTCATTTATTTTTTCTTCCTGAAAAACGAAAATATGCCACCGCCTTTCAGGTCATTTTTCTTTTGCAAAGCCGGCTGGTAGCCCGGATCATTTTTAACGATTTCGTCAATCATCTTTTTACAGGCCGGTATATTCCCCATGCTTTCATAGGCCAGCGCCATATTGTAGCGGAATATGGATGCTTCCGCATCCCAGCTCCAGTTCATTTCCGTATACATATCCACACACTGTGTTCCGAAATGAATACACTGTTGATAGTCTTTCTCTCCCAGGCAGGCTTCTGCTAAAAAAGCATATACGCCCAGGCGGTTGTTGGCAGAGTTATCCGATTCATCACCTTCCGACATGATCTGCAGTGTTTGCTGCATATCTGCGATGGCAGCAGCGTAGCGACCCAGTTTCAGGGCAGCCTTGCCCCGGAAGTAGTAGATCTTCATCTGAGATACGACCGGTAATTTTTTGATACCGCCAATGGATATACGATTATTGACAGCCCCGATGCAATGTTCATATTGCGCATTATCGAAATACAGGTACATCAGGTTAAAATAGGCATCACTGTCGTCCGGTTTTTCTTCCAGGTGTTTTTCCAGTGCGCGGATGCGTTCCGATAAATCGTTTGCACTGCCGGTTTTAATAAATGCCCGGCCGGTTTTAATACGGTCTATATTGTAGATGATGGTTTCCTGATCGTAGGTCTCCAGTTCCTGCATATCTGTGGAAATCCAGGTATCATATTCTTCGAGTATTTTATTATACAGCTCCAGCGCTTCTTCATGACGATCCAGCAGGGTGAGGTCTTCGATGATCCGCTCATGAATGGATACATAATACATGAGGGGCAGGTAGCTGTAAAAATCTTCCAGGATAGCCTTCCGGTCGGTGATGGCTTCTGCTGCCTTGCCCAGGCTATGCCAGGCATCCGCCCTGGATTCCAGTTGTTCCCAGAAAGGCGACATGGCATAACCAATGGTATGTATCCGGGTAGCCTCTTCAAATTCGCCGAGTTCATACAGGGTAATGCCATAGTTGTTGCAACACATCGCAAAATGATGTGGATGCCCGGCCCAGGAATTACCGGTATTACTATGCCAATAGGCGGTATACAGGTCGAATGCTTTTTTGTACAGGAACTTTTTCAGTTGCAGCGATACCTCTTTTGCATGCGGGTCTTTTTCCAGCTGCAGGATTTCACTGTAGATGACGCCGGCAGAATACCAGTCGTATGGAATATCGTAGGTGGCATCCGGCCAGCTGGCCGGGAATTGTTCGTTTACCTTGTAACTGGCATAATACCACCGGGCTATGGAAGAGGGATAAGCCCTGATGGCCAGCGCTTTCTCATAGTAAGGAAGCGCTTCGCGGTAACTGCCTATGTTAAAGAAAGCAGTGGCGGTATAGTGGCAGAAATAAGCTTCTTCCGGGTATTGCGTCATAAAACGTTTTCCGGTGGAGATCTGTTCCAGCGTACCTTCATCCTCATCTTCCCCATAAAACTGTTGCCAGAAATCGGTGGTACCCCAGCAAAACTCTCTTGCCAGTGCAGCATGTTGTACACCTTCATCCAGTAATTCCTTTACTTTTTTGAGTAGGCGTAAGATGTCTTCGTCTTCATTTTCTCCGCTGCTGATCAGTACATGCAGGAGGTTGGCGGCAAAGTCGTAGTCGGCCATGTCCAGTGCAAAATATGCGGTAGACAGGGTCCGGTTGTTATATACGGTATATTGAAATGCCTGCTTGTAATGTGCCAGCGCGGCAGGTTTATCTTCGATATGATAATATACATCGCCAATACGGGTGTGACATTGAAACCGGGCTACATTGAGCTGTGGCAGGTCGTCGTCGTACAACGAGGTGTATATTTCCAGGCTGCGATGCATATCGGCCAGCGCCTTTTCTGTTTCATGCTGCAGCACGTATACCTGAAAACGGTATAACAGGGCTTTAGTCATGATTTCTTCATTACCATCTTCCAGTAAAACAGCACAATCACTGAGGGTTACCTCCAATTTATCTTCCATGATATTGGCGCCCATATAGGCCCGGTGTACCCTGGCCTGTACGTGAGCGGAGTCAAAAGACAAGGTATTGCTGAAAGCAGTATAGGCCCCTTCATAGGTTACCATGGCTTCTTCGCGGGTATCAGCTGCTTTGGCAATTTCCAGCCGGCAAAGTCCCAGCAGATGCCATGCCTGTGGAGAGGCTGGTGTTTCTTCCAGATATAGTTCCAGTTTGGCTGCAGCTTCCGTGTAGGCCTGTTCGTTATATAACCGTTCTGATTCGTCTAAATTCATATACAGCTGATTAGGACGTGCAATTTATTAATATTGGTGCAGGATGCTAAATAAATTATAGGATAGTGCCGGATACAGGGACAGCTGGTTGTTACAGACAGGATAACAAAGAATTTTAAACGCGTTTAGATCTGATTAACAGTTCTTGCCGATTTAATATTCATCTTTATCGTGAAAGTATGCATCAGGCATATGAGGGTTCAAATTAACATGTCTTAACAATGTTTAAACAGCTGGTCTCGCAAATCCTTGCGGGACCCCGTTTTTTAAAGGGGTTGCTGGTGCAGGATACCAGTCAGGATGTTGCTTAACTCTTTCAGACTGTTGGGTTTGGTAAGAAAATAAGCAGCGCCCAGCTCCTGTGTCTCCCGCCTGTCGGATTCGTGCGATGACGTACTGTAAATGATGATAGGAATATGTTTGAGGTGATCCATTTTCTGTATTTCCGCCAGGAATTGTTTGCCGTCCACACGGGGCATGTTGAGGTCCAGGAAGATAATATCAGGAATGAGGTTGCTTTCCAGTTTGGTTAATGCATCTTCTCCATTGATGGCTTCATTGTAAATAATGTCAGGTACCAGCTCTTTTAATATCTCGCCGAATATCATTCTATCATCTACATCATCGTCAATTAAAAGCACTGAGCTATATTTACAGCTATTACGCATAATCAATTTGAATAGACGCAAATTTATGATTTTGTTGTTATTTTCTTATCATTATAATTCAGCTTAACTTACTGCGTTTAAACAGGATAGTATTTAAATCCCGTAATGGTGCAGTATTGGCACAGATACTTTTAGCAAATTAAACAAGCTCAGGCGAATGAAAAATTTTTTTATGCAGCTTCCTTTACCCCGGAAGTTGTTGTTGATAGCCATTATACCACTTGTTTGTCTTATATGGTTCGGTATTCAGATTTTTAATAAACAGAATGAAGATATCCAAAGTATTGACAGGCTGTTGCAGCAGGTGGGTAATGCGACCACCATTATGCGTGTAGCAGATGAAATTCATATGGAACGCCGCTACAGCGTCAACTATGTACTACAGAATACCGGCACCAACGAGCTGCTGACACAACGGAGTAAAACAGATCTGTCTATTAATGCTGTGAAAGGTAAATTACTGGCGAATGACAGCCACTTTTTTCAGTACTCCCTCCTGAATACCCTGCCTAAAAAAAGAAAGGATATCGACACCAGAAGTATTCCGCAACGGGAAGTACTGGATTATTACTCCAACCTGATCTTTCGCCTGAACAACCTCGCCCGTACCAATACGCCGGATACTAAAAAACTGCACCTCCTGCGCCAGGATCTGGATGCCCAATACCTGCTGGCGCAGATGGCCGCCTATCAGGGTGTTATCCGCATGGATATTTATTATTTTATGCTGAAAAAGGAAGTGTGGCCGGAAGACTTTGCGCGTATAGAAGATAATAACGACATGTACAACTCGCTGCGTGCGGAGTTCCTGGATAAGGCTTCTGCCGGTACTGTGCAGGAGTTCAACAAAATGGAAGCCACTACCGAATTTACCATCACCCGGGATTTCGTCAGTGCTACTATCAGCGCCCGCAGAATTGATACGTTGTTCAATGCCGATGCCTGGTGGGATAACTCCTCCCGCGCCGTGGATCAGGTGAAGCAATTACAGCAGGGTATTATAGAAAGGGTCAGTAAGGACGCCCGATTAATTTATAAGGAAGAAAGTGACCTCAGAACGGAATACCTGATATTCCTGACACTGATTGTAATATTGGTAATGGTATTTGTGTTATTCACTATCAAGTCCATTGCCGACAGCCTGGAACTGTTGCGGGGAGCAGCCGTGCGTATTGCAAAAGGAGAGACGGGTGTGGCGCCGGAGATTTTTACGAAAGATGCGATCGGGAGCTTGGCCCGCTCTTTTGCCACCATCGACACCACCAGTCAGGAATTGGCCAATGCGGCCGACAGTATCGGTAAAGGAAACTTCAATATTGATGTAACCCCCCGTAGTACCAACGATGTACTGGGCAATGCCATCGTGCAAATGGCGGTAGATCTGAAAACCTTCCGTCGCAACAACGAGCAGAAAATATGGGTACAATCCGGATTGAACCGGATTACGGAAACCCTGTTGGGAGAAAAAGACCTGCATACCCTTAGTTATGATGCCCTGCGGGATATCGTACAATATGCCGGGGCACAAACAGGGGTACTGTATATCAAAGATGCCAGACTGCTGCACTTCGCGGCAGGATTTGCCCTCTCGGCCGAATATCCGGCGCCGCAGGTGATTGAAGAAGGAAAAACATTGCTGGGACAGGCCATGCTGGAAGGAGAGCCTTTATACCTGCGGGATGTTGCCGATCATTTTCTGCATATTGCCAGTGCTACCTCGGCCACACAGCCCGGTCATGTACTCATTATTCCATTGATACATGCCGACACCGGAGAAGGTGTGATGGAAATAGGATCATTATTTGCCTTTTCGGATCATATACTGGATTTTGTAAAACAGGCTGCTGCCAAAATTGCGATTGCCCTGCAAACCACCCGTAGCCGTGTTCGCCTGCAGGAACTGCTGGAAGAAACCCAGTCGCAGGCAGAAGAGCTGCAGGCACAGCATAGTGAGTTGGAAAGTCTCAACGTAGAACTGGAGGCACAAACACAGAAACTGCAGGTATCGGAGGAAGAGCTGAAGGTACAGCAGGAAGAACTGATGCAATCCAATACAGAGCTGGAAGAAAGAAGCCGGTTACTGGAAGAAAAAAATCAGATCATCATAGAGCGCAACCTGGATATTCATAAAAAGGCAGAAGAACTGGCTATCAGTACCAAATACAAATCAGAATTCCTGGCGAATATGTCGCATGAGTTGCGCACACCTTTGAATTCCATCCTGTTGTTATCCCGGTTGTTGTCTGAAAATCATGAACACAATCTGAGTAATGACCAGATCGAATATGCGCAGGTAATCAATAGCTCCGGTACCGGTTTGCTGACATTGATTGATGAAATCCTGGATCTGTCGAAAATAGAATCCGGCAAAATGGATCTCGAATTCAGCCTGGTAACTGTGCAAACGATCTTCTCCAATATGCAGTCGCTGTTTGAACCGATGGCCCGTGAAAAAGGACTCGCGCTGCAACAGCTGATCGGAGAAGGCGTAACGGCCAGTATTGAAACAGATCAGAACAGACTGGAACAAATATTGAAAAATCTGCTGTCCAATGCATTGAAGTTTACTGCTAAAGGAGCGGTAACGCTGGAAGCACAGCCCGGTGATACACCCGATACGATCCGGTTTACGGTAAAAGATACCGGCATCGGTATTCCGGAAGAAAAGCAACAGGTAATATTTGAAGCCTTCCAGCAGGCAGATGGTTCTACCCGCCGGAAATATGGGGGAACAGGCTTGGGCTTATCTATCAGCCGGGAGCTGGCGAAGCTCCTGGGTGGTCAGCTCTCTTTATATAGCAAAAGCAATGAGGGAAGCGCGTTTTCGCTCATCATTCCGATAACACCCAGGCCAATGCCGGTTACGGATGGTCTCTTCGACCTGCCACCGGCAGAAGTGCCCGATCCGGTAATATTGCCCGGTAATAATCACTATCTGGCTGCAGTTATACCGGAAGCGGTAGCTGATGACCGCGGTAATATCCAACCCGGCAATCCGGTGATCCTGATTGTAGAAGACGACCGGTATTTTGCGAAGGCATTGCTGGACTTTACCCACACCCGCGGTTACAAAGGGGTGGTATCGGTACGGGGTGATGAAGCGGCAGAACTGGCCCGCAGGTATAAGCCTATTGGTATCCTGCTGGATATACAGTTACCGGTGAAAGATGGCTGGCAGGTAATGGAAGAACTGAAAAGCGATCCGCTGACGAGACCTATTCCCGTGCATATCATGTCTTCCATGGAAGCGAAAAAAGAAAGTCTGCAGAAAGGCGCCGTGAATTTCATCAGTAAACCGGTGACTGCAGAAAGCATGCAGTTGATTTTTGAGAAGATGGAATTTGTATTGCAACGGTCTACCAAAAAAGTATTAATTCTGGAGGAAAACGCCAAGCATGCCAAGGCCCTGGCCTATTTCCTGGGTAACTATCAGGTGAGTGCAGAGATCAGCAATAATGTAGATGAAGGGGTAACGCTGCTGCAACAAAAGGATGTGGATTGCGTTATCCTGGATATGGGCATTCCCGATCAGCAGGCATATGAAGCACTGGAAAGGGTAAAAGAAATCAAAGGCCTGGAAAATCTTCCTATTATCATCTTCACGGGTAAAAGTCTTTCCATGACAGAAGAGCAACGCATTAAGCAGTATGCGGATTCTATTGTGGTAAAAACGGCGCATTCCTATCAGCGGATGCTGGATGAAGTATCGTTGTTTCTGCACCTGGTGGCAGAACAGAAAACAGCAGCTCAGAGTGGTAATAACAAGATGGCTATGCTGAATGAAGTGCTGAAGGACAAAACTGTATTGATTGCAGATGATGATGTGCGGAATATTTTTTCTCTGACGAAAGCATTGGAGAAACACCAGATGAAAGTATTGCCGGCTATTGATGGCAATGAAGCGTTGGAACAGTTAAAAGAACAAAAAGTAGATATCGTACTGATGGATATGATGATGCCTGAAATGGACGGTTATGGCGCCATAGCAGCTATCCGGAAGCAACCGCACCTGAAATACCTCCCGGTGATTGCCGTTACGGCCAAAGCAATGATGGGCGACCGGGAGAAATGTCTGGAAGCAGGAGCTTCGGATTATATTTCAAAACCAGTGGATATTGATCAGTTACTTTCCTTGCTACGGGTATGGTTATACGATAAAGGCATGAAATAATGACAGCACAGAAACAAGTATTGATTATAGATGATGACACCCGTAATATCTTTGCCCTGCGGGCGGTATTACGTTCCAGAAATATTACCTGTCTGGCAGCTACCTCGGCTGCAGAAGGCTTACAGATATTGAACAATGAGCACCAGATAGGCGTGGTGCTGATGGATATAATGATGCCTGATATGGACGGCTATGAGACCATTGCAGCATTGCGGGCCAATGAAAAAAACAGCACCCTGCCGGTCATTGCGGTTACTGCCAAAGCCATGGTAGGCGACCGGGAGAAATGCCTGGAAGCAGGGGCCGATAATTATATTTCCAAACCGATTGATGTAGATGAATTACTGATTCAGATACAGCAATATTTATCCAAGTAATGTGATCAGGAATCCTGTTAGTGAGCCGGAAGTGGCTTTGTTGTTAAATGATGTGCTGGAAAAATATGGATATGATTTTACAGATTATGCACACGCTTCCATAAACAGAAGAGTGAATCACCTGTTTTTGGCAGACCGGTTTCCGAGTTTTGCGGAATTCCGCTACCGGATTATTTCAGATGCGGATTACGCCTTACGCTTCGTGGAAGAAATAACTGTGAATGTAACCGAAATGTTCCGGGATCCGGGCTTTTACAATGCGTTGCGCACGCAGGTGTTACCAGTACTGGCCACCTATCCTTTTATCCGTATCTGGCATGCCGGCTGTTCCACAGGAGAAGAGGTATACTCCTTTGCTATTTTACTGCAGGAGGCTAACCTGTTGCATAAATCGGTGATCTATGCAACAGATATTAATACGCGGGTACTGGAGAAAGGGAGGAAGGGGATGTTCCCTATTTCCCAGATGCAGCAATACTCCCGGAATTATATGGAAGCCGGCGGAAAAGAAGATTTTTCTTCCTATTATACGGCCAATTATGATTATGCCAAATTCAGGGAAAACCTGGGCGAGAAAATTATTTTCTCTCCGCATAATCTCGTTACAGATGGTTCTTTTAATGAATTCCAATTGATCATCTGCCGAAATGTAATGATCTACTTTAATAAAACATTACAGGATAAAGTATTAAACCTGTTTTGCGACAGCCTGGAACAGTTGGGTTTCCTTGCCCTGGGAAGCAAGGAAACACTTAACTTCACCAGTGTGACCGATAAGTTCAAACAATTGGAGAACAGGGAGAAAATCTGGCGGAAGATGCACCGGTGATTAAATATATGTATCATGACTACTGCACCATATCTGGTTATATTGGGAGGTTCGGCCGGAGGGTTACAGGCCATTCTGACCATCCTGCCACAACTGGATGTAAAACTGCAGGCGGCTATCATTATTGTGTTGCATCGGCAAACACACTATGAATCAGTATTAACAGAACTCTTATCTGCCAAAACAATGTTACGGGTAAAAGAAGCGGAAGAAAAAGAAGTATTGTTGCCAGGTGTTATTTATATAGCGCCGGCAGACTATCATTTACTGATAGAAGCAGATCATTCCCTCTCGCTCGACTATTCCGAAAAGGTGAATTTCAGCCGTCCCAGCATTGATGTTACTTTTGAAGCTGCTGCTGCTGCCTATGGCTGTAAACTGGCGGCCATACTGCTTTCCGGCGCCAACTCAGATGGCGCCAATGGATTGGCGGCCGTATATGCAGCCGGCGGAATCACCGTGGTACAGGATCCTGAAAGCGCGGAAGTGGACTATATGCCCAGGCAGGCACTCCTGATGGCTCCTGTGGAAAAAGTATTGCTACCGGAAGAAGTACCGGTGTTTATCAACAGTTTTACCGGTGTCGATAACCGTTGCTGAATAAAATGCAGGAGGTTTGTTGCGCTACACCACCTACCTGCCAGTAAATGATTTCCTGAGAAATATATAGTGTATGATCTTAATTGTAGATGATAAACCGGAGAATATATTATCAATAAGAAAAACCCTGGAACTGTATAAGTTCGAAGTGGATGCTGCTGCTTCCGGGGAAGAGGCGCTGAAAAAAATATTAAAACATAGTTATACCCTCATCATACTGGATGTGCAGATGCCCAGTATGGACGGATTTGAAGTAGCAGAAGCTATTTCCGGTTACAGCAAAGCCCGGGATATTCCTATTATTTTTCTCTCTGCTGTCAATAAAGACAAACGTTTTATTGTAAAAGGCTATGATTCCGGTGGTATGGATTATCTCACGAAGCCTATCGATCCGGATATTCTGTTGATGAAGGTGAAAACATTTTCCCGGTTGTATCAGCAGTCGCAGGAGTTGAAACATATGCACCAGTCACTCAAGGAAGAAGTGGAAGTGCGTAAACTGGCCCAGGCTGCCCTCAGCGAAAAGGTAAATGAGCTGCGTACTACGCTGGAAGTACTGCCCCAGATTGCCTTTACCCTGACTGTGGAGGGGCGTATTGAATATGCCAACCGTAACTGGTTCAAATATGCCGATGATATTGAGCAGCTGCCGGAGACGTTGCCGATGGAGAAAAGTATGGAGGAGTATCTCCGTGAAACCATTATAGCCGGTGCGCCGTTGGAGAAAGAAGTATACCTGAAAGACAAACTCGATAATAACTACCGGTGCCACCTGTTGCGGGTGATTCCCGTACGGGAAGGTGCTGCCATTGTGAAATGGATTGGTACGTTCACAGATATTGCCCATCAGAAACAAGTAAGTGAAATACTGGAAAGAAAAGTGCGGGAAAGAACCGAAGAGCTGATTGATATTAATAAATCGCTGGAAGCCAGTAACCACGACCTGCAGCAGTTTGCCTCCGTCGCATCCCATGACCTGAAAGAACCGTTGCGCAAAATTCAGTTATTCGGGGCCATTCTGCGCGATCGTTTTCTGCAGATGGACCCAGGCGCCATGTCCTATATGGAACGGATTGTAAAGGCCTCTGAACGCATGGCAAAGCTGATCAACGACCTGCTGAGTTATTCCCGCCTGTCGGCAGTAAGCACCTATGAGGTTACAGACCTGAATACGATTGTACAGGAGATCCTGACGGATCTGGAGCTCACCATTTCAGAAAAGAAAGCAGTGATCAGGGTAGGGCACATCCCCTGTGTAGAAGCTGTACCTGGGCAAATCAGACAGGTATTTCAGAATATCATCAGTAATGCGTTGAAGTTTTCACATAACGAAATGGCGCCGGAAATCACCATTTCCGGGGAGCTGGTGAAAGAGAACAAAGCGGATAGCAGCAGCGATCCGGAAGGTACTTATTGCCGGATTACTTTCCGGGATAATGGCATCGGATTCAATGAAAAGTATCTTTCCAAAATATTCACCATTTTTCAGCGGCTGCATTCACCAGATCTCTATGAAGGAACGGGTATTGGTCTGGCTATTGCGAAGAAGGTGATTGATAAGCATCAGGGTATTATCAGTGCCAGTAGTACAGAAGGAGAGGGGGCCGTATTTGTAGTGGTATTGCCGGTATTGCAGGGGAAGGTAATGGTGTAGAGTAGGCCGGTAGTAAAGGCCATTAAAAGCGGAATAATCAGTTTGGATAACTTGTATAACGCTTTTATGAGACAGTGGATGTATGATGCTTTGTATTGACTGATAGTTTGACGGTTGTATAATAAGCAAACGAAAGCGTTAAACGCGCCATTATATCATGCAGCATGCTTGCTGTGTTTGCGTACCTGCGTATTAAAAATGTCAACCTGTTGCGGCCTGCTGTCATACGTATATCGGCGAATTAATTTAAAAAAAAAGCGCT
This sequence comes from Chitinophaga nivalis, assembly GCF_025989125.1. Lineage (NCBI taxonomy): Bacteria > Pseudomonadati > Bacteroidota > Chitinophagia > Chitinophagales > Chitinophagaceae > Chitinophaga > Chitinophaga nivalis. The sequence continues at coordinate 60,621 of NZ_JAPDNR010000001.1, read as the reverse complement.
GCAAACATCCGCTGATATTGGATTTCGGTAGAATAGGTTATTATCATACCAGTGAAATTATCTGGTTGTCTTTTTTTTGTGTTCGTGAAAATTGAATCTCTATCTTTGTGTTGATGGTATTAAGCAATACCACATGCTGTTAACTCAAAATAATCCGGATCAGTATTAACCCTGGAATTTATCCGGAAGCCCTTTTAAATCTTATATTATTTCCATTGACCACCAGCGATGATGCTTTTGCCAGGCATTACTATCAACCTGCATCTATCTTTTTATTACTCACTTAACCTTTTATGTATGAAGATCTCAAACCTTTTCCTTACCCTCGCTGTAATAGCAGCACTCATGATGAGCAGCTGCCGGAAAGATCTGGCAACAGATACCCATCCTCAGCAGCATGATCAGGCCATCAATACAAGTGTTAAAGATGGAGAGAAAACCATTACCCTCGGTGGCAGCTACGATAAAGCTGGTAGCCAGGAAGATGCGCATGTTAACAGCAACCCGGCCTGGGTGAATAGCAACTTTAGTAGTGTGGAAGATTTTCTCATCGCCACCTGGACCTATCAGGGTACACCTGGTACTATCCGTGAGTTCTTTAAATTCAATGGTCTTGCGTCTATTCCGGCGGGTACTACCATCATTTCTGCTACACTTACCTTAACCGGTGTAAGCACCAGCGTCGCTGCCCCGCAAGGTAATTCCTATTATCCCGGCTCTCCGTACAATTCCAGCGGCACCAACCCTGCCTGGTTGAAACGTGTAACAAGTGCATGGACAGAAAGCGCCATTACCTGGAATAACCAGCCGCCTACCACTACTACCAATGCAACCGCTATTCCTCCTTCTACCTCCCAATGGAATTACAGTGTAACCGTTAACGTTACTGCATTGGTACAGGACATCGTCAACAGCGGACAGAATAACGGTTTCAGTCTGCAGTTGCAAACAGAAGCTTACTATCGCAGCCTTATTTTCACAGGACATCGTAATGCAGATCCTAATAAGCGCCCGAAACTGGTGGTTACCTACCAGATATAGATGGTGTTGTTAACTATTGTTGTACGGGCCATGGGCCTGCTGTTGTCTGCAACTGCATGCCCGGGTAAAGTGTGGGAGCAAATTTTTAGTATCAATGTTCCGCGGCTGTAGGGAACGGATAACAGGAGAAAAACACCATAGCATTTGACCTATACGAAAAAACCCGCACTGTAAGTGCGGGTTTTTAAATTGGGTGGAGGATAACGGGCTCGAACCGTTCACCTCAAACATGCCATGCTTGCGCTCTACCAGATGAGCTAATCCCCCATATGTCTTTATCGTTTTCCCCTTGCGGGAGTGCAAAAATATATTTTTTCCCGGAAATTCAAACATTTTATAAAAAATCTTTGAAAATTCCTTCGATGGTTTCTCTCAGTTCCTTTAGCAGCAAGGGTTTCCTTAATAAACGTAATACCAGCGGATTGGCGTTGGTACGGGTAATATCGCTGTAATCAAGCGAAGAAGACACCATAATGATGTGGCATTGCGACTTGATTTTATAGGGATAGCTGTCAAAAGCCTGCAAAAATTCGAATCCGTCCATTTCCGGCATTTGTATGTCGAGCAAAATGACCGTAGGCGGAATTTTAGGCAGGGTAATATTAGACGATAAAAATTCCAGCGCCTTATTTGCGTTGGCAAATGAGAGCACGGTTCTGCTGATTTGTTGAAAGGTGATCAACTTTTCATGCAGCATTAAATCAATTTCGTTGTCATCTATCAATATGACACGTAGGTCAGGTATCGAATTCATTTCTGTTGGGGATACTGATTTCAAATTGGGTTCCTTCGCCGTACTTAGACTCTACGTTAATCGTACCGCCTATTTTACTGAGGGCTTCTTTTACAATGTACAGACCTATACCACTGCCAGGTTTGTTATTGTTCTTGGACCGGAAGAACATTTTGAAAATGTTGTTCAGGTGTTCGCTCAATATACCGATGCCATTATCCCGGATCCAGATGGTGGCTTTGTGTGGTTCTACCTTAACGCTTAAGTTAACCATCGGATTGCTTTCACCCGGTTTTTGGTATTTGACGGCATTGGAGATGAGATTGTTTAATATCACGCTGATGCGGAAGGTGTCTCCTCTGAAATCGATGGTCTGTTCAGTATGTGTCTCAAAACGGATCTCTGTATTCTGTGGTTTGAATGCAGTGATGCAGTCATTCAGCAGGTTGGCAAAATCTATTTTTTCATATTCCACATCCAGCCGGGAATTGCGGTAGTATTCAATGATCTTTTGTATAAACCCGTCCAGTTTGAGTACGCAGGATTCCACCATGTTGATATAACCATTGGGGTCTACAACTGAATTGTCTAACCGCGACAGGTTAATGATACCCAGTACAGACATCAGCGGCGACCGCAGGTCATGTGAGGTGGAGTAGATAAAGCGGTTCAGCTCATCGTTGGTTTTCTCCAGCTCTTCTATTTTTTCCTGTAGCTGTTTGCGGGTACGGTATATTTCATATGCGTTATTAATGGTTTTATGCAGCTCATTTTCATCCCAGGGTTTTTTGACATAGGAGTAAATATGGCCCTTGTTAATAGCATCAATAATATCATCCACATCTGTATAACCGGTCAGCAGAATACGCATGGGTTCCGGAAGGGTATCCTTTATTTCATGAAAGAATTCCACCCCGGTAGATACCGGCATTTTTTGATCCGCTATGATAATGTGCACATTGATCTCCTTTAACAGCACTTTACCCTCCTGTGCAGAAGTCGCCGTATAGATTTCATAACTTCTGCGAAAGCTTGCTTTAAACGCATTCAGGTTATGAATCTCATCATCAATATATAATATTTTTATGCGGTTTTCTTTCATCAAAAGAGCTTATGGTAAATTAGGATAAGTGTGTTGTGATATTGAAGGGTAAATATATAATAAATTCCGCTCCTTCTCCGGGCGCTGAATTCACGATGATCTTACCTTTATGTTTTTCTATAATACTGAATACAATAGATAATCCCAGCCCGGTGCCTTCTCCCACATCTTTGGTGGTGAAAAAAGGGTCAAATATTTTTTCCTTGACAGCCTGCGACATACCGATACCCGTGTCTTTGATGGTAATAACGATGTTATCGTTTTCCTGCCGGGTATGGATGGAAATGAACTCGTCGTGATGTGTTGGCTTGCTTATAATGGCATTCAGTGCATTGGAAAAGATGTTCATGAATACCTGGTTCATTTTCCCTGCATAACATTCTATTTTGGGGAGAGATGAATAATCCCGGACAATATTTACGTACGGAGGGATCGCGTTGCGTAATAGTACCAATGTAGAGTCCAGCCCTTCGTGTATATCGATGGATTTCACTTCACTTTCATCCAGGCGGCTGAACGTACGTAGCCCTTTCACAATTTCTGCCGTACGGGTGGCGCCGTCTTCGATGCCTTTGATAAGGGAGGAGATTTCTTCGTGTATATAATCGATATCAATTTCTTTTTTGAATGCTTCAATACCCGCCAGTGATTTAGGAATATCTGTGCTGGTAGCCAGTTCGTCGTAACGGTTCAGCAATTCGCTGAGATCCGCGATATCCATTTTCAGCGGCTTGATGTTGGAGGTAACGAAGTTGATCGGATTGTTGATTTCGTGCGCAATACCGGCGGTCAGCTGACCCAGGGATGCCATTTTTTCTTTTTCCACCAGTCGTGTTTGTGTGTCTTTCAGGTCGTTCAACGCATTGTTGAGTTCCAGGTTGGTGGCCTGGAGGTCTTCTGTACGGTCTTTTACTTTGCTTTCGAGGATGATATTCTGTTCTCTTACCAGTCTTTCATTCTCCAGGGAGATGGTCAGTGCCAGCTGCTGGGAATGTTCCTTTTCTGCCTTGAACACGTTTATTTTATGGGCCAGGGCAAAGGACAGCAGCAGTACTTCCAGGCCGGAGCCTATTTGCAGGGCATAGAAGGTGAAGTTGTTGTAAGGCAATACATTAAAATTGCGCAATACAAATACAAAGATGCTGACCAGGAATATCGACCATGCCACCAGGAAGAAGCGGGCAGCACTGACGCCTTTCAGGCTTACCCCGTAACCCACTACAAAGGCCAGTACTGCGGCCAGGAAAGCATCCAGCTGTACGAGAATCTGTGCATAGGTATACATATCCAGGAACGTCGGAATAAAACACAGGAGATACAGCCAGATCCCAATATTGATCAGCGTATGCCCCAGTGGGAAATTCTGTTTGGTATGCAGGAACTTTTGTATAAAGAACAAGGCCGTAAGTCCGTTGAATATGGGTACCAGTACTGTGGCGTGCATGGCCAGCCAGGGACTGTCCGGATAAAGAAAGCGGAACGAATAACCCTGGAGGGTAGCCTGCGTAAGTCCTACGCAGATAATATAACTCACATAAATCAGGTAGCTGTTATCCCGTGTGGATATATAGATGAAGAGATTATAAAAGGCCATGGCGAAGATAACGCCAATGTATATACCGAAAATAAGTTCCCGTCGGTTGTTTTTTTCAGAGATCAGCTCCGGTGCACTGAGGTAAACCGGCAGTTGCAGTTGTTCGCCTGCTTTTACCTTCATATAGTATTCCCGGGTGGTACCAGTAGGAATGTTCAGCTCAAACTGATAATTCTGGTGATCGTATCCCCGGTTTTTGTAAGACGTGAATTCACCCAGGCGTTTGCTTTGGGTGCTGCCATCCGGCAGTATTTCATAGAGGGTGATATCGTCTATGATAGGATATTCCACTTCCAGTATCAGGTGTTGCTGCTGAGAGTTATTGAAAACGGAAAACCGGGCCCATTGCGTATAAGGGGTGATTTGCAGGTTGGGTACATCCTGGCTGGATAGTTTAAAGGGTTGTTGTTTTACTGCCGCCAGCTCGAGGGTATTGGTCTTGTCTGTGTATAGTTCCAGGTTGCCACCGATTTGTAACAGGGTTTTGCCGCCATTATAGAGAATGGGTTGGGCCGTTACCGTTACAGTAAATAGAAGTGACAAGGCAAAGATTGACCATAATGCAATTATTCTGGACAACATCTCAACGAAATTATATTGTTTAAATGTATATGTTTTCTGGTAATTACCGGTAGCTTAATTGTTGGCAAAGATCGTATTACTTAAGCGTAGCAGAAGGGGTAAGGGTCGGAATTTTAAGATTATAATTTACCTCATAGGTACCTTTGGGACCCACTTCTACTTTTGTTTGTACCAGATTTTCACGTAAGTCGGCAATCAGTAATTTTTCTTTGGGATCAGCATGATCCAGGTTATAGCAATCATTGATAACCATGGCGGTAGCCAGGAAATCGTCTTTCGGATAAAAAAAAGTGCCTTTATTACCCAGTGATTCATCGATAACGAATCCAACGCGTTTGCCTACACGGGTAGTAATCGGCGCACACAACACATGAAAAATATCGATAGGTAGCTGGGCGGCCAGTACTACGCCTACGCGGGCCAGTACCTGACTACCGATACCCATTCCGGCAACCTCCTTTGAGTTCCACATGCCGCAGATCTCCGCGCTGCCATTTTTTACATAAGAGTATATTTTAGGATCATATTTGCCTATTGCTGTTTCAATGGGCAGTGGCAATAAGCCGTCTGCTATCTGTACACGCGCTCCCCCGTAAGTTTTGGTACGTGTTTCGTCCTCAACAATTATTACAATTGTATTTTCATGTTGCATCCAATCTGCACTACCGGATGTTACCTGGGCAATACCGAAGTATATCTCCAGCAACCTGAGGTGACCGTTGTAAAACCTCAGGCAAGCCTCAGGGTCAGCCGGTGCCCTAAATACCCTTACATTAATCATGACATTACGGAATAGCGCTTATAAAAGGCATAAGTCTGTTAAACAATCAACTGCTCAAAATCTATGTAATATCTGCCTGAACTCTTTAGCTGATCCAGTAATACCCGGCGACAGGTATCTCCAATAATAGCACCTCCCAGTACAACCGCAGATGCTAATTGGGGCCATGTGGTAATTGTTTTGCCGATTTCGCCCAGTGAAAATTTCATACGGGAAGAAACCTTATCTAATGCCAGCATAGGACTGAAAATGGGTAATTTTTCCGCATCTGTCAGACCTTTCAGGGTGGAAATATCTACTTCAGGAATCAATCCGTGGAGCAAAGGTCTGTCTGGTTCCAGGTCAAACCGCTCAATATCCAGCATACCCCGGTCGCTCATTTCCATCAATACCGGAATTTTTAACTCCTTTGCTTTGATTCTGCTCAGTATTTTTATATCTACGCTATCACACTCTTCAACAAACAGATCCAGTTTCCCGCCTTCCAGAAAAAAGTCTTCCAGATTATTTTCTGTCATGCCATCGGGGTAACATTTCACCCGGATGTAAGGGTCTATTTCTGCTATTTCACGTGCTGCAATGATTACTTTATTCGTTTGGATATTATGCACACCGCAGCGGATGCGGTTCATATTTGTTAGTTCCAGGTTATCAAAATCTGCCAGCCTGATTTCGCCACAGGTACGTTCCATAGCAATGGTCAGTGCCGCTGATTGTCCTACGGATAAACCTACGATACCTACTTTTTTGGTAGAGAGTAATGTTATTTCTGCTGCGGTAATTTTATGTTGATTCCTGCTGGTGCGTAATTCAATAAAATCTACCTCATTTACCAGGTGTACTACCCGGTCACTCCAGGGATAATATACCCATATCCCAAACTGTTCAAGTGGTGTGTTGCCTACATAGGCTTGTATTTTTGCGTCCGACTCTTCCTGGGTAAGCTTTTGTGTAGGATTCCTGATTTTCATCAACTCACGCAACTGCGAATATATATTATCGTTGATTCGTATGTAGGGCCGGGCTTCCAGCAAGGCCACAAGGGCCTGATGGTCTTTTTCCTGGCTCAGGTCATAAAAAACAGGCTGATAGTCATTGGATTCGTCTCTTTGTTGCCTGAGATGTGCTTGTATCATACTTTCCAGCTTTATCGAGGTAGTCTTAGTATATCGTTGGATTTGATTATATTACATATCAATTTGTATGTAATGTTGTTGTGAACTGTTATGCTTTGCTACAACAAAGTACCTGCATGAAATCATGAAATATAATCAGCATTTAATTTATCACGCTTAATTTATTACGTTGGCCATTGGCGGGTTAATAGACTATTGTCTTTTATTGCCTGTAGAGCCCGGGATAAATAAGTTTGGCAATTATAAATCAATCACAATTATAGCGTGTATAATTCACATGAAAATAAGGTAAAATAGCAATTTAATAGAAAAGAAAGTAAAAGTTTGCCTTTATTTTGATATTAAATTAGTGCTTCTCTAAATTTTTCCCCGTTTCCCTGATGCTTTATCTACCACGTTGTTAAATCAGACTGGTGTAATATTTGTTGCTTTTTTCCCCGTTTACGTCGATCTTTATAACTCCTCTTTAGTATATAAAAAAAATTTAAATATGAATAAAAGAGAATTTCTCAGACTCACCAGCCTTGCCGGTGCGGCTGTTTTAAGCGCTCCCTTAAGCAGCCTGGCTACTACTGGTTTCAGCCCGAAACCATTCCTGGCAGATCCTAAAGCTCCCTTTGTATTGCCGGCACTGCCTTATGCATTTGATGCCCTTGAACCCAATATCGACAGGCAAACCATGGAAATCCATCATGATAAGCATCACGCGGCATATGTGAAAAACCTGAATGATGCCGTGAATGGTACCACCTTTGCCAGCCTTACACTGGAGCAAATACTGCGTAGAATAACCTACAAAGATAATGCTATCCGCAATAACGGCGGTGGACATTATAACCATTCGCTCTTCTGGACCTTGCTTTCTCCCAATAAAACCAATCCGTCTGATAAACTGAAAGGGCTTATCAGCAAGGCTTTTGGATCATGGGAACAATTCCAGCAGCAATTTAATGATGCGGCAAAAACACAGTTCGGATCCGGATGGGCCTGGTTGATTGTAACGCCCGGTAAAAAACTGGCCGTTATCAATACGCCTAATCAGGATAATCCGCTGATGCAAAATATTGTGAAACAAAGAGGTACGCCGATACTGGCGCTGGATGTGTGGGAACACGCTTACTATCTGAAGTACCAGAATAAACGGCCGGATTATATCAACGCTTTCTGGAACGTGATTAACTGGGATGAAGTAGAAAAAAGATATAACGCTGCCATCGTATAAGATGGTCTTACATGATAACTGCATGATGCCACAGGTATAGGCGGAAACCCACCACCTGCGGCATCATGCATTTTTTTTGACATTACGGCTGTACCGTACGGCGTTTTAAAAATACAAACCCATTCTTTTCCCCGATGACTTCGAGGTTGGGATGTTGACGGTAAGGCGCACTGTCTGTAATACGGCAGATGAAATATACCGGCTTATCCACTGCACCATTCAGTAACCAATCGGTCTGGTAATACTGCGGATTGGCAGGAGGAAGTTCCCGGGTATAAAAATGCTGGGCATAACTATGATAGTCGAGTGCTTTCACATAAACATCTTTCCCCTGCAGAGAACGGAAGAAATCAATGGCAGCTCCCTGTGAATACCGTTCTATCTTCGGCACAAAATGTACGACTGTTACCTGAATCATCAGAATAGTACTGATGAAAAGACATAACAACCCTCCTGTAATTTTGCGGCGTAGCAGCAGACCCGCACTCACCAGTATTAATATCATATAGGCGATACCGTAGGCCATTTCTCCAGGTGCCCACGATACATCTGCCTGCAGGTTGCCCACTGCAAATGCATCCCCGATGTGAGGAATGAGCAGGTGTTTATATATACCAGCTACCGGCAACAAAACAAGCGCGCTGCCTATCAGTAAACCGGTTACCAGCAACAGGGCGATGTGCCAGCCACGCAGGCGCAGCCGACCTCTTGATAACTTGTTGATCTGATATGCTGCCAGGAAAGACAACGGGAAGTAACAAAGCGAAGAGTAATGCACAATTTTGGTTTTCACCAGCGAAAACAGGATCAGCACCACCCAGAATAATACCCACATCCACACTTTGAAATCCTTGATTTCAGGAGCGGGCGGCGTCTGGTAGATAGATTTTTTTCTGCCTTCAAAAGCTGTGAAGAGGAAGGTGCTGGCAGGAAAACATCCGATCAGCAACACAATCCAATGATAGAAGAACGGACCGCCATGACCGGCATCAGCTGTGGTTAACAGCCGGATCTGGTAGATAATGAATTCGTTCACGAACCACCAGCCATGCAGTGCGATTTCATATCCGAACCAAAGCAGGGTAGTCAGACTGGCAAACAAGGCAATGAGCCCCAGATGCGCCGGCCGGATCGCCGTTTTACCTTTATTCCAGATCCAATAGATCAGCAGGGTGAGTAGTGCTACCAGTATGGCTACGGGGCCTTTGGTCAATACAGCCAGACCCAGGCTGGTACCGCTGAAAATGGCCATGCGCATCGGCTGGTTGCTAAAGGCAATCCGATAGGCGAAATAAACGGCTCCGAAAATAAACAGGTTAAATGCCGGATCAATAATACCGGACTTGAAATAAAAATGCGGCAGCCAGGATCCGGCATATACCAATGCCCACCATAAGCCCAACTTATCATCTGATAATTTTTTGCCGATGCCATACAAGCTCAATAAAGTAAGGATACCGATAATGGCATTCGGGAAACGGGCTGCAAATTCGTTGACACCAAATAACAGCATACTGCCCGCCTGCATCCAGATAAACAACGGCGGTTTTTCCCAGAAGGGTTTAAAGTCAATCTGCACCTGACTATAGTTGTGCGACACAATCATTTCACGGGCTGCTTCTGCAAAATTAATTTCATCCCAGTCGAACAAATGAACAGCTCCCAGAAAAGGTATGAACAGCAACGCAGCCACCAAAGCAATCAATAAATATTTCATTCCGTCTTTTTAAATATCTGTCACTACAGGACCAGCCATAATAAATAACGGATTTGTAAGGTAGATATACGGGAGATCTACCCACAAATCCGTCATTCAACTATTTCTAATACCTGTGAATTCTCTACACAGCGGAGGTATTTGCTTTCAGCAAAGCCTCCCTACATAACTCCGGGGATCCTTTGGTATCCCGGAATTTAAAGAAACCATATACAATAATGGTGCTAAGTGTGCCAATAATACTGCCCACATATACATCTGCAAAAAAGTGCTGTGCCAGATATATACGGGAATAGCCTGCCAGTAAGGCCAGCAGCACAAATACGATACCCAGTTTTTTATTGCTGGAAATAAGCGCCAGGAAACTGAACATGCCAAATGCCGCAGAGGAGTGACCGGAAGGGAAGCTGCAGCTGGAATGAACAGTCACCCATTTCACGGTATGTACCAGGGTAGATGCTTCATCTCCGAAAAAGATAATGGGTCTGGGCGCATTGAAATAATGTTTGGCTACCTGTACAATCAGGGTAACCAACAGTAATACGGCCAGTCCAATGAAGAACAATCTGAACCTTTGCGTGACCAGCATGAGGAACAGCACTACGCCAAACATAATTCCATCACCGAGGTAAGTTAACCCGGTCACAATTACATCTCCCCAGTGGGAGTGTTCTCCGTTGATGCTCAGGAATAAATCCCTTTGGCTGTGGGTTGCCAGCAACACCCCGCCCACTGCAAGCCATAGCAGAAAGGGCAGGAAGAAATAAAGATTATTTCTGAACAGTGTAAACAGCGTTTTCAATTCTGTACGTTTTTAAATTGTAGGTTGTTTCTTGAATCGTTGCAAGAACTTTTTCATTTTCTGTATACTACGAAAATAATACTCTTTATTAAAAAGTTGTGAATCATTCATGGCTTTATAAATTAAAAAAGCGGCAATCGGCAGCAGCACTATGTTTGAGAGCCACATCCCCGACCAGGTCATCATCACGCCGCTTCTGGCCATTTTTTCGCCAATCATGAAAAACACGTTAAAAATTACAAAGAAAATAACCGCGAATACCAATGGTGTACCGAGGCCTCCTTTGCGTATAATAGAGCCGAGTGGGGCGCCAATGAGGAACATCACCACGCAGGCCGCTGCGAGGGTAAATTTACGTTGCCATTCTACTTTGTGCATGAGAATGGAATTGTGTTTGTCTTCAAATTCCAGGGTGGGACTTTCCAGGGAACTTTGGGTTTCACGGATACTTTGTTCTGCTCTTTCCACTACAGCGCGCAGGTGCTTTTCAGGAACGACGGAGGCAAAGTTTTTTGTTTTCAGGGGTGGGGCAGTAGCTACCCAACCGGTGTCTTTCCAGCGATAGAATGGGTAACGTGTACTCACGTACGAATTAACGGTTTTACTGTATTGCGCTTCTACCTTCTGGAGAGAATCGATGGCTACATCCAGCTGGCGTACATTCAGCATCTGCTGGTTGGAAGCAAAGAGGTCCATGTTCAGCCGGTTGAAGGCGAAAGAGCTGAGGTCAAAGGCCTTACTGTATTTTTTAAAGCCCAGTCTTATCATGTCGCCGGGAACCGTGTAGCCCCGGTTGCCGCGTTCTTCATATCTCCAGCCATTTTCCAGGATGAAATAGAGAAAGCGTTTGTTGGCGGTCAGTACCATCTGGCCTTTTTCGGCGAGGATAATTTTGTCGCCGCCGCTGCCGGCAGTATTGTCAAATATCATCACCTGATGAATGGTCTGATTATCTTTATCTTTCTGGGCTACCTTGATGGTATAATTGGGAATATCGCGATAAAAAACGCCGGCTTTGATGTTAAATGCCGGTTTGGAATTGGTGATATCGTAGAGCAGGGATTTGGCCTGCAGGTTGGCTACGGGAATCACGTAGTTGGCAAACAGAAAGGCCAGCACGCCAATGATACTGCACACGAAGAGCAGGGGGCGGATAAAACGCAGCAGCGAGATACCGGAAGATTTAAGCGCTACCAGTTCAAAACTTTCCCCGAGGTTACCAAAAGTCATGATAGACGAAAGCAGCACGGCCAGTGGCAGCGCCAGCGTTACCAGGGTGGCGCTGGTATAGGCTATCAGCTGGATAATTACGCCGGTATCCAGGCCTTTACCTACCAGGTCATCTACGTACTTCCAGAGAAACTGCATTACCAGTACAAATAAGGTTACGAAGAAGGTGGCAACGAAGGGGCCCAGAAAAGTTTTTATGATTAGTTTGTCGAGTTTTTTCACTGATAATGCTATATTAAAAAAATGGGAATCCCGATATTCGTATACTTTGCTGATTAAACGTTTGGTTATTCACAAATATGCAAAGTATCGGAAAGCTACTAAACCGTAAAGTTAGTATGATTTCACAAAGCTATGGTAAGTAGCACCTGAAAATACCGTTAAATTATATGGAAAATTTTTGTTTGACGCCAGCAGAAGCTGCCATTGTGTCCAGCCCGACAGTTATTGAGCTGAAAAACAGCGCAATAGACAAAGTAATGGGGTTGATGGGACAGTTACAGGAAGTGTTGGCTGCTTATGACCGGACCACTGACTTTCCCTTTGATCCGGAGTGGGTGTTACAGGGAGGTAAGATTTCGAAGGGAGAGCAGTATAAACAGCTGCCCTGGGTAATGCTGGATTATCCGCGGTACTTCAATAAATCGGCTGTATTTGCCTTCAGAACGATGTTCTGGTGGGGGCATTACTTTAGTTGTACGCTGCACCTGGCAGGTACGGTAAAGGTCCGTTTCAGCGATGCTTTGGTGAACGGTTACGAAAAACTGGCCTTGGCTGGGTTTCAGGTATACGTGCAGGAAGATCCCTGGGAGCATGATTTCGAAAATGGAAACTATTCCCTCATAGGCGAAATGACTTTTGAAGACTGGAAACGATTAGTTGGCCGGCATGATTTCATTAAACTGGCAAAACCTTTTGCACTGGAGCAATGGGGAGAAATAATAACAGCAATAGCGGAGGCTTATGCAGCCCTGCTCAGTTTGCTGCATGTTAAACGTTGCAATTAGTTCCCGATGCGATGGAAGAGGTCTTTTACCTGGTATTCCCATAGCTGGCTTTGGTCCTTGATTTCCTTCTTTTCTGCGAAGTCTTTCACCACCAGGATGGTTTCGTTCGTTACTTCAGAAATTTGTATGCGGAACTCAAAATATTCTTCTTTGGGGGCATGTGTCCAATGAAGCCGGATGAATTCATCTTCAGCCTGTTCCAGTACTTCAGCTTCCTCCGCAGTGCCATTCCAGGAAAAGGAAAAAACATTATCCCTGAAGTCGACTTTATCCGCGAACCACTCCTGCAATCCGGCGGGCGTAGACAAGAATTCATACAGGATACCGGGTGAGCACCTTACCGGAAATTCTAACTCATATAGCACTTTCTTTGACATCTCTCAAATAATTAGTAAATCAATATCATCCAGTTGCAATTATAGAAAATATTTTATTCTGTCAAAATAATTTACGGATTTTTTTTAAGGAATCTCAGAAAACTTTATACACTTTAATTTTTCTATAACTATTAGAGAAAAACATAATGCGATGCGCCTATATAGGGAAACTTTCCCGCTTTTCCCTCTCTAGTGGCTGTTTTTATGTAAAATTTACAAGTGCTTAATGATCAATCGATTTTATTTGGAAATGATTTAAAAACACCAGATTTTTTTTGGGAGCTATCTAAAAAAAGTTATTTTTGTCAGGCATTCATCAAATCTTAACTTTTTCTTAACCTGTAACTGTTCCGACTCTATGTCAATGCGCCAACTTAAAATCACTAAATCCATTACCAACAGGGAATCTCAGTCCCTGGAAAAGTATTTACAGGAGATTGGGAAAGTGGATTTAATTACGCCGGAAGAAGAGGTAAACCTGGCTATCCGGATCAAGCAGGGCGATCAAAGAGCGTTGGAAAAGCTGACTAAAGCTAATTTGCGCTTTGTGGTATCCGTTGCCAAACAGTATCAGAACCAAGGCTTGTCGCTCAGTGACCTGATCAATGAGGGCAACCTGGGGTTAATTAAAGCTGCTCAACGTTTTGATGAAACGCGTGGTTTTAAATTCATTTCCTACGCTGTATGGTGGATTCGCCAGTCTATACTGCAGGCTTTGGCCGAACAGTCCAGAATCGTAAGGCTGCCACTCAACAAAGTAGGATTGAGCAACAAAATCAGTAAAGCCTATTCCCAGCTGGAACAGGAATTTGAACGGGAACCCTCTCCGGACGAACTGGCTACCATCCTCGAAATCAATACTGATGAAGTAGAGGCTACCCTGGGTGTAGCTGCCCGTCACGTATCCATGGATGCGCCGTTTGTAGATGGGGAAGATAATTCCCTCCTGGATGTACTCGAAAATCCGAATGCCGTTAGTGCAGATGAGGAACTGGATCACCACGACTCACTCCGCCGCGAAATAGAACGTTCCCTTTCCACCTTAACAGACCGTCAGAAAGATGTAATCATGCTGTACTTTGGTATTGCAGTAGAACATCCCATGTCGCTGGAAGATATCGGGGAGAAGTTTGGCCTCACCCGCGAAAGGGTACGTCAGATCAAAGACAAGGCTATTACAAAGCTGAGAACTACTTCCCGTAGCAAGTTGTTGCGCAACTACCTGGGATAGCCATGCCTGCAGACAGGTCCTTGATTGAATTAGTTATAATCATAATATTTAAAACAGAGCGAAGAAGGAAGTATACACAAAGCTTCCCCTTCGCTTTGTTTTTTTACGCGATCTCCGTCCGGACGCTAATCTTTGCTTGTCTGGCGGTAATTCCCAGGTTCTCTTTCTGCTTTCAGCCAAAAACTATACTTTTGCAATCCGTTTAAATAACCGACAATGTTTGAATCATTATCAGAGAGGCTCGATTCCGCGTTTAAGCAACTTAAAGGGGAAGGCCGCATTTCCGAAATAAATATAGCAACCACCGTAAAAGAAATCCGTCGTGCACTGGTGGATGCGGATGTGAACTATAAAATTGCCAAGGAATTTACTGATAAGGTAAAGGATAAAGCGCTGGGTGAGAAGGTATTGACTTCCATTTCCCCGGGTCAGCTGATGGTAAAAATCGTTAAAGACGAACTGGCGGAACTGATGGGTGGTACCGAAGCTGAATTCGATATCAAAACCAATCCGACGGTTGTGCTGATAGCTGGTTTGCAAGGTTCCGGTAAAACAACCTTTTCCGGTAAGCTGGCCAACTTCCTGAAAACCAAAAAATCAAAGAAACCTTTACTGGTAGCTGCCGATATCTATCGTCCGGCTGCGATTGACCAGCTGAAAGTGCTGGGAGAGCAGATCGGCGTAGAGGTGTACAGCGAACCTGAAAATAAAAATGCCGTACAGATTGCTGAAAATGCGATCAAACATGCCAAAGCACAGGGATACAACATCATCATCATCGATACGGCCGGCCGCCTCGCGGTAGACGAGCAGATGATGACCGAGGTAGCCAATGTGAAGGCAGCGGTAAAACCGCAGGAGATCCTCTTCGTGGTAGACTCCATGACGGGCCAGGATGCGGTGAACACCGCCAAAGCGTTCAACGAACGGCTGGACTTCACCGGTGTGGTACTGACCAAACTGGATGGTGATACCCGTGGTGGTGCGGCGCTGACCATCCAATACACCGTTGAAAAGCCCATCAAGTTCGTGAGCATGGGCGAAAAGATGGATACGCTCGATGTGTTTTACCCCGAACGTATGGCACAGCGTATCCTGGGGATGGGAGATATTACCACCCTGGTAGAACGCGCGCAGGCTCAGTTCGATGAAGAACAGGCGAAAAAACTGGAGAAAAAGATCCGCCAGAACCAATTCGACTTTGACGACTTCAAGGAACAACTGCAACAGATCAAGAAAATGGGTAACCTGAAAGATCTGATGGGGATGATTCCCGGAGTAGGTAAAGCGGTAAAAGACCTGGATATCAGCGATGATGCTTTTAAGGGCATTGAAGCCATGATCAACTCCATGACCGCAGCAGAACGCGGTAACCCCGATATCATCGACGGAAGCCGCCGCAAACGTATTGCAAAGGGTTCCGGTAAGGATATTCAGGACGTGAACCAGTTCATGAAGCAATTCGAACAGATGCGCCAGATGATGAAAATGATGAATAAGTTTGGCGCTGGTGGCAAGGGTTTGAAAGGTATGATGCGATAATAATTCAGGCGTATATAAATTTTTTTTGCAAATATCAACTTACTGATTACATTTGCATCCCTAATTAAACAATATTTCCTAACTCGCAAAAAATAACTCGACTTATTTATGCCAGTAAAAATCAGACTGCAGAGACATGGCGCAAAGAAGAGGCCTTTCTATTTTATCGTAGTAGCCGACGCACGCGCACCAAGAGATGGTAAATTCATCCAGAAAATTGGTACTTACAATCCTTTAACAGTTCCGGCTTCCATCAACATTGATACTGAGAAAGCATTACGTTGGTTGCAGAAAGGTGCACAACCTACCGACACTGTTAGAAGAATCCTGTCTTTCAAAGGTGTATTGTATCTGAAACACCTGTTAAGAGGTGTGACATTGAACCTGTTCGATGAGCCTACTGCTTACCAGAAGTTTGCTCAATGGCAGGCTGAACACGAACAAAAAGTTTCTGCCCGTCGGGATGGTCACAAAAAAGCAAGAGTAGCTGCACCAATCGTAAGAAAAGTGGAAGATACTCCAGCTCCGGCTAACCAGGCTCCGGCAGAAGGAGAAGGTACAGAAGCATAAAACGGCAACGTTTTAACAAATACCTGAAAGGAAATATTTGCAACCGCAAATATTTCCTTTTTTAATTTCATCCGGCGCTTTCCGGTTGACCAATTCCCTTCAATGGCTGCCCGGTACCGGACCACAGCCAAAAGCTAAAAGATGAGTAATTATTTCAGCATAGGTAAACTGGCTTCGGCACATGGCCTGCAGGGCGACCTGCTGTTACGGCACAGTTTAGGCAAACGATCGGCCCTGAAAGGGGTGACCGTTATCTTCCTGGAAGAAAGGAAAAACAGCTTTATTCCCTACTTCGTGGAAAACGTCACTGTAAAGGACAGCGAACATGTATACATCAAGCTGGAAGGCGTTGACAGTAAGGAAGCGGCCCATAAGCTGATGCCCGGACAGGTATACCTGCAGGAAGAAGACTTTAAACAGCAGACGGCTTCCTCAGCGCCCCTGGCGATGCTGGGTTTTGCCGTGGAAGATAAACAGCATGGCTTGCTGGGCAATATTGAAGAAGTGATCGAAATGCCCATGCAGGTGCTGATAAAGGTATTTATCAAGGGAAAAGAAGCCCTGTTGCCGGTCAACGAACAGTCGCTCATTAAGGTCGACAAGAAAAACCAGGTGGTATACCTGGACCTGCCGGATGGCCTGATTGAATTATACACAGCCTAGCCGTACACGGTGGATTACCCCCGGCCGGCTGCTAAAAGTTAATAAAGATGCGTATTGACATCATATCGGTATTACCGGAACTGCTGGAAAGTCCGCTTTCCCATTCCATCATGAAAAGAGCACAGGCCAAAGGGTTGCTGGAAGTACACCTGCATCCGTTGCGGCAGTACTCTTCCCTGAAACACAACCAGGTAGATGACTACCAGTTTGGCGGTGGGGCAGGCATGGTCATGATGCTGGAGCCGATTGTAAATGCGATTGAGTCGTTACAGGCCAAAGTGCAGTACGATGAAATCATTTACCTGACGCCCGATGGGGAAACGCTGAATCAGCAAATGGCCAATCAGTTATCGCTGAAAGGCAACCTGCTGATGCTTTGCGGCCACTATAAAGGCATCGACCAGCGTATCCGGGATCATTTTATTACCAAAGAGATCTCCATCGGGGATTATGTGCTTTCCGGCGGTGAGCTGGGGGCAGCTGTTTTGGTAGATGCGATCGGGCGGTTGCTGCCCGGCGTACTGAATGATGAAACCAGCGCTTTATTTGATTCTTTTCAGGACAATCTGCTGGCACCACCGGTATATACCAGGCCGGTAGACTTCCGGGGCTGGAAAGTACCGGATATCCTGCTGAGCGGTGATCATAAAAAAATTGATGACTGGCGGCACCAGCAAGCCCTGGACAGAACCCGGGAACGTCGCCCGGATCTATTGTAAATGAATGATTTATAAGTTATAATGAGAGTATTATTTACCAAACAGCAGATTTGTTGTTTTTTAATTTGGTAAATGCTATTTCTTGACTTACTTTTGCACTCCCATAAATATTTGAAAGATGAACGCAATTTCGTTTGTTCACGAACAACTGACAGCAAATAAACAGTACCCGAAGTTTAAAGCAGGCGACAACGTCACTGTCAATTATAAAATCGTGGAAGGTAATAAAGAAAGGATTCAGTCCTTTAAAGGTGATGTGGTGAAAATCCAGGGTACAGGGTTTACTGCGTCTTTCACCGTTAGAAAAATTTCTGATGGCATTGGTGTGGAAAGACTGTTTCCGCTTTACTCTCCTAACATCGATGGTATCGTGTTAAACAAGGTAGGTAAAGTAAGAAGAGCGAAACTTTATTATCTGCGTGAGCGCGCTGGTAAGAAAGCCCGTATCAAAGAAAAAAGGGTTTAGTATAAATACAGGGAAATTTGTTAAAGGCGGGGCCATCCGGTTCCGCTTTTTTCGTATGCTTAAAATGGTATTAAATATCTCCGGGAGATACCGATACGGGTGAAAAACCCGATTTTATCAGCTATCTTTGCCGGCAGAACTTTATAAACTTTTAAGATAATGACTGCTGTTTTTGTAAAATCATCTTTTTTAATTCTTCAGGATATAGGTATGTCTGAGCTGTTGCTGATTGCCGTGGTGGTTTTGTTGCTGTTTGGAGGTAAAAAAATCCCCGAATTAATGCGTGGCCTGGGTAAAGGTATCCGTGAGTTCAATGACGCCAAAAACAATGTGCGTCAGGAAATTGAAGAAGGCATGAGAGAAAAACCCGCTCAGCCTGCACAACCAGCCACTACAGATACACCACTGGCTACTGCGAAAGATACGCCAGCTCACAACGGTTAATATATTGATTTGCCGCTTTGGAGTATTGAACCCTGATTTATTTCATCTTTAACTGATTTAGCTTTGTCTGAATTCAGCAGTATAATTACTTTCCATAAAGCATTATACGCCGGCAGCACAAGTTGCACGGAGAAGGTACGCTATTACCTGAACCGGATAGCACAGTTAAAACATTTGAATGCCTTCCTGGAAGTATTTGAGGAGGAGGCGCTGGAGAAAGCACGTGAACTGGATGAACGTATAAAAAACGGACAACCGGTAGGTGCCCTGGCAGGTGTGGTGGTAGGTATTAAAGATGTAATCTGCTATAAAGGCCATAATATAAATGCCGCTTCCCATATACTGGAAGGGTTTACTTCTCTTTTCTCTGCTACGGCAGTAGAAAGACTACTGGCTGCTGATGCCATTATCATTGGTAACCTGAATTGCGACGAGTTCGCGATGGGATCTACCAATGAGAATTCCGCATTTGGCCCTACGTTGAATGCACTGGATAACTCCCGGGTACCGGGCGGCTCTTCCGGTGGATCAGCTGTAGCAGTACAGGCAGACCTTTGTCAGGTGAGTCTGGGAAGTGACACTGGCGGCTCTGTTCGCCAACCGGCCGATTTTTGCGGTATAGTGGGCCTGAAACCCACTTATGGTCGCATATCCCGGTACGGATTAATCGCCTACGCGTCATCTTTTGATCAAATAGGCATCTTTGGCAAGGATATTGCCGATGTGGCGGCAGTTCTACAAGTGATGGCAGGACCGGATGAGTTTGATAGTACGGCTTCTCAAAAGGAAGTACCTGATTATCAAAAACATCTTACAGACAATAAATCCTTCAAATTCGCGTATTTAAGAGATGCGCAGTACCATGACGGATTAGATGCAGAGATGAAAGATCGCTACATCGACTTTTTTGAGGAATTGCAGACATTAGGACATACCGTTTCCGGGAGCAGTTTTGAATACCTGGATTATGTAGTGCCAGCCTATTATGTGCTCACTACAGCGGAAGCGTCCTCCAATTTGTCCCGGTATGATGGGGTGAAATTTGGACACAGAACAAACGAACAGAACCTGGATCTGACAGAATTTTACAAAAAAAACAGATCAGAAGGATTTGGTAAAGAAGTAAAACGTCGTATATTACTCGGGACTTTTGTACTAAGTGCGGGATATTATGACGCATATTATACTAAGGCACAACAAGTTAGGCGTCTGGTTACCGATAAACTCAACGATATTTTAGAGCAGTACGACGCCATTTTAATGCCAACTGTGCCATCCACAGCATTTAAGATAGGGGAAAAGATGGATGACCCTATAGCTATGTACCTCGCAGATATTTATACGGTACTGGCAAATCTGGCAGGGGTTCCGGCTATTTCCGTTCCCTTGTACCGGCATTCAAACGGAATGCCTTATGGTGTACAGATCATCACAAAGAAGTTTAACGAAGCGAGCCTGTTGCAAATAGCCAACCAATTAATGGCTAAAGAGCAGGTTACTGTTGTTTAAAATAAATTGTATGACAAGAATCTTTTTACTACTGCTGTTGCCAGCATTGTGTTTAGGAAGTGTAGAAGTATTGGGGCGCAATAGCAATCCTAAAGAGACGGTGTATGCTGTAAATGCACCCGATACCACTGTAAGAGTGAATCATAAGGTGCGTTTACCTAAGGATACCACTATTCAGGCCACACCGACCACTGTAGCGGTAAAACAAGCAGCGCAAAGCCTGCCCAATACTATTCGCAGCGCGAAAGTATATGAGCAGATCAACAATAACCTCGTTGCAGGTTATGTGAACAATTATGCTACCCGGTACGGCCAGCACCTGCAGGTGATGGTTGACAGGGGCCAGCCTTATTTTGTAATGATCGAAAAAATCTTCCGGGAACATGGTATTCCGGAGGAAATGAAATACCTGGCTGTTATCGAATCCAGCTTTAATACCAACGCCCGTTCCAGGGTAGGGGCAGTAGGCGCCTGGCAGTTTATGGCCGGCACCGCCCGTATCTTCGGTCTGAACGTAGGTAAGAAAGTGGATGAAAGAAAGGATTTCTATAAATCTACGATGGCAGCAGCCCAGTACCTGACCCGGTTATACGACCAGTTTGGAGATTGGTTGCTGGTAGTAGGAGCGTACAACTGTGGTCCCGGCGGCATACAACGTGCCATGAAAGCCAGCGGCCGCGAAGACTTCTGGGGCATGCAATATTTCCTGCCTGCAGAAACCCGCAATCATGTGTACAAATTTATCGCTACCGGTTACATCCTGGATCGTTTCAACAACTTCTTTGGTGTAAGCGACGATAACACAGTTGCCCTGGCACAGCCTACTGAAAATGTAACGGCTTCCTATGCTACTGTATCTAAAGGTGCACTGACCGAAGACGAAATTTACAATACCGTAGAAATCAATGTGAGTGGTAAATACCGCCTGGAAGCTATCGCTAAAAAGCTGGACATGCCTGTAGCAGAACTGGATCGTTTCAATCCGGGTTTCGCCAAAGCTATGGCTAGTGCTGAAAACAGCTATGACCTGCGTATTCCGAAAGAGAAGATGAAGCAGTTTATGGCGGAGAAAGACGAAATGCTGAAAGAATCGGTGCAACTCACCCTGGATGATAAAGCCACCGGTGTAGACAGATCGAAGTTCCCGCCACCAGCTAAAATGCCGGAAAAAAATGCGGTAGCGAAGAAAACGACTACTGTTTCCGGTGCAGGTAAGAAACATCATTCCGTTTCCAGAAAACACAGCTCCGCTAAGAAATCAGCGGCTTCCAAAAAAGCGAAAACAACTACCGGAAAAAAGAAAACACATAAAAAGAGATAATCTCCGGTATACCTTATAGCAAAACGGCTGTATCATTATTTGATACAGCCGTTTTGCATTTATATACAATTTATACTGTTAACCGGAGACCAGCGATGGGTATCCCGGTAAAGGAATGCGTACTTGTTTTAAGCAGCAGATACTCCCTTGTTATTGCTTCAAGTAAAAGGGGTGGTATCCAAACAGGATACCACCCCTTTTACCTGGAAGCTGATTACTGATGTACATTTCCATCAACTATCAGCACTGCTGATGCACGATTGTTATAGCATAAACATCTTTTTCCTTTTCTCCGCAAACGCTACCAGGTCCAGGAGAGGGCCGGTCATAAAGGTCGTGGCCAATGCCATCAGTACCATCATGGTGAATATCTCCGGAGAAAGAATACCTAAATCAAAACCGATGTTGAGTACTACCAGTTCCATGAGTCCCCGGGTATTCATCAGCGCGCCGATAGACACCGCCTGGCTCCAGGATTGTCCCATCATACGGGCCGTAATGGCACTGCCACCGAACTTACCGGTTACCGCTACCAGCATGATCATACCAAATACCACCCACAACCAGCTGGCATCCAGTAAGCCGATATAGGTGCGGAGACCCGTAAAGGCAAAGAAAATAGGCAGTAATACTACCACGCTTACATCTTCCAGTTTATCGGTGAGTAATTGTTTGATATCGCTGTTGGCGGGCATGATCGCTCCGGCCAGGAAGGCGCCGAATAAGGCATGTATACCAATGGCTTCTGCCAGCCAGGCTGCAATCAGCAAGGTGAAGAAAACGAGGGATACAGCTGCTTTCTGCCGGCCTTTCTGCAGATGAAACTGAATGGTGCGGGCCAGCCAGGGGCGTATCAGCCATAGCATAATGCCTACAAAAAGGAAAGCCAGTACAATCGTGATAACGGCGCTCCATACGCCACCGGCATTTACAATGGCAACAATGACAGCCAGCACACACCAGGCCGTAACATCATCGGCGGCCGCACAGGTAATGGCCATGATACCGAGTGGGGTGTGGGTTAGTTTTCTTTCCTGCACGATGCGCGCCAGTACCGGAAATGCGGTAATACTCATAGCGATGCCCATAAACAGCGCAAATGAGAGGAAACTGACGTTGGCAGGGGCGAAGTCCGCAAACAGAAAATAAGCCAGCCAAACGCCCAGAAAAAACGGAATAATGATGCTGGCATGGCTGATCATGACGGCATCATGTGCTTTATTCCTGATTTTGCTGAGGTCCAGCTCCATTCCTACAATGAACATAAAGAAGGCCAGACCGATCTGACTGAGGAACTGCAGGTTCTTCAAAGATGCTGCGGGGAACAAAAAGGTAGCGAAGGAAGGGGATAACCAGCCTAATAAAGAAGGCCCCAGTAATACGCCGGCAATGATTTCGCCTACTACGGCAGGTTGCCCGATTCTGTTGGCCAGCCAGCCAAAGCAGCGGGATGCCAGCATGATCACAATGATCTGCAATAATAACAGGCAAAGCGGATGTTGCAGGTTACTGAAGTATTGCCACCAGGAATCGGTTGTGGCGGCGTGTGCAGCGGTTGTTACAGCGGCAGCAGCTTTGGCAGGATGCACAGGCAGGGATTGTCCTTTCTGGAGGATAATCCAGATCAGGGCTGCAAATATGCCGATAACAACCGGATACAGGAGCAGGCGTTTGTTCATGGTGGAAAGATTGATGCGGAGGGTATAAATAAGGGAGAAGATATACACGAATCAATGCCGCCTTTATCTTCTCCCATATACATGATTTTTTTACCGGTGTTGATTATGCCCCTTTGATAGCTGCTACACCTGGTAATTCTTTTCCTTCAAAGAATTCCAGCATGGCGCCACCACCTGTGGATACATAGCTTACTTTTTCTGCCAGTCCGAACTGATTCACGGCTGCTACAGAGTCGCCGCCGCCTACCAGTGAGAAGGCGCCCTGGGCAGTGGCAGTAACGATAGCATCAGCTACGCCTTTGGTACCTGCCTGGAAAGGAAGCATTTCAAATACACCCATCGGGCCATTCCATAAAATGGTTTTGGAAGCCAGGATGGTCTGCGTAAACAGGGCTACGGAATCCGGACCAATGTCCAGGCCCATCCAGCCGGCAGGAATATTATCGTTGGAAACTACCTGTGTAGCTGCATCTGCGGCAAATTTATCAGCTGCTACAGAGTCTACTGGGAGCAGGAATTGTACGCCTTTTGCTTTGGCTTTTACCAGCAGTTCGTTGGCGAGGTCCAGTTTATCATTTTCGCAGAGGGAGTTACCGATTTCTTTTCCCTGTGCTTTCAGGAAAGTATAGGCCATACCACCGCCAATAATGATATTGTTGGCGCGCTCCATCAGGGTTTCGATGATCAGAATTTTGTCGCTTACTTTAGCGCCACCCAGGATGGCGGTAAAAGGAGCAGCAGCATTGTTGAATACTTTTTCTGCATTGCTTACTTCGGCTTCCATGAGCAGGCCGAAGAGGCGGTTTTCAGGAGCGAAGTACTGCGCAATGACAGCGGTAGATGCGTGCGCGCGGTGAGCCGTACCAAATGCATCATTGACATATACGTTACCGAGTTTAGACAGCTCTTCTGCAAATCCGGCATCCCCTTTTTCTTCCAGTTTGTGGAAGCGCAGGTTTTCCAGCAACAGCACTTCACCCATCTGCAGATCAGCCGCCGCTTTTTCCGCTACCGGACCTGTACAGTCGGTTGCGAATTTAACGGTAACGCCATCCAGCAGGGAAATGAGGTGATACACCAGGTGTTTTAAAGAGTATTTATCGGTAGGACCGTCTTTCGGACGACCGAGGTGGGACATGAGGATGACAGCACCGCCATCTTTCAATATCTTTTTAATAGTAGGAACGGCTGCCCGCATGCGGGTATCGTCGGTGATTTCAAATTTATCGTTCAGGGGAACGTTGAAATCTACGCGTACCAAGGCTTTCTGGCCGTTGAAGTTATAATCGGAAAATTGGCTCATATATGTCGGTTTTGCTAATGGAAAGATGGCTCCATAAAAAAACCGCGGACCAACAGCACAAAGCAGGTATCAACCAAAGAAATCTGGCATATTGCTGTGATGGTGTAGTTCCGCGGAATGAACAACTCCCGGTTTGCACCGGGAGTGTATAAAATATTATTTGCTGATCAGACCGGCGAAGTACTTAACAGTACGCACCAGTTGTGATACATAGCTCATTTCGTTGTCGTACCAGGAAACGGTTTTTACCAGCTGCTGCTCACCTACAGATAATACTCTGGTTTGGGTAGCATCGAACAGGGAACCGTAGTCGATACCGATGATATCGGAGCTAACTATTTCGTCTTCTGTATAACCGAAAGATTCGTTGGCAGCGGCTTTCATCGCAGCATTTACTTCATCAACGGTTACTTTTTTGTTCAGGATGGAAGTCAGCTCAGTGAGGGAACCTGTGATAGTAGGTACACGTTGTGCGCTACCATCCAGTTTACCTTTCAGTTCTGGCAATACCAGGCCGATTGCTTTGGCAGCACCGGTGCTGTTAGGCACGATGTTGGCTGCAGCAGCGCGTGCGCGGCGCAGGTCACCTTTTGGATGTGGTGCATCCAGGGTGTTCTGATCGTTGGTATAAGCGTGTATAGTGGTCATTAAACCGGAAGCAATACCAAACTGGTCGTTCAGGACTTTCGCCATAGGAGCGAGACAGTTGGTGGTGCAGGAAGCGCAGGAGATAACGGTTTCGCTGCCATCCAGTAAAGCGTGGTTCACGTTGAAAACGATGGTTTTCAGATCACCGGTAGCAGGAGCAGAAATTACTACACGTTTAGCACCAGCGGTGATGTGTGCGGAAGCTTTGTCTTTGTCAGCAAAGAAACCGGTACACTCGATCACTACATCTATATCGTGCTCTTTCCATGGAATCTGGGAAGGATCTTTTTGTGCATATATCTTCACATCTTCACCGTTCACATTAATTGCGTTGTCAGAATGTGTAACTGTTGCATCAAATCTACCCTGCGCTGAATCATATTTCAGCAAATGCGCCAGTACGTTGGGGCTGGTGAGATCATTGATAGCTACCACATCAATGCCGGGCATTTTGTAAATCTGGCGGTATACCAAACGGCCGATACGACCGAAACCATTAATACCAATTTTGAGAGTAGTTCCCATTTTACATCGTGATTTGAGTATGAAAAAATCGAGAGCGAATTTACAATCTATACCTTTAGGAATCAATAGAAATTTAGAACATTGAAATATTTTTTGGAAATTTAAAATAAGATCATACATTTGCAATCCCAAACGAGACATGCCGCGTTGGTCAAGGGGTTAAGACGCCTCCCTTTCACGGAGGAATCACGGGTTCGATTCCCGTACGTGGTACAAGAGAAAGGACTTCTGCAAAGAAGTCCTTTTTTTATTTCCCCCCTGCCCATCCTTCCTCCGCTGTCAGCATCTGCATAAATCTATCATTGACAATTATTTAATATCATTTAGTCGTAGTAAATTTCCATAAAGTCTGCGCCCATGAAAAAGAAGAAAGCAGTGAATATCCTGTTGAATATGCATCCGCTACAGCGGGTATTGGTTAGCCTGGGGCTTACACTGGCCGCGTTGCTGGGGCTGCAGCTCAGTAAAATTCATTTGCCGGACCTGGTATACTACATGCTGCTGTGGGACGTATTTGCGCTCTCCTATATCACTACCGGCTGGATTGTATTCTTTAACCGGTCGGTGGAACAGATCCGGCAATGGGCCCGGGTAGATGATGGCAGCCGCTTTTTTGTATCTTTTATCATTCTGCTGGCCTCTTTCTCCAGCCTGTTTACGGTGTTGCTGCTGATGTTATCTCCGGATACCTCCCATACACCCAAACTCCTTTACCTGCCGGTGGCCATTACCAGTATGCTGGCATCGTGGGTGATGGTACATACTACCTTCTGTTTTCATTATGCGAACCTGTACTATGATGATGACGACCAGGATAGTACGCGGCATGCAGCAGGACTGGAGTTTCCCAAAGAGAAAAGACCGGACTACCTCGACTTTGCCTATTTTTCTTTTGTAATCGGGATGACCTTTCAGGTGTCTGATGTACAGATAGACTCCCGGGTGATCCGTCGCACGGCATTATTGCATGGGTTAATATCCTTTGCACTCAATACTTTCGTCGTGGCATTGACCATTAACCTGATTGCCGGGTTAAAAGAATAAAGCAGACGTGTAGGCTTAGCCGTTATATCGCCGGAATATTTTTTATGATTACGTCATATAACTGATTGAAATACTTACATCTCTTTGCTATAGCCGGTTTGCGTAGGATGTTATATTGTTATCCAGTAGGTGAAAAGACAATATTATTACACAGACACATCCATTATTTTCTTATTTTTATAAAAAGAAAGAAAAAAAATTTTGCATTGTTAAACATTTGTCTATCTTTGCAATCCCAAACGAGAAATGCCGCGTTGGTCAAGGGGTTAAGACGCCTCCCTTTCACGGAGGAATCACGGGTTCGATTCCCGTACGTGGTACAAAAAAGAGGACTTCTATTTTAGAGGTCCTCTTTTATTTTGGGGTAATACCCATTATCTTTCTCCTCAAATACAGTTATACCAACTACCCATTTGTTACACCTGTATACGCTTTCCCTGTCTGGCTATTTATTCCGGTAACATTTAGTAAATTTATCCATACGATCCCACTTCCCAATCCGCGATGATTCAACAGCACCTTAAGCTGATATTACAGCGACGACCAATTATGACCAGGTGTTTTTTCTACCTGCTGGGAATCATGCTGCTGCTAACCACAGCCATCACTGCCCAGCGCCCGAAAGTTTCCTACAACTTTGCCCATCTCAATATCAGTAAAGGATTGGCCAGCAATCACGTATCTGCCATTCTGCAGGACCGGAAAGGATTTATCTGGATTGCCAGCACCGCCCTCCAGCGATATGATGGTACCAACCTGGTAACGATTGCCAACTTCGACCGGGTGCCCGGCTCCATCTACTATGACGATATTTGTTTGTGTGAAGACAGACAAGGCAGGATATGGATGGGTACTCCCGATAATATTCGTGTATATGACCCCGTTACGGCCCTTGTAAGGATATTGCCGATCGATAATAGCATCGCCCGGCCGGAAGGGCTGAAATGCAGCCAGATTATCCAGGATCATGACGGGGTGATATGGGCTACTACCTACGACGGCTTGCTACGCTACGACGAAAAAGCCGGCAGCTTTAAAAAAGCACTGATGATTCCGGAAGCTATCCGCAGTGATATGAAAGACGCGATCATGGAAGATGAAAACGGTAATCTGTGGATCAGCGGCGCCCATGAATTGTATATCCTGGACCGGGAACGACAGCAGTTTTTCTCCGCTTCCCACAACCCGAAAAAATTACCGGTACTCCATATCCGCAACAGTTTCAATAAAATTATTACAGATAACCGTCACCGCATCTGGCTGGCCGGCCGCTCCGGACAACTGTATTGCTATAACCCAACAGCCCGCGACCTGCATACCTATACTTTTCACACCACCCCGGCTAAAAGAAAACCGGATGACGACATCAACGATGCCATCTTCGACGTGTCTATGGACGGCGAAAACCAGGTGTGGGTAGCTACAGAGAAAAGCGGCATTTTCCGTTTCAATGAAACAACCCAAAGCTTTGATGTGAATATTACCGCAGAAAATGAGGATGAACAAGGCCTGCATTACGATTATGAAGCCAACTGTTTTCTCAGCGACAGGGAAGGACATTTGTGGATAGGTACCGACCGGGGCGTGAATATTCTGAACCTGCATAACAATTCCTTCCGGATCTTTGATCACCGCAGCACTTTTTCCGGTACATCGGAACGCCTGCCGGTAGCGGAAGTAACGGGTATTTACCAGGCGTCGGATGGTGCAGTGTATGTCGGTTACTGGGGAAGAGGTTTCAGCAGGCTATCCCCGCAGTTAAATCTGGTGCGTAATTATATCCATCATGAAGGACATGAAAGAACGACGCTACCGGAAGAAAGAGGATTGGTATGGAGCTTCTCGGAACTAAAAGACGGGACCATCCTCGTAGGCCAGGAAAATGGGCATCTGTCGCTGTTTAACCCGGCTACCGGCTACTTTACCAAACACCTGACGGCGCCGGAACTATGCGAACAAACCTTGCTGCATCTGCAACCCTACAACGATAGCCTGGTTTGGATTGGCCTGTACAAAAGAGGACTGGCCAGCTGGAACCCGCAACGCAACACCTTCCGGTATTACCACGAATTAACGGATGCCCTGAATAAACCCGTATCTGTGATGGATATGATACCCGAAGGAGATTCATTGCTATGGCTGGGTACCAGCGGCGGAGGCCTGATTGGTTTCGATACCCGTACCTATCGGCTTACCAGCCAGACAGCGTTCAAGTTGGAGAAATCACTCTACAACAATATCACCTGTTTATTAAAGTACAATGACAGCACCATCCTGGTGGGAACAGATCATGGGTTGTGGGTTTTTAATACCCGAAACCATCATTACCGGCCACTCCAGATCAATAACCACCTGTTTGACGGCTGGATATTGAGTATGGCAGAAGATGTACCGGGTAAAATATGGTTTACTACCCTGTATGGGTTTTACCGGTACGACCTGCCGCAGGATGACCTGGAAACTTTTGTACAGGGCGACCTGATTATAGATAATACCCGGCGGGTACGTCGTCGGATTGTGAAACTGCAGAACGGGAACCTGCTGATAGGCGGTGCTAACCGCTTTGTATCATTTGATCCGGCAAGTCTGAAAGAGGCGCCACCACCACCGGATGTGAGCATCGTCAGCCTGCGCGCGATGGATAGCAGTATCCTGATCGAAACAGCCCTGCGTGATAAGGTGCCCGTGACTTTATCCTACAAACAGAATTTCATCAGCATCACTTTTAAAAGCCTGCAATATCACCATCCGGTGAAAATCCGTTACTTCTACCAGCTGGAAGGCGTGGATGAAAACTGGGTGAGTACAGAAGATCTGCTAACGGCCAAATATACCAATCTGCCGC
Source organism: Chitinophaga nivalis (assembly GCF_025989125.1). Classification (NCBI taxonomy): domain Bacteria; kingdom Pseudomonadati; phylum Bacteroidota; class Chitinophagia; order Chitinophagales; family Chitinophagaceae; genus Chitinophaga; species Chitinophaga nivalis. Next base: position 30,788 of record NZ_JAPDNR010000001.1, on the reverse strand, counting down.
CAGGCCGGTATACCTTCCGGGTACGGGCGGTGAATACGGTGGGTACTTTTTCCGCACGTATCACCAGTTTACAGTTGTTTATTAAACCGGCTTTCTGGCAAACTACCTGGTTTCGTTTATTGATACTGGTGATAACTGCCTCGCTGATTTATCTGTACTACCGGTTTCGGATTGCAGGTATTAAAAGAGAAGCCAAACAGCGGGAGGCCATTCAGCAACAGATGGCGCAGCTGGAAATGCGGGCATTACGGGCGCAGATGAATCCACATTTTATTTTCAATGCGCTTAATTCCATCCAGACATTTATGATGAAAAGTGAAACGGAGCAGGCATTGTCTTATCTGGCCCGTTTCGCAAAACTGATCCGGAATGTTTTGGATAACTCTCAGCTCAACAACATTCCGGTTTCCAAGGAAGTAACGATGCTGGAGAATTACCTGGAATTGGAAAAGCTACGGTTTGCAGATCAGTTTGAATATCATATTCTGATAGATCCTTTACTGGATGCAGATATGGTGGAGATACCCACCATGATTATCCAGCCATTTGTGGAAAATGCCATCTGGCATGGACTATTGTACGAAGAGCGGAAAGGTAAGCTGACCATTACTTTCCGGCAGGTAGGCCACCAGCTTTATTGCACCGTGGAAGATAATGGCATCGGGCGGGAGAAAGCGGCTGCGATGAAACGAATGGTATCGCATCAGTCGCGCGGCCTGCAAATTACCCGCGACCGGTTGGCGTTATATAACCGGCGTTTTAATGCGGATGCCGGTTTTGCTATTGAGGACCTGACCAATGAAAAAGGGGAGCCGGAAGGTACCCGTATTAATCTGTGGTTTCCCCTGATCGGTGAATAATGGTAACGCCCCGTACAGCAATGATCCGCTGCACAGGGCGTATTGTATAATGGAAGTGTGATGACTTAACTTAATCCTACCTCGTAATGTTTGTCGGGGATTTCGATATCCAGGAAATCTCTTTTGAGCAGCCAGTTTTTAAAGATGGTCTGCACATCATATTCCCCATGTACCAGGAATAGTTTTTTAATACGCCTGGGGTCCTGGCAGGCCAGCCATTGGCGCAGGTCTTCGTAGTCGCCATGGGCACTCATAGAGCGGATAACGCCTACTTCAGCTTTTACCTCAAAACGGGTACCATAAATAGATACTTCTTTGGCGCCGCGCATCAGCCGTCCACCGAGCGATTGTGGTTCACAATAACCTACTATCAGGATGGTATTCTGTGGTTCATCAATATTATTGGCGATGTGGTGTTTTACACGCCCGGCTTCCGCCATGCCGGAAGCGGATATAATGACACAAGGCTCTTTACGGTAGTTGAGTAGTTTGGATTCATCGACGGATTTAACATACCGTAATCCGGGGAAATCAAACGGGTCATCATCTCTCTTCAGCAGATCGGATACTTCCCGGTTGAATACTTCGGGGTGGGCTTTGGTTACTGCCGTTGCTTCTGTAGACAGCGGGCTATCCACAAAGATATCTACTTTGGGCAGGGTACCTTTCAGCTGGGCATTGTTTAAGGCGTATAACAGCTCCTGGGTACGTCCTACGCTGAATGCCGGAATGATCAGCTTCCCTCTTTTTTCAATACAGGTTTCCCGGATGTAACGCAGCAGCTCAGCATCTGCCGGCGCGGCATCGGCATGCAGGGTACTGCCATAGGTAGATTCTATCAGCACGTAATCAGCCTGTGGGAAAGTAGCCGGTGATTTCAGGATGGCGTCATTATAACGACCAATGTCACCGCTGAAAGAGATCTGTTCTGTTTTACCGTTTTCTGTAATCCGGAGATGTACAGAAGCGGCGCCCACAATGTGTCCGGCATCGGTAAACATCAGGGCGATATCCTCATCTATATTTATCCACGTATCGTATTTCGCTACGGGCTTCAAAGATTTAATAGCTATTTTGGCATCATCTACCGTATACAAAGGTTGCAGGTAGGGAAGGCCTTCTTTTGCTCTTTTTTTGTTGGAGAATTTCACATCATCTTCCTGTATTTCGGCAGAATCCATCAGGAGGATTTCTGTGAGATCGCGGGTGCCTGGTGTACAGTAAATGTTGCCTTTGTATCCCATTTTCACCAGGCGGGGAATCAGCCCGGAGTGATCGATATGGGCATGCGATAGCACCATGTACGTGACTTCCTGCGGATCAAATCCAAAGTCGCGGTTCAAACTCTCGGTATCTTTCCCCATGCCCTGGAACATACCACAATCCAATAATATCTTTTTTCCGTTCCTGAGTGTAATCAGGTGTTTAGATCCTGTAACGGTGCGTGCAGCGCCATGAAATGCTATTTTCATATCTGTATTTTAAGGTGAATGGAGTTCACCGTTTACGATTTGCTTTTAAAAGACCAGGTGACAGCGAAGGTGGCAATTAATGTGCCGTCTTTGTCTTTGCCTTCGGTGTGTATGGTAACGGTCACGGGTTCTCCGGAACGGATGGCCTGTGCCATGGCATCTCTTAATACAGGTACTTCTGTGCAGGTAAAGAAAGTAAGCCCGGTAGCTTTTTTAACGAAGGTGGCCTGGATGTTTGTTACCAGCATGGATACCCGTTTCGGGGCGCTGCGTACATACATCATGGCGGGCAGGCCGGTACTCAGTTCCGCGGCCATTGCCAGGCAGGCAAAATAGGTAGATTGAAAAGGATTCTGGGATATCCAGCGATAAGGTACGGAGGTCACACATACATCGGGGGTTAATGATTTTGCCCGCACACCACACAACCAGGCTGATGGTAATTTCCAGAACAGGAACGCCGAAAACTTAAACGGATGCTGCGCAAATCTGATAAAAGATTGCACAGCATCCGCGTTGAAACTGGTAATGCCCGTATTCATATTGGAATTATTCGTTGATATAATTGGAAGGCAACAAGGCAGCGGGAGACCACTGTTTAAAGAACTCCTGCAGTTTCTTTTCGTCGTAGGAATCCGCAGATTCCAGCAGGCCGGAGTTTTGGGTATGCAGTCGTTTGCCCTGTGCATCGAGTACTACCAGTACCGGAAATCCGAAACGTTGCGGGTAGCCCAGTTCTTTCAGGATAGGCAGGTTTTTATTTTCTTTACTATAGTTCAGATGATATACTACGTAGTCTTTTTCCATAGCAGCTTTCAGGCTGGTATGATCATCCACGAATTTATAGAGTCGTTTGCACCAGATACACCAGTTACCACCAATTTGTAATAAGACGTGTTTATTTTCTTTCGCGGCTTTTTTTACGGCAGCAGCCAGGTCGGCTTTGGCATCGGCTGTTGGGTTGTAGATGTGTGCGAGGTCCTGGGTTTGTGCCTGTGCGGCCGGTATAGCAAAACCAATACTCAATAACAACATCCATACATACTTCTTCATAAAATACTCGTTTAATACTTCTTTCTAAATTACACTATATTTTGCACATAAGACTGAATCGCTTTTTGTGCCAGGTGGCTGTCCTGCAGCTGCAGGGCAATGATATCTTTCAGTTGCTGCTGTAATACAGGATCGTATACCGGCACACATACTTCGATGCGGCGGTGCAGATTCCTGTTCATCCAGTCGGCAGACCCCATATATACTTCTGCAGTACCGTTGTTATGGAAAATAAATACCCGGGCATGTTCCAGGTAACGGTCTACAATGCGGGTAATGCGAATACCACTGCTTTCCGGTATATCAGGTACCAGACAATTAATACTACGGATGATCAGGTCTATCTGTACGCCGGCCTGACTGGCCTCATACAGTTTGGCAATCATCTCTTTTTCCTGCAGGTTGTTGAGTTTAATAGTGATATGTGCCGGTCTGCCTGCCTGGGCATGGGCTATTTCCCGGTCTATCAGGGCGGTAAAACGGTCGATCATATTAAACTGCGCCACCAGCAGATGCTCAAAACGCAGGAAGTTATAGGCATCCGGTTGGGAACGGCTTTGCAGGTAGATAAACAACAGCTCCATTTCCCGGGTGATACCGGTATGGGCGGTGAATAATACATGATCTGTATAGAAACGTGCCGTGCTTTCGTTGAAATTGCCGGTGGCAATCAGTCCCGAATAATCCCATTGGTAGCCGCGTTTCCGTTTTACCAGCGCTGTTTTGGCGTGTACTTTCATGCCGGGAATACTATAGATCAGTTTTACACCGGCATCTTTCATTTTCCTGGCCCAACGCACATTGTTGGCTTCATCGAAGCGGGCTTTCAGCTCTACAAATACGGTGACCTGTTTGCCGTTTCTGGCAGCGCTGATGAGTGCCTGTGCAATCCGGGAGCCGGAGGCAATCCGGTACAAGGTCACATATATTTCCTGTACACTGGTATCGGTGGCGGCTTCATTGAAGAAGCGCAGAATAGGATCGTATTGCTGATAGGGGAGATGAATGAGCATATCCTGTTGCTGAATATGGTCCAGTAACCGGTCGGTATGACCAGCTGCCGGATTTACAGCCGGCGCTATCCGGGGGTAGCTGGCTTGTGGTATATCACCCGGCACCGGCAGGTCTGCCAGGTCTTTCAGATTGTGATAACGCCCGCCGGCAACCAGCTCGTGTGTTTCCACTTCAAACTGATGTGCCAGGAAATGCAGTAAAGGCAAAGGAATGGCTGCATCATACAGAAAACGGGTAGGAATGCCTAACTCACGTTTACGTACCAACGTTTCTACTTCTTCCAGGATATCTCCTTTCATTTCATCCATATCCATTTCTGCATTCCGGGTTAGTTTAACGCTATATGCGCTGTATATCTGGTAGCCGGGAAAGAGATAGGGAAGATGCGCGCGGATAATGTCGTCCAGGAAGGCGATGTAGTGCCTGCCGTTCAGGGAAGGCAGCTGCAGGAAACGGGGCAATGCTGCCGGAATATTGAGGATCACCTGCTCCTGTACGACCGGGTTGTTATCGGGTATTAAAGTGATGGCCAGGTACAGGGCATTGTTTTCCAGAAATAGTTTCTTCGGTTCTCCGGTGAGCCATACCGGCTGCAGCCAGCCGAGGATGGTGGTCAGGAAATAATCTTTGCTGAAAGCGGTATGGGCTGCTTCCAGCGGCTGATTGAAATAGAGTTGTATTTGTTGTTCCAGGAGTGCCGGCAATATTTTGCCGGTGAATATCTGTCCGTATTCCTGCTGCTGCCGGTTGATTTCCTGTAATACTTCCTGCAGGGTGCCGGTGGTGAGGGTTTCATCGCCGCCGGCGCCGGGATCTTTTTCCAATACTTTATGGATGGCCTGTATAGTGGGCATTCGTACGCGGAAAAATTCATCCAGGTTGGAAGAGAATATAGACAGGAATTTAATACGTTCGTATAGGGGTACCTGTGGGTCTGCTGCCATCAGTAATACCCGGTAATTAAACGACAACCAGCTCAGATCGCGGTTATATAAAGGAACACTCATGAATCACTATGCTTTTACCGGGAAGAAAATTGCTGCAATGACAAACGCCAGTACGGAGGCGATTAAACCAAACATGAAGATATTATAGGAAATTCGCAGCAGCCGGTATTTGTGGCCCAATACAACGCCCAGGTAATACACATCTTTGGTCATACTGCTGTACAGGAAGTCGCTGTCTTCCATCATTTGTTTCATGCCCCACTGATACTCTTCCAGTTGCATTTTATAGAAGTTACCAAAGAAGAGCAGGTTGGCGTCTTTCTTAGCAATATCATTTTTAGTAAAGGTACCGCTGGTAACGTTGGGTCTTGTAGCCAATACAGAAAAAATAACGGTGGTAACAGAGGTGGTCAGGAAGATGATCGCGGGAATAATCATGTTGGGATAATCTTCCAGCCGGCGTACCAGTACTGTGAGCATAAATGAGATGATGATGGAATTCACCGATATCATGATATGCGCTTTGCTGTCGGCCATGGAGCTAAGCCGGATATGATTGGTAGACGTAATCCGGAACATGGTTTCCACACCTCTTTCCGGTTTTTTTAGTTTCTTCTCTTTTACCTTTTCTGTAGCGGTGGCGGGTGCGCTACCGGCAGCCGGAACTACGGCAGCGGCAGAATCCTGCGCTTCTTTATTTTTTTTCTCCAGCTTCTTTTTCAGTTTCTCGATGTTTTCTTCTTTCTGTTGTTTTTGTAAGGTGCGGGCATAGTCTGTCCAGTAGTGATGTTCTGTCAGGAACCGGATATTGCCGGCGAGCCATTGCGTAGCCGGAATCTCTTGCTCATGGGTCAGCGCTACTTCCTGCCGCAGCAATTTGTTGCGGGTACTGTAAGTGGCAGAGCCGAGGTGAAAGAGGTCGGCATCACAAACAATCTGTTCTACCAGGTTCTTGGGCGACTGAGGCATTTTGGTAGCCATGATAGCTCCCTGCACCATTTGCTGAACATTTTCTGCTACCTGTTGTTGCTGTAGAAAATGCAGGGCTTCTTTGGCGCCGTTTTCTTCGTGTTGATTGCCGGGACCATACAGATAACCAGCATCATGAAACCAGGCCGCAATATAAACAGCCAGCAGTTCATCGTCCTGTAAACGGTAATGTGCAGCTATCTGTGAGGCTGCCTGCACTACCTGATGGGTATGTTCCAGATTATGATATACCAGGTCCGGTCGGGGATGTTGCTGATATTGAGCGGTGACATAATCCCTGGCTGCATCTATAAGGAGTGAATTTTGCATAGTGACGATAGCTGTTAAAATGAATGCCTGCGAAACGAACGGAAGATAGTACCGGTCTTTGTATGCAATTTATCAATAAATGGTAACTACCTGCCAATGAATTCAAAATTGAACCTAAGTTACTGCATTTTTGAGTTAAATTTATGGTATAAAGTCACACTATGAATGTAAGATTGTTGGTGCTTGTTTTGTGTTTGCTGTCGTGTAATAGCTTCAGTGATAAAGAACAGAAAGTATATGCATCGCCCCGGGGATATGATTTGAAAGAACCGGTACGTTACCGGGTACGGGAGTCTATGCAGGAGATTTCAGGTATTGAACTGTTTCCGGATGAGCATAATATACTCGCTGTAAATGATGAAGAAGGGAAAATTTATCAGATAGATGTTACCGCCAACAAACCATATCCTTCCTGGAAGTTCGCTAAAAATGGCGACTATGAAGACATTTGCCATGCCGATAGCACCTGGTTCGTGCTAAAAAGCAATGGTGCACTCTACGAAGTATATGGGCTCTTTACCGACTCGGTTGGCAGTACCCATTATAAGTTTCCGAAAGCAGGCAAACATGAATTTGAAACCACTTATTATGATCCACAACTACACAGCATTGTCTTAATTGCTAAAAATAACGAAGCAGATAAAAAAAGCGGCCATACCAGTGCTTATCGCTTTAACCTCGCTACCCGCGATTATGATACCGCCGCCCTGTATCACTTAGATAGCCGTGAGATAGCCCGGTTAGCCGGTACGGATATGCGTTTCTTCAAACCATCTGCTGCGGCTATACATCCTATTGAAAAAAGATTATACATCGTGGCATCCGTAAATAGTTTGCTGGTAATCGCCGATTTACAGGGGCATGTACAGGAAGCCTACAACCTGAAACACCGGTTGTTCCTACAGCCCGAAGGCCTGGCCTTCGCTGCCAACGGCGACATGTATATTTCCAATGAAGGCGGATATGATGGTACCGCCAATATTCTCAAATTTACTTATCAATTGAAATGATCCGCAGAACAATACGCTATATAACCCTGCTGCTCGGCATATCCGCTTCGTTGCAGGCACAAACGCCTGCCGTGGTAAACCGGATAATCCTGATAGGAGATGCCGGCGAATTGCACGACAATGACCGCAATCCGGTGGTAGATGCTGTCCGGCAGCAATTTGACCTGAAGGATAGTAAGAACACCATCCTCTTTCTGGGTGATAACGTATATCCGCGCGGCCTGCCCGATTCCACCAGCCGCAGCTATCCGGTTGCACGGGGGATCCTGGATTACCAGATTAACCTGGTCAGGGGAACAGCCGCAAAAGGATTTATTATCCCCGGTAATCACGACTGGGATAAAAGTAAACCCGATGGCTGGCAGGTAATCCGTAATCAACAGCAATATGTGGATTCCCAGCACCTGGATAATGTTACCTTCCTGCCTAAAGATGGTTGTCCCGGCCCCGTGGAAGTAAAGCTGGCCGACAATATTACGCTGATCATCATGGACAGCGAATGGTGGGTATTTCCTTATGAAAAGCCCGGTGTGGAATCTTCCTGCGACTGCAAGGATAAAGATGAAATACTTTCCCGCCTGAAAGAAATCGTTGCGCTGAACCGGAATAAGCTGATCATCTTCGCCAGTCATCATCCTTTCCGCAGTTATGGTATTCATGGTGGTTACTATACCGCCAAACAACACCTGTTTCCGCTGACAGATCTCCGGCCCTGGCTCTATGTTCCGTTGCCGGTTATCGGTTCCATCTATCCTATTGCAAGAGGGGTATTTGGTACTGCAGAAGACCTGCCCAATCCGAAATATCAGCAAATGGTAAAAGGTGTGGAAGCAGCCCTGCAGGCACATGGCCCCGTGGTATATGTGTCCGGCCACGACCACACGTTGCAGTTGATTAAAGATGCACAAAATGCGTATGTCATCAGCGGCAGCGGCGCCAAAAACAACCGCGTGCGGAGAGGACCTAAATCATTATTTGCCACAGCTGGTAGTGGTTTCAGCGTATTGGAAGTGATGTCCGACAGTACCGTGCGGGTACAGTATTACCTCGCAGATCAACCCGGACAACCGGTGTTTACCAACACCTTACTGCATTTACGCGACCTGCCGCAACAGGGCCTTACCTACACCATGCCGGCTGCATTGCCGCCGTATATGGTGATGGCGCCCGATTCGCAATACAACCACGTGAATAACTTCCACCGCTTTTTACTGGGAAACAACTACCGCGATGTATGGGCGACGCCGCTGAAATTTCCGGTACTGAACCTGCATACGGCGAAAGGCGGTTTAAAGATCCTGCAGCGTGGCGGCGGTAAACAAACCCGATCGCTCCGGCTGGAAGACAGCACCGGCACTGAATACGCGATGCGTTCCCTGAAAAAATATCCGTTGGCAGCCATCCCCGAAATACTGCGGGAAACAGTTGCACGGGAAGTAGTACAGGATCAGATCTCCGGCGCCAATCCCTATGCACCGCTGGCGGTAAGTGTACTGGCGGAAGCTGCAGGGGTACCGCATACCCATCCTACTTTTGTGTACATGCCGGTGGATACTGCGCTGGGCGTATATGCCACGGATTTTGGTCATGACGTATACCTGTTTGAAGAAAGAGAACCTAAAACCGGTAGCAACGATAAAACCTATAATACCCCTAAAGTATTAAAGAAACTATGGGGAGATAATGATGTGGAGATAGATCAGAAGTCAGTGTTGCGGGCACGTATCTTCGATATGTATATCATGGATTTTGACCGGCATGATGATCAGTGGCGCTGGTACCGCGAAAAACATAAAGGCCGCGAGATTTATTATCCGGTACCACGCGACCGTGACCAGGCTTTCTTCCTGAATGAAGGCCTGTTACCCCGGGCAGTATCCCGTCCGTGGCTGATACCGGGTATACAGGGGTTCCGGGATTACATTCCGGATATCAACGGCTTTAATTTCAGCAGCCGGTATTTCGATCGCTCTTTCCTCCATGAACTGGATGAAAAAGACTGGAAAAAGCAAACGGATAAATTCCTGGGGCGTATGACAGACAGCGTGATACAGGCTGCCGTAAAAGCGTTCCCGGATACGATACAATCGCTTGTCGGGCCTATGATGGTACACCGCTTATCGGTACGCCGTAATATCCTGGAAAAAAATGTGATGAAATACTACCGCTTCCTGGCTAGAGGAGTGGATGTACCGGCTACCGAGAAGAATGAGCTGATATCCCTCGAGAAACAAGCCGGCGGCAAGGTAGCGCTGAATATCTTCAAAATCAGCAAAAAGGGAGAAGTACAGCAAAACATCTACTCCCGCACGTTTGATCCGTCGGATACCAAAGTGCTGAATGTATACGGATTGGGTGGTAACGATCGCTTTGAAATAAAAGGGAACCACGGTACGCCGATCCGTATTCGGCTGATTGGCGGTAAAGACCGTGATACCTACATCGACAGCACCACCGTAAAGGCAGGTAAACGTATACGGGTATACGATCAGCAATCCGGTAAAGACAGCTTCGCATTAACCCGCAATGAACAACGGCGGCTGTCTGATAATCCGGAGAATATCAGCTACAAACGAGATGCTTTCAAATATGAGAAAACAATGCCGCTGATTGCGGGCGCCTATAACCGCGACGATGGTTTATTGCTGGGAGTAGGATTACAACTGATCCGCCACTCTTTCCGCAAGGAACCGTTTGCAGCCAAACATTTGTTTACGGCTACCCACTCGCTGGCAACACGTGCCTGGAACTTTAAGTATACGGGCGAACTGACAGACGTCATCGGTAAATCAGACCTGCTGCTACTCGCCAATGCAAAGGCGCCTAATAATACCATCAACTTCTTCGGCTTTGGTAATGAAACCGTGTTTGATAAATCCGGTAATAAAACCATTTCCTATTACCGGGCACGTTTTAACCTGTATAGTGCAGAAGCATTGCTGCGTACCAGTTTTGGCCGGCATGTCAGTATTGCCTACGGTCCGCTGATCAATCATTATGCATTTAATAAAGATGAAAATGGGGGACGTTATATTACCAACTTCCAGCAGAACAAATTGGATTCGGCCAACACCTTCCGGAATAAATATTATGCCGGGGCGAAAATAGCTGTGCAGTTCGATACGCGCGACAATAAGATCATCCCTACCCGTGGTATCTTCTGGAATACTACCTGGACGGGTAACAAAGGACTGAGTGGCGACAGCCGCAATTTTATGCAGCTGCAATCTGACCTGAGTTTGTACATGAGCTTCCGGATACCAGCCAACTTCGTGATCGTAAGCCGCTTTGGTGGTGGTAAGATCTGGGGCGATTATGAATACTTCCAGGCGCTGACAGTAGGCGGTACACAAAATCTGCGGGGATATCGCAACTATCGTTTTGCGGGCAATGCAGCGGTGTATAACAACACCGAGATCCGGGTAAAACTCTTCGACCTGAAAACGTATATCTTACCTGCCGGCGTAGGTATTGTTGCCTTCAATGATATTGGCCGGGTATGGCAGGATAATGAAACCTCGCATGTATGGCATGATGGCTATGGTGGTGGATTATACCTGGCGCCGGTGAATACTTTTATTATCACTGCGGTGGTAGGGCATTCAAAAGAAGAAACCATTCCCTATGTAACATTGGGCTTTAAGTTCTAACATAAGACAGAACGCATTTTCCGGGTAACAGCTACAGCGCATCGTTGTATATCTTCCGGAAAATGCGTTTTTCTTTATCGCTTAATTCGTATATTCAGTTTAAAAAAATGCGTTCCCTGTTTTGTTCCCTCGTACTCTTATTATCCTGTGCTGCTGCCAGTGCCCAGAAAACCGAAGATGCCGTGAAGGCTGCCGTTACCAGATTATTTACTGCCATGCGTAACTCCGATAGCGCTGCTATTCAGGCTTGCTTTACACCGGAGGCAGTGATACAGTCTATTTCCACCGACAAAGATGGCCAGACTGCGGTGAAAACCACCCAGGTGATTGCCTTCGCCAGTAATGTTTCCCACCTGGAAAAGAATGCGGCCGATGAGCAGGTAATATTCAGCCTGATCAAAGTAGATGAACCACTGGCAACCGTGTGGACGCCATTTCGGTTTTTACTCCGGCAAAAGTTTTCCCATTGCGGCGTGAATTCTATTCAGCTGGTGAAAGGGTCAGATGGCTGGAAGATCCAGTATTTGATTTATACAAAGCGTAAGGAGGGGTGTCCGGAAGGGATTTAAGAGAAGTTTATCCGGATTACACTAAACAGGAAGAAGTAGACCGAGTTCCTTCTTAAGAAGGCTTAGAGATTTGTCTTTATGTGCTAATATAAACTGCTTATACTCCGGAAAAATTCTTTCTACTGCTATAATACCTTCATCTAGGAAAAGACTAAAAACCAAGAGCATATCGTTAATCTGTTTTCTGTTTTTTTCTGCATTTTTCATACAAATGAAATTACTAAAAAGCCTTAGCTTCTATACAAAGAAGGAGCTGATGTTTTATTTCTTTTAATCTGAAATGTACCTCTGATTATAATAGGGAGATATAGATAATATCAGACTTAGGATGTTAAAATCATTTTGATGTTTCGATGTATATAATTATATATTAATTAGCAATGTGCTATTTTATAATCGATTGATACTTTTTGGATTTAGAAAAGTATTTGCAACCAGGAGAAGATAGCTGGCTGTTTTTTATTTTTCGGGAGAAAAGCAATTTATTTTCAGTAGATTTGTTTATATGAAAAATGCTGCTGAATATAGAAAGAAGGCTATCATTAATGAAATGATTCTCGCTTTTGTTCTCTTTAAAGATGAGGGAATTAAAGCAGTAGAGAGGATGTACCCTCAACATGTACTGTTTGTACTTGAAAATAAAAATAAGGCTACTAGTACCGTTCAGGATGAATTGCTGCATCTGTCAGATGTTTAGCCTGTATCTATGTTATAAATACAGTGCTATATTTTTACTTTGTAAATAGCTTCTTAAATTATTCATTGTCTCCGATTCATCGTCCAGATGAAATTCTGCTCTCCAGGTATATCCATGGTTTTTCCACAGTTGCCGACCTTCTATTGTTGCTAATAATTCATGTAATGTTTTTTCTTTTCGATTAAAATTATTTAACCAACGGAGAAATTCAACTTGCTCATCTTTCATCATCTGATAACCTAATCGCCCCCAACAATAATACCCCCACCATTGAATATCATCTCCTTCATCAGTTGCTCTGGCAACCGTCTTCAATTTTAACATTTTCCTGGATCGTGCTGTTTTGACTTGGTGAAGAAAAAGATTTGTACCTATCATTTGCTGTGGTTTATAAACATGCATATAACTGTTGTCAATAAACCTGTAATCAAAATTAATGGAGCGAACTATTTCATACAAATCCGTGAATATTTTTATATGTATGATGTCTTCATGAGTGGAAATGATTTTGATAGCTAATTCCGTGATTCTCTGAGGAGGAAATCCCCCGCAAAGATTAATAACATCTCTTATATCAAGACCATGTTTATCCAATGCTTTTTTGGGGTCATTAATTGTAGTGGATTTTTCTAAATATTTAAGCGCGTATCTTGAGTACACAAGGATAAATTTGCGGCAAAGTACTGTTTAAAACAGCTAGTTATCTTAATCAAACTAAAACAGGAAAATATTCTGGAAGCATTTAAATGAGAAAGCGCATATGCTTTCCTGTTAACAGGAGCATATGCGCGCTTATTGGTGGTGTATATTATTTAGTAAGCATACCTACCGGTATTCACTACGCCGCTTCTATATTTACTTTCACCCGTAATGCCTTTAATCCGCTGACGCCTTGCAGCTCTTCCAGATCCAGCATTTCGATGTCGGGTAGCAGCAGTTTTTTGCTTTGGAGGAAGCTGATATATTTTTTGAGTTCCTCCATTTCCTTTACATGGGAATAGACGATGGCGATAGTGCCGGGTTGGGTGAGACGTTCACCGGTATCTTTCACATGTACTTTATCTATTCTCTTTTTGATGATTTCATAGCGGATGTTATAGGCACCTTCCACATCAAACCGGCGTTCATCGCTGCGGAAGCTGATGGTAATGGCGGCGCTGTGCATGAGAATCATCTGGGTAGTTTCCAGCGGTGTTTTCAATTGCGGTCCTAACTGGTGGGTGAGTTTCGCAATGTGTGCCATGGATGTCAGCTGCCATAGACGCAGGTTACGCAGGTAGAGGTGATCAAACTTTTTGTCCTGCGCAATGGATTGTCCGATGTAAATCGTGTATTCGATACCGTCTGTCCGGTATTTCTCGAAATAGCAGGGGAAGGACTGTTGGATATAGTCCCGTTCTTTTTCCAGGTATTGGCTGATAGCCATATTGAGGGAAGACAGGCTTTCCTCATATTCCCGGCGGTGATGGAAAACGTATCCTTCTGTTTTATCTATTTTCGAGAAATAGTTGCGGAGTAAAGGTTTCAGCTGTTCGTTGCCTTCGCACAGGTGTTCCAGTACCGGTTGTATTTCCTGGTCCATGAATTCATTCACCTTCATATCTTCTCCTGCCTGTAGGTTGTTGCTGAGGTTCTGCAGCATATCGGCTGTTTTGAACTGCAGTTCTTCCAGGAGGGGCAGGTGTATTTCCTGACTGATGGTTTCGAGAGTGTCGCGTATCAGTTCCAGCTGTTCCTGCAGGTCTTCGCGGATAGCGTTGCCTTGCTGGATGGAAGAGTTACGGATATCTACAGCGCCATACAGCGGGTATACTTCTTCAAAGGTGATGTTTTCAATATCCTTTCTTTGGTCTTTAGGTGTGAGCAGATAGCGCCATGCTTCTTCCACGAACTTCCATTCCACAGAAGGCTGGAGGGCCGTGAACTGATCTTTGATCACTTCATTCAGACGACTGTCCAGGATGTTCATGCTGCGATTGAGCATGAGTACCAGCAGGGGATAGGTGCTTTCGAGGAGCCAAAGAGGATCGGCATTCAAGGTATTTTCTTTGGCAGATGCCAGTTCCAGTACCCCCAGGATTTCCTTTTTATGTACGATCGGGAACAGTACAAAGCTCCGGATGTTTTTGATAGGTAGAAATTTCAGGAAGTCGTAGGAGCTAACGGTAGCTTCATTGACATCTGAAATAATCAGTGGACCATGGTGGCGTTCCAGGTAGGATAACATCAGCTGAAAGAAGTGTTGTTGCTGTTTGGTATTGCCAATACCCAGGATGGGATCTATGGCAGAAAACTGCTCTTCCAGTACGTGTTTGCCATTTACTTTCGGGAATGGCACCAGGTGTGCCGTAATACCAGGCAGCTGCAATATAGATGGCAGCATTTTTTCCAGGTTACGGTAGCTATCTATTTCATTGCTGGTGTTCATGTTCATCACCAGACTTTTGATATTGTTGAGTATTTCTGTCTGGGTGACGTCTTCCACGGTCCAGATAACGAAACCTTCCAGGGCAAATGCATCCAGCGGCAGTATCTCCTGGAGGTTTTCCGGAGAGTTCTGACAGGAACAAAACCGGTTGTAATCCAGGGGAGGTGTATCGCCTTTGACCTTCACATCCACAAAACGCGGATCGATATTCACTTTCACATAGCGTTTCTCTCCTGCCTCTATTTCGAGGGTGTGGATGATATCATTCTGATAGTTGACGGGGAAATGATATACCCGTTCCAGGATCAGTTTATAGAGCCAGTTTAATTTATCTTTTTTGATTTTATTCAGGGAAACGCCCTGTGGTACTGCTGTCAGTTGGTAGCCATTTTCTGCAAATGTTTTTTTGAACAGGTCAGAGTAATAGAAGATGGCAAACTTAAAAGGGACGCCAATGCCATAGATATCTTTGTTGGTATCGGTGGTAATGGGAAATATAGCAGCGATCAGCAGATCGAGGTATTCTTTATATTGGGAGAGGTCATCAGTAGCTGCAATGGGCAGCATGGTATCCGGGTTCCGCTCAAATTTCTCTACCATCAGTTTGTAAAAAGTGGATCGGCTATCGGACTCATTTTGGGCCTTTTCCTTCAGGAACCGGAGGAAAGGGGCGAATGAGATGTTGGAGTCTATGACTTTCTCATCATTAAATATTCCCGGGTGTGCAGTTAAAACTTTCATAAATCTGGTATAAAATTATCACCAAAGGCTGTCTTTTTTTAGTCAGCAATCATCATTATTTGTTACGATTTCAGTAAACGCAGTGTAGGAGTAGTTGTGGGGATTACATATGTAGACGCAAAGGTAGGAGAGATATTTTATATTCCCTGATGAAATTCAAATTAACAAGTGTGAAATCTTGGGTAGAGATGGGGGCATCTGATTTTAGCTAATATTTTGATTGATTATCAATTATATGCCAAAATATGGCGGGAAGGGTAAAAAAATAACAGCCAAACGGTATAAATAAAGTCTGTACCGCGTGGCTGTTATGTTTAAATATAGTTATCTGCTAATATAAATAGCAGGGATGTGGTATTTAGAGTTCAATCTGGTTTTTCAGCAGATCTTCCAGGGTATCCCGGCGGCGTATCAGGGCTGGTTTGCCGTCTTTTACCAATACTTCTGCCGGTTTAAGGCGGGAGTTGAAGTTAGAGGACATTTCGAAACCATAGGCGCCGGCATTGTAGAACACGAGATAGTCGCCTTCTTTTACTTCATTGAGCTTCCGGTCCCAGCCAAACGTATCTGTTTCACAGATGTTACCTACCACGGTATAGATCCGTTCAGTACCTTTTGGATTGGAGATGTTGCGGATCAGGTGGAAGGCATCGTAGAACATAGGGCGGATCAGGTGATTGAATCCGGAGTTCACGCCTACGAATACATTGGCAGTGGTTTGTTTGATCACGTTGGCTTTTACGATGAAATAACCGCATTGGCTTACCAGGAATTTTCCGGGTTCAAACCACAGCTGTAATGGCCGGGGATAGGTAGCCGCAAAGTGGTTGAAAGCAGCTGTCAGCTTTTTACCCAGCAGCTCAATGTCTGTTTCGGGGTCGCCTTGTTGGTAAGCTACTTTGAAACCGCTGCCCAGGTCAATGGATTCCAGATCCGGGAAGTGTTGCGTCATTTCGAACATGATTTCCACGCCGCGGAGGAATACATCCACATCTTTGATTTCGGAGCCGGTATGCATGTGCAGACCGGTTACTTTCAGTTTGGTGGATTTCACAATACGCTCGATATGGCGCATCTGGTGAATAGAGATACCAAACTTGCTGTCGATATGCCCGGTGGAGATTTTAAAGTTACCACCCGCCATGATGTGCGGATTCAGGCGGATACAGATCGGGTAGCTATCGCCGAAGGTATGGCCAAACTGCTCCAGAATGGAGAGGTTGTCGATATTGATGATAACACCCAGGTCTTTCGCCGCAATAATTTCCTGCAGGTCTACGCAGTTGGGGGTAAAAATAATGTTTTTAGGGTCGAAGCCTGCTTTGAGGCCCAGTTGTACTTCCTGTATTGACACAGTATCCAGTCCGCAACCAATGGAGTTGATATACTTCAGGATGTTGATATTGGTCAATGCCTTACAGGCGTAAAAAAAGCGGGTGTTAGTCTTCTGAAAAGCATTTTGCAGCTTCTCATACTGAGTTTTGATCTTTTCGGCATGGTATACATATACCGGGGTGCCAAATTCTTCCGCGATTTTCACCAGGAAATCGGTAGCAAGTACGTCGCTTTGTTTAGGCATTGATTTATCCTTGATTTATGAATGAGGAGGCAAAATTACTACGCAAATGTGAGAATTTATAGAAAAAAGGGTCTGTGTGGTTAACATCCTGTGACGGTCAGCTGGCATTCAAGCCTGGTAAATGAGCATTCAAGTGCGGTTAACAGGCATTCAAGGGCTGTCAGCAGCCGGAAAAGGCTGGTCAGCGGGTTACCTGATCCTGTAAGTGGGTATTCAGGTCTTGTCAGCAGCCGGTCTGTGGTTGCAAACTGACAGTAATAACGTGTCAGCAGGCTTCCTGTGCCGGTAAGCTGACATCCCGGCAGTGTCAGCAGGCAGTCAGGCCCCGGCAGTACATGCCGGGGTGCCGCCACTATGCTTCTTCCTCTTCCGGTTCCATAAAGCCGTCGATACTGCGGCGGTCTTTTTTGGTAGGACGGCCAATCTTGCTTTGGCGTTTACCGGTCTGGAATACAGAAGGCGTAAAGGCAGGTGCCAGTTTATCTTCTTCGGGTGTGTTATCAATATAATATTTGATGGCTTCACTATAGGCAGCCCGGTTGGCTAACAAGCCGGTTACTTCAATGAGCCATTTGCGGGCGGGTGTCCGGATTTCAAATTTATCACCTACGTTCACACTCTTGGCTGCTTTCACGGTAGCGCCGTTTAGCTTTACTTTACCACCATCGCAGGCATCAGATGCCTGGCTGCGGGTTTTAAACACTCGGATGGACCATAGGTATTTATCTACACGTAACTTTTCATTCGTACTCATAATAACAGATTTAACATCTGTTGCCGTGCGTCCGGGAGTAAAGGGCTAATCGGGTGATTATTCCTTTACTCCTGGCAGGCAACAGCTTATTTGCTCAGTTCCGCAAAGAACTGGTGGAAATAAGGAATGGTTTCGATGCCTTTGTAATAGTTGGCAACACCGTATTTCTCGTTAGGAGAGTGCAGGTTGTCGCTATCCAGGCCAAAGCCCATCAATACGGTTTTCAGGCCCAGTTCTTTTTCGAACAGTGCTACGATAGGAATACTACCGCCACCGCGAACAGGAATAGGATCTTTACCGAAAGTAGCATGTACGGCTTTGTGAGCAGCCTTGAACGCGATAGAATCTACCGGTGTTACATACGGGCTGCCTCCATGGTGTTTGGTAACCTTTACCTGTACACTCTTCGGCGCAATGGCTTCGAAGTGTTTGGCAAACAGGTCGGATATCTCGTGCCAGTCCTGGTTAGGAACGAGGCGCATGGATATTTTGGCAAATGCTTTGGATGGCAATACGGTTTTGGAACCTTCGCCGATGTAGCCGCCCCAGATACCGTTTACTTCCAGGGTAGGACGGATACCGGTTCTTTCGATGGTAGAATAACCTTTCTCTCCCCACAGTTCATCTACGCCGAGGTCATTTTTGTATTCGGCTTCATCAAAAGGAGCTGCGTTCAGGTCGGCTCTTTCTTCCGCGCTCAGTTCCTGTACGTTGTCGTAGAAGCCAGGAATGGTGATGTGGTTATTTTCATCATGCAGGGAAGCAATCATTTTAGCGAGGATGGTAGCCGGGTTAGCGACAGCACCGCCGTATACGCCACTGTGCAGGTCGCGGTTAGGACCGGTCACTTCTACTTCCATATAGGCCAGACCACGCAGACCGGTATCGATAGACGGGTTTTCGAGGCTGATCATGGAGGTGTCGGAAATCAGTACTACGTCTGCTTTCAGGCGTTCTTTATTTTCTTTCAGGAAGATGCCCAGGTTGGCAGAACCTACTTCTTCTTCCCCTTCGATCATGAATTTGATATTGCAGGGGATGGTGTTGGTGCGGTTCATGGTTTCAAAGGCTTTTACGTGCATGTAAAACTGGCCTTTGTCGTCCGCGCTGCCGCGGGCGTATATGTTTCCGTCTTTGATAACCGGTTCAAACGGACCGCTGTGCCACAGTTCCAGGGGATCTGCGGGTTGTACGTCGTAGTGGCCGTATACCAGTACGGTAGGTAAAGCAGGATCTATAATCTTTTCTCCGTAAACGATGGGATGTCCGGCAGTAGGGCATACTTCTACTTTGTCGGCGCCAGCTTCCTGCAGGCGTTGTTTTACAGCTTCCGCACATTTTTGTACATCTCCGTTAAAGCGGGAGTCTGCACTCACGGAAGGGATACGTAACAATTCCAGTAATTCATCCAGGAAACGGTCTTTATGTTCCGCCTGGTAATCTTTCCAAACTTGCATGATTCAGGAAATTAAGTTCACAATGTGGTGCAAGTTAAAGGAAAAACAACATTCGGGAACGGCGGGGAAAGGATTTTGTGATAACCGGTGTGGGGTTATGGGAAATGACTATAGGCTGCCGGTTGGGAGCAGATTCCAGTAGGGAGTGCCATAAAAAGGGTAGTAAATGATCAGGAAATCAGTTTCTGACGTACCAGGAATTCCAGCTTTTCATTTACGTCCAGCAGTTTGGCAGTCAGTTCTTTATTTTCTTTGCGGAGAGAATATACTTCGAATGCTTTCTCGATATTATGTTTTAATTCTTCTTCGTTCCAGGGTTTGGAGAAATATTTATACACCTGTCCTTTGTTGATAGCGTCTACTACAGCGTTGATATCAGCATATCCGGTCAGCAACATACGTATAGGTTCCGGGTATTTTTCCAGTATGGATTCAAAAAATTCGATGCCGGTAGTTTTGGGCATACGTTGATCTGAAATAATGACATGAAACTCCTGGTGCTCCAGTAATTTTTCTGCTTCCTCTGCTGAGGTGGCAGTAACAACATGGTAAAGTCTCCTGAATGAAGCTTTAAATGCGTTCAGGTTGTGTATTTCATCATCAATATAGAGTATATGGATGTGTTGTGCACTCATTTAAGCAGACTTAGTTACAAATTAGTAATAATAAATGAGTTAGAAACAATGAAACCCTCAAAGTCGATTTGTATCCATTCTGCCCCATTCACCTATTGCAAGCATAATAAAACCTTCAACGGTTTATACGCTGCAAAGGTACATATAAACATACTGTTTTATAATGAATTTTTCAAGGTTGAATGAACTTTTTTTAAAATTTGTGGTTTCCCATAGCAGTAGCGGTTTACTGCTTTAGTTTCCATATTTTCGTGGTACTATGAAAAGGGGGCTTTTACCGCTCATTTTTGAGCATTCACCGGAAAAAACACTACTTACACCGTTAGTGGTGTAAAATGGGAATGCCTTTTGCACGATTGTCGACACTTAAAACTTAAATTAAATTCAGATGAAAAAAGGAATCATTGTAATCATTGTTATCGTATTACTGGGTATGTTCGGTTGCGGAAAGTACAATGGATTAGTGAAGAACGAAGAAAATGTGAAAAATAAATGGGGTGTGGTACAAAGCAGCTATCAACGCCGTGCAGACCTGATCCCTAATCTGGTATCCACTGTAAAAGGGGCTGCCAATTTTGAAACAGAAACATTGACTAAGGTAATCGAGGCCCGCGCCAGTGCTACCCAGATCAAACTGGACGCCAATGACCTCAGCCCTGAAAAAATACAGCAGTACCAGGCTGCCCAGGGTCAGTTGAGCCAGGCTTTAGGTCGTTTACTGGCAGTATCCGAAAATTATCCGGAACTGAAAGCCAACCAGAACTTCATGAACCTGCAGGCACAGCTGGAAGGTACCGAAAACAGAATCAACGTAGCCAGAAACGACTTCAACGAAGCGGTGAACAGCTATAACAGTTCTGTACGTACGTTCCCGAATAACCTGGTAGCTGGTATCACCGGTTTCAAACAAAAAGGTTATTTCGAAGCACAGGCGGGTGCTGACACTGCACCGCAGGTGAAATTCTGATAAAGTTCGTTGAACCTGTATACCGGGGGAGGGTACTTACCGGTATCCTCCCTGTTATGCAGGGCGTTACAAAGCTGTTTCAACCTAAGCAATCATCAATTGAATATGGGCATTTTCCCTTTTAAACGAAAAGAGATTTTTTCTGAACCGGAGAAACACAGACTGGTAGAAGCCATCAGAATAGCTGAGCGGCTGACCTCTGGTGAGATCCGGTTGTTTGTGGAAAACCATTGCACGTATGTTGATCCTATCGAACGCGCCAAAGAAGCATTTTTGTCGCTCAATATGGAAAAAACGAAACAGCGTAATGGCGTGTTGGTATACGTGGCCATTAAAGACCGCCAGTTTGCCATCCTGGGCGACCAGGGTATCCACGAAAAGGTGGGCGATGATTTCTGGCTGAAGGAAGCAACTTTGCTGAGAAGCCATTTTCAGGGCGGTCAGATCATTGAAGGCATTGAAGCCTGCATACAGGAAATCGGCATCTCACTGCGTACGCATTTCCCACATGAAGCAGGCAGCGACGAGAATGAACTGCCGGATGATATTGTATTCGGATAGTGGTGGTCACTCTTTTTAAACGATTTTAGCTTAGATACAATGAGGATATTACGCTGGTTTTTACCGGGATTGTTAATGATAGCAGGTTTGCTGGCGAATGCCCAGCAAATTCCACCCCGGCCCAATCCTCCAACGTTAGTAAATGATTTTACCGGTACCCTGTTAAAGAATGAGGAGGATGCATTAGAGCAGAAACTGGTTACTTACTACGACAGTACTTCCACACAGATCGCTGTAGTGATACTCAAATCCGTCGGGGATTATGATATCAGCCAGGTATCGCTGAAGATATTGCGCGACTGGGGCATTGGTACCAAAGGAAAAAATAATGGCGTACTGTTGCTGATAGCGCTGGACGACAGGAAGTTAAGAATAGAAACCGGCTACGGCATGGAAGGTGCTATTCCGGATGCGGTGGCCAATGAAATTATTTCCAGGATACTGAAACCTGCCTTCCGCGAAAAGCATTACTACGAAGGCCTGGATGCTGCTACAGATGCATTGATCAAGGCGGCTGCCGGTGAATACCGGGCAGACCCCCGGCAAAGCAAACCGGGTATCGGCGTAGGCACCCTGTTTCTGTTGATCATGGTCATCGTGATTATTATCTCCATCATTAGTCGCGGTGGCGGCGGTGGCGGACGTGGTGGCGGTACTACCTATAACAGACGTGGTGGCTGGATCTGGCCGGTAATTGGTGGATTGAGCGGTTTCGGCAGCGGTAGCCGTGGTGGTGGATGGTCTGGTGGTGATAGCGGCGGCGGCGGATTTGGTGGCTTCGGCGGTGGTTCCGGCGGTGGCGGTGGCGCCAGTGGTAGCTGGTAATAACCCTTGAAAACTATTTTATGTCATACCTGCATGTGTTAAACGGAGATGCTATCCTTGCTTTGTTTCAGCAGAGTAAGGTACCAGGTGAGTTGGTAGTGTGCCGGGAGATGATGTGTGAAGGAAAGGTAAAGCATACCAATGATCCGGTTGTTTTTTTCGAAAGCCGCGCCAAACATCTGGAATTCCAGTATGGGATTGACAAACAAACTTATTATACCAATGTCGTACAGGAACTGGAGAAAATAACCACCTCCGGTCCCTGGCAGGAAATTGTTCTTTGGTTCGAGTATGACTTGTTCTGCCAGATAAACCAGTTGTTTATCCTGCACTACATCACTACGCGGATCAAAGAACATCCTCCTATCAGTATCGTGGACCTGCCACACCAGCGGTCTGCTACTGACTTCCCCAAGCTGTTGGAACACCGGCAGCTGTTATCTCCCGAAGACCTGCAGCTGGCAGCAGACGCCTGGGACGCTTTTTGTATGGACACTCCCCAGGCACTGGAAATGATCTCCAAATTACCTCCGGGACAACTGACCCATCTGCCGGCAGCTATTCATGCACATCTGCAACGATTTCCCCATATAGAAAGCGGTCTTTCCACCATCGAAAACTTCTTCCTGCAACGGATCGCACTGGGTAACTACCGGCGCTACGACCTGTACAAAACATTCTGGGATGAACTGGCCATTTATGGCTTCGGTGATTTCCAGCTGGATATCATCATTCAGCGGATGGATCGTGCCGGTATCGCAGAAGTGGATAACCAGCTGATAAAAATTACTACCCTGGGAAGAGAAGTGCTGGCCAAAGAAGAGAATTATCTCGATTATGTATCGCTGGAGCATCGCTGGCTGGGTGGTGTACGGCTGGCTAAATCACCCTGGAGATGGAATCCGCAGCTGGATAGTGTAGTGGCACTGGAAGGTTAACCTGATCTTGTAAAAGATGGCATCGCTATAAGTACCAGTAGCTACAGCTGGTGCTGCTTTATTACTCCGCTTATATATGTCTTTATAAAAATCTTCACTGGCCTGATGAGAAACCGTGCGTAACAACGTACCACAAACTGTTTCAACAGATTTAACAAACATACAGGTGAGTCATGTCGCGCCTATAACATTTTCTCCGGTAAAAAATCGCGGGGCGAACACCCGAATATACCAGCCAGTGCATTGAGATGGTTAAGGTTGTATTTAGCCCTGTATTCAGGATTTTCTACATCTCCGATAAAACCTGGTGAGACATGCAACATATTTGCGAGCACTTTTTGAGAATAGCCCTTTTCCATTCTTTTCTGTTTAACAACAGCTATCACATATAATTCCATTGAAGTGTGCACGAAGGTTTCCATGGGGTGGGAAATACCGGGTTAATCAAATTTGAAGTTCAATAACATGCTGGGAGGAACATCTAATCCGAGCGCCAATTCCTTAATGGTTAATAACGTGATGTTAATCTCTCCTCGCTCCATCGCGCCAATCTTACTATAATCTACCTTACATAAATACGATAGCTGCCTTAGACTAAGCTGCTTTTCCTGCCTGATCCTCCTGAGATTAGCTCCAAATCGTACCAGTATTTCAGTATCATCAATCGTCATCGGCAGGCTGATTATATTTTCCCTGCAAACAATCAACTAATATTTAAAAATATCGTGTACCTTTAAGTACACAACAAAGCATTTCCTGATATTTCTGACAGGAAGTAGTTTAATCAGATAGGGTTGTAAACGGTAGGCGCAACTGGCTTTGTAATAGGTGGTTTGATCATCAGCAGCACCATCATCTCCAAAACAATTTATTTATGACCGAGAAAGAATTCCTGGTATCAGCTATTGCTTCTCTGGAAGCACAGAATAAGTGGTTGAAAGAAGAGTTGCCCAAATTAGAAGAGACGATGGCAGCGCTTCGGAAAGATGTGGATGAGATCAGGGCAACAGGAACTGCTTTATATGCGCTTCCCGCAACAGGCAGGCCATAAATACTACCGCCATTGATAAAGTTGGTACCCATGAAAAAAGCGTTACACTTTTTTGCAGCGATGCGACAAAAAGGTGTAACGCTTTTATTATGGATTGTTTTATTCCTTGATTTTTGCTTTCAGGGCTTCGGAAGCCTTGCGCATGTAGTCTGCCTGTTTCAGCAGCTCTTCCCGCGGAGTACCGGTAACAACAGCGGCATCATCGGATTTCTTTCTGGAAATCTCATCCAGCCAGTTACTGATATAAGTATTTACCTGATTGCTTTTGAACTGATCTGTCATCCCTTTTATCTGACCAAGACCTTTTACCACAGCAGGTGTATTGTTTACTTTGGATAAGAAGCCCAGGTATTCAAAGGCGGCATTGAGTTTATCCTGTCCGCTGGTTTCTTCAAACCGGGTAGATACAAAGCCGGTATCGGCAGCATTACCTTTTTGTGCATACACCCCAACAATGGCGCTTACCAGTTTGCCTTTGGCATCACTTTCCAGTTTTTTGGCAATGATATAGGCGCTATCGGCATCGAGCGTTGCGAGACCAGACAGTCCGGCTGCTTCTACACCATAGGATTTATCTTTCGTCGCATTTACAAACAGCGCTTTGTATTGCGGATCTTTCAGTTCTGCCAGGTTTTCCAAGGCAGCGGCACGTACCAGCGCATGTGGGTCCTGTTTCGCGATCTCTGTCAGGATACCAATGGTAGCTGCTTTTACCGCTGAATTTTTCAGCTTCAATTTGCCGGCTACCATGGAACGAAGGCCATGATATTTATCTTTTAATGCCAGTTGCAGCAGCTTTATTGCCTGTGGATCATTGCCCTGGCGCTGTATGGCTTCTTCAATCGCGTCGCGGCGATCCATGTATAACGGCGCGTGCGTGTACTGGTAGAAATAGGAGCTGAAATCACGGTGATCATCCATCTTAGCCAGCAGTACTTTGTCGGCATCTACATTTACCAGATCTGGTTTCACCGTATAGCTATAGGTAAAGGAATCTATGCGGTTATGCATCGTCAGCTGATGACGGGTGGCTTTACCTCCTTCGTAAATATCCACCGCCATCGGCAGTTGCCATACTTTGGGATCTCTTTGGATCTGTTGGAGTATAACCGTTACCGTTTTAGCGGTTTCATTGTATTTGTAGCTGATATCCAGTTCCGGGAATCCTTTACCAAAGTACCACTGGTTGAAGAACCAGTTTAAATCCTGGCCGGTTACTTCTTCAAAGGCGAGGCGCAGATGATGAGCTTCGGTGGCTTTAAAGGCGTTGGTTTTCAGATAAACCTGCAGGGATTTAAAGAAAGCAGAATCGCCTATTATATTGCGGAGCATATGCAGGATACGGCCACCTTTCTGATAGGTGATGGCATCAAACATATCTTCTTTGTCGTGGTAATGAAAACGTACCAGGTCTTTATCGCCACTGTAACGGAGAGAAGTCAGGTAGTTGACACCAGCTTCATAGCCATTTTCATCAGCGGCATCTTTGCCATATTTATGTTCCAGCCAGAGGTATTCGCTGTAGTTGGCAGAAGATTCATTTACTGTGAGGTTGCTCCAGGATTCTGAAGTAGCCAGGTCACCAAACCAATGGTGATACAGTTCATGCGCGATAACGGTTTCGTTGTAATTGTTGTTGTCCAGCAGTTCCCGGTCGGTTTTCTGCATAAACTCTCCATGCAGGGTAGCCGTCGTATTTTCCATCGCGCCGGAAACATAGTCGCGGCCGGTTACCTGCGCATATTTTACCCATGGATATTCGTATCCCAGCAGCTGAGAGAAGAAGGTCAGCATCTCGGGCGTATTGCCGAATATCTGTTTCGCATACTTCTCATAGGGCTTCTCCAGGTAATAGCTGACTTCTTTCCCGCGCCAGCTGTCTTTTACCACAGCATATTCACCTACCGCCATCATAAACAGGTAAGGAGAGTGGGGGAGATCCATCTTCCAGGTATCGGTACGGGTACCGTCTGCATTATTTTTCTGACTCACCAGTTTACCGTTGGACAGCGTCACATACTTCTTCTGCACGGTCATGCTGATTTCCTGGGTACATTTCTGGTTGGTTCTATCGATAGTAGGGAACCAGACAGAAGAAGCTTCTGTTTCGCCCTGTGTCCATATCTGGGTAGGTTTGTTCGGCTCGGTACCATCGGGATTGATGAAATATAACCCTTTGGCATCCGTGATCGCTGCACTGCCTTTTACTGTGAGCTCATTCGGTTTGGCGGTATACTCAATGAAAACAACGTACTGTGTAGCAGCGGTGTAGCTTTTATCCAGCCGGATCTGCAGCTGTTGCTGATCGTAGGTGTATTTCAGCGGTATGTTTTTGCCATCTTTTACGATAGCCACGGTCTTAATATCCATTCCCTTGGCATCGAGTGTCAGGGAGTCTGTGGTATAGAAGTGCGGTTTCAGGGTAATCCATGCTTTACCATACAGGTATCTTTTCGCATAATCGAAACGCACATCCAGTTTGGTATGCACCAGGTCATTTACCTTGGTGGCAGCAGCACGGTAGATCTTGAGTGCAGGGTCTTCCTGGGTAGTTTTATCTGATTGTGCCAGTAGCGGGGTACTCATGCCCAGCCCGGTCAAACCTCCAATCAGCACGCCCCAGAGAGATTGCTTTAAGTAATGATTCATTATCAAGCGACGGTTTTAAACAAATGTATCGGCTAGCGACTATTAACAGGGCCAAATTTAAACAAATGGGCCAAATATGAGGTGAGTGGTTAAAAATGCTATTTTTGTAAGGCTTACAGGCCAATAAAACAGCACTATGATCAAAGCAACCGTAAATGGGAAGTCTACCTTTACCATTAATAGAGATACACAGCTTACCTGCAATAACGAAGCCGTGGATTGGTCGGCAGCCAGGCTGCCTTCCGGCGATTACAGTATTATTATGGATGGTCATAGCTATCAGGCCCAGGTGCTGAAGGTAGACCGGGATACCAAAACAGTGGTACTCCAGATCAATCAACAACCCTATGAAATAGCCATTGAAGAACCAATAGACCAGCTGCTGGCCTCTATGGGTATTAAAGATGCCCTGACCAAAAAGATAAACGATATCAAGGCGCCTATGCCGGGATTGGTACTGAAAGTACTGGTAACACCCGGACAGGCTATCCGTAAAGGAGACCCGGTGCTGATTCTCGAAGCCATGAAAATGGAGAATGTGTTCAAATCCGGTTCAGATGCAATCGTAAAGGAAATTAAGGTAACAGAACGCACTGCAGTGGAAAAAGGCGAAGTGCTGATCGTGCTGGAATAATATTTGCACAAGGATAGTTTTATACCAATTTATAGTATGCATCTTAAGTACAGGACATTTATATACATCTGGGTATGTTTGTTATGGTGTGGCCGCCTATGGGCACAGGAGCAACGACACTATGTATATATTCAGAGCGAAAAGGGACAACCATTTTATGTGAAACATAAAGGGAAGCTCCTCAGCTCTACAGAGCGGGGGTACCTGATCATCCCTCAGCTGGAGAATGGAACCGTACCGTTGACGGTAGGGTTTCCGAAGAATGAAGGGCCCGAACAACAGTTTTATCTGAAAGTAGGAAAAAATGATCAGGGCTTTTTGTTGAAGAAGAGCGCAGACGCTGGTTATACGTTATATAATCTGCAAACTTTCCGGGAACTGAAACCGGATAACGGAGAAGAAGCCCCTGCTGTAGCAGCAGCTGCAGAAGCGCCGGCCCCTCCCGAAGAAACAACAGCCGCTGCTTCAGATACCGCTAAGAAAGAAATGATGGGCAATCTCCAGAAGGACCTGGAAACCACCTTTGCCAATAAAGCCACCGTGACCGGCCCGGCGAAACCCGCCAACGGTTTTTCATCAGCCCTGGATAAAGTAGTGGTAACGGGTGAAGACCGGAATGGCTCCATAGCAGAAGCGCCTAAAGAAAAAGCAAAAGATACTGTTGCGGTAGCAGATGCCGGTGATAAAAAGGCAAAAGATACCAAAGCACCGCTGACAGCAGAAGAACAGGCTATCCTGAGTGAGGTGATGGTAGAAGAACGGAAAGCAGCTGCCGGAGAAGCGGCGGCTGAGGAAGCTGCTAAAGCTGCTGTGGTAACGGAAGAAACACCCCGGAAACCCAAGAACCGCAAGAAAAGAGAAGGCGATCCGGATTTCATAGAGTTTCAGGACGACAAAAATCAGCCTGCAGCGACTACAGTAGCACCTGCAGTAGTGGAGGAAACACCTGCGCCCGTAGCGGAACAACCGGAGCGTAGCAAAAAGAAGAAACGTAAGTTATTCGACGATACAGAGAATCCACCCAATGTGATTACAGATCCGAGTGGTTATGGCGTTGCCGCTGCAGTGCCGGTGGATGCACCGGAAAAAGGCAGCCGCAAGAAAAAGAAGCGGGGAGAAGAGGAAGTAACCGGTGCGCCGGAAGCGGCAGCAGTTGCCGGTACGGAAGTAGCAGCTGGTAAAAACAGTAAAGCAACCGATGCAAGACTCATCAATACCGATTGCGGGAACATCATGGATGAGGATACCTTCCGCAAGGTATTACGCAAGTTTGTAGCCGCGAGAAGTGATGATGGGATGATTGACGTATTCCGTAAACAAACCCGTAATTATTGTCTCGAGACGGTACAGATAAAAACACTGGCGCAACTGATGGCGGCAGATGATGGCCGTTACCGCCTGCTGGATCTGGCTTATTCAAAAACCTACGATACAGAAAAGTACGCAACCCTTGAAAGTCTGCTCACCGATACTTATTATAAAGGCCGGTTCAAAGCCATGTTACATAAATAAGTAACGGATAAGATAAATACGTACGCCCTGTACGACAGTAATAATGGAAGATCCTCCGCTATTTCTGTTGTACAGGGCGTAATGATTAATTGGAAACTGGTAATTCTTTATTTTCGCACCCATATGAGCAGGTATTTTATAGAAGTAGGATATAAAGGTGCGCAATACAGCGGCTTTCAGGTGCAGGAGAATGCACATACGGTGCAGGCAGAGGTAGACCGGGCGCTGAGTATATTATTCCGGGATAAGATAGAAAGTACAGGTTCCAGCAGAACTGATGCCGGTGTGAATGCCTACCAGAACTTCCTGCATTTCGATACGGAGTTGCCATTACATCCGCAGTTCCTCTATAAAATCAACGCCATTTTACCGGAGGATGTAGTATTAAGAGGCATATATGGTGTGCCACCGGAAGCTAACAGTCGTTTTGCTGCGTTGAGCCGCTCCTATGAATATACTTTATATACCCGCAAAGATCCCTTCATGAAAGACAGGGGGTATTTCTTTCCTTATAAAATAGACATCGTCGCTTTACAGGCAGCTGCAACTATCCTGAAAGAGTATCGTGACTTCTCTACCTTCTCAAAACGTAATACACAGGTAAAGACATTTATATGTGCTATTGAAGAATCTTATTGGACTGAATCCGAAGAACGTATAGTATATAACGTTACTGCCAATCGTTTCTTACGGGGAATGGTACGTGGCCTGGTTGGTACGATGCTGAGAGTGGGCAGGGGCAAGCTTTCGCTGGAAGCGTTTCGTGCGGCAATAGAGAGTCGCGATTGTACAAATGCTGATTTTGCAGTGCCGCCGCAGGGGCTTTTTTTGATGAAAGTACGGTATCCGGATAATTTTTTACAGCCTGTGGACGTAGTCTGATAATAATTTTTATCTTCTGTAATCCTTTGCTGTAAAGGATTACAGAAGATAATGCAAAAATAATTATAAGAAATAGTTGGTAGTGTTAAAAATCCGCCTACCTTTGCGCTCCGCTTTGATAGAAAGCACGGTTACAAAAGCTCTTCACGACACTGTATTTTTACCACATTCTGACCGCTGATAACAGCGTAGTTATTGAAGATTAATCAACAGAGATAACGAGAAAAAAAATCAGAAATTTTTTCAAAAAGATTTGGTAGAAATAAAAAGTTGCTTACCTTTGCAACCCCAACGATAACGGGGCAACAGACGGAAAGCGACGGTTGCGAAAAAGATGAAAAAAGATGTACGGCAAACGGCCACCGAGATCGGATCTCACACATCAACAACGACGGAGATTAAGTAGTTAATCGATAACGTCAAAAGTTCTTTGAAAGAATGGAAACAACAGCACGAATTTAAGTAGTGATACTTAAGTTCAAACAGGTAATGTTAAAGCTAAACATAATTAAATATCCGATTGATTTCGAGAGAAATTAGTCAGGTATCAACTTCTTTACAATGGAGAGTTTGATCCTGGCTCAGGATGAACGCTAGCGGCAGG